>NZ_JAGSOV010000117.1 GCF_023898865.1 Pseudonocardia humida
AAAAAAGGGCCCGGTTCCGCAAATAGCGGAACCGGGCCCCAATGTTGAATGTCGGCGGCGACCTACTCTCCCACACCCTGACGAGTGCAGTACCATCGGCGCTGGAGGGCTTAGCTTCCGGGTTCGGAATGGGACCGGGCGTACCCCCTCCGCCACAACCACCGACAACACTATCCAAACAAACAGATAGAAGCTGCGAATGTGGTTGTGTGCTCAGGGTCACACAGTGGATGCGAACAACAATGTTGTGGTCAAGCCCTCGGCCTATTAGTACCAGTCAACTCCACCCCTCACGAGGCTTCCATCTCTGGCCTATCAACCCCATGGTCTCTAGGGGGCCTTAACCACGCAAAGGTGGTGGGATACCTCATCTTGGAACGAGCTTCCCGCTTAGATGCCTTCAGCGGTTATCCCTTCCGAACATAGCCAACCAGCCATGCCCCTGGCGGGACAACTGGCACACCAGAGGTTCGTCCGTCCCGGTCCTCTCGTACTAGGGACAGCCTTCCTCAAGTATCCTACGCGCGCGGCGGATAGGGACCGAACTGTCTCACGACGTTCTAAACCCAGCTCGCGTACCGCTTTAATGGGCGAACAGCCCAACCCTTGGGACCGACTCCAGCCCCAGGATGCGACGAGCCGACATCGAGGTGCCAAACCATGCCGTCGATATGGACTCTTGGGCAAGATCAGCCTGTTATCCCCGGGGTACCTTTTATCCGTTGAGCGACACCCCTTCCACCAGGTGGTGCCGGATCACTAGTCCCGACTTTCGTCCCTGCTCGACCCGTCAGTCTCACAGTCAAGCTCCCTTGTGCACTTACACTCAACACCTGATTGCCAACCAGGCTGAGGGAACCTTTGGGCGCCTCCGTTACTCTTTGGGAGGCAACCGCCCCAGTTAAACTACCCACCAGGCACTGTCCCTGAACCAGATCATGGCCCGAGGTTCAGACACCCAATTCGACCAGAGTGGTATTTCAAGAACGACTCCACACCCACTAGCGTGAACGCTTCACAGTCTCCCACCTATCCTACACAAGCCGAACCGAGCACCAATACCAAGCTGTAGTAAAGGTCCCGGGGTCTTTCCGTCCTGCCGCGCGTAACGAGCATCTTTACTCGTAATGCAATTTCGCCGAGTCTGTGGTCGAGACAGCGCCCAAGTCGTTACGCCATTCGTGCAGGTCGGAACTTACCCGACAAGGAATTTCGCTACCTTAGGATGGTTATAGTTACCACCGCCGTTTACTGGCGCTTAAATTCTCCGCTTCGCCCCCGAAGGGACTAACAGGTCCTCTTAACGTTCCAGCACCGGGCAGGCGTCAGTCCGTATACATCGTCTTACGACTTCGCACGGACCTGTGTTTTTAGTAAACAGTCGCTTGGGCCTGGTCTCTGCGACCGCCCAACCCTAGCCCGCGAAGGGCTTCAAGCCAGACGGTCCTCCTTCTCCCGAAGTTACGGAGGTATTTTGCCGAGTTCCTTAACCACAGTTCACTCGATCGCCTCGGTATTCTCTACCTGACCACCTGTGTCGGTTTAGGGTACGGGCCGCAACAGCACTCGCTAGAGGCTTTTCTCGGCAGCATGGGATCACCCTACTTCGCCTCAATCGGCTACGCATCACCTCTCACCCTTCACGAGAACCGGATTTACCTGGATCTCGGGCTACAGGCTTGCACCAGGACAACCAACGCCTGGCGGAGCTACCCTCCTGCGTCACCCCATCGCTTGTCTACTACCAGGTCGGGTCCCACGCTCCCCCAACAAACCAACCCGAAGGTCAGTAAGCGGGTTCGGATGGTCAGCATCCCTGGCCTCGACACGGGCGCACTATCACGAGCACGGGAATATCAACCCGTTGTCCATCGACTACGCCTGTCGGCCTCGCCTTAGGTCCCGGCTCACCCTGGGCGGAACAACCTGGCCCAGGAACCCTTGGTCATTCGGCGGCAGAGATTCTCACTCTGCATTCGCTACTCATGCCTGCATTCTCACTCACACACCCTCCACCCCTGGGTCACCCCGGAGCTTCGCCGGATGCATGACGCTCCCCTACCCAACACCACAACTACACAACCACCCGAAGATGGAAGCGGATTACCAATGATGTTGCCACGGCTTCGGCGGTGCACTTGAGCCCCGCTACATTGTCGGCGCAGGACCACTTGACCAGTGAGCTATTACGCACTCTTTAAAGGGTGGCTGCTTCTAAGCCAACCTCCTGGTTGTCCGGGCGATCCCACATCCTTTCCCACTTAGCACACGCTTAGGGGCCTTAGCCGGTGATCTGGGCTGTTTCCCTCTCGACTACGAAGCTTATCCCCCGCAGTCTCACTGCCGCGCTAAAAGTACCGGCATTCGGAGTTTGGCTGAGTTCAGTAAGCTTGTCGGCCCCCTAGCCCATCCAGTGCTCTACCTCCGGCACCCACCACACGACGCTGCACCTAAATGCATTTCGGGGAGAACCAGCTATCACGGAGTTTGATTGGCCTTTCACCCCTACCCACAGCTCATCCCCCAGGTTTTCAACCCTGGTGGGTTCGGGCCTCCACGACCTCTTACAGCCGCTTCACCCTGGCCATGGGTAGATCACTCCGCTTCGGGTCTACACCCCGCGACTACAACGCCCTATTCAGACTCGCTTTCGCTACGGCTACCCCACAACAGGTTAACCTCGCCACGAAGCATAACTCGCAGGCTCATTCTTCAAAAGGCACGCCATCACCACACGAAGAGGCTCTGACGGCTTGTAAGCACACGGTTTCAGGTACTATTTCACTCCCCTCCCGGGGTACTTTTCATCTTTCCCTCACGGTACTAGTCCGCTATCGGTCATCAGGTAGTATTTAGGCTTACCGGGTGGTCCCGGCGGATTCACAGCAGATTCCACGAGCCCGCTGCTACTCGGGAACACGACCCAACATGACGCATGCGTTTTCGTGTACGGGGCTCTCACCCACTACGGCGACCCTTTCCAGAGGTCTTCCACTAACACACACAACCACATTCACCATCTCGGCAGAAATGATACGGTCGGTCCCACAACACCCACACTGCAACGCCTGCCGGCTTGACACAGCATCGGTTTAGCCACATCCGCTTTCGCTCGCCACTACTCACGGAATCACTATTGTTTTCTCTTCCTGTGGGTACTGAGATGTTTCACTTCCCCACGTTCCCCCCAACACCCTATGAATTCAGATGCTGGTAACGCCCCATGACGGGCGCTGGGTTTCCCCATTCGGACACCCTCGGATCACAGCTAGGTTGACAACTCCCCGAGGACTATCGCGGCCTCCCACGTCCTTCATCGGCTCCTGATGCCAAGACATCCACCATGTGCTCTTACACACTTCACCACAACAAGATGCTCGCATCCACTATGCAACACTCAACACACAACCACACCCCAACCCACACGACCACCACCACACCCACCCAGAAACCTTCGGGATGCGTTAGACGGCCCAGGCCAGGAGCAGCCACCAGAAAAAACACCAACCAGGTGTCTCCTCAGGACCCAACAGTGTGCCAAGCCACGCTCATCCAGGACTGCATCAGTCTCGTGTTCCACCCAGCCACACTCCACCCGCGCCGAAACGCGATCACGAGAGCATGGAATCAGAGATAAGGACAACCAGCCCACCGCACCCACCGACCGAAGCCGGCGAACCACGAACCGAACCGGTCTATCCCACCAACACGGTGAGACTCCTTAGAAAGGAGGTGATCCAGCCGCACCTTCCGGTACGGCTACCTTGTTACGACTTCGTCCCAATCGCCAGTCCCACCTTCGACAACTCCCTCCCACAAGGGGTTAGGCCGTCGGCTTCGGGTGTTACCAACTTTCGTGACGTGACGGGCGGTGTGTACAAGGCCCGGGAACGTATTCACCGCAGCGTTGCTGATCTGCGATTACTAGCGACTCCAACTTCACGGGGTCGAGTTGCAGACCCCGATCCGAACTGAGACCAGCTTTAAGGGATTCGCTCCACCTCACGGTCTCGCAGCCCTCTGTACTGGCCATTGTAGCATGTGTGAAGCCCTGGACATAAGGGGCATGATGACTTGACGTCATCCCCACCTTCCTCCGAGTTGACCCCGGCAGTCTCCCATGAGTCCCCGGCATAACCCGCTGGCAACATGGAACGAGGGTTGCGCTCGTTGCGGGACTTAACCCAACATCTCACGACACGAGCTGACGACAGCCAT
This sequence comes from Pseudonocardia humida, assembly GCF_023898865.1. GTDB lineage: Bacteria > Actinomycetota > Actinomycetes > Mycobacteriales > Pseudonocardiaceae > Pseudonocardia > Pseudonocardia humida. The sequence continues at coordinate 4,219 of NZ_JAGSOV010000117.1, forward strand.
GCACCACCTGCACACCAACCACAAGGGAACGCCTATCTCTAGACGCGTCTGGCGCATGTCAAACCCAGGTAAGGTTCTTCGCGTTGCATCGAATTAATCCACATGCTCCGCCGCTTGTGCGGGCCCCCGTCAATTCCTTTGAGTTTTAGCCTTGCGGCCGTACTCCCCAGGCGGGGCGCTTAATGCGTTAGCTGCGGCACAGAGACCGTGGAATGGCCCCCACACCTAGCGCCCACCGTTTACGGCGTGGACTACCAGGGTATCTAATCCTGTTCGCTCCCCACGCTTTCGCTCCTCAGCGTCAGTATCGGCCCAGAGACCCGCCTTCGCCACCGGTGTTCCTCCTGATATCTGCGCATTTCACCGCTACACCAGGAATTCCAGTCTCCCCTGCCGAACTCCAGTCATGCCCGTATCGACCGCAAGCTCAGGGTTAAGCCCCAAGTTTTCACGACCGACGCGACAGACCGCCTACGAGCTCTTTACGCCCAATAATTCCGGACAACGCTCGCACCCTACGTATTACCGCGGCTGCTGGCACGTAGTTGGCCGGTGCTTCTTATCCAGGTACCGTCACTCACGCTTCGTCCCTGGCGAAAGAGGTTTACAACCCGAAGGCCGTCATCCCCCACGCGGCGTCGCTGCGTCAGGCTTTCGCCCATTGCGCAATATTCCCCACTGCTGCCTCCCGTAGGAGTCTGGGCCGTGTCTCAGTCCCAGTGTGGCCGGTCGCCCTCTCAGGCCGGCTACCCGTCGTCGCCTTGGTAGGCCATCACCCCACCAACAAGCTGATAGGCCGCGGGCCCATCCCCAACCGAAAAACTTTCCACCACACACCATGCGACATGTAGTCATATCCGGTATTAGACCCAGTTTCCCGGGCTTATCCCAGAGTTGGGGGCAGGTCACCCACGTGTTACTCACCCGTTCGCCGCTCGTGTACCCCGAAGGGCCTTACCGCTCGACTTGCATGTGTTAAGCACGCCGCCAGCGTTCGTCCTGAGCCAGGATCAAACTCTCCAACAAAACCTGGCAAAACCACCGAGGAAGCCAACGCACGGGGTACGCGCTCCACTCGGCCGAACAAATATCTGGCACAAAACCAAAACCAGAAAAACAATAGCTCGACACACTGTTGAGTTCTCAAAAGACACCCACACACCATC
>NZ_JAGSOV010000118.1 GCF_023898865.1 Pseudonocardia humida
ACCTACCACCGGCGCCGCCGCCAGCTCACGCTGGGCCGGTTGACCCCGGTTGAGTACGAAGCAATGATCACCAGACCTGCCGCACAGGCGGCCTGACTGACCTGTCACCTATCGGTGCAGCAGTCCCTCACGCCTACTCGGCGTGTTGAGGTCTGCGTGGCCTGCCGCGCTTAACCGACGAGCTGGCTTGCATCTTGTTGCTCGGGGAGCCCTGCGATCGCGTCCCGCAGTCGTTACGGACGAACGCGGATGATCGTCTTGCCCTTGACCCGCTCGGTCGAGTTGAAGGCGGCGACGGCGTCGTCGAGGGTCGCGATGTTGCCGATGTTCGTCCGCAGTCGTCCGTCTCGCACCCGCCGGACGATCTCACCCAGCTGAGCACGGTCTGACTCGACGACGAAGTCGATGGCCAGGCCGTCGGCGGGTCGTGCCTCGGGCGGGCCGGCGATGGTCACCAGCGTTCCTCCGGCTCTCACCAGCCCCGCGGACCGCTTCTGAATGTCCCCGCCGATGACGTCGAACACCAGATCGACGCTGCCGACGTCTTCCAGTGAGTCGGTCGGGAGGTCGACGAAATCCTGCGCGCCGAAGTCGAGCGCGGTCTGCCGGTCGGCAGCGCGTCCGGTGCCGATGATGTAGGCGCCGGCCTCGCGCGCGAGCTGCACCACCATCGACCCGACTCCGCCGGCCGCGCCGTGCACGAGGAGGCTCTGTCCTGCCTGGAGGCGGCCGTGGTCGAAGAGTCCCTGCCATGCGGTCAGCCCTGAGATCGGGAGGCTGGCGCCCACCGTGAAGTCGACGTCGCCCGGCAGCGGCGCGAGGTTGCGTGCCTCGACCGCCGCGTACTCCGCCAGCGTGCCGTCGCGGGTCCAGTCCGTGAGGCCGAACACCCGCTGTCCCACTGACAGGCCCGTCGTGCCATAGCCGAGAGCACTGACCACGCCGGCCATCTCGTGCCCGGGAATCGAAGGCGTCCGGTCACGACCGAGGCGATCGGCCCAGTTCGAGGGCCACGTGAGCTCACCGGGGGTGAATCCCGACGCATGCACCTCGACGAGGACGTCGTTCCCCGCCGCCTCCGGCTCCGGCCGCTCCACGAGCGTCATCCCGCCCGTTCCTGCGGCTTGATCCGTCACCACGATCGCCTTCATCTGGCATCTCCCTGTACTCAGTACCCGCCGTCACACTCCGGCGGGCGCTTCTGTGGACGATACGGTCCATTGTTGCTCCGGAGCAGAGGCGCCTGACCGGGCCGGAGCCGTACGCTACCGGAGGCAGGGTCGCTGCACCAGGGCGCTCCGTCAGGACCCTCAGGTGCGCTGATGCCTCAGACTCCCTGATGATCGGCGGAGGCGTGCCGATCGATGTCACGCTACTCTAGCCTGGACGAGATGGTCCAGTTGGTAGAGGTAGGCCGTGGTGAACGACCACGTCCTCACCGCAGCGAACGTCATCCCGTGGGGTCGGCAGAGTCAGATGATCTCGAGTAGCCGCAACGGACGGGCCGCGCAAAGCGTGATCCCTCAGCGATGTTCGCAACACCAGTCAGGTGGTGCAGCCACATCGCGAGATTTCTCGGCGAGGCCATGATCCGTGAGGCGCTGCCGGTGCGGACCTGGGAGAGGCTGTCGGCGAAGGTGATCGCGGGCGCAGCACACGATGCTGTTGCTGCGCTCGCGTGTCGAGGGCGCTCGAGGAACGGGCCGTTCAGCAGGCTCGCCAGCTCGGCATTGTCGAGCCGGCGCGGGCTGAGCTCGGCGTACCGGGGGATCGAAGGCCAGCAGGAGCTTCAGCGTCTGTAGGCGTAATCACGTGTGGGCGAGCCTGGCGCCGGCGGATCGGGCGCTCGGTGCAGAGGCCCTGCACGGGGCGAGCCGAATCGCATCATCGGCGCGCATCCGGTTACTGCCAGTTGGCCAACCAGGGCCTGGACGGTCGCGGTGCGCAGCGGGATCGACAGCCGCACGGGCGACGGCCTGCGGAACAGCTTGCTGGTACGGTCGCCAGCCCTTCGGGTCGACGCGATGCTGGTGTGGAAACGGCGAGGTCTCGCGGTGGTGCCCGTGCTGGACACGATGCGGGCTGTGCGATGGGTCCGGTCATGGGGTGCGAGGAGGAGGGTGCCGGCGTCAACGAGTGGCTGAACGGCACGGTCAGGTGCCATCTCGAGTCGACGAGCGGTGAGCGCGGTACCTCGAACGTCGTTCTCCAGAACATTGCGGTATCGCTTCCGGCCGACAAGATCAAACGTCAAGGTGTACGACGGCGCGGCAGCTTCGTCGTGGTGGGCGGCGAGGCTCCGGCCGGAGAGGTGAATGAGGCATGGAAGCGAACTCAACAAGATGGAGTTGATGCGCAGCTCGAGTCGTTCTGCTCCCGAGACATTCTCAGATGAATCGTCAGTGCTTCCTCTCGACTTGTCGGTTGTGGCGAGCAGGACGTCGAAACTGCCCAGCACGCGCGCACTGATCGAGAGTTCCAGCTGCAAGAGGTGATCTGGCTCTAGTGTCGCGTGTCGTAACTCTGTTTACAGTTGGTGGCGCGGGACGATGAGGCATGTCGGTTGCTGCGCCGTTGGTGCTGCGTGAGGGTGATCGGGCACGTCTGGAGGCGTTGACCCGGGCGAGTTCGGTGCGTGCGGGGCTGGCGTTGCGGGCGCGGATCGTGTTGCTGGCCGCGGACGGGTTGCCCAACGCCGAGATCGCCCGCCGGACCGGGACCAGTCGCCCGACGGTGGTGGACTGGCGGGCCCGCTACGACGCCGGCGGTATCACGTTCCTGCACGACCAAAAACGCAGCGGCCGCCCACCCGAGATCGACGACGTGGCCGTCGTGGTCGCCACCCTGACCGAGGACGGACGCCCGCCCGAGCACCTCGGTGTCACGCACTGGTCGGCCCGGCTGCTGGCCGCCGAGCTGGGGATCTCCTTCGCCACCGTGGCCCGGATCTGGCGCAAGTGGAACCTGCAGCCCTGGCGCGCCGAGACCTTCAAGTTCTCCACCGACCCCGAGTTGGATGCCAGGATCCGCGACGTCGTTGGCCTGTATCTGCATCCGCCGGAGAAGGCGGTGGTGCTGTGCGTGGACGAGAAGTCCCAGATCCAGGCCCTGGACCGGACCGCGCCGATCCTCCCGATCCGGCCCGGGCTGCCCGAGCGCGCCACCCACGACCACGTCCGCCACGGCACCACCACCCTGTTCGCCGCCCTCGAGGTCGCCACCGGCCGCGTCGAGCAGGCGTGCCTGCCCCGACACCGCCACCAGGAGTTCCTGACCTTCCTCAAGCAGGTGGCCAGGGCCTACCCGCGCCGCGAGCTGCACCTCGTGGTGGACAACTACGCCACCCACAAACACCCCGCCGTGAAGACCTGGCTGGCCAAGAACTCGCGGGTCACGCTGCACTTCACTCCGACCTCGGGGTCGTGGCTGAACATGGTGGAGATCTTCTTCGGGATCATCACCCGCCAGGCCATCCGCCGCGGCAGCTACGGCTCGGTCCGCGATCTGATCGAGGCGATCACCGCGTTCATCGACGGCTGGAACGACCGCTGCCACCCGTTTATCTGGACCAAGGACGCGGACACGGTTATCGCGAAAGCCCACCGTCAATCAACTTCCCGCACGCGGCACTAGTACTCCAGCCGTAGGTCGTGATCTTGCTGGCGTGGCGGTCCCGGACGTGAGGCGGCCACCGCGTGATCCTCGTCCGTTGTGTCGACATCAGATGATCACGCGATGGCCGTGGGCCACAGCGTA
>NZ_JAGSOV010000022.1 GCF_023898865.1 Pseudonocardia humida
GGGCGGGAGGCCGTCCCCGCCTGATCAGTGACGACGACATCGCCTTCATCGTCACGACGGCCACCACCCGACCTACCAAGCTCGGGTGCCCCTTCACCCACTGGAGCCTGCGCAAACTGGTCGACTACCTGGGCCGCTGCCACGAGCGCCGGGTCGTGCTCAGTCGTGAGCGGCTGCGCCAGATCCTGCGCGAGCAGCACGTGTCGTTCCAGCGCACGCGCACCTGGAAGGAGTCCCGCGACCCGGACAAGGACGCCAAGCTCGACCGCATCGACGAGGTCACCACCCGGTTCCTGGACCGCTGCTTCGCCTTCGACCAGTTCGGGCCGCTGTCCATCCGGCCGTGTCACGGCTCGAGCTGGGCACCCGAGTCGAAGCCGGCTCGGTTGCCGGCGACCTACACCCGCACGCACGGCATCCGCTACTTCCACGGCTGCTACAGCCTCGGCGATGACCAGCTCTGGGGCGTGACGCGGCGCCGCAAAGGCGCTGACCACAGCCTGGCTGCTCTCAAGAGCATCCGAGCGGCCCGCCTGGACGGCGCCCCGATCTACGTGATCATGGACAACCTGTCGGCGAACAAGACCGCGAAGATCCGGGCCTGGGCCGCAACGAACAACGTTGAGCTGTGTTTGACCCCAACCTATGCGTCCTGGGCCAACCCGATCGAGGCCCAGTTCGGGCCGCTGCGCAGCTTTGTCATGGGCGCCTCGAACCACCCCAACCACCCGGCGCTGGCGCGCCGGTTGCAGGACTACCTGCGCTGGCGCAACGCCAACGCCCGCCATCCCGACGTCCTCGCCGCCCAGCGACGTGAGCGGGCTCGGGTCCGCAGCGAACGCCAACGCCGCTGGGGCCGACCCGCGGCAGCCTGACCCGGTGGACCTATGTGGTCACCGCACTAGCCGTCCCCGCCGGGCAGCGCGAGCAGCAGCCGCCGGTACCACTCGACCCCGTCGAGCAGGTCGGCCACGCGCACGTGCTCGTCGGCGCCGTGGATCGACGCGCGCTGCGCGCGGGACATCCGCAGCGGCGCGAACCGGTAGACGCGCTCGCAGATGCGGGTGAAGTGCCGGGCGTCGGCGCTGGCCATCATCACGTACGGCGTGGTCACGGCGTCCGGGAACACCGCGGCGGTGGTCGACTCCAGCAGCCCGAACGCCTCGTCCCACGGCGAGACCGGGCTCGGCTCGTGCCGCTCGACGACCTCGATCGAGATCCCGTCGTCGGCGATCGTGCGGCGCACGTGCGCGACGACGCCCGCGACGGTGTCGCCGACCATCACCCGCGCGTTCACCCCCGCGGTCGCGCCGGCCGCGATGACGTTGAGCGCCGGGCTGCCCGACAGGGTCGTGACCGCCAGCGTCGTGCGCACCATCGCCGCCGCCTCCGGGCCGGCGGCCAGCAGCAGTCGGGTGAGCAGGCGCGGCAGCCCGGTGAGCCGGGCCAGCAGCGGGCGCGCCGCCCGCGGGACGTGCGGGGTGATCCGGCGGAACAGCTCCAGGGTGGGCGCGGGGGCCCTGGCCGGCAGCGGGGCGCGTTCGAGCCGCAGGACGGCGCGCGCGATGCGCGCGGTCGGGCCCATCCGGGCGGGTGTCGAGGCGTGCCCGCCCGCTCCCTCGGCGCGCAGCAGCAGGGTGACGACGCCCTTCTCGGTGACGCCGACGACCGCGAGCGGCACCCGCAGCCCCGGCAGCGCACCACCGGCGACGGCGCCGCCCTCGTCGAGCACGAACCACGGGCGCACCCCACGGCGTTCCAGCTCGTCGACGGCGTGCCGCGCCGACGTGCCCGCGACCTCCTCGTCGCCGCCGAAGCTGAGCCACACGTCGCGCGCCGGGACGCTCCCCCGGGCCAGCAGCGTCTCCACCGCCTCGCAGATCGTGACGAGCGGGCCCTTGTCGTCGAGCGTGCCGCGGCCCCACACCGCGCCGTCCGCGAGCTCCGCGCCGAACGGCGGGCGGCGCCAGTCGTCGGCGACCACCGGGACGACGTCGAGGTGGGCGACGAGCACGACGGGGTCGGCGGGCGAGCGGCCCGGCCAGCGGAACAGCAGCCCGTGCCCGGGCAGCGCGGTGAGCTCCAGCCGCTCGTGCAGCAGCGGGAACTGCGCGCGCAGTTCGGCCAGGAAGGCGTCGAAGACGGCGTGGTCGACCTGCGCGGGATCGCGGTCGCCGACCGTGGGGATGCGCACCAGCGCCCGCAGCTTGGCCACCGCCGGCGCGGCCTCCCGCCCGCTGCCGACCGACACCGACGCCATCGGGGCACCCTACCCAGGACCCGCGCCCCGGCACCGGCCCTGGCGAGCCCCGGAGCCGGTCGCACGGGCGACGACGAGGACCCCGGCGGCTACCGGCGCTTGCCGAAGACGGTGACGAACATGTAGGCCTTGCCCTCGGCGTGCGGGGAGAAGAACTCGACCACCTCGTCGTCGAAGGACGTCGAGCCGACCGCGCCCAACCCCAGCGCGTGCGTGCCCAGGTGCAGCTTGCCGGCGTGCAGGGCGCCCTCGAGCTGGGCGAGGCGGTAGCCCCGGTTGCCGTAGTGGCCCAGGATCGCGGGCAGGTCGGCCAGGTAGTAGAGGTTCACGTGCGCGTCGCCCGCGTAGCGCTGGGCGGCCGCGATGCGGGTGGCCCGCTCGCGGAACTCCCCCGCGCGGACCAGCTCGACCGCACTCCGCCCCGGGTGGTGCAGGTAGACGCCCGGTCTGAGCCCCTCGACGGCGTTGACGATGAGGTAGAGGTCGGTGAGCGGGGCGCCCGGGGTGAGCGCGTCGGAGGCCGTGCCGCGCGTGGACCGCTCCAGCAGGGTGGAGAACGCCTCGAACCCGATCTCGACGCCGGTGTCGTAGTTCCGGGTCGAGCGCCGCCGGAGGATGATCTCCTCCACGCCGCGCGGGTCGAGCCGCTCGGCGGGCAGCGGCCGCAGCTCGACCAGCTCACCCGTCGGCTCCGGGTCGGGCCGGCGCCACCGGCGCGAGCGCCACCGCGCGATCTCGGCGCCGCTGCCCAGCGAGGACGCGCGGTGCAGGTCGGTGATCGCGTGCCAGGTCACCTCGGCGGGTGAGAGCGGCCTGACCGGGAGGTCGAGGGGGCCCGCCGCGGGCGCGGGCGGCACCGGGGCGTAATCGCGGCCGAGCGCCACGAGCGCCACCGCGGCCTCCCGCTCCCCGTCGACCCCCAGCAGCGCCGCGACCAGCGGATCGGCGAAGCCGAGCACCAGCGCCGCGGGCACGCGCGCCGACGCCGCGACCGCGAGGACGTGCGAGAGCGACGTGCCGGCGTCCCAGTAGGCGTGCCGGTAGGCGCGCTCGCGGTAGCGCCACGAGTTGCGCCAGAACGTGCTGGTCACGGCCAGCACGACCGGCGCGGCGGCGATCGAGGGCTCGTCGCCGGTCGCCGCGGCGAGCGCGGCGCGGTGGTCGCCCGCGCGCAGCAGGCGCAGGCCGTGGTCGAGCGGGCTGTAGTGGTAGACGCCGGCGTCCAGGTCGGGCAGGTCGGCGCAGACGAAGTACAGCTCGAGGTGGTAGCGGGCCCCGGTGCCGCCCGCCGTGCGGTAGTGGTTCACGCGGCCGTCGCGGGTGGTGTAGGTGCGGTCGAGCTCGCCGTTGGTCAGCAGGCCGATCCGGCCGAGCAGCGCCCGGTCGGGCACGACGCGCGGCCCGGCCGCCTCCGACCCGACCGCGGCCAGGGCCTCCAGCGCCGGTGCCCCCGTCGCCGGCAGGTCGCGCGGCGGCTCGACCGAGGGCGGGGTCTCGTAGACCTTGTAGAGGATGGGCTTCATGCTCGCGTCGCGCTGCCAGATCGCCGGCGTCCGCGCGGCCGGATCGCCGATGCCGATGCGCTCGTCGCCCGGCGCGGCGTCGTCGAGCGCGTAGTACTTCGTCGCGTCGTGGAAGGCCATGGCCCGCTGGACGTCGTCGTTGGACACCCGGCAAGTCTGCTCCCCGACCGCGCGCCGGAGCGGCGCCGGACCTGAGACCGGCGCCACCGCAGGGGCGTTCGCGCCGGTGCGGGGCGTGCCGGAGACTGATGCCGTGACGCCCCTTTTCGCCCGAATTGTCGTGCTGCTGTCCGGCGCGGCGATCCTGATCGTCGAGACGCTCGCGACGCGGCTGGTCGCCCCCTACGTCGGGCTGACGCTCGAGTCCACCACCGCGGTCATCGGCGTGGCGCTGGCCGGTATCGCGGCCGGGGCGGCGCTGGGCGGGCGCTGGGCCGACGTGGTCGCGCCGACGCGGGTGGCGGCCGGTGCGCTCGCCGTCGGCGGGCTGGGCGTGCTCGCCGTGCAGCCCCTCGTGCGGGTGCTGGGCCCGGCGGTCGGGGCCGGGCCGGTCGCGGCCGTGCTGCTGGTGGCCGCCTCCACGCTGGCCCCGGTGGCCGCGCTGGCCATGGTGACCCCGGCCGTCACCCGCGCCCGGCTGCACAGCGTGGACGGCTCCGGCGCGGTGATCGGCCAGCTCTCCGCGGCCGGCACCCTCGGCTCGCTCGCCGGCACCTTCCTGACCGGCTTCGTGCTGGTCGCGCTGCTGCCGGTGTCGATGATCCTGCTCGTCACCGCGGGCTCCTGCCTGCTGCTGGCCATGGCCACCGCCACGTCGCGCACCCACGTCGCGCGGGTGGGCGGGGCCGCCGCGCTGCTCGCCGTGGCGCTGGTGGCGGTGCCCGGCCGCTGCGACGCCGACACCGTCCACCACTGCGCGCGCGTGGAGGCCGAGGGGCCCTCCACGCGGGTGCTCGTCCTCGACGACCTGCGGCACTCCGCGGTCGACCTGACCGACCCGCGGCGCCTGCAGTTCGCCTACACCCAGCGCTTCGCCGACGCCGTCGACACGGCCTTCCCCACAGACCGCGCCCTGGACGCGGTGCACCTCGGCGGGGGCGGGTTCACCATGCCGCGCTGGCTCGCCGCCACCCGCCCGGGCTCGACCTCGACCGTCCTGGAGGTCGACCGCGGCGTGGTCGAGCTGGGCCGTCGGGAGCTGGGCGTCGACGAGATCCCCGGGCTCGACGTCCGGATCGCCGACGCGCGCACGGCCCTCGCCGAGCTGCCCGCCGCGTCCGCCGACGTCGTCGTGGGCGACGCGTTCGGCGCCCGGCAGGTGCCGTGGCACCTGGCCACCACCGAGTTCGCCGGGCAGGTGCACCGCGTGCTGCGCCCCGACGGCGTCTACGTGCTCAACGTCATCGACGCCGACCCGATGGCCCTGGTCGCGGCCGAGGCCGCCACCCTCGCCACCCGGTTCGGGCACCTCGCCCTGCTCGTGCGCCCCGACCAGCTCGCGCCGGGCGGGCGGGGCAACGTCGTGCTGGTCGCCTCCGACCGCCCGCTCGACCTCACCGCGCTCGCCGAGCGCGCCGCGGCGCGCGGCGAGCCCGACTCGGTCGTCGGCGACGCCGGGGTGCGCGCGCTGGCCGCCGGGGCGAGCGTGCTCACCGACGACTACGCGCCGACCGACCAGCTGCTGGGAGGCTAGCGGCTGGACACACCCAGCTCCGAGTCGATCGGTCGGCCACCCTGGCCGCGGGCGAGACCGTCATGAGCAGCATGGGCGTGGCCAACCGGGACGCCCGGGCGTTCGACGGCGCCGAGGACATGGACCTCACCCGCTCCCCCAACCCGCACTTGAGCTTCGGCGCCGGGGCGCACTCGTGCCTCGGGCAGGCGCTCGCCCGCACCGAGCTGCAGGTGACCCTGGAGGTGCTGCTGCACCCGCGTCATGCTCGCGCCGGACGTCCTCGACCAGCGCGAGGACGACGGCGTCGTCGTGCTGCTGGAGGTCGAGCCCGAGCCGGGCGACCACGCGAGCGTCCGCGAGGCCGCGAACGTCTGCCCGGCGGCCGCGATCACCGTCACCGACTGAGCCGGGCCGACCCGCTCAGCTGTCCGGGACCTCGCCACCCCGGAGGTCCCGGGCAGCTCGTGCAGAGGTCGAGCACGGCGCGGGCCGCCGGGTCGTCGATCGTCGTGGCGTCCCGGTGGACCTGCCCGGTAGGCGAACCTGTCGTCGCGGGTTCCACGGGGACCAGAGGAGGGCTCCTTGCGCTGAGCGTAGGCATGCCTAAGCTGAGCCGATGAGCTCACGTCCCGCCGCGATGGCGGCCCGTGTCCTGCGCACCACCCCCGTCGCGCCGCACATGACCCGGATCACGTTCGGCGGCCCGGAGCTGACCCGGTTCGTCGGCGTCGGCCGCGACCAGGTCGTGCGCATGTTCTTCCCGCGGCCCGGGCAGCGCGAGCCGGTGATCCCCGACAGCGGCGACTGGTGGGAGACCTACCAGGCGATCCCGGAGGACCACCGCCCCGCGCTGCGCAACTACACGGTCCGCCGCTTCGACGCCGACGCCCTGGAGCTCGACGTCGACTTCGTGCTGCACGGCGACGAAGGGCCCGCCTCGGCGTGGGCGCTGCGCGCGGCCCCGGGCGACGTGGTCGGCGTCTGCCACGACGCGGCCAGCGCCGAGCCCCCCGCCGACACCGACTGGCTGCTGCTGGTCGCCGACGAGACCGGCCTGCCCGCCCTCTCCGTCATCCTCGAGGAACTGCCTGCGGGCCACCGGGCACTGGTCTACGTCGAGGTCGGCGGCCCCGAGGACGAGATCGCGCTGGCCACCGGCCCGCACGTCGACCTGGTCTGGCTGCACCGCCAGGGCGTCACCGCGGGCCGCAGCGACATCGTCGTCCGCACCCTGCGCCAGGCGCGCCTGCCCGAGGGCCAGGTGTACGCCTGGGTGGCGGGCGAGTCCGGGATGGTCAAGGAGGTTCGCCGGCACCTGGTCCGCGACCTCGGCGTCGACAAGCGGCGCGTCGAGTTCTGCGGCTACTGGCTGCACAAGGTGCACGACGACAAGCGCTTCCTCGACGAGATGCAGGAGATGTACGCCGAGATGGACGAGATCGAGCAGCCCGCGAGCTAGCGCTCACCCCGAGGTGATCACCGCGCCGGCTCCCGACCCGGTCCCGGCGGGCACCGCGCGGCCCCGGCCGGAGCGGACGGCCGCCCGATGACCTCCCGGCCGCGGCGCCGCCTCCTGCTGGACCCGGCCCCGCTGCGCCACCGCGGCTTCCGCGCGGTGTTCGTGGCCCGCACCGTCTCGGTCTTCGGGCTGGGGTTCGTGCTCGTCGCGGTGCCGTTGCAGGTGTTCGCGCTGACCGGCTCGACCGCGGGTGTGGCCGGGGTGACCGCGGCCGTGGGGCTGTCCGCGCTCGTCGGCACCCTCGGCGGCGGCGTGCTGGCCGACCGCTACGACCGGCGCACCGTCATCCTGCTGGCCCGCGCCGGGGCCGGCCTGGGCTACGCCGGGCTCGCGGCCGGCGCGCTGGTGCCCGAGCCCGCGCTGTGGGCGATCTACCTGTGCGGCGTCGTCGACGGGCTGTGCGGCGGGATCTCCTCGACCGCGCTGATGTCGGCCACCCCGCAGCTGGTCCCGAAGGAGCAGCTGGCCGCCGCCGGTGCGCTGATGGCGTTGATGGTCAACATCGGTGCGGTGGCCGCGCCCGCGCTGGGCGGTGTGCTGGTCGCAGCGGGCGGCTTCGCGGCCAACTACGCGGTCTGCACGGCGACCGCGGTGGTGACCGTGACCAGCCTGCTGCGGCTGCCGCCGCTGCCGCCGGAAGGCGGCGGCGAGCCCGCGGTGCGGCTGCTCGCCGACGGGGCCCGGTTCGCCGTGCGGGACGCCCGGGTGGGCCCGGTGCTCGCGCTCGGCCTGGTGGGGATGGCCACCGCGGGCTGGACGGTCCTGCTGCCCGAGTACGCCGCGGACGTCCTGGGCGCCGGGCCGGAGCTGGTCGGGGTGCTCTACGCGGCTCCCGCCGTGGGCGCGTTGCTGGGCTCGCTGGTCAGCGGCTGGACCGGCACCGTGCACGGGGTCGGGCGGGCCCTGCTCGGCGCCGCGCTGCTGGCCGCCCTGGGCATGGCGGCCGCGGGCGCGGTGGGCGCGGCCCTCCCGGCCGCGGTCGCGCTGGCGGCGTTCGGCCTGGGACGGTCCAGCGGCGACATCCTGCGCTACGCCGCCGTGCTGGAGGCCGCGCCGGACCGGTTGCGCGGACGGGTGTCGGCGGTGTGGACCGCGCAGGTGCTCGGCGCCGCCGCCACCGGCGCGGCCACGGCGGCCGCGGTCGCCGCCGTGGTGCCGACCCGCTGGGCGCTGGCGGTGTACGGCGTGATGGGGATCGTGCTGACCGCGCTCGTCGCCACCCTGCCCGGGCTGCGCCGGTTGCGCCGCTGACGACGCTCACCCCCGCAGGTGGCAGCGCACGGTGCCGCCCCCCTCGACCGGGGTCTCGGCCGGGACCTCGACCCGGCAGCGCTGCATCACGTACGGGCAGCGGGTGTGGAAGGAGCAGCCCGGCGGCGGGTCCGCGGCGTCGGGCACCTCCCCGGTCAGCACGATCCGCTCGCGCTCGCGCTGGCGGCGCGGGCTGGGCAGCGGCACGGCCGAGAGCAGCGCCTCGGTGTAGGGGTGGGCCGGCCGGTCGAACAGCCGGTCGGTGGGCCCGGTCTCGACGATCTCGCCCAGGTACATCACCGCCACGCGGTGCGCGATGTGCCGCACGACCGCCAGGTCGTGGGCGATGAACAGGTAGGAGATGCCGGAGCCTGCCTGGATGTCCTCGAGCAGGTTGAGGATCTGGTTCTGGGTGGACACGTCCAGCGCGCTGACCGCCTCGTCGCAGACCACCAGCCGCGGGTGCACGGCGACGGCGCGGGCGATGGCGATGCGCTGGCGCTGGCCGCCGGAGAACTCGTAGGGGTAGCGGTTGAGGTGCCGGCGGGAGAGCCCGACCTGCTCCATCAGCTCGGCCAACCGGGCCGTGCGCTGGGCGCGGGTCAGCGCGAGGTGGGTGTCCAGCGGCTCGGCGATGCTCTCCGCGACCACCATCGCCGGGTCCAGCGAGGAGTACGGGTCCTGGAAGACCATCTGCATCTTGCGCCGCACGCCGCGCAGCGCCTCGCCGCGCAGGGCGGTGATGTCCTGGCCGTCCAGCCGGATGCGGCCGCCGGTCGGCTCGATCAGCCGCAGCAGCGCCCGCCCGGTCGTGGACTTGCCCGAGCCGGACTCCCCCACCAGGCCGAGGGTCTCGCGCTCGCCGATGGCCAGGTCGATCCCGCGCACCGCGCGCAGCGGCACCGTGCCGCCGAGGGGGCCGCGGCGCAGCCGGAACTCGACGTCGAGGTCCTCGACCTCGGCCACCGGCACCGGCGCCTCGGCCACCGCGGCGGTGGGCTTGCCCGTGCCGACCGCGGGGCGGTCCACCGACGGCGTCACTCGGTCCCCTCCAGGGTCAGCTCGTGCACCCGCAGGCAGCGGCTGGACCGCCCGCCGGCCAGCTCCCGGATCTCCACGCGGCCGTCGGCATCACCGTCGACGCAGCGGTCCACCGCGTGGGCGCAGCGCGGGTGGAACCGGCAGCCGGCGGGCATCGAGCCCGGGGCGGGCGTGCGGCCGGGGATCGTGGCCAGCCGCCCCGACCGGCCGGTCAGCTGCGGCATGGCCGTCATCAGCGCCGCCGTGTACGGGTGGCGGGGCCGGTGGTAGAGGTCGTCCACCACGGCCTGCTCGACGACCTGCCCGGCGTACATGACGACCGCCCGGTCGCAGATGTCGGCGACCACCCCCAGGTCGTGGGTGACGAAGACGACCGCGGTGCCGTGCTCGCGGCTCATCGTCCGCATCAGGTCGAGCACCTGGGCCTGGATGGTGACGTCCAGTGCCGTGGTCGGCTCGTCGGCGATGATCACCTTGGGTCGGCAGGCCATCGCCATGGCGATCATCACGCGCTGGCGCATGCCGCCGGAGAACTCGTGCGGGAAGCTGCGGGCGCGGCGGGCGGCGTCGGGGATGCCGACCTCGTCGAGCACCTCGACGGCGCGCGCGGTCGCCGAGCGCCACGACCCGCCGCGGTGCCTGCGCACCACCTCGGCGATCTGGTCGCCCACCTTGAACGCGGGGTTCAGGCTGGTCATCGGCTCCTGGAAGATCATCGAGATGTCGTCGCCGCGGACGGCCTCCAGCTTGCGGCGCGCCATGCCGACCAGTTCGACGCCGTCGAGGCGCACGCTGCCGCGGGTGATCCGCGAGGAGTGCGGGGGCAGCAGGCCGAGCACCGACAGGCTGGTCACCGTCTTGCCCGAGCCGGACTCGCCGACGATGCCGACGGTCTCGCCGCGCCCGACGCTGAACGAGACCCCGTCGAGCACGGTCAGCCAGCCGCCGTCGGTGGCGAACCGCACCTCGAGGTCCTCGACGACCAGCACCGGGTCGGTCCCCCCCGCGGCCCCGCCTGCGGTGGACGGGGCCGGCGCCCCGGTCGACGCGGGTGTCACGCCGCCCTCCGTTCCTCGCGGCCCAGCGAGTCGCGCAGGCCGTCGCCGAGCACGTTGAAGGCGAGTACGGTCAGCGCGATCAGCAGCCCGGGGAACACGGTCAGCCAGGGCGCCGCCGCGGTGTAGCGGAAGCCCCGCTCGATCATCGACCCCCAGCTGGCGTCGGGCGGCTGCACGCCCAGGCCCAGGAACGACAGGCTCGCCTCGGCGAGCATCGCCATCGCCGCGGCCAGCGAGATCTGCACGATCAGCGGCGAGAGCACGTTGGGCACGACGTGGCGGCGGATCACCCGGTGGGTGGGGGTGCCGATCGAGCGGGAGGCCTCGATGAAGGTCTCCTGGCGCACCGAGAGCACGCTGCCCCGCACCAGCCGGACGAAGCGCGGCGCGAAGATCACCCCGATGACGAACATGGCGTTGGTCAGGCTCGGGCCGAGCACGCCGACGAAGGCGATGGCCAGGATCAGCGGCGGGAAGCTCATCACCCCGTCGGTGATCCGCATGATCACCGCGTCCACCCGGCGCCCGGCGTAGCCGGCGACGAGCCCGGGGACGACGCCCAGCGCGACGGCCACCGCGACGGCCTGGGCCGCCGCGACCAGCGAGATCCGCCCGGCGTAGAGGGCGCGGGTGTAGACGTCGCGGCCCAGGTCGTCGGTGCCCAGCAGGTGACCGCCCTGGCCGGGGCGCTGCAGGACCCCGGCGAGGTTCTGCTCCAGCGGGGGGTGGGTGGCCAGCAGCGGCGCGCACAGCGCCGTCAGCACCACGAGCACCAGCCAGCCCAGCGCCAGCAGCGCCGGGTACTGGCGGCGGAACCGCCGCCGGAACCGGGCGCCCGCGCTCAGCTCGGGGGTGTCGAGCGCCTCCTGCTCGTCCGGGCTGACCGGTGCGGCCGACTGCGCGGTCATCCCTGCCTCACCTTCGGGTTGAGGTAGCCGTAGCTGAGGTCGACGGCCAGGTTGACCAGCATCACCACCAGGGCGGTGACCACGACGATGCCCTGGATCATGGGGATGTCGCGCTGCAGCACCGCGCGGATGGCCAGGTCGCCCAGCCCCGGTATGCCGAACACCCGCTCGACGATCACCGAGCCGCCGAGCAGGAACCCCACCTGGAAGCCGATCACGGTGACCACCGGCACCGCGGCGTTCTTCAGCCCGTGCTTGGCGATCACCACGCCGCCGCGCAGGCCGTTGGCCCTGGCCGTGCGGATGTAGTCCTGCTGCATGACGTCGTGCAGCGAGCCGCGCAGCTGGCGGGTGATCTCGGCGGCGACCGTGGTGCCGAGGGTGAGCCCGGGCAGCACCAGGTTGTGCGCCCACGCGCCGATCCCCTCCGAGATCGGCGTGTAGCCCACCGCCGGGAAGATCGGGAACATCAGGGCCAGCACGATGATCAGCAGGATGCCGACCCAGAAGTTGGGCATCGAGATGCCGATCGAGGCGAACAGGGTGGCCAGCCGGTCGGGCCAGCGCCCGCGGTGCACGGCGGCGATGATCCCGGCCGGGACGGCGATCAGCAGGGCCACGGTCATCGCGGCCGCGGTGACCGCGATGGTCACCGGGAACCTCGCCGCGATGGCCCCGCTCACCGACTCGTTGCTGAACAGCGAGGTGCCCAGGTCGCCGGTCAGCGCCGAGCCCGCCCAGCCGAGGTACTGCACGATGACGGGGTCGTTGAGCCCCAGCCGCTCGCGGGTCGCCTCGATCTGGGCCTCGGTGGCGTTCTCGCCGGCGATGGTGATCGCCGGGTCGCCGGGGATCAGCAGCACCAGCGCGAATACGCCCAGCGAGACCAGGAAGAGCAGCGGGACCATCATCAGGACCCGTTTCAGCGCGTATTGCGGCACGATTCCAGGCACTCTCCCCGCACGTCGGGCCAGCGGGGTGGCGCGTTCGCTCACCACTCCGCTGTGGCTGCTGATGGGGAACCGCGGGAAAACGACTCGTGGTCGGACGGTGCGACAACTGATCGGCCGTTAAGGTAAACCGCCACCGCCCCACCGGTCAACGCTCGGCCGGGATCCCGACGGGGCCGAACCAGCTATCCGCAGGTCAGACGGCTGATATCGATCAGCCGCTACCCTCGGGTAACCATCGGCCGCGCCGCCGATCGGCTCATCGATCATGCGCACTCGGCTGCGCCGACGACCGGCGGGAGCCGCCCGGGAATCGCCGCGGAACGGCGGTCGAATTGCGTCTACTCAATCGTCAGGGCCCGGGGTACGGTGATCGCGGCCGCCCCTGGACGTGCCACTCGTCCGCATTCCCGCCGCCCCTGCATTCGCCTCGACCGCACCGCCGCGGAACCGGAAGGTGAACCGGAACGATGAAGCTGTCACCCCTCGTCCCCACCCTCGCCGTCGCCATCGCCGCGCTGCTGGCCGTCGCGGCCTGCGCGCCGATCCAGCCCGCGGGCGGCGGCCAGGCCCCCGCCGAGCAGGCCCCGGTCGCCCCGGAGGACGTCGACCCGGAGGCGACCATCCGGTTCGCCGACGCCGTCGGCCCCAGCCGGTTCGACCCGCACCGCTCGACCATCGGCCAGGACATCCGGTTCTTCGCCCCCGTCTACGACCGGCTCGTGCACCTGTCCCCCGCTGGCGAGCCGATCCCCGGCCTGGCCACCGAGTGGGCCTGGGAGGACGACGGGCTCGCGCTGCGGATGTCGCTGCGCGAGGGCGTGGAGTTCCACGACGGCGCGCAGTTCGACGCCGAGGCGGTGCGGGCCAACATCGAGCGGGCCAAGACCGTCGAGGGCTCCTCGGTCGCCGCCGACCTGGCCATGGTGAGCACGGTCGAGGTGGTCGACCCGCGGACGGTGCGGCTGCGGCTGAGCGAGCGCAACAGCATGCTGCTGGGCCTGCTCTCGCACCGGGCCGGGGCGATGGTCAGCCCGACCGCGTTCGACAACCCCGACCTCGACCTGGCCCCCGTCGGCACCGGCATGTACCGGGTGCGCGAGTACCGGCCCAACGACACGATCTTCTACGAGCGCAACCCCGGCTACTGGGACTCCGAGGTCGTCGGAGCGAAGGAGCTGCAGCTGCGGATCCTGCCCGACGAGGTCACCCGGATGAACGCGCTGCGCACCGGCGAGGTCGACATGGCCCTGCTGACCGGCCGGCTGGCCCCCGAGGCCGAGGGGCTGCCCGGCATCGTCGTGCACCGCGACCCGACGCTGACCTACCTCGTGCTCTACCTCAACCGGGCGCGCTCGGAGTTCGGCAACCCGCTGGTGCGCCAGGCGCTGAACCACGCGATCGACCGCAAGGCCATCGTCGACGGCATCTACTTCGGCGCGGGCAGCCCGACCGTGCAGCCGTTCCCGGAGGGCTACTACGCCCACAACCCGGCCTACCCGGGCGACTACTACCCCTACGACCCGCAGAAGGCGCGCGACCTGCTCGCCCAGGCAGGGCTGGCGGGCGGCTTCTCCTTCGAGATGCTGGTGACCTCGCTGAGCACCTACATCCAGGCGGGCGAGGCGGTGCAGAACATGCTGGGCGAGGTCGGCATCACCGCGAACATCCGCTCCGTGGAGGCCGCCCAGACCGCCGACGTCTACTACCGCCAGCAGCAGGGCGACGCGCTGGTGTCGCAGTGGGGCGGGCGGCCCGACCCGTCGATGACCATCGACCTGCAGTTCACCGGCGACGGGTTCTCCAACCCCGGCCGGCACACCACGCCGCGCCTGGAGGAGCTGCAGCGCCAGGCGCTGGACACCCTCGACCCCGACGCCCGCACGGCCACGATCCACGAGGAGGTCGGCGAGCTCGTCGAGCAGGCGTTCCAGGTGCCGATCGCCTCCGACCAGTCGGTCATCGCCACCAAGGACACCATCGTCGGGTTCGAGACGCTGGTCACCGGCCAGATCAACTTCCGCACGCTGGGAGTGCGACGCTGAGGGCCATGAACGCGCGACCCGATCGCTGGGGCCTGACGATCCCGCTGGCCGGCCTGCCGCTGCGCGAGCAGCGCGACGTCGTGGCCGCCCTGCCCGACCTCGGCTACACCGACGTCTGGACCGGCGAGGCGGGCGGCAGCGACGGGTTCACCCCGCTGGTGCTGGCCTCGCAGTGGGCGCCGTCCCTGCGGCTGGGCACGGCGATCATCCCGGCGTTCACCCGGGGCCCGGCCACCGTGGCCATGTCGGCGGCCACGCTGGCCGGGCTGGCGCCGGGCCGGTTCGCGCTGGGCATCGGCACGTCCTCGGACGTGATCGTGCGCAACTGGAACGGCATCGGGTTCGACGAGCCCTACGCGCGGGTGCGCGACCTGCTGCGCTTCCTGCGCCCGGCCCTGGCCGGGGCCAAGGTCGACCACGAGTACCCGTCGTTCGCGATCCGCGGCTTCCGGCTCCCGGAGGCGCCCGAGCCGGCCCCGCCGATCCTGCTCGCGGCCCTGCGGCCGGGGATGCTCCGGCTGGCCGGGCGCGAGGCCGACGGCGCGATCCTGAACTGGCTGACCGCCGACGACGTCCGCACCGTCGCCCCGCACGTGCGCGGGCAGGGCAGGCCCGACGCCGAGCTGGTGGCCCGCATCTTCGTGCTGCCGGACGTGCCCGCGGAGCAGGCCCGCGAGGTCGGGCGGCGGGCCATCGCGGCCTACCTCAACGTGCCGGTCTACCGCGGGTTCCACGAGTGGCTCGGGCGCACCGAGCTGGGCCCGATGTGGACGCTGTGGGCCGGCGGCGACCGGCGCGGCGCGCTCGCCGCCATCCCGGACGCCGTGGTCGACAGCCTGGTCCTGCACGGCCCGGCCGAGTCCGTGCGCGAGCAGGTGCGGGCCTACGTCGAGGCCGGGGTGAGCACGCCGGTGCTGATGCCGCTCGGGGTCGGCGATCCGGTCGCGACGGTGCGCGCGCTGGCCCCGCGGTAGCGGGAGCCCCCCGGTCGGCGTCAGCCGCGGGCCAGCTGCACCACCGCCCACGACAGCGGCGGCAGCTCCAGGTGCGCGCTGCCCTCCTCCACCCGGACGCCGTCGAGCGGGCGCAGCCCCACCCGGTCGGGGTGCTGCTCGTCGTTGGTGGTGTGCCGGTCCTGGCCGTCGGCCGCGGCGAGGACGGCGGCGTGCCGGGGTCGGAGGTCGCCGAAGCCGCGCACCCCGACCTGCACCTGCGCCGGCTCGGCCAGGCCGCGGTTGGCCAGGAACAGCGACAGGACCCCGCTCTCGGCGTCCCAGGTGGCGGCGGCGTCGACGAGGTCGACGTCGCCGAAGCGGGGGGTCTCGTAGCGGTCGCTGCGCACCCGCACGTCCAGGACGTCGCCCGTCGCGCGGCGGCGGACCTGCTCGAACGGGTGCGCGATCGACTGCTTCCAGGCCGGGCCGCCCGGCTCGCTGCGCAGCAGCCCGATCACGTTGACCAGCTGGGCCTGGCACGCGATCGTCACCCGGTCGCCGTGGCGGAGCAGGGAGTTCAGCAGGGTGCCCACGACGACGGCATCGGTGACCGAGTACTCGTCCTCGATCACCCGCGGCGCCACCTCCCACTCGCTCTCGCCCTTCGCGATCGCCGACTCCCGGTAGCGCGACTGGTACCAGACGTTCCACTCGTCGAAGGAGACGCCGATGTGCTTGCGGTGCTTGCCGCGGGCCCGCACGGCGTCCGCGGTGGCCACGACGGACTCGATGAAGGCGTCCATGTCGCGGGCGCAGGCCAGGAAGTCGCGCGGGTCGTCGTGCTCCTGGTAGTAGGCGTGCGCGGAGATGTGGTCGACCTGGTCGTATGCCTCCTCCAGCACCACCCGCTCCCACTCGCCGAAGGTCGGCATGCCCGAGTGCGAGCTGCCGCAGGCGACCAGCTCGATGCGGGGGTCGACCAGGCGCATGGCCCGCGCCGTCTCCGCGGCCAGCCGGCCGTACTCGGCGGCGGTCTTGTGCCCGACCTGCCACGGGCCGTCCATCTCGTTGCCCAGGCACCACAGCCGGACGTCGAACGGGTCGGCGCTGCCGTGGCTGCGGCGCAGGTCGGAGTACTTGGTGCCGCCCGGGTGGTTGGCGTACTCCAGCAGGTCGCAGGCCTCCTGGATGCCGCGGGTGCCGAGGTTGAGCGCCATCATCGGCTCGGCCCCGGCCGCGCGCGCCCACCGGGCGAACTCCCCGAGCCCGAACTCGTTGGTCTCGATCGAGCGCCACGCCCGGTCGAGCCGGCGCGGCCGCTGCTCCCGCGGCCCGACGCCGTCCTCCCACTCGTAGCCGGAGACGAAGTTGCCGCCCGGGTAGCGCACGACGGTGGGGCCGAGCTCGCGCACCAGGTCGAGCACGTCGGTGCGCAGGCCGTCGGCGTCGGCCTTCGGGTGCCCCGGCTCGTAGATGCCGGTGTAGACGCAGCGGCCCATGTGCTCGACGAACGAGCCGAACAACCGGCGCGGCACCGGGGCGATGGTGAAGTCGGGGTCGATGGTCAGACGAGCGCGGGGCAAACCGGTTCCCTCCTGCAGGCGGTGCTTCTCACGTGCCGCCGAGGCCGGTGGTGGCGACCCCGCGGACGATCTGTCGTTGGAACAGCATGAACGCCACCACCAGCGGCAGCCCTGCCAGGATCGCCGAGGCCATGATCTGGGCGTAGCGGACCCCGAAGCTGCTCTGCACCTGCACGAGCCCCACCGGCAGCGTCATCAGGGCGGGGTCGGAGGTGATGATGAACGGCCACAGGAAGTTGTTCCAGGCGTGGATGAACACGAAGATCGACACGGCGGCCAGGATCGAGCGCGAGAGCGGCAGCACGATCTGCAGGAAGATCCGCAGCTGGCCGGCGCCGTCGATCCGGGCGGCCTCCTCCAGCTCGTGCGGGATGCCGTCGAAGAACTTCTTGAGGATGAACACCATCGCCGGCACCACCAGCTGGGGCAGGATGATGCCGAGGTAGGTGTCGGCGAGGCCCCAGGAGACCATCTGGCGGTACAGCGGCACGATCAGGATCTGCGGCGGCACCATGATCCCGGCGACGGTCAGCGCGAACAGCGCGCGGCGTCCGCGGAAGCGGGTGCGGGAGAACCCGTAGGCCGCCGCCGCGCACAGCGCCACGGTCAGCACGGTGACCACCAGCGTGACCACGGTGCTGTTGACGAACCACGTGACCAGGTTGCCGTTGGCCAGCACCGAGGTGTAGGCCTCCAGGGTGAACCCGCGCTCGGGCACCACCTCCAGCGGCACGGTCGTGGTGTCGGCCTCGTACTTCAGCGAGGTGAGCACGGCCCACACCAGCGGCGCCAGCCACAGCACGGCCAGCACGGCCAGCCCGGTGACCATCCCGGCGCGGGCCAGCGGCGTGTAGCGCTGCACCGTCGACGGCCCGGCGGTCTCCCGGCCCGCCCCCGGCAGGACCGTGGTGGTGGCGGGGTTGGCGGTCTCGGTGGTCGTCACGATTCGCTCCTGCGGCTGAGCCGGGCCTGGACGAGGGCGATCAGGATGATCAGCACGAAGAAGACGTAGGAGATGGCCGAGGCGTAGCCCAGCCGGTAGTCGACGAAGCCGGTGTCGTAGACGTACTGCAGGATCGGCGTCGCCGACCCGCCCGGTCCGCCGCTGCCCCGGTACAGGATGTAGGCCTGGTCGAACAGCTTCAGCGAGGCCAGCACCTGCAGCACCACCACCAGCGCGGTGGTGCGGGTCAGCAGGGGCAGTGTGATCGAGAACAGCCGCCGCCACCCGCCGGCCCCGTCGATCTCGGCCGCCTCGTAGAGCTGGTCCGGGATGCCCTGCAGGGCCGCGAGGTAGAGCAGGAAGTTGAACCCGATGGTCCACCAGACGGTCAGGATGATGACCGACCACAGGCCCATCTCGGGCTCGGTGAGCCAGCCGACCTCCGGCAGCCCCAGCCCGGTCAGCACGCCGTTGAACAGCCCGAAGTCGCCGGAGAACAGCCACTGCCAGATCAGCACGACGGTGGCCACCGGCAGCAGGAACGGTGCGAAGTACACGAAGCGCCAGAACCACTGCCCGCGCACCCCGGTCTGCACCAGCAGCGCCATCACCAGTGCGATCGCCACCAGGGGGATCGTGCTGCCCGCGGTGAACAGCACGGTGACCCACAGGGTGCGCCAGACCTCGGAGTCGCCGAGCAGCCGGGCGTAGTTGTCCAGCCCGACGAACTGCGACTCGTCGCTGACCAGGCTGGTGTCGAAGAAGCTCAGGCCCAGGCCGTAGAGCAGCGGCCACAGCACGAACGCGGCGTAGACCACCATGAACGGCAGGACGAACCAGATCCCGCCGCGACCACCGACGAGGCTGCGGCCCGTGCGGCGGTCGGCCCGCTGCGGGCCGGTGCTGCCCGGGGCGGTGGCTCCCGGGTCCCGGACCGTGCTCGACGTGCTCATCGCTCGACCTCCCCTGACGCGTCCACGGCCCGGTTCACAGCCCCGCTCACAGCGGGGATCCCAGCCTGAGCTGCTGGTCGAGCCAGCCGATCAGGTCGTCGGCGCCCTGCTCGGGCGTCAGCGCCCGGGAGTTGACGCCCTGCAGGGTCTGCCCCGCACGCGACATCAGCGTCGAGCCGGACCCGCTGAAGTAGCCCTCGGGGTCGAACGCCACCACCTGCGCCGCGTCCCGGTAGTTGGAGATCGGCTTCTCGGCGAGGTACTCGGGGCTCTCGGCCACCGCGGACAGCGCCGGGATGTGGCCGCCGCCTGCGGCCCAGCCGAGGCTGTTGCGCAGCATCGAGACCGCCATGTCGTACGCGGCGCTGCGGACCGCCGGGTCCACCGAGACCCTCGAGGGCAGCACGAAGCTGTGGCTGTCCGCCCTGGCGTACGGGGTGTCGCCGTAGAGCAGGGGGAACTGCGTCATCGAGAACGGGATCTCCGCGGTCCGCGCGGTGGTGACCTCCCAGGGGCCGATGAGCAGGAACCCGGCCTGCTGGCTGGCGAACGCCGCCGGTGCCGCCGGGCCGTCGAGGGTGCCCGAGGCGATCGTGCCGTCGCACATGTCGTGCATGAAGGTCATCGCCTGGACCATCGCGTCGCGGTCGACCTCGGCCGGTCCCCCGTCGGGCAGCAGCATCTCCCCGCCCAGTTGGCGGAAGGTCGACCAGAACACCATCCAGCTGGCGAAGTTGTCGGCGGCGCCGAAGGCGATGCCGGTGGCCCCGGTGACCTCCGCGGCGCGCCGACCGGCGTCGAGCATCTGCTCGGCGCTGCGGATGGGGGACAGGCTGCCGTCCGCGCCGAGCAGGCCGGCCCGCTCGCAGATGTCGGTGTTGTAGTAGAGCACCAGCGGGTGGGTGTCCAGCGGCAGCGCCATCAGCCTGCCGTCGATCACCACCCGGTCCTGCACCGGCTGCGGGAACTCGTCGAGGGTGACGCCGCGGGCGGCCAGCTCGTCGCGGTCCCACTCGTCGAGCAGGTCGCGCCCGAAGGTCGCCAGCCGCGAGGCGTGCATCGTGGCCAGGTCGGGGGCGCGCCCGCCGGCGCAGGCCATCGCCAGCTTCGTGTAGTAGGGCGAGCCCCACATCAGCGTCGTGTCCGTGAGCCGGACGCCGGGCGCCTCGCCGCGGTAGGCCTCGACGAGGTCGACCATCAGCTCGCCGTCGCTGCCGGTGAAGAAGTTCCAGTACGCCAGGTCGACCGCGCCGCCGCTCGCGCCACCGGCGCACGAGGACAGCAGAGCGGCACCGCCGGCGGCGACCGTGGCGCGCAGCAGCGTGCGGCGCGTCAGGCGGGGGGCAGTCGTCATCGACCACGCTCCTTTACATCGTGGTAAACCCTGGCCGGAAAGTCGGTCCGCTGTCAAGGGACGGCACGGCAGAATGCGGGTGTGGGGAGCAGACGGCGGCCGGTGACGATGCGGGACGTGGCGCGGGCGGCCGGTGTGTCGCCCAAGACCGTGTCCAACGTGGTCAACGAGTACGTCCACGTGCGCCCGGAGATGCGCGCACTCGTCCAGCACCACGTCGAGGCCCTGGGCTACCGGCCGCACGCCGTCGGCCGCCAGCTGCGCCACGGCCGCACCGGCGCGATCGCGCTGGCCGTGCCCGGCGTCGACATGCCCTACTTCGCCGACCTGGCCGCCCTGCTCGTGCGGGCAGCCCGCGACCGAGGGCTGACCGTCGTCGTGGAGCAGACCGACGGCGACGTGGAGCGCGAGCGCGAGGTGGCGGCCGGATCCCCGGTCCGGTTCGCCGACGCGCTGATCTTCAGCCCGTTGACGATGCCGCCCTCCGAGCTGGCGGCCCGCCACGACACGCCGATGGTGCTGCTCGGCGAGCACGGCGCCGCCGTCGCGGGCGCCGACCGCGTCGCCATCGACAGCGTCGCCATCGGCGCCCTCGCCACCGCCCACCTCGCGGCGACGGGTCGGCGGCGGATCGCCATGGTCGGCCACAAGGAGCTGCCGAAGTCGGCGATGGAGCAGCGCGTCCTGGGCTACACGCGGGGGCTGGACGAGGCCGGGCTGCCGGTGGACGCGGCCCTCATCCGCACCGTGCCCGGCTGGGACCGCCGGCACGGCGCCGACGCGACGGACGCCCTGCTCGCCCAGCGCCCGGACGTCGACGCCGTGTTCGCCGCGAACGACGTGCTCGCCATCGGCGTCCTGCGGGCTCTGCACCGCCACGGCCGTCGCGTGCCCGACGACGTCGCCGTCGTCGGCGTCGACGACGTGCCCGAGAGCCGGTTCACCACGCCCGCCCTCACCACCGTGGCGATCGACCGGGCGTTCGTCGCCGAGGCGGCCCTGGAGCTGGCCACCTCGCGGCTGGCCGAGCCCGACCTGCCCCCGCGCAGCCGCACGGCCCCGCACCGGCTCGTGGTGCGGGAGAGCACCTGACCCGGTCGATCGCGGCCCCCGCACCGCCCGCCACCGCGCCCCCGCACCTGGACGTGCTCGTGGTCGGGCCGGCGGGACCCGGTGGACCCACCGCTACCCCGGCGCCCGCTCCGACAGCGACCTGGTGATCGGCTCCCGAGCGCGCCGTGAGGTAGGCCACTGCGGCCGACGACGGCCGGGCCCCGACCCAACACTTAGCATCGAGCAAGTTTCCCGTCCGTCGACGCCCGGGGCCCGGGCGGCTGGAGGCAGCGGTGGCGCCCGACCCGACCGATCGGGACCGGATGCGCTACGCGTGGCGCGTGCTCTCGGTGGTCAGCACGGCCAGCATCGCGTTCGCACTGGGCACCAGCGCGCTCAACGTCGCCCTGCCCGACGTCGTGCGGGCCTTCGACGCGAGCGCCGCGGCCGCCGGCTGGATGCTGCTGTCGTTCATGTTGGCCAACACCGTGCTGATGGTGGTCTTCGGCCGGCTGGCCGACATGTTCGGCAGGCGCGCGATGTACCTGTGGGGCCTGGCCACCTACACCGGCTCCAGCCTGGCGCTGGGCTTCGCCCCCGACGAGTGGTGGATCGTCGGGCTGCGGGTCGTGCAGGCGGCGGGCGGGGCGATGCTGCTGGCCAACAGCGCCGCCCTGCTGACCGACGCCTTCCCCCGCCACCAGCTCGGCCGCGGCATGGGCGTCTACATCGCCTCGTTCTCGGTGGCCCAGCTGGTCGGGCCGACGCTGGGCGGCTTCCTGTCGCACCGCTTCGGCTGGCAGTGGGTGTTCTGGTTCAGCGTCCCGCTCGGGCTGGCCTGCCTGGTGTGGGGGGTCTTCGCCCTGCGCCGCGCCCCCGTCGCCCAGCGGGAGCGCGGGCTGGACCTGCCGGGCAACCTGCTGGTGCTGGTGTCGCTGGGCGGGCTGCTGCTGGGGCTGTCGCAGGTCTCCGACCACGGCTGGACCGCGCCCGTCGTGCTGGTCGGGATCGCCCTGTTCGTGCTGCTGCTGCCGGTGTTCGTGCTGGTGGAGAGGCGCAGCAGGCAGCCGGTCGTGGACATGGGGCTGTTCGCCGACCGGGTGTTCAGCCTCGGGCTGACCGCGTCGTTCCTGAGCACGGTCGCGCGCATGGCGGTGGTGCTGCTGGTCGCGCTGTTCTACCAGGCCGCGCACGGCGAGGACCCGGTCACCGCCGGATTGCGGGTGCTGCCGATGTCGGCGGCCATGATGGTCGTCGCGGCGAGCTCGGGGCTGCTGCACCGGTGGCTCGACGCCCACCGCGCCGCCGCGCTGGGCACCGCGGTCAGCACCGCGGGCCTGCTGCTGCTGACCGTGAGCGTCTCGGCGTCGGGCGGGTACGCGGCGGTCTGCGTCGCCCTGGTCCTGCTGGGCGTCGGCTCGGGCCTGTTAGTGCCGGCCAACACCACCGCCCTGCTCGACGAGCTACCGGCCGACCGGGTGGGGATCGTCAACGCCATGCGCCTGATGGTGATCAACACCGCGATCGTGCTGACCACGGCGCTGGCGCTCACCTCGGTCACCAGCACGCTGCCCGCGGCGCTGCGCCCCGCCGTCTTCGCCGGCACGCTCGCGGACGTGGCACCCGGGGCGGTCGAGCAGCTGGTGGCGGGCTACCGGATCACCCTCGGCGGGATGGCCGTCGTCTCGGCCCTGTCGATCCTGGCCGTGCTCGGCGCGCGGCGCTCGGCCCGGTCCCGGCGCACCGCCGCGGCACCCGCCCCGGCTCACCTCGCCGGTTCGGTGCTGAAGTCGTCCCAGTCGACGCGGCGGGTCATCTCCCAGTAGTCCACGATCCGCCAGGGCAGCGTGCAGACCACCCGCCCGGCGGGGTTGCGGTACCAGTTGCGCATGCCGGGGTGGGTCCAGATCATCCGCTCGTGGGCGGCGTCCTGGCGGGCGGCGTAGTCGGCGTGCGCCTCCGGGCGGCACTCGACCGCCCCGATCCCCCGCTCGGCCATCGTGACCAGCGCCTCGACGATGTAGCGGACCTGGCACTCGGCGATGGTGATGTAGCTGCCGCCGTGCCCGAGCACCGTGCCCGGCCCGCAGGTCAGGAACAGGTTCGGGAAGCCGGCGACGGTGATCCCGAGGTGCGCGTCGGCGTCGTCGGGGCCCCACAGCTCCCGCAGCGAGGCGCCGCCGCGGCCCCGGACGTCGAGCGGGTGCAGCTGCTTGTGCGTCTCGAAGCCGGTGCAGAGCACCACGACGTCGGCCTCGACCTCGGTGCCGTCGGCGCCGCGCACGCCGGTGGACGTGATCGCCGCGACGGGCTCGGTGAGCAGGGTGACGTCGTCGCGGCGCAGCGCGGCGTACCAGCCGTTGTCCAGCAGCATCCGCTTGCCGAAGGGCGGGTAGTCGGGCAGCGCCTTGGCCACCAGGTCGTCGCGGCCGGCCAGCTCGGACTCCAGGTAGCGGGTGAAGACCCGCCGGTGGGCGTCGTTGACCGCGTTGACCGACCGCTGCGGGTGCTCCCACTCCGGGTCGACCTGCAGGGTGGGGTGCACCCGGTCGTTGAAGTTCCAGGCCAGCCGGGTGCGGTACCAGCGCCGGTAGAACGGGACGTGCTCCATCAGCAGCCGCACGTGCTCGTCGATCGGGCTGAAGTAGACGCTGTTGGGCGCCGCCCACTGCGGCGACCGCTGGAAGATCGTCACCTGGGCGGCGGTGCCGGCCACCGCGGGCACGATCTGCATCGCGCTGGCCCCGGTGCCGATCACGGCCAGCCGCTTGCCGGTGAGGTCGAGGTCGGCGGGCCAGCGCGCGGAGTGGAAGATCGGGCCGCGGAACCCGGCCATCCCGGGCAGGTCGGGGACCTTGGGCCGGTTCAGCTGGCCGACCGCGGTGATCACCGCGTGGGCCTCGATCCGCTCGCCGTCGGTGGTGCGCACCGTCCAGCGCTGGCGCGCCGCGTCGTACTCGGCCCCGGCGGCCTCGACCCCGAACCGGATGCGCCCGCGCAGGTCATGGCGCTCGGCGACGTCGCGCAGGTAGGCCAGCACCTCGTCGCGCTTGCCGAAGTGGGTCGACCACTGCCGCGGCGCGAACGAGTAGGAGTACAGGTGGCTCGGGGTGTCGACCCCCGCTCCCGGATAGGCGTTCTCCAACCAGGTGCCGCCCACGTCGTCGTTCTTCTCCAGCACGACGTGCTCGATCCCGGCCTCGTGCAGCCGGATCGCGGCGAGCATGCCCGAGACCCCGGCGCCGATCACGACCACCCGCAGGCCCGACCCGGTGACCGGGCGGACCGGCTCGGGCGGGCGGAAGCCCATGTCCTCCGCGGTCATGGCGGCGTACTCGGCGGGCACCGGCTCGCCAACCGCCAGGCTCATCAGCTCGACCAGCGCCTCGCCGGTCGGGGCGGCGACCGCCGGTTCCCGGCCCGCCGACCAGGCCAGCACCGCCTCGAGCGCGGCCGCCCGGATCTCGGCGCGGACCCCGTCGGGGAAGCCGCCGTCGTCGTTGTCGTCCATGCCGCGGCTGCGCCCGGGGCGGTAGGGCTCGGCGAGCCAGCGCCGGTCGCCGGTGAGCTGGTGCAGGACCGGCACCAGCGAGGGCAGGTTGGCGTGCTCCAGCGCCCCGGCGAGCGCGTCGCGGTCCGGCGGCGATCCGGGGACGGGCTCGGTCAGGGCGTCGGTGCTCATCCCCCCAAGCTAACCGCCGTTAGGCGACGACGGAAGGAGCGTATTGACGTCCGTCGCGATCACCCCCATCCTTCCCAGGCTCGACCTAACCGCGGACAGGGGAGGACAGCGATGGAGCTGACCGAGGCCATGCGCACCACCGGCACCTGCCGGTACTTCCGGCCCGACCCCGTGCCCGACGAGGTGCTGCACCGCGCGTTCGACGCGGCCCGGTTCGGCCCGCAGGGCGGCAACCGCCAGCCCGTGCGCTGGGTCGTGGTGCGCGACCCCGCGAACAGGAAGGCGCTCGCCGACCTCTACCTCCCGCTGTGGAAGGCCTACTTCGACGGCATCTCCGCGGGAAGCGTCAACGTCGCAACCCTGCCGCGGACGGTCCGCGACGCCGACCACTTCGCCGAGCACATGGCCGAGGTCCCGGCGATCGTGGTGGCCTGCGCCGAGCTCGACGGGCTGCACCCGACCGACACCGAGCTGGGCAGGCTGTCCGTGGTGGGCGGCGGGTCGATCTACCCGACGGTGCAGAACCTCTGCCTCGCACTGCGTGACCAGGGCGTCGGGACGGCGTTCACCACGCTGCTCTGCATCACCGAGCCCGCGGTCCGCGAGCTGCTGGCGATCCCGGAGGGCTTCATCACCGCCGGTCACATCGCCGTCGGGTACCCGGAGCGGCCGTTCCCGCGCAAGCTCAGCCGCTCGCCGGTCGAGGACATCGTCTTCGCCGAGACGTTCGAGCGCCCCTACTTCCCCACCCCCACCCCGACCGGCGGCTGAGCCGGTGGCGCGCGAGGGATGGGCGGGCACCGGCGGCCAGTACCGGGCCCCGGTCGCCCGGGCGACGATCGGCGACCAGCTCCGCAGGCACGCCCGCACGCAGCCGGGCAAGCTCGCCGTCGTGGCGTACGCGCCGGACCGCTCGGAGGTCACCTACGGCGAGCTCGACCGGCTCGCCAACCGCTACGCCCACCTGCTGCGGGCCCGCGGCGTGGGCCGGGGCGACGTCGTCTCGGCGATGGGCCGCAACAGCGTCGCGATGATCGCCGCCTACTACGGCGCGCTGAAGGTCGGCGCCGCGTTCAGCGCGGTGAACGTGCTGCTCGGGGCGCGCGAGATCGGGGAGCAGCTCGAGCACGCGCAGCCGGAGATCGTGCTCGCCGACGCCGAGTTCGCCGACCGGCTCGCCCAGGCGGGCGCCACCCCGGTCGCCCTGGGCCCCGAGCTGGACGCGGAGCTGGCCGGGCTGCCCGACACCGAGCCCGACGCCGAGGTCGACGAGGACGACGTGGCGATGCTGGTCTACACCAGCGGCACCGAGGCCGCGGCCAAGGGCGTGCTGATCCCGCACCGCAACTACCTGATCTCCACCGCGCCCGCGTGGAGCTGGGGCCTGCAGACCGGCCCGGACGACACGTGGCTGTTCGTGATGCCGTTCTTCACCATCGCCGGTCTCGGGTCGATGACCACGCTGACCCTGATGGGCGCCACGATCGTGCTGCCCTCCACGGTCGACCCGGCCACCGCGCTGGGGATCATCGCCCGCGAGCGGGTCACGGTGATCGCCCAGACCCCGACGTTCTACCTCGGGCTGGCCGCCCAGCCCGGCTTCGGCGCCGATGCCGTCGGGGCGGTGCGCCGGTGCATGACCTACGGCGGCCAGGTGGCGCCCGCGGCGGTCGAGGCGTGGGCCGCGGCCGCGCCGGAGGCGCGGTGGGGCACCTACTGGGGGCAGTCCGAGCTGTCCCAGCTCGGCACGGTCGGCTGGTTCGCCACGCTCGACGACATCCCCGGCGGCGACCCGTCGTGGATCGGCAAGCCGGTCACCCACCTGGAGGTCCGGGTGGTCGACGACGACGGCCAGGACGCCGAGGTCGGCGAGCTGATCTGCCGCTCGCCGTCGGTGATGCTGGGCTACCACCGCGCGCCGGAGAAGACCGAGGCGGTGCTGCGCGACGGGTGGCTGCACACCGGCGACATCGTGCGCGTCGACGCCGAGGGCAACCTGTTCTTCCACGACCGGCTCACCGACATGATCAAGTCCGGCGGGATGAACGTGTCCTCGCAGGAGGTCGAGCGGGTCCTGCACAGCCACCCCGAGGTGCTGCGCGCCGCGGTGGTGGGCCGCCGCGACGACTACTGGTCCGAGGCCGTCACCGCGTTCGTGGTCCCCCGCCCCGGCGCGGACCCGGACCCGGCCGCGGTGATCGCGTTCTGCCGCGAGCACCTCGCCGCGTTCAAGGCGCCCAAGGCGGTGCACGTCGTGGCGGAGCTGCCGGTCGACGCGCAGGGCAAGGTCCTCAAGCGCGAGCTGCGGGCGGTCGAGCTGCCGGCATGAGCGAGCCTGCGAGCGAATCATCGGCACAGCGCGCCGCCGAGCCGATCGCCACGCGCCGGATGGGTCGCGGCCGGCGCGAGGAGATCGTGCACGCCGCGGCGCGCACCTTCGCCCGCGACGGCTACGCCGCGGTCGGCATGCGCGACGTCGCCGAGGCCGTCGGCATCCGCGGCGCGAGCCTGTACCACCACTTCGGGTCCAAGGAGGAGATCCTCTACGCGATCTGCCTGACCGTCACCCAGGAGCCCAACGAGCTGAACCTGCCCCTGCTCGACGCCCCGGGCACGCCCGCGCAGCGGGTGGCCGCGCTGGTGCGCGGGCACCTGGAGCACCTGCACCGCAGGCGCGTGGAGCACCTCGTCGGGCTGCACGAGCTGGCCGCGCTGACCCCGGAGCACCGGGCGGTCGTCGACGACCACCGGCGCTACTACCAGCGCCGGGTCCGCGACGTCGTGGCGGCCGGGGTGCGCGCGGGCGAGTTCGACGTGCCCGACGCCCGGCTGGCCGCGTTCGCGATCTGCGACGCGCTCAACGGCATCAGCAACTGGTTCCACGACGACGGCGAGCTCGGCCTGGAGGCCGTGGTGGTCGGCTACGTCGACCTGGTCGTCGGGCGGATGCTCGGCGCGGGCCGCACCGGCGCCACGGCGTGACGCCGGCGCCCGGGGACGCGGCGGCGGCGAGATCACGGTAGGTGTGAGGGCATGACGACCACCATGCGCGCGATCGGCGTCCGGAGCCCGGGCGGTCCGGAGGTCCTGGAGACCGTCGAGCTGCCGGTGCCCGAGCCCGGCCCGGGCGAGGTCCGCATCCGCACCACCGCCGCCGCGGTCAACCCCACCGACACCGTCTTCCGCCAGGTCGGAGCGCGCCCCGAGGAGGGCCTGGCGCCGCCGTGGGTGCCGGGCATGGAGCTGGCCGGGGTGGTCGACGCGGTCGGCGCGGGCGTCGAGTGGGGGCTCGGGCGGCGGGTGATGGCCATCGTCACGCCGCGCCGCCCGCTCGGCGGCGCCTACGCCGAGCGGGTGGTCGTCGCGGCCGACGCGGTCGCCGCGGTGCCCGACGCGATCAGCGACGCCGAGGCCGCGACGCTGCCGATGAACGGGCTCACCGTGGCGTCCGCGCTGCACCACATGGCCCTGCCGCAGGGCGCCGTGCTGGGCGTCACCGGGGCCGCGGGCGCGGTCGGCGGCTACGCGATCGAGCTGGGCCGGGTCGCCGGGCTGCGGGTCGTCGCCGACTCCGCCGAGCGCGACCGCGACCTGGTCGCCGGGCTCGGCGCCGACGTGGTCGTGCCCGCCTCCCGCGACGCCGCCGCCGAGGTGGCCGCGTTCCGCGAGGCCGTACCCGAGGGCGTCGACGGGCTGGTCGACGCCGCGGTACTGGACGCCGCCGCGCTGGGCATCGTCCGCGACGGCGGGGTGCTGGCCACGGTGCGGTTCTGGTCGGGGCCGACCGAGCGGGACATCCGCGTGCACCCGGTGAAGGTGCGCGACCACCTGCACGACGGCGACGGCATCGCCCGGCTCGCCGAGCTGGTGCTGGCCGGTCAGCTGACGCTGCGCGTCGCCGACGAGCTGCCCGCCGAGCGGGCCGCCGAGGCGCACCGCAGGCTGGAGGCGGGCGGGGTGCGCGGGCGGCTCGTGCTCACGTTCTGACCCGTCGTCCTCCGGCAGCGCCGGTCAGACCCCCGACGCCCGCCGCTCGTCGACGACGGTGGTCGACCGGCGCCGCGAGGAGCCCCCGCCGCCGGGGTCGAAGGCGACGGCGAGCCGGACCCGGTAGGCGACCACCACCCCGTCCTCGATCACCAGGTCCTGCTTGACCACCTCCGCGGACTGCAGCCCCGCCACCGTGCGGGCCACGTCGGCCACCGCGGCGCGCCCGGCCGCCTCCCACGACTCCGCGCTCGTGCCGACGACCTCGGTGACGCGCACCATCCTCACCTGAGCTCCACGCCCTTCTCGCCACGTCCCGGGCGCACCCGGGGCCACTCGCCGCACGCCCATCGCCCACTCCCCCACAACGACCCGCCGCTCGCCGGGGCGCGCCCGCGCCGGCTCACGCCGAGCCGGCCCGTCGGGCGGTGCTCCCCCCGCGGTCCTGGAAGCGGCCGACGACCATGCGCACGACCTCGCCCACGACCGCGTCGTCGACGGCGTAGATCTGGTGCCTGCCCTGGCGCCGCGCCCGCACCAGGCCCCCCAGCTTCAGCTTGGCCAGGTGCTGGCTCACCGCGGCCACCGGTTGACCGAGATCGGCGGCGAGGGTGCCGACGTCGCGCGGGCCCGCCGAGAGCAGCCACATGATCTGCAGCCGCGCGGTCGCGCTCAGCAGCCCGAACACCGACGCGACGTCGTGCAGCACGGGGGGCTCCAGCACCGGGACGGGAGCCGGTGCGAGCGCCGGTTCGACTTCGGGCACGGCTCTCCTTCCGCGATGGGATGAAGTTTCCAACACTTGCGTCAGTTGCGCAAGTGATACCGTCGATTCGCGGGCGCGCACCGGCGGTCCGCTGACGAGCGCGGGAGGGGCCGGATGGGCGACCGGCACGAGTCGACCTCCGCGCACGCCCAGGCGCCCCCGTCACCCCGCCCGGCGGTCGACGCCGAGGACCTGGCCGAGGCCCCACCGCTGGTGGTCCTGCGCCGAACGCTCAGCTCCCTCAAGGGCCTCGACGAGGCCGACGCGGAGCGGCGGCTGGCCCGCCACGGCGACAACGCCCCGACCCCCACCCGCGACCCCGGCCTGGGCGCCCACCTGCGCACGGCGGTCGGCAGCCCGTTCGCCGGGATGCTGCTCGTGCTGGGCGCGATCCTGGCGGTGGTCGGCAACGCGCCCGGCGCGGTGGTCGTCCTGGTCGTCGCGGCGTGCAGCATCGCGCTGCGGCTGGCCGAGCAGCTGCGCTCGCGGCGGGTGCTGCAGACCCTGCGCTCGCACACCACCACCACCGCGCTGGTGCGCCGCCGCATCGGCGACGGGCCGACCCGCCGGCGCGAGATCCCGGTGGCCGACCTCGTCCCCGGCGACGTGCTGCAGCTGGCCGCAGGCGACCTCATCCCCGCCGACGTGCGCCTGCTCACCTGCGCCGACCTGCTGGTCGACCAGTCGGTGCTGACCGGCGAGCTCCTCCCGGTCGCCAAGCACGCCCCCGGCCACGACGCGCCGGTGCCGTCCCGGCCGGTCGAGCCCACCGGGTCCGGCGACCCCGCCGACCTGCCCACCATCGGCTTCGCCGGCACCACCGTCGTCCGCGGCACCGCGACCGCGGTCGTCCTGGCCACCGGCGACCGGACCCGGCTGCACGCCCCGGCGCGCGCAGGCGCCCGGACCCGCAGCGCCGCCGAGTCCGCCGTGCGCGCCACCACCTGGGACCTGCTGCGGTTCATGGTCGTGCTGGTGCCGGTGGTGCTGCTGGTCAACGGCACCCTCACCGGCGACTGGGCCACCGCGACGACCTTCGCCGTCGCGGTGGCCGTCGGGCTGGCCCCCGAGCTGCTGCCCATCATCGTCACCACGACCCTGGCCCGCGGCGCCCGCCGGCTGCGCGCGGCGGGCGTGCTGGTCTCCCGGCTCGAGGCCATCCACGACCTCGGCGGCATCGACGTGCTCTGCATGGACAAGACCGGCACCCTCACCGAGGGCCGCGTCGTCTACACCCACGCCGTCGACATCGGCTCGCGCCCCGACCCCGGCGTCGCCCGGCACGCCTTCCTGGCCGCGCACTTCCAGACCGTGCCCGCCGACCCCCTCGACGACGCGCTGGGCGGGCTGCTCGACGACGCCGACACCCTGCTCAGCGACGCCGTGTACGACCTGGTCGACGAGCTGCCCTTCGACCACCGGCGCCGACGCAGCACCCTGGTCCTGCACGACGCCCTGACCCGGCCCGACGACCCGCTGCTGCTGGTCACCAAGGGCGACCCGGACACCCTGCTGCCGCTGTGCACCGAGGTGCTGTCCGAGGGGCGCACCGTCGCGTTCGACGACGACCTGCGCCGGCGGGCCCGGGCCTGCCTGGACGAGCACCGCAGCCAGGGCATGCGGGTGCTCGCCGTGGCCCGCCGCCGGGTCGATCGGCACGCGGCCCGCGACGGGGTGGCGGGGTTGGAGCGGGAGCTGACGCTGCTGGGCTTCGTGGGCTTCGTCGACCCGGTCCGCGACGGCGCCGCCGCGGCCGTCGCGCGCGCGGCCGAGCTCGGCGTCGCGGTCAAGGTGCTCACCGGCGACGCGCCGCAGGTCGCCGCGCGGGTCTGCGCGGCAGCCGGGATCACCCTCCCGTCCCCGCGCACCGCCCCGGGGCGGACGATCCTGGGCCGCGACATCGACGAGCTGGACGACGACGAGCTCGGCGCGGTCGTCGAGGGGGCCGCCCTGTTCGCGGCCCTGCGCCCGCACCACAAGGCCCGGCTGGTCGCCGCGCTGCACGGGCGGGGCCGCTCGGTCGGGTTCGTCGGCGACGGCGTCAACGACGTCGACGCGCTGCGCGCCGCCGACGTCGGCATCGGGCTCGCCGACGGCGCCGAGGCCGCCCGGGCCGCGGCCGACCTCGTCGTCCTGCGCGGCGACCTCGGCGTCGTCGCCACCGGGATCGAGGAGGGCAGGCGCACCCTCACCGCCGCCACCCGCTACAGCACCATCACCGCCGGGCTCAACCTCGGCAACGCCGCGTCGATGACGCTGGCCGGCACGTTCCTGCCGTTCCTGCCGCTGCTGCCGGTGCAGCTCATCCTGCAGAACCTGCTCTACAACGCCGTCGCGCTGGCCATCCCCCACGACCGGGTCGACCCGGCGCAGCTGCGCCGCCCGCACCGCTGGCGCCACCGCGGCCTGCTGCGGTTCATGCTCCTGCTCGGCGCCCTGAGCACCGCGTTCGACCTGCTCACCTTCCTCGTGGTGTGGACCGTCCTCGGCATGGACACCCCCGCCGAGCAGCAGGTGTTCCAGG
This sequence comes from Pseudonocardia humida, assembly GCF_023898865.1. Taxonomy (GTDB): domain Bacteria; phylum Actinomycetota; class Actinomycetes; order Mycobacteriales; family Pseudonocardiaceae; genus Pseudonocardia; species Pseudonocardia humida. Next base: position 32,011 of record NZ_JAGSOV010000022.1, read on the forward strand.
CGGTCTGGTTCCTCGAGGGCATCCTGTCCCAGGTGCTGGTGCTGCTGGTCCTGCGCCCGCGCGGCGCGCGCCCGTCGGCGGCGCTCTGGGGGGTCGCGGCGGTCGTCGCCGCGGTGGCGCTGGCCCTGCCCGCCACCCCGTTCGCGGCCGCGGTCGACATGACCGCGATCCCCCCGGCCGCGCTGGCCTGGCTCGCGCTCATCGTGGCCGGGTACCTGGTCGCGGTCCGCGCGCTCGTGCCCGCCTACGTGCGGTGCACGTCGCCCTCCACCCCACCGGAGCCGCACGGGGCGGTCCGGGGAACGACAAGGGAGTAGACAATGCTGCTGACCATCCTGGGCTGGATCCTCTTCGGCCTGATCGCCGGCTTCATCGCCCGCGCGATCGTGCCGGGCAAGGACGACATCGGCCTCCTTCGCACCATCGTGCTCGGCGTCGTCGGCTCGGTCGTGGGCGGTTTCCTGTTCGGCCTGCTGACCGGCGGCCTGCGCGGCTTCGAGCCGGCCGGTTGGATCGGCTCGATCATCGGCGCGGTCATCGTGCTGGTGATCTACAACCGGGTCACCGGGCGCAAGTCCCGCGCCTAGTCCGGAGGCGGTGGCCGCCCGGCGCGCAGGTCGAGGAGGTACGCGGCGGTGAGCGCGACGGCGCGGTCCTCGTCGTCCACCAGGGCGGCGAGGGCGCGTGACGTCGTGGCCCCCGGGATGTCGGCGAGCGCCTGGGTCAGCCGTCGACGCGCGGACGGCGCGGTGGTGGCGTCGGCCAGGAGGTCGACCAGGCCGGTGGCGATCCGGTCGGCCAGCGCGGGATCCCCGGCCAGCGCGGCCAGCGCGTCGGCCGCGTCGACGTCGTTGGCCTCCTCGACGACCATGTCGACGAGCGTCGGGACCGCGTCGGCCACGCCGCGCGTCCCGAGCGCCAGGGCCGCGCACCGGCGGACCACGACGTCGGGGTTCGCGAGGGCGTCGCGCAGCACGGCGGTCGCCTCGGCGCCCGGGATCTCCACGATGGTCTGGACGGCGCGCCGGCGCACGTCGGCCGCCGCGGCGTCGAGGCCCTCGGCCAGCAGCGCCAGCCCGCCGTCGCCGGAGCGCGCCAGGGCCCACCGCAGGGCTCCGGCGACGTTCGGGTCCGCCTCGCTCAGCGCCGCCTCGACCAGGGCCTCCACCGGGGCGTGCGGACCGGAGGACAGGGCCGCGCGCTGGCGCTTCCCGGCGCTCTCCGACCCCAGCGCGTGCAGGAGCGCGACGACGTCGAGGACGTCCTCCCACCCCTCGGGCTCGGCGGCGCCGATCCGGCTCAGCCGCGTGAGCAGCTCGGTCTCCCGCGCGATGCGCTCGCGCGTGCGGCGCACGAGGTCGTCGACGAGGTCCGAGGGCGTGAAGCCGGGATCGTCCAGCGCGCTGCCGACCTCGCGCAGCGACAGCCCCAGCGACCGCAGGCTCTCGATGTGGAAGATCCGCCGGATGTCCTCGGGGGAGTACTCGCGGTAGCCGGCCCCGGTCCGGCCCGTCGGCCGGACCAGGCCCAGCGACTCGTAGTGGCGGAGCATGCGGGCGCTGACCCCGGAGCGCCGAGCCACGTCACCGATCAGCACGGCATCACCCCTCCCGGCCCGGCGGGCCGAGGGCGACGGCACGCTTCGCCTCCTCGACCGCGAGCTCGAACCCGGAGTCCGGGTCGCGCAGCAGTCGCTCGGTGGCCGCCGCGTGCCGGCGCACGCGGGGGTCGGGATCGGCCGCCGCGGCGCACAGGATCGGCACGATCGCGTCCCCGAGCGCGATCAGCGCCCGGCTCAGGCTCAGCTGCACCTCGCGCCCGCCGCGCCCGAACTGCGTCGCCAGCACCGCGGCCAGTCCGGGTTCGGCGCCGTCGGGCACGAGCACGACCGCGGCCCGCCAGGCGCTGCGCGCCACCTCGTCGTCGGCGTCGGTCAGCAGCTCCCGGGTGATCGCCGGCCATGCCCGCCGGTCCGCGATCTTGGACAGCGTGTGCAGCGCCTGGCTGCGGGCCTGCGCACGCCGCGAGCCGAGCTCGTCGACCAGCTTCGGGACCGTCGACGCCGGCGGGTGGCGGGTGAGCGCCCAGGTGAGCACCTCGCGCACGGAGAACTCGGGCTCGACCGCGCACCGCTCGACGAGCCCGTCGACCGTCCGCGGGTCCGGGCTCGTGCCGATCGCCATCGCCGCCCGCAGCCGCACCGACGAGCTCTCGCTCCGCAGGCCCTCGAGGGCCCGCAGCGTGTTCTGGTCCGCTTCCGTCGCGGTCATCGCCGACCACCTCCTCGGCCACAGTGAAGGCCTTGCCACTGTGTCAAGGTCAAGCGAGGCCCGCGTGCCGCGCGATTCGTCCCACTCGCTAGGCCGGCACGACCATCGGCGTCCCGGCGACCGGGTCGGGCACGACGACGCAGGCCATGCCGAAGACCTTCGCGACCAGCTCCGCCGTGACGACATCCCCCGGCGCCCCCTCGGCGACGATCGCGCCGTCGGCCATCGCGATGACGTGGTCGCAGAAGCGGCAGGCGAGGTTGAGGTCGTGCATGACGACGACGATGGTCTTGTCGGCGTCGGTGTTGAGCCTGCGCAGCAGCCGCAGCAGCTCGACCTGGTGGTTGATGTCGAGGTAGGTGGTGGGTTCGTCGAGCAGCAGCAGGTCGGTGTCCTGGGCCAGGGCCATGGCGACCCACACGCGCTGGCGCTGGCCGCCGGAGAGCTCGCGGATGGGGCGGTCGACGAGGTCGGTGGTGCCGGTGGCGTCCAGGGCGCGGGCCACCGCGTCCTGGTCGTCGTCGGTCCACCGGCGGAACCAGCCCTGGTGCGGGTAGCGACCGCGGGAGACGAGGTCGGCGACGGTGATGCCGTCGGGGGCGACCGGGGTCTGCGGGAGCAGGCCGAGGACCTTGGCGATGTCGAGGGTGCGCAGGTCGGCCAGCGCGGTGCCGTCGAGGTGCACGGCGCCCGCGCGGGGCAGCAGCAGCCGGGCCAGGCCGCGCAGCAGCGTCGACTTGCCGCAGGCGTTGGCGCCCACGATCGCGGTGACCTTCCCGTCGAGGATGTCGACGTCGAGGCCGCTGACGACCGCCCGGTCGTCGTAGCCCAGGGTCAGGTCCTGTGCGCGCAGCCGGGTCATCCGCCCGCTCCTCGCCGGTTCGTGGTGGCCAGCAGCCACAGCAGGTACGGGGCGCCGACGGCACCGGTGACGACGCCGGTCGGCAAGGGGGACGCCAGCAGGTGCACGGCGACGAGGTCGGCCGTGAGCAGCAGGGCCGCGCCGACGAGCGCGGCCGCCGGGATGCCGCCGGCCGCCGGTCCGAGCAGCCGGTCGGCCACCGGGCCGGCGACGAGCGCGACGAAGATGATCGGACCGGCCGCCGCGACGGCCAGGGCCACCAGCACCACGGCCGTGGCGAGCAGGGCGGCCCGGCTGAGCTCGGTGCGGTTGCCCAGCGCGCGGGCCGCGTCGTCGCCGAGCTCGAGCGCCCGCAGCTGTCGCTGCAGCAGCAGCGCGGTGGGCAGCAGGAGCACCAGCGCGCCCAGCAGCAGGCGCAGCTCCTCGGGGCCGGCCTGCCCGACCGACCCCGTCAGCCAGTGCATCGCCTGGCGGGCCTCGAACAGCTGGGCCCGGCTGAGCACGTAGCCGGTGAGGCCGTCGAAGAAGATCAGCACGCCGATGCCGATCAGGATGAAGCGGTAGCCGCTGACGCCGTCGCGCCAGGCCAGCACGTACATCAGCAGGGCCGCGAGCAGGGCGCCGCCGAGCGCGAACCCGCTGACGGCGAGCCCGCCCGCCTGCAGGAACACGATCCCGCTGACGGCGGCCAGCCCGGCGCCGGAGGTGACGCCGACGAAGTCGGGCGAGGCGAGTGGGTTGCGCAGCAGCTGCTGGAAGATCGTCCCGGAGGCGCCGAGGGCCAGCCCGACCGCGAGTGCGGTGGTCGCCGTGGGCAGCCGCAGGTCGCGGACGATGAAGTCGACGGCGGGGTCCTCGCGCAGGTGCAGCACCGACACGACGACCTCGACGGCGGTGAGCCCGAAGCTGCCGACCATCATGGTGACCACGAACAGGGCCGCCGCGACGGCGGCCAGCGCGGTGGTCACCACCGCCGCGCGCCTGGTGCGGCGCCGCCGGGTGGCGCGCAGCGCGGCCTGCGCCCCGACCGTCGGCGACGGGGCGGAGAACGTCGTGGTGGGCATCGTGGCGCTCACACCTCCGCCAGCCGCGCGTAGCGGACGATCCCGACGAACACCGGGGCCCCGAGGACCCCCAGCACCACACCGACCTGCAGCTCCCCGGGAGCCCCGACGACCCGGCCGAGCACGTCGGCCAGCAGCAGCACCAGCGGGGCGAGCAGCATGGAGTAGGGCAGGATCCACCGGTAGTCGGGGCCGCACAGGAACCGGGCGACGTGCGGCACGACGAGCCCGACGAACACGATCGGGCCGCAGGCCGCGGTGGCCGCCCCGGCCAGCACCGCGACCACGGCGAACGCGGCGGCCCGGGTGCGCCCGACGCGCTGGCCGAGGCCGCGGGCGGTGTCGTCGCCGAGCGCGAGCCCGTTCAACACGCGCCCGAAGGCCAGCGACGCGACCAGCCCGACGATCAGGAACGGCGCGACGCCGACCAGGATCGGCGCGTAGCGCCCGGCGAGCGATCCGACCTGCCAGAACCGCAGCTCGTTGAGCGCGTCGACGTTCGTCATGACGATCCCGGTGGTGACCGAGCCGAAGCCGGCGGTGGCCGCCGCGCCGGCCAGCGCCAGCTTGACCGGGGTGGCGCCCTCGCGACCCAGCGACGCGGTCGCGTAGACCAGCACGATCGCCAGGATCGCGCCGGCGAAGGCGAACCACACGTACACGCCCACGCCCCGCACGCCCAGCACGGTGATGGCGAAGACGACGAAGGCGGCCGCGGCCTGGTTGACGCCCATGATCCCGGCGTCGGCGAGGGGGTTGCGGGTGACGCCCTGCAGGACGGCCCCCGCGACGCCGAGCGCCGCGCCGGCCAGGATGCCGAGCAGCGTGCGGGGCACGCGCAGGTCGAGGGTCACCGTGCTGGTGATGGTGCCGTCGCTCTGCAGGCTGCCCAGCGCGGCGAGCACCTCCGCGAGGCCGATCGAGCGCGAGCCCAACGTGACGCTGAGGAAGGCGACGAACGCGAGCGCGGCGCACAGCACGACGAGCCCCGGCGCGAGCGCCGTCGCCCGCCGTGCGGTGCGGTCCGCGGTGGCGCGGGTGGCGGTGGTCCTCACCCGGGGATCAGGCGCCGATGTTCGCGTCCGCGGCCTCCACGGCCGCGGTCAGCAGGTCCAGCTCGGTGGCGAAGTCGCCGTAGGTGTGCAGCCAGTACGCCGGCCAGGCCACCACGGACCCGGCCCGGGCCGCCTGGATCTGGAACCAGGTGGGCTGCTTGGCGCCCCACTCGGCGTTGGCGGTGGGGGTGAACGAGCGCCCGTCCCACAGGATCACGTCGGGCTGGTACTTGTCGGCGTTCTCCCAGCTGAGGTTCTCCCAGTAGGGGAAGGCGGGGTCGGGGCTGTCCGGGTTGATCACCTGCAGCCCCCAGCTCTGCAGGTCCAGCAGCTCGGGCGCGTACTCGGGGTTGGCCACGTACACCTGGTCGTCGGCGGGCGACATCGCCAGTACGGTCAGGCCGGGCTTGGCCGCGACGGCCGCCTTGAACCGGGCGACGGCCTCGTCGAAGCGCTGCTTGTTCGCCGCGATCCGCGGGTCGTCGACCTTCGCCCCCAGGCTCACGGCCAGGTCCTCGTAGCCCTCGGCCAGCTCGACGATCGACTTGCCCTGCGAGACGCCGACGACGGGAGCCAGCTCGGCGAGCTTCTTGCTCTTCTCGTCGACGCCCTCCTCCAGGCCGGAGTGCGCCTTCTCGGCGGGCCACCAGTCGCCGACGATCAGGTCCGGCCGCAGCGAGGCCGCCTTCTCCACGTCGATCTTGCCCCACTCCTCGCCCAGGATCTCGATGCCGTCGAGGTCGAGGTCCTTGAGGTTCGGGTCGGTGGCGACCGGCTCGTCGGCGTAGATGCCGACCGGCCGGATGCCGAACGACATCAGCGCGTTCGCCTCGCCGGCGTGCGCGATGATCCGCGTCGGCGTCCTCTCCGCCGTCACCACCTGGCCGGAGCCGTCGGTGAACGACCAGGGCCCGGACGACCCGGCGGGGGTACCGGAGGAGGGGGCCTCGGCACCGCAGCCGGCGAGCACCGCGCTCAGAGCCGCAGCAGCCAGGAGCGAACGCCACACGCGCATGGTGGGTTTCCGTTCTCACGTCAGGTGGGGGTGAGCCGAGGACTCAGCAGTTAGGGCAGGCTAACCAGAGCTGACGGTCTTGGCTAGGGGCCGTGATCCGGCGCACTCGATCTCCGTCCCCCGCACCGCCCCGGCGACGGTAGGTTCCGGCGGTGAGCAGCAGCACCGGGCCGGGCGCGCTGTGGGAGCGGGCGCTCGCCGACGTCATCGACGCGGGCCACCTCGTCGTCGCCGAGCGGCTCTCGGCGGTGCTCGACGACGCGGTCGGGCCGCTGGGGCTCGACGCCGAGCTGCTCGTGGCCGACACCGCGCAGCGCGTCCTGATCCCGCTGCACCCCGAGCCCCGGGAGCCCGTCGACATCGGCGCCACCGTCCCCGGGCGGGCCTACCAGTACGGCGACATCCTGGAGGGCACCGCCGAGGACGGCGGGTGCACGGTGTGGATCCCGGTGCTCGACGGCATGGACCGCCTCGGCGTGCTGCGCATCGGCCTCGACGCGCGCCCGGTCCCGCGGATCGACGGCGTGCGCGACGACCCGCTCCTGCACCGGCGGCTCTGGACGCTGGCCGGGCTGGCCGGGCACGTCCTCGCGGCGAAGTCCGTCTACAGCGACCGGGTGCGGCGCAGGCGCAGCCGCGGCCCGATCTCCGCGCCGTCGGAGCTGCTCTGGCAGATGATGCTGCCGCGGACCGCGGCGACCGAGCGCCTCGTCGTGTCCGCGGTGCTCGAACCCCACCGCGACGTCGCGGGCGACGCCTACGACTACAGCGTCGAGGGCGACCGCGTCGACCTCGCGGTGTTCGACGCCGCGGGGCACGACCTGCGCGCAGGCACCACCGCCGCCCTCGCGGTCACCGGCACCCGCAACGCGCGCCGCGACGGCGAGCGCGACCTGCGCGCCGTGGCCGACCGGGCGCACGCCCTCATCGCCACCCAGCCCGGTCCCCCGCGGTTCGCCACCGCGGTGCTGGCCGCGCTGGACACCGCCTCCGGGGTGCTGGAGTACCTCAACGCGGGCCACGTGCCCCCGCTGCTGGTCCGCCGGGGCAAGGTCGTCAAGGAGCTGTCGGGGCCGCACCGCGTGCCGCTCGGGGTCGCCACGCGCGCGTCGGACGGGCTGCCCCCGGTGCGCGTGGCCCGCGAGCAGCTCGAACCCGGCGACCAGCTGCTGATGTACTCCGACGGCGTCACCGAGGCCCGCGACGCGCACGGCGCGTTCTTCGGCGAGGACCGCCTCGTCGAGCTGACCGAGCGCGCCGCCGCCGACCGCCTGCCCGCCCCCGAGACGCTGCGCAGGCTCGCGATCGCCGTGCTCGACCACCAGGACGGCAGGCTGCAGGACGACGCCACGCTGCTGCTGGTGGAGTGGTCGCACACCGCCCACCTGCGCATGATCCCGAGCTTCACCGACGGCTGAGGCCCCCACCCGGCCCGCGGCGCGTGATCGGGTGAGGATCGATCCCGGACCGGCGCATCGGACGCCGGCCGGGAGGGGACGGGCATGGACATGATCCCGCAGGGCTACCCGCTGATCGTGACGATCGAGGAGGCCCAGCACCTCGTCATCGGGTGGACCGAGGTCACCGCGAACACCTTGGCGCCGGTCACGGTGCCCCTGCGCGGGCCGGGGACGCCGCGGGTGCACGACGACGAGTTCGAGTACACGCTGCCCCCGGTGGTCCACTGAGCCGGCGGGCGTCCGCCGCTCAGGCCGCCCGGTAGGTCAGCGGCGCGACCTCGACGACCGACCCGGCGCGCACCAGCCGGGCGATGTGCTGCTCGGCCGTGCGCGCCTCCACCGTGTCGACGAAGGCCGTGTCGACGTGCGGGCGGTACACCAGCCGGTGCGCCACGACGTCGGCCAGCGAGCGGGGTTCGGCGAGGAACTCGGTCAGCGCCGCGTCGCGGCGCGCGATCACGGTGCGGTAGGCCGTCAACCGCGCCCGGAACTCCTCGGCCCCCTCGACCACGCCCTTCTGGTGGAAGGTCCCGTACCAGCGGGCGTCGACCTCGGCGCAGGCCCGGATGGAGCGCTCGAAGTCCTCCAGGTCGCTGCCCACGTCGCCGTAGTACGGGCCGAACGAGGTGAGGTCGATGTCGGCGACGTAGAAGAAGCCGTCCGGCTCGACCAGCAGGCCGCTGTGCCCGGCCGTGTGCCCGGGCAGGTGCACCACCGTGGCCGTGCGGTCGCCGAGGTCGAACACGTGGCCGTCGGCGACGCCGGTGGCGTCGGGCCGGGCCGCGACCCGGAAGTCGGTGGGCAGGCTGCGCCCCAGGTCCTCGGTGAGCGCGGGCGGCAGCCCGTAGCCCTCGACCAGCGCCCGGGTCGAGCGGATCCCGGCGAGGTCTGCCTCGTGCACGTGGACCGGCCGGTCGATCTCGCCGAGGCCGACGACGTGGTCCTCGTGGGCGTGGCTGACCACCACGGCGTCCACCGCGGGCAGCTCGTCGGGCCCGCCCAGCGCCAGCGACGGGTCGACCAGCAGCGTCCCGCCCGACCCGCGCACCACGAGGGAGTTCCCGTACGGGTAGGTGCCGCCGTTGGCCGCGCGCAGCACCGCGACCGCGCCGTGCTCGACCTGTTCCCAGCCCTGCGCCATCGCCCGCTCCCGGTTCGACGTCGGTGTCCCGGAAGATCCTTGCCTCTCGGCCGGCGCGCGGGAAGGGGCGCGCTCAGCCCGGGGGCGGCCGCCGGGTAGGGCCGGGGGTCGGCGGTGGGCTCGATGCACATGCGCGCCGACCCAGCGCGGTCGCCTCGTCCAGCACGGTGTTCTCCGGGTCCTGAGCGCCTGGGGGCGACGTCCTCGGTGTGGGCAAGTCGGCCGGGCTGCGAGGCGTCGCGGCGCCCCCCGCGGGTACATCCCTCCAAGATCACATGGAGGAGGGCGACGATGTTCGACCGAATGCGCCAGAAGCTCGGCCTGCTACCGACGGCCGAGGACGTCAGCGCGGACGACCACACCGCCCGCACGCGCGAGACCGGCGGCGCCGACCACGACGACGCCGACAGCGCCACGACCACCGGGACCGGCACGAACGAGGAGTTCGTCGGGCGGGTCGCCGGCCAGACCGAGGGGGACGCCGGCTGGTCCGGTGCCGAAGCCCGCGCCGAGGGAACCGCGGAGCGCAACCCCTGACCCGTCGAGAACGAACCTGTCGTCGTTTTGGACCGGTCCAATCGACGACAGCTTCGTTCTCGACGGGTGAGGGCGGGGTGGTGGTGGCGCCCAGGCGGGAGGAGACCAGAGCGAGACACCCTTGACGCCCCCGAACCCACCCGCCTACCGTGACCGGCAGTTGATATATCAGTCTTCATCAACAGCTGTTCCGGAGGTCACGTCATGGCGGTCGATGTGGGGCAGGGCCTGCGCAGCCCCGGCCGGATCCTCGGTGCGGACCTGGCGGAGCTCGATCCCGAGGTGCACCGGGCGGTGAGCGCCGAGCTCACCCGCCAGCGCCGCACCCTGGAGATGATCGCCAGCGAGAACTTCGCGCCGCTGGCCGTCCTGCAGGCGCAGGGATCGGTGCTGACCAACAAGTACGCCGAGGGCTACCCCGGCCGCCGCTACTACGGCGGCTGCGAGCACGTCGACGTCATCGAGCAGCTGGCGATCGACCGGATCGCGGCGCTGTTCGGGGCCGAGTTCGCCAACGTGCAGCCGCACTCCGGCGCGCAGGCCAACGCCGCGGTGATGGCCGCCCTGCTCGCCCCCGGCGACACGATCCTGGGCCTGGACCTCGCCCACGGCGGCCACCTCACGCACGGCATGAAGCTCAACTTCTCCGGCCGGCTCTACGACGTGGCCGCGTACCACGTCCGCGAGGACGACCACCGCGTCGACATGGCCGAGGTCGAGCGCCTGGCCCATGAGCGCAGGCCGAAGCTGATCGTCGCCGGCTGGTCGGCCTACCCCCGCCACCTCGACTTCGCCGAGTTCCGGCGCATCGCCGACTCCGTCGGCGCCTACCTGATGGTCGACATGGCCCACTTCGCCGGGCTGGTCGCCGCCGGGCTGCACCCGTCGCCGGTCCCGCACGCCCACGTGGTCACCTCCACCACCCACAAGACGCTCGGCGGCCCGCGCGGCGGGTTCATCCTGGCCGGGCGGGAGCTGGCCAAGAAGCTCAACTCGGCCGTGTTCCCCGGCCAGCAGGGCGGGCCGCTGGAGCACGTGATCGCGGCCAAGGCCGTGGCGTTCAAGGTCGCCGCCGGGCCCGAGTTCCGCGAGCGCCAGGAGCGCACCCTGCGCGGCGCGCGGATCCTGGCCGAGCGGCTGCTGGCCGAGAAGGACGTCGGCGTCGTGTCCGGGGGCACCGACGTGCACCTGGTCCTGGTCGACCTGCGCGACAGCGAGCTCGACGGCAAGCAGGCCGAGGACCGCCTGCACCGCGTGGGCATCACGGTCAACCGCAACGCCGTCCCGTTCGACCCGCGCCCGCCGATGGTCAGCTCCGGTGTCCGGATCGGCACCCCGGCGCTGGCCGCGCGCGGCTTCGACACCGACGACTTCACCGAGGTCGCCGACATCGTGGCCAGGGCGCTGCGACCGGCCGCCCCCGAGTCCGAGCTCGACGCCCTGGCCGACCGGGTCGCCGCGCTCGCCGACCGCCACCCCCTCTACCCGGAGCTGCCGGCATGAGCGAGCTCGCGAGCGGATCATCGGCGCAGCGCACGCCACCGGGCGCGCACCTGCCCGAGCACCCCGACTTCCTCTGGCGCACGCCCGAGCCGAGGAGGACCTACGACGTCGTGATCGTCGGCGGCGGCGGGCACGGCCTGGCCACGGCGCACTACCTGGCCAAGAACCACGGCATCACGAACGTCGCGGTGCTGGAGAAGGGCTGGCTCGCCGGCGGCAACATGGCCCGAAACACCACCATCATCCGCTCGAACTACCTGTGGGACGAGTCCGCGGCGATCTACGAGCACGCGCTGAAGCTGTGGGAGGGGCTGGAGGACGACCTCGGCTACCCGATCCTGTTCTCCCAGCGCGGCGTGCTCAACCTGGCCCACAGCGAGCAGGACGTGCGCGACTCGGTGCGTCGGGTCGAGGCCAACCGGCTCAACGGCGTCGACGCCGAGTGGCTGGGTCCCGACGAGGTCGCCAAGCTCTGCCCGATCGTCAACGTCTCCGCCGACATCCGCTACCCCGTGCAGGGCGCGACCTACCAGCCGCGCGCCGGGATCGCCAAGCACGACTACGTGGCCTGGGGCTTCGCCCGCCGCGCCGACGCGGCCGGCATCGACCTCATCCAGGACTGCGAGGTCACCGGCTTCACCACCGACGGCGACCGGGTCACCGGGGTCCGCACGACCCGCGGCGACATCGCCTGCGGCCGGGTCGCGCTGTGCGCGGCCGGGCACACGTCGGTGCTGCTGGACATGCTCGGCGTCGCCGCGCCGCTGCAGTCGCACCCGCTGCAGGCGCTGGTCTCCGAGCTGCTCGAACCCGTGCACCCGACGGTGGTGATGTCCAACGCCGTGCACGTGTACGTGTCGCAGGCGCACAAGGGCGAGCTGGTCATGGGGGCGGGCGTGGACTCCTACAACGGCTACGGCCAGCGCGGGGCGTTCCACGTCATCGAGCGCCAGATGGCCGCGGCGGTGGAGCTGTTCCCGGTGTTCGCCCGCGCGCACCTGCTGCGCACCTGGGGCGGGATCGTCGACGTCACCCCGGACGCCTCCCCCATCGTCGGGCGCACGCCCTACGAGAACGTCTACCTCAACTGCGGCTGGGGCACCGGCGGGTTCAAGGCCACCCCCGGCATCGGCTGGTGCATGGCCGACACGATCGCCCACGACGAGCCGCACCCGCACGTCGCCCCGTTCAGCCTCGACCGCTTCACCACCGGAGCGCTGGTCGACGAGCACGGCGCCGCCGCCGTGGCCCACTAGGAGACCACCGTGCAACTCATCCGCTGCCCCTGGTGCGGCCCCCGCGAGGAGGTCGAGTTCCACTACGGCGGGCAGGCCCACGTCGCCTACCCGGACGATCCCGCCGCGCTCACCGACGAGCAGTGGGCCCGGTACGTCTTCTTCCGCGACAACCCCAAGGGCGCCTTCGCCGAGCGGTGGAGCCACAGCGCGGGCTGCCGGCGCTGGTTCAACGCGGTGCGCGACACGCGGACCTACCGGTTCCTCGCCGTCTACAAGCCGGGCGAGGCCCGCCCGGAGGTGGCGTCGTGAGGGTCGACGGATACGGGCGGATCGACCGTTCGCGCACCCTGGGCTTCACCTTCGACGGCCGCAGCTACACCGGGCACCCGGGCGACACCCTGGCCTCGGCGCTGCTGGCCAACGGCGTGCACCGGATCGGGTCGAGCGTCACGCTCGGGCGGCCCCGCGGCATCAGCGCCGCCTGGTCCGAGGACGCCACCGGCCTGGTCCAGGTCGAGGAGCCCTTCCCGGAGCCGATGCTGCTGGCCACCACGGTCGAGCTGGTCGACGGGCTGGTCGCCCGCGGGCTGGGCGGGCAGGGCCGCCTCGCCGAGGTCGCCGACACCGCCCGCTACGACCGCATGCACCACCACGTCGACACCCTGGTCGTCGGGGCCGGGCCGGCCGGGCTGCTGGCCGCGCGGGCCGCGGCCCGCCGGGGCGAGCGCGTGGCGCTGCTGGACGACCGGCCCGAGCCCGGTGGCTCGCTCACCGGCACCGAACGCATCGACGGCCGCCCGTCGCGGGAGTTCGTCGCCGATGTCGTCGCCGAGCTCGCCACCCACCCCGAGGTGGCGCACCTGCAGCGGACCACCGCCTTCGGCCGCTACGACGACGGGTTCGTGCTCGCCCTGCAGCACCGCACCGACCACCTCGGCGCCGACGCCCCGCGCACCCTGTCCCGCCAGCGGGTGCACCGGATCCGGGCCGGGCGCACCGTCATCGCCACCGGCGCGCACGAGCGCCCGATCGTCTTCGCCGACAACGACCGGCCCGGGATCCTGCTCGCCGCCTCCGCGCGCGATCTCCTGCACCGCTACGGCGTGCTGGCCGGCCGCGAGGTCGTGGTGTTCACCGGCGACGACGCCGCCTACGCTGCCGCGGTCGACCTGGCCGACGCCGGCGCCGCGGTGACGGTCGTGGAGGCCCGCCCGCAGGCGCCTGCGCACTGGGCGGGCGCGGCCGCCGACCGCGGCATCCCGGTGCTGACCGGTTCGCTGGTCGCCGGCACCGAGGGCGCGCCGGGCGACGGGCGCGTCAGCGCCGCGGTCGTCACCGGCGCCGACGGCGCCCGGACGGTGCTCGGCTGCGACCTGCTGGCCGTCTCGGGCGGCTGGAACCCCACCGCGCACCTGTTCAGCCACGTGCGCGGCACCCTGGCCTACGACCCGGCGCTGGGCGCGTTCCGGCCGGGCGAGGACCTCGACGGGGTCGCGGTCGTCGGGGCCGCGAACGGCACCCTCGACCTGGCCGGCTGCCTGCGCGAGGGCGCGAGCGGCGAGCGGCCGCCGTCGGCGGACGGGGAGCCCGAGCGCACCCCCGGCGCGATCGTCTGGCGGGTCGAGGGCCCGCACGACCGCCAGTTCGTCGACGTCCAGCGCGACGCCACCGTCGCCGACATCGCCCGCGCCGTGGGCGCGGGCATGCGCTCCGCCGAGCACGTCAAGCGCTACACGACCATCGGCACCGCGCACGACCAGGGCAAGACCTCGGGCGTGCTGGCCTCGGCGATCACCGCGGAGCTGCTGGGCGTGCCGATCGAGGACCTCGGCACCACCACCTTCCGCCCGCCGTACACGCCGGTCGCGTTCGCCGCGCTGGCCGGGCGCGAGCGCGGGCAGCTGTTCGACCCCGTCCGGACGACCGCGCTGCACGCCTGGCACGTCGGGGCGGGCGCGGTGTTCGAGGACGTCGGCCAGTGGAAGCGCCCGCGCTACTACCCGCGCCCCGGCGAGGACATGGAGGCCGCGGTGCTGCGCGAGTGCGCGGCCGTGCGCGACGGCGTCGGCATCCTCGACGGCTCCACCCTCGGCAAGATCGACGTGCAGGGCCGCGACGCCGCGGTGCTGCTCGACCGCGTCTACACGAACATGATGAGCAACCTGGCCGTCGGGCGCGTGCGCTACGGCGTGATGTGCGGCCCCGACGGCATGGTCATCGACGACGGCACCGTGCTGCGCCTGGCCGAGGACCGCTTCACGGTCATCACCACCACCGGTGGCGCGGCCAAGATCCTCGACTGGCTCGAGGAGTGGGTGCAGACCGAGTGGCCGGACCTGCGCGTGCACCTGGCCTCGGTCACCGAGCAGTGGGCGGTCTTCCCCGTCGTCGGGCCGCGCTCGCGCCATGTGATCAGCCGGCTCTTCGCCGACCTCGACGTCTCCAACGACGCCTTCGGGTTCATGTGCTGGCGCGACACCGAGCTGGACGGGGTGCCGGTCCGGGTCGCCCGGATCAGCTTCTCCGGCGAGCTGGCCTACGAGGTCAACGTCAACGCCTGGTACGCGCCCGCCGTGTGGGAGCGGCTGCTCGCCGCCGGCGAGAAGCACGGCATCACCCCCTACGGCACCGAGACCATGCACGTCCTGCGGGCCGAGAAGGGCTACCCGATCATCGGGCAGGACACCGACGGCACCGTCACCCCGCACGACCTGGGGATGGCCTGGGCGGTGTCGAAGAAGAAGTCCGACTTCATCGGCAAGCGCTCCTTCAGCCGGGCCGAGAACACCGACCCGCTGCGCAAGCAGCTGGTCGGGCTGCTGCCCACCGACGCGCGCACCAAGATCCCGGAGGGCTCGCAGGTGGTGGAGTTCTGCCCGGACGGCGCGCTGCCCGCGCCGCCGGTGCCGATGCTCGGGCACGTCACCTCCAGCTACCGCAGCGCCGCGCTCGGGCGCCCGTTCGCGCTGGCCCTGGTCAAGGGCGGGCGGCAGCGGGTCGGTGACGTCGTGCACGTGCCGGTCGGCGACGCCCTCGTCCCCGCCGAGATCACCTCCTCGGTCCTGGTCGACCCGGAAGGGAACCGTCGCGATGGCTGACACGCTGCACCGCAGCCCCGTGCTGCGGCACCGGGAGGACGCGTTCGCCCGGCTGCCCGAGGGGCTGGAGATCGTCGCGGAGCCGGACGTCGCGCTGGCCGACCTGCGGGTGCCCGAGGGCGCCGTCGCGAGTGCGACCGGGGTCGTCGGCGTCGCGCTGCCGCTGGAGCCGAACACCTGGGTGGCCCGCCCCGGCGGCCAGGTCGTCTGGCTCGGGCCGGACGAGTGGCTGGTCAGCGACGCGGACGAGCGCCCGGAGGCGCTGGAGGCGGCGTTGCGCGCGGCGGTCGCACCGCACGACGGCGCCGCCGTGGACGTCTCGGCCCAGCGCACCGCCGTGCGGCTGCGCGGGCGCCACGCCCGCGCCCTGCTCGCCACCGGCTGCGCCCTGGACCTGCACCCGTCGGTGTTCGGGGCGGGCCGCAGCGCGCAGACCACGCTCGGGCTGGTCGGGGTCGTGCTGCTGGCCCTCGACGACCGCGGCGAGGACTACCGGATCCTGGTGCGGCCCTCCTTCGCCGGCTACCTGGCCGACTGGCTGCTCGACGCCGCCGTCGAGTTCGAGCCGCCCGGCCCCGCCGCGGCGCTCTGATGGCGCCCGGCGCCGAGCTCGGGCGGCACCACCCATGCTCCTGACGGTCCTCGACCTCGCCGGCATCGCCGTGTTCGCCGCCTCCGGCGCGCTGGCCGGGGTCGCGGCACGGTTGGACCTGTTCGGCGTGGTCACCGTGGCCGTGCTGACCGGGCTGGGCGGCGGCGTCATCCGCGACGTCCTGCTCGGGCTCACTCCCCCGACCAGCCTGCGCCGCTGGCCCTACCTGCTCGCCCCCGTCGTCGTCGGGCTGCTGGTGTTCGCCTTCCACACCTGGGTGACCCGGCTGCGGCGGGCCATCGAGTGGGCCGACGCCTTCGGGCTGGCCCTGTTCGCCACGGCCGGGTCCGGCGCGGCGCTGGCGGCGGGCGCCCCTGGCGTCACCGCCGTCGTGGTCGGGCTGATCACCGCGATCGGTGGCGGCGTCATCCGCGACGTCCTGGTCGGGGAGGTGCCGCAGGTGCTGCGGCGCGAGGTCTACGCGGTCCCGGCCCTGCTCGGCGCGGCCGTGGTGGTGGTCGGGCACGACATGGGGCTGCCGCCCGTCCCGGTGGCGATCGGCGCCGCGGGTCTCGTGCTCGCCGTGCGGATCGTGGCGATGCTGCGGGGTTGGAACGCCCCGCTGCCCCCGGCGCCGCGGGACCGGCCGTGATGGGGCCGGTCGGGGCGGGCTCAGATCACCGCGCGGATGGCCCGCTCGAACCCGGTCACGTGGTCGCGGCTGATCGTCTCCGCGGTGTCGGCCTCGCCGGCGGCGATCGCGCGCAGCAGCCCGGCGTGCTCCCCCACGTGCCGGTCGACGTGGGCGAGGCGGTCGAGGAACAGGCAGTGGATGCGCGTGGCCAGGTTGTGGTAGCGCACGAGGGTGTCCTGCAGGTGCGGGTTGCCCGCCGCGCGGTAGATCGCCCGGTGCACGCGCAGGTCCCAGCGCATCAGCTCGGTGCGGTCGACCGCCCCGGCGTCGAGCCCGCCGGTGGCCTCGGCCAGCTCGGCCAGCTCGGTGCGCATGCCGGACCCGGCCACCTCGGCCGCCCGGCGCGCGGCCAGTGGTTCGAGCTGCACCCGGATCTCGGAGATGTAGGCCAGGTCGGTGATGTCGACCCCGGTGGCGAACGTGCCCCGACGGGGGTAGGCGACCACGAGCCGGTCGACCTCCAGGCGCTTGAGCGCCTCGCGGACCGGCGTGCGCCCCACCCCCAGGGAGCTGCTCAGCGCGGCGTCGTCGATCGGGGCCATCGGCGGGATGTCCAGCATGATCAGCCGGTCCTGGATGGCGGTGTAGGCCTGGTCGGCCAGCGATGTCGGCGCCGGCGGCGCCGTCGCGTGCTCCTGCGGGGCGGCGGTCACCCCGGCATCGTAGTACGTGCGAACCATCCGTAGCGACAGCGACATCCAGTTGATGTACCAATCGGAATGACCTGACATATCACCGGCGCACGGCAGAGGAGCGACATGACCGTCTCGGTGTTCGACCTGTTCAAGGTCGGTGTCGGCCCGTCGAGCTCGCACACGGTCGGGCCGATGCGCGCGGCCTTCCTGTTCGCCACGAGGCTGCGGGAGTCCGGCCTGCTCGCGCGCACCGCGGCGGTCCGCTGCGAGCTGTTCGGGTCGCTCGGGGCCACCGGGCACGGCCACGGCTCGGTGAAGGCCGTGGTGCTGGGCCTGTCCGGCGAGCAGCCCCACCTCGTCGACCCCGCCGCGGCCGGCCCGGCCGTCGAGGCGGTGCGCACCGACCGGCGGCTGCGGCTCGTCGGCACCCACGAGATCGACTTCTCGGTCGACGACGACGTCGTGCTGCACCGCCGCAAGCGGCTCGACTTCCACTCCAACGGCATGGTCTTCACCGCCGCCGACGCCGAGGGCACCGAGATCGAGCGCCGCGAGTACTACTCGGTCGGCGGCGGGTTCGTGCTCGACGAGGACGAGGCCGGCCGCCCGGTCCTGGT
This sequence comes from Pseudonocardia humida, assembly GCF_023898865.1. Classification (GTDB taxonomy): domain Bacteria; phylum Actinomycetota; class Actinomycetes; order Mycobacteriales; family Pseudonocardiaceae; genus Pseudonocardia; species Pseudonocardia humida. Next base: position 49,792 of record NZ_JAGSOV010000022.1, read on the forward strand.
CGCGGACGACACCCCGGTGCGCTACCCGTTCACCACCGGCGACGGGCTGCTCGCGCTGACCCGCGAGTCCGGGCTGCGCATCAGCGACGTCATGCTGGCCAACGAGCTGGCCCGGCGCGATGAGGACGAGATCCGTGAAGGCCTGCTGCGCATCTGGGCGGTCATGCGCGAGTGCATCGAGCGCGGCACCCGCACCGGCGGTGTGCTCCCCGGCGGGCTGAAGGTCCGCCGCCGCGCCGCGGGGCTGCGCGAGCGCCTGGAGGCCGACGCCGACCGCACCGACCCGCTGCACGCCATGGAGTGGGTCACCCTCTCCGCGCTCGCGGTCAACGAGGAGAACGCCGCGGGCGGGCGCGTGGTCACCGCGCCGACCAACGGCGCGGCCGGGATCGTGCCCGCGGTCCTGCACTACGCGGCGACGTTCCTGCCCTCCTTCGACGACGACGCGGTGGTGCGGTTCCTGCTCACCGCGGGCGCGATCGGGCTGCTGTTCAAGGAGAACGCCTCGATCTCCGGGGCCGAGGTCGGCTGCCAGGGCGAGGTCGGCTCCGCCTGCTCGATGGCCGCCGGCGCGCTCGCCGAGGTCCTGGGCGGCACCCCCGAGCAGGTCGAGAACGCCGCCGAGATCGGCATCGAGCACAACCTGGGCCTGACCTGCGACCCGGTCGGCGGCCTGGTGCAGATCCCGTGCATCGAGCGCAACGCCGTCGCCTCGGTCAAGGCCATCACCGCCGCCCGGATGGCGGTGCGCGGCGACGGCACCCACCACGTGTCGCTGGACAAGGCGATCAAGACCATGCGCGAGACCGGCGCGGACATGAAGGACAAGTACAAGGAGACCGCTCGCGGCGGGCTCGCGCTCAACATCGTGGAGTGCTGAGCCCGCCGGCTCAGCCCAGCACGGCGCTGACGAACTCCTGGGCGCGTTCGCGCAGACCGGCCCGGCGCTGCTCGACGTCCGTGCCCGGCGTGGGCTTCCGCGCCGCGGTCGCCTTCTCGACCCGCACGTGCTCCGCGCACGCGAGGTCGCCGCACACGTAGGTGCCCGCGGTGTCGCCGTTGCGACCGGCGGGGCCGGGTCGCCGGGCCACGAACAGCTCCACCCGCCCGGGGGCGTGGGTGGTGCGGCACAGCGCGCACATCGCGGTCGTGCGCGCGCCCCGCTCCCCCGCCCGCAGCATGATCCCCACCGGCCCGTCGGCGCCGGGGACGAGCAGGACGCCGCGCTCGGGCGCCTTCGGGTCGCGCCAGCCCAGCACGTCGTCGACGGAGTCGAGGTCGAGGTCGCGCACCCAGGCCGGCAGGGTCATCCGGGCCGCCTCGCCCTTGGTCGAGTTCGCCATGGCGCCGCGGATGCGGGCTTCGGTGCTGGTCGTCCGGGTCATCGTCCGTCCGTCGTCGGGGTCGCCTCCACCCTAGGCAGCGCGGCGACCACCCGCCTCCGGATTGCGCTGCGCATCAGCGCCGCCACGGGGTCAGCCGCGGGTCGCCGCCTCCCCCAGCAGCTCCCCCGCGACCTCCTCCGCCCGCCGCGGCGCGCTGTCGACCTCCCGCTCGCGCACCCACCGCCGCGCGGTCCGCAGCACCCCCCGCGCGGCGCCTTCGCGCAGCTCGGGCGGGAGCGTCTCGATGTCGGTGGTCTTGGCCAGCCCGACGATGCGCCGGGTCATCTTGGCCGCGCCGAACAGCCACGCCTCCGAGCGCCACGTGCCGAGCAGGTGCTCGCGCAGGTCGTCGCCGAACATGCGGGGGTCGACGCGCCCGTCGGTCCAGAGCCGGCGGAACTCGGCCTCGAACGCGTCCCAGGTGCGCGCGCACAGCCCCAGCGCCCACGCGGCGCGCTCGTCGTCGCCGAGCGCGGTGGCCCGGGCCGCGGCGATCACGTAGTTGCCCCACAGGGCGCCGAGGTCGAACGCCACCGGGCCGTAGAAGGCGAACTCGGGGTCGAAGGCCTTCGCCGAGTCGACCGGGCCCTGCTCGCCGTCGGCGGCGCGCACCATCACCGAGCCGGTGTGCAGGTCGCCGTGCACGAGCGCCTCGGCCCGCGTCATGAACGTCCACTTCGCCCGGCCCATGGCATCGACCATCGTGCGGTCGGCGGCCAGCTCGGCCGCGTCGCCCTCGTTGGCCGGCAGCACGCTGTTGCGCCCCGCGTCGACGTAGGGCTCGGTGAACACCAGGTCCTCGGTGATCAGGCACAGCTCGGGGTTGACGCTGCTGGCCAGGGTGGCCGCGCGCGCGGCCGCGTCCATGCCCAGCACCGAGGTGCCGAAGGCGACGGCGGCGACGTAGCGGCCCATCGCCTCGGCCGCGCCGTCGTGGCGCAGGCCGTCGTTGAGCGCCGTGCGCCAGACGCGGTGGTCGGAGAGGTCCTCGATGGCCAGGACGTAGCGGTCGGGGTCGTAGTCGTGCAGCCGGGCCACGAGCCCGGGGGCGAGCCTGCCGTGCAGCCGCAGCGACTCGGCCTCGTGGCGGGCCCGGTCGGGCCCCAGCGGCCAGCTCGGGCCGACCAGGCGCACGTAGGGCAGGGCCTGCTTCAGCACGAGCCCGCGCCCGGCGCCGTCGGCCAGGATGAACACCAGGTTGAGGTTGCCGTCGCCGATCTCGCGCACCGAGCGGATGTCGCCGCCGTCGATGTGCTCGTGCAGCGCGGGCCGGGAGCGCACGTAGGCGGGCGCGGTCTCCGGGGTGAGCAGCTCGTAGGGCGCGTCGAGCGCCGTCTGCGTGGTCGTCATCGTCGCTCCTCGGATGGCTGGTTCAGATGACGGCGGCGGGCGCGTACCGGGAGCGGCGCCGCGACAGCGTGAACGAGAACAGCAGGGCCAGCAGCAGCACGATCCCCTTGACGATGTCCTGGCCGTAGTAGGGGAAGCCGGTGATCGTCAGGCCGGTGATCAGGATGCCGATCAGGACCGCGCCCAGGATCGTGCCCCAGGCGTTGGGCCGGCCCAGGCCGAGCACCGAGGTGCCTACCAGCGCCACGGCGACGGCGTCGAGCAGCAGGGAGTTGCCCGCGCTGATGTCGCCCTGGCCGATCCGCGAGGACAGGATGAGCCCGCCGATGGCGGCGAACACCCCGGACAGCACGTAGGCCAGCGCGCGGTAGCGACCGACCCGCACCCCGGCCAGCCGCGCGGCCTCGGGGTTGGCGCCCACCGCGTACATCAGCCGGCCCCAGCGGGTGCGGTTGAGGAAGAACCAGGTGCCCACGGCGAGCAGGCCGACGATGACGACCGGCAGCGGCACCGGACCGAGGAACGCCCGGTCGATGGCCAGGAAGTCGGGGGTGAAGCGGCCGGGGGCCACGCTGCCGTCGCGCAGCACCATGCCCGAGGACACCGACTGGCCGTCCACCGGCACCAGCTTCAGCCCCATGATCACGAACATCGAGGCCAGCGTGGCGAGCAGGTCGGGTATCCGCAGCACCACGATGAGCAGCGCGTTCAGCGCCCCGACCAGCGCGCCCGCGAGCAGCACGACCGCGATGGCCACGCCGCCGACCTGCGCGTAGAACACCATGGCCATCGCCGAGATGGTCACCGACATGCCGGCGACCGAGCCGACCGACAGGTCGAGCCCGCCCACCACCATCGTCAGGGTCACCCCGAGCCCGACGACGGCCACCACCGAGGCGAACTTCAGCATCGAGAACAGCGTGCTCGGCTGCCGGAAGCTCTCCTCGGAGACGGCGAAGAAGACGAACAGCCCCACCGTGATCGCGATGAACCCGTAGCGGACGGCGAACTCGCGCACGCCCGCTCCCGTTGACGGCCGTGCCACCGCCACGGCCTGCTTGTCGGGCCCGGGCGCGGTCTGCTTCGCCCCGCTCCCGTCCACCTCCGGCAGCGCCACTCAGGCCACGTCCTCTCCGTCGAGCGCCGCCATCCGGGCGACGATCAGATCCCGGCTGACCCCGGCGGTGCGCGCATCCAGCCGGGGAACGCCCTCGGCCAGCACGACCACCCGGTCGGCCACTTCCAGCACCTCGTCCACGTCCGCGGCCAGCACGACCACCGCCGAACCGCCCGCGGCCAGCTCGCGCACCCGGCGCGACAGGTCGTGGCGGGCCCCGATGTCGATGCCGCGGAACGGCTCGTCGAGCAGCATCACCCTCGGTTGCCCGCGGAGCCAGCGCCCCACGACGACCTTCTGCTGGTTGCCGCCCGACAGCGCGTCGACGCCCTGGTCCTCCGAGGACGCGACCACGTCGAAGCGGTCGATGACGTCGCGCCCGTCGGCGCGCTCCTCCCCGCGCCGCAGGACCCCGCGCGGCGAGAGCGCCCGCAGGAACGGCAGCGACGCGGTGCGCGCGATCGACCAGCCGGGCAGCATCGCCTGCGCGGCCCGGTCCTCGGGCACCAGGTAGACCTCGCGCGCCACCGCCGCGGCCGGTGACGTCGGCGCGTAGGGCTCGTCGCCCAGGCGCATCGTGCCCGCCGCGAAGGGCTCGGCGCCGAACACGCCCATCGCGAGCTCGCTCTTGCCCGCGCCGAGCAGCCCGACGACGCCGGTGACCTCGCCGCGGCGCAGCTCCAGGTCGAACGGGGCGGCGCCGGCGAACAGCCGCACCCCCCGCAGCTCCAGCGCGACCTCGTCGCCGCGCCGGTCGTGGACCTCGGCGAGCTCGCGGGCGCCCCGCTCGCCGAGCATGTCGCGCACCGCGGCCTGCCAGTCGTATGGCCGGGTCTGCTCGGAGCGGATGCTGCCGTCGCGCAGCACCGCGATCCGGTCGGCCAGCCGCTCGATCTCCCCGATGCGGTGCGAGACGTAGAGCACGGCGACCCCGCCGCGGCGCATGTCGTCGATGACGCCGAAGAGCCGTTCGGTCTCCGCTCCCGACAGCGCCGAGGTCGGCTCGTCGAGCACCAGCAGCTTCGGGCGCCGCGAGAGCGCCCTGGCCAGCAGCACGAGCTGCTGGTCGGCGATGCCGAGCTCGTGGACGTCACCGCGCAGGACCGCGTCGCTCCAGTCCAGCCCGAGGCCCGCCGCGACCTCGCGGGCGGCGGGCAGCAGCCGGCGCAGCGAGCCGACGGCGGGCAGGTCGCCCTGCGCGATGCGTTCGAAGAGCAGGTTCTCGGCCACCGACAGGCCGGGGACCACGCCCTCGTCGATCCGCTGGTGGACCGTCTCGATGCCGAGGCGGCGGGCGGCCTGCGGGCCGTCGGCCGGGTCGGGCGACGCGCCGTCCACGCTGATCCGGCCGTGCTGCAGGGGGTGCACCCCGGCCAGCACCTTGATCAGCGTGGACTTGCCCGCGCCGTTGGCGCCCATCAGCGCGAGCACCTCGCCGGCGTCCCACTCGATGCTCACCCCTCGCAGCACCGGGTTGCCGCCGAACGCGTGCCGCACGTCGTGCAGCTCGATCGTCGCCACTAGACCATCGCCTTCAGATCCGCCCGCCGCTCGGTCCGTCCGGACGCCGCCCGTCAGAAGGAGACGACCGGGATCCAGTCGGCCGTGGCGACCCCGGTCATGTTCAGCTCCGGCAGCTTGGCCCGCAGCTGGTCGAGGTTCTGGATGCCGTTCTGCTTGAGCAGGTCCTGGGTCACCAGCGTCCCCGGGAAGACGACCTCGCGGGAGTCGAGCTGCTCGGCCAGCTCCAGCGCGGTCACCCGGACCACGGCGGCGCCGATGGCGTTGGGGTCGGTGGTCGCGGTGGCGACCCACGGGCTGCCCTCGGCCGTCATGACCTCGATGTCGGCGGTGGAGATGTCCACGCCGTAGACCTTGATCTGGGACTGCAGGTTGTTCTGCTGCACCGCCGAGACCGTGCCCTTGGTCAGCTCGTCGTAGGGCGCGAAGATGCCGGCGACCCCCGGGTTCGCCTTCAGCGCCGCGTCGACCAGCTGGGCGTTGTCGGTGGCGACGGAGTTGGTGAACTCGCCGACGAAGAACTTCTGGTCCCAGGCGTTCTGCGCGCGCACCTGCTCCCAGACCGCGTTGCGGCGGTCGAGCGGGGCGATGCCCAGGACGTTGACGTAGCCGACCGGCTGGTTCGGCCCGATGTCCTCGCTCATCTTGTCCAGGATCAGGCTCGCCAGGTTCGCGTCGTCCTGGGCCGTCTCCACGGCCTCCGGGGCGCAGGCGCTGATCTCGACGTCGTAGATGACGACCGGCAGCCCCGCGGTGAGCCCGTCGTTGATCAGCGGGCACATCGTGTCGGACTGCCCGTGGTCGACGATGATCGCGTCGACGCCGGAGCCGATCGCGGTCTGCATGTCGGTGGCCTGGCGGGCGTTGTCGGCCTGGGCGTCGTAGACCTGGATCTCCATGCCCAGCGCCTGCGCCTGCTGGCGGGCGCCGTTGGTCCACTGCTGGAAGTAGTCGCCGGCGCCGCTGTTCTGCACGATCGCGATCTTGACCGGCTCGGCCCCGTCGAACGGGGCGGGCTTCTGCCCGGTGGCCTCGCCGACCGCGGCCGTCTCCGGGGGCGGGGCCGCGGACCCGCTCGGGCCGAGGTCCTGCGAGCAGGCGGCGAGCAGCAGGGCGGAGCCCAGCAGGGCGGCCACGGCCCGGGCCGTGGCCCGACCGCGCGTCACGAGTGTCGTCTTTGACATCTTTTCGACATCTTCCTTCGGGGGTGGGCGCCTTCTCAGAGGGGCTGGTGGACCGCAGACATATCGGGGCGGATCTTCGGTTCGGCGACACCGCGTTCGGTGACGACGGCGTCGATGAGGCGGGCGGGGGTGACGTCGAACGCCGGGTTGAACACCCGGCTGCCCGCCGGGGCGGTGGGCACGCCGCCGAACGCGACGACCTCCTCGGCACCGCGCTCCTCGATCGCGATGCCCGTGCCGTCGGTGGTGGCCAGGTCGACCGTGGACCACGGGGCGGCGACGACGAACGGGATGCCGGCGTCGGCGCAGGCCAGCGCCAGCCCGACGGACCCGACCTTGTTGGCGGTGTCGCCGTTGGCCGCGATGCGGTCGGCGCCGATCAGGACGGCGTCGACGAGCCCGCGCAGGATCGCCCCCGCCGCGGCGCTGTCGACCTGCACGACGTGGTCGATGCCGTCGGCGGCCAGCTCCCACGCGGTGAGCCGGGAGCCCTGCAGCAGCGGGCGCGTCTCGTCGACGTGCACCAGCTCCAGCCGCCCGCGCGCGTGCAGCTCGCGGACGATGCCCAGGGCGGTGCCCCAGGCGGTGGTGGCCAGCGTCCCGGTGTTGCAGTGGGTGAGCACGCGCAGCGGGCGCTCGGGGCAGCGCGCGAGCAGCCAGTCGGCGCCCTGCTCGGAGAGCGAGTGGTTGGCGGCCTCGTCCTCGTCGAGCACCCGCAGCGCCTCGGCGAGCACCGCGCTGCGCCCGTCGGGCAGCAGCGGCAGGACGCGGTCGACGGCCCAGGCGAGGTTCACCGCGGTCGGGCGGGCGTCGCGCAGGCGGGCGATCTCGTGGCGCAGCCGGGCGTCGTCCCAGCCGTCGCGCTCGCCCTGGGCCATGGCCACCGCGACGCCGAGCGCACCGACGGCGCCCAGCGCGGGTGCGCCGCGCACGGCGAGGCGCGCGATCGCGTCGACCAGCGCGTCGACGTCGGTGGCCTCGAGGTAGACCTCGTCCACCGGCAGGCGGGTCTGGTCGATCAACCGCACGGCGGGGACCGGCCTCTCGAGCCACTCCACCGTCCTGACCGGCACGTCGCCTCCCGGATCTGTCAGTCGTCCTACAACTTCCGCGGACCCGCACGCTAGGGAGATGTAGGACGACTGTCAACCGTTACGCTGGGCCCGTGTCGACGTCGTTGGGTGCCCGCACCTCGCTGGCCCGCAGGCTGGCCGAGGACGTGCGGTCCCGGATCATGTCCGGGGAGTACGCGCCGGGAGAGCGCTTGCCCAGCGAGGCGGAGCTGGTCCGCCACTACGAGGTCTCCCGGGTCACGGTGCGCACCGCGTTGCGCACGCTGGAGGCCCAGGGCCTGGTCGACGTCCGGCACGGCTCCGGCTCGTTCGTCAGCGACTTCGGCGCCGGCATCCGCGCCGGCCTGCAGGAGCTGCGCTCGATCAGCGACACCATCCGGGAGATGGGCCACGAGCCGCGCATGGAGCGCCACGCGCGGCAGCGGCGCCCGGCGACCCCGGGCGAGGCCGCCAAGCTCGGCATCGCCGCGGGCGAGGACGTGCTCGCCGTGGAGCGGATGATCCTCGCCGACGAGCGGGCGGTGGCCTACTCCTACGACGTGGTCCCGCTGGCCGGCTTCCCCGACGAGCTGGTCGAGCAGCTCGGCGCGGGGAGCCTGTTCGGCACCCTGGACGCGGCCGGGCTGATGCCCGCCCGCGCCCTCGCCGAGGTGCACGCCATCAGCGACGAGACGATCGGCTGGGGCCCGCAGAAGCCGGTGCCCGGGCTCTACGTCCTGCTCGACCAGGTGCACTTCAGCCGGCGCGGCAGCGCCGTGGCCCACAGCCGCACCTACTTCGTCGAGGGCCGGTTCCAGTTCGTGGTGCTGCGGACCAACTGATCCCGCGACCGTGGACGTCGAACCCCAGGCCGGCCCCGGGCTCGCCGACCGGCGGGCCCGGGCGGCCGTCGCGGCGCTGTTCTTCACCAACGGCGCCCTGTTCGCCAACCTCATCCCGCGCTACCCGCAGATCAAGGACGACCTCGGCCTCGGCAACGCCGCCTACGGGCTGTCGGTGGCGGCCTTCCCCACCGGCGCGATCGTGGCCGGGCTGGCGGCCGGGGTGCTCGTGCGCCGCTTCGGGTCGGCCCGGGTGGCCACCGCGGGCACGTTCCTCACCGGGGCGGGCGCGCTGGCCGCCGGGGTCGCGCCCGCGGTCTGGGTGTTCGCGGGCGCGCTGTTCCTCGCCGGCGCGATGGACGCCGTCACCGACGTCGCGCAGAACGCCCACGGCCTGCGGGTGCAGCGCCGCTACCGGCGCTCGATCATCAACTCGTTCCACGCGATCTGGTCGATCGGCGCGGTGACCGGCGGCGTGATGGCCGCCGCGGCGATCGCCGCCGGGCTGCCGCGCGGCGTGCACCTCACGATCTCCGCGGCCCTGTTCGCGGTCGTCGCGCTGGTGGCGCTGCGGTTCTGCCTGCCCGGCCCGGAGGTGGAGCCGACCCCGGACGCGACCGGCGACCCGCGCGCGCGGACCGGGACCCTCGGCACCCGCACCGTCCTGGTCGTCGCGGCGCTGGTGGTGATCGCGACGGCGGGCACGGTCGTGGAGGACGCGGGCAACTCGTGGGCCGCGCTCTACCTGGCCGACTCGCTCTCCGCCCCGGCCGCGGTGGCGGCCTGGGGCTACATCGCGCTGGTCGGCGCCCAGTTCGTCGGGCGCCTGGGCGGCGACCGGCTGGTCGACCGGTTCGGGCAGCGCGCGGTCGCCCGCGCGGGCGGGCTGGTGGCCGCGGCCGGCATGGGCCTGGCCCTCGCGGTGCCCACCGTCCCCGGCACGATCCTCGGCTTCGCCGCCGCCGGGCTGGGCGTGGCGACGCTGGTGCCCGCGGCCATGCACGAGGCCGACGAGCTCCCCGGGCTCAAGCCCGGCACCGGGCTCACCGTCGTGTCGTGGCTGATGCGGCTGGGCTTCCTGCTGTCCCCGCCCGTGGTGGGCGCGGTCGCCGACGCGAGCAGCCTGCGGCTGGGCCTTCTCGTGGTCCCGGCCGCGGGGCTGCTCGTCGTGGTCACCGCGGGGGTGCTGTCCCGCCGCGCGTCCGCGCCGCGCTGACCCCGTCGGACCGGGCCGGTCGGCGTCGCGATCCGCGGCGTCAGAGGTCGAGCACGTCCGTGCAGGCGAAGGTCCGCTCCGGGTCGCGGTCGGCGAAGTAGGCGCCGAGCCCGGCGTCGAGGTCGGCTGTGGTCCACACGTCGCCGGTGGCGTCGAAGCGGCGCTCGACGGTCGGCGGGGCCATCAGCGCGACCATGCCGCTGTGCACGACGAAGACCTGGCCGCTGATCCCCCGGGCCGCCGGTGTCGCGAGGTAGGCGACCAGCGGGGCGACCTGGTCGGGCGAGAGCGGGTCGGGGCCCTCGGTCGGGGCGGGGCCGAACACCTGCGCGGTCATCGCCGTGCGGGCGCGGGGGCAGATCGCGTTGACCGTGACGCCGTAGCGGCGCAGGGCGCGGGAGGAGGAGACGGTCAGGGCGGCGATGCCGGCCTTGGCCGCGGCGTAGTTGGGCTGGCCGACGGAGCCGAGCAGGAACGCCTCGGAGGTGCTGTTCACGATGCGCCCGTGGGCCGGCGCGCCGGTCTGCTTGAACTGCGCCCGCCAGTGCGCGGCGGCGTTGCGCGAGAGCAGGAAGTGCCCGCGCAGGTGCACCCGCACCACGAGGTCCCACTCCTCGTCGGACATGCTGAACAGCATCCGGTCGCGCAGCACGCCGGCGTTGTTCACCACGACGTGCAGGCCGCCGAACCGGTCGAGGGCCGTGGCGACCAGCGCGTCGGCGGTGGCCCGCTCGCCGACGTCGCCCGCCACGAGGACGGCCTTCGCGCCGATCCGCTCGATCTCCTCGACCACCGCCGCGGCGGCGGGGTCGACGTCGTTGACGACGACGTCGGCGCCCGCGCCGGCCAGCGCGAGCGCCTCGGCCCGGCCCAGCCCGGCGCCCGCCCCGGTGACGACCGCGACCTTGCCGCTCAGGCTCAACGCCCCCGGTGTGCGGTCCACGCGCGCTCCCTCGTCCGGCACCGGCCCACACTAGAACGCGTTCTCGACCGCGTCCAGGATTGACCATCGACCGCCGACGGCTTCCCACCTAAGGTTTGTAGAACCTGTTCCACTTCATCCGGGAGGTCAGATGCACGTCGCGAGCACCCCCGAGCAGGAGGACCTGCGCGCCGAGCTGCGCCGCTACTTCGGGGAGCTGCTCACCCCCGCGCGCCGCGCCGCGCTGGCCTCGGGCTCGGGCGACTACGGCGACGGCACGGCCTACCGCGACGTGGTCCGGCAGATGGGCGCCGACGGCTGGCTCGTGCTGGGCTGGCCCAAGGAGTTCGGCGGGCAGCAGCGCTCGGCGGCCGACCAGCTGGTCTTCGCCGAGGAGGCGGCGGTGGCCGGGGCGCCGGTGCCGTTCCTGACCCTGAACACGATCGGCCCGACGATCATGCGCTTCGGCACCCCGGAGCAGCAGTCGTTCTTCCTGCCCCGGATCGCGGCGGGCGAGCTGCACTTCTCCATCGGCTACTCCGAGCCCGACGCGGGCACCGACCTGGCCGCGCTGCGCACCCGCGCGGTCCGCGACGGCGACGACTACGTGATCAACGGCCAGAAGATGTGGACCAGCCTGATCGACCACGCCGACTACGTCTGGCTGGCCTGCCGCACCGACCCCGACGCCGCCCGCCACCGCGGCCTGTCCATCCTCATCGTGCCCACCGACGCCCCGGGCTTCTCCTGGACGCCGGTCCGCACGATGACCGGGGTGACCACCAGCGCCACCTACTACTCCGACGTCCGGGTGCCGCGCACGGCGCTGGTCGGGGAGGAGAACCGCGGCTGGGGGTTGATCACCAACCAGCTCAACCACGAGCGGGTGGCGCTCACCGGGGCCGCGCCGCTGATCAGCGCGCTGCACGCGGTGCTGGAGTGGGCCCGCGAGACCGGCGCGCTCGACCAGGAGTGGGTGCGGGTGCACCTGGCCCGGGTGCACGCCAAGGCCGAGGCGCTCAAGCTGATGAACTGGCGGATCGCCGCGGCGCAGACCGACGCGGGCCCGGCGGAGGCCTCGGCCACCAAGCTCTACGGCACCGAGCTGGCCACCGAGGCCTACCGGCTGCTGATGGAGGTCCTCGGCCCCGCGGCCTGCGTGCGCGACGGCTCGCCGGGCGCCGTGCTGGGCGGGCGCATCGAGCGCATGCACCGCTCCAGCCTGATCCTCACCTTCGGCGGCGGGACGAACGAGGTGCAGCGCGACATGATCGCCGCCACCGCGCTCGGGCTGCCCTTCCGCCGCTGACCCCGACCGGAACGGACGGACCGCGATGGACTTCTCCCCCACCGAGGCGCAGACCGACCTCGCCGCGCTGACCCGCGAGATCCTGGCCGACCGCGTCACCCCCGAGCGGCTGCGCGAGCTCGACGCCGCACCGCAGCGGTTCGACCGGGAGCTGTGGTCGGCCCTGGCCGGGGCGGGCGTGCTCGCCGCCGCCCTGCCCGCCGCCGCGGGCGGCGACGACCTGGGCGTCCTGGAGCAGTGCAGCGTGGCCGTCGAGCTCGGCCGCGCCGTCGCGCCGGTGCCCTACCTCGCCTCGATCGTGATGGGTGCCGCGGCGGTCGCCCGTTTCGGCGACGACGCCCAGCGCGCCCGGTGGGCGGCACCGGCCGGCGCCGGGCGGCTGGTGCTCACCGCCGCGCTCGACGGCGCCCCGCACGGCGCGCAGCCGGCCGCGGCGACCAGGGGCCCGGACGGGCGCTGGACCCTCACCGGCACCGTGGCCACGGTGCCGGCCGGCCCCGTCGCCGACGCCGTGCTCGTCCCGGCCGCGACCGACGAGGGCGCGACCGTCTTCGTCGTGGAGACCGGCGACGCCGGGGTGGCGGTGGCGACGCAGTCCATGGTGGACGGCGACGACGCGGGCTGGATCGAGCTGACCGGCGTCGAGCTGGACGCCGACCGCGTGCTCGGCGGGGTCGGCGCCGCCGCGGCCGTGACGGCCTGGCTGACCGCCCGCGCCACGGTGGCGCTGTGCGCGGCCCAGCTCGGCGTCACCGAGCGGGCGCTGGAGCTCACCGCCTCCTACGCCCGCACGCGGGTGCAGTTCGACCGGCCGATCGGGGCGTTCCAGGCCGTCGCGCAGCGCCTGGCCGACGCCTACGTCGACGTGCAGGCGATCCGGCTCACCCTGTGGCAGGCCGCGTGGCAGCTCGACGCCGGCCGGCCCGCCGACGCCGCCGTGGCCACCGCCAAGTTCTGGGCCGCCGACGGCGGGCACCGCGTGGCGCACGCCGCGGTGCACGTCCACGGCGGCGTCGGCCTGGACCTCGACCACCACGTGCACCGCTACTTCACCGCGGCGAAGCGCAACGAGTTCACCCTCGGCGGTGCGACGGCCCAGCTGCGCACCCTCGGCGACCTCCTCGCCCGGGCGTGACCGAAGTTCAGGAAGGCCACCTTCATGAACCCGGGCCGGCGGGGAGGGGGCCGCCGGACGGGCTCGGCGCAGGGTGCTCAGCGCAGCGCGTGCAGGCGGTCGAGGGTGCGGTCGAACTCGGCGAGCAGGTCGGCCACGACCTCGGCGACCGGGCGGACCTCGTTCAGCCGCCCGACGATCTGCCCGACCGGCATCGCGACGACCTCCGGGTCGGCTGAGCGCTGGATGCGCTCGTGCGCCTCGCTGACCAGGATGTTCTGCAGCGGCATGGGCAGCGGCTCCGGCGCGTCCGGCGCGGCCCAGGCCTGCGTCCAGCGCGTCTTGAGCAGCCGGGCCGGCTTGCCGGAGTAGATCCGCGAGCGCACCGTGTCGGCCGAGGTGGCGGCGAGCAGCGCCTGCTGGGTGGCCGATGCGGCCAGGCCCTGGGTGTACTCGGCGGTGGTCAGCCAGGCCGACCCCATCCACACGCCCTGCGCGCCCAGCGCCAGCGCCGCCGCGATCTGGCGCCCGCTGCCGATCCCGCCGGCCGCGAGCACCGGCACCCGCTCCCCCACCGCGTCGACCACCTCGGGCAGCAGCACCATCGAGGCGATCTCTCCGGTGTGCCCGCCCGCCTCGTAGCCCTGGGCCACCACCACGTCGACGCCCTTGGCCACGTGGCGGCGGGCGTGCTCGGCGGTGCCGGCCAGCGCGGCCACCGGCACCCCGCACGCGCGGGCCTGCTCGATCACGTCCGGCGGCGGCGAGCCCAGCGCGTTGGCGATCAGCCGCACCGGGTGCTTGAGGGCCACGTCGACGTGTGAGCGCGCGACCGAGTGCAACCAGCCCAGCACGCCGCCACCGGCCCGCTCGTCGTCGGGCAGGGGCGGCACGCCGAGGTCGGCCAGCGTGCGCTCGACGAAGGCGCGGTGCTCGGCGGGGATGAACTCGGACAGGTCGAGCTGGGTGCCCTCGGTCGGGACGGTCGAGGGCATCACCACGTCCACGCCGTAGGGCCGGCCGTCGGTGTTGGCGTCCATCCAGCTCAGCGCGGCTTCCAGGTCGGCGGCGTCGTTGTAGCGCACGCACCCCAGCACGCCCAGCCCGCCGGCCCGGCTGATCGCCGCGGCCACGTGCTCGGACGGGGTGAACCCGACGATCGGGTGCTCGACGCCGAAGCGGTCGCACAGCTCGGTCCGCACGTCAGGTCCCCACCGCCGCGCCGCCCGCCTCGGGGACCGGCTCGTGCTCGGCGGCGTGGCGCTGCGCCCACCGGTAGTCGGGCTTGCCGCTGGGCAGCCGCCCGATCTCGTCGACCAGCCACAGCGTGCGCGGCACCTTGTAGCCGGCGATCAGGGCGCGGACGTGGGCGTCCAGCGCGGCCGGGTCGAGGTCGGCCCCGGGTCGGGGCGCGATCACCGCGGCGACGCGGTGCCCGAAGCGCTCGTCGGGCACGCCGATCACCAGCGCGTCGAACACGTCCGGGTGCGACTTCAGCGCGCCCTCCACCTCCTCGGGGAAGACCTTCTCCCCGCCGGTGTTGATCGAGGTGTTGGCCCGGCCGAGCATGGTCACCGTGCCGTCCTCCTCGACGCGGGCGAAGTCGCCGGGCACCACGTAGCGCGTGCCGTCGACCTCGACGAACAGCGCCGCGGTCTTCTCCGGGTCCTTGTAGTAGCCCATCGGGATCGGGCCGGCGCGCCCGATCTTGCCGATCACCCCGGACCCGGCCTCGACGGGCCTGCCGTCGTCGTCGATGACGAGGACGTCCGGGCCCGCCGTGACCCGCGGCCCGCCCGTGTACACGCCGTCCTTGGTGATCATCTGGATGCCGTTGAAGCCCCCTTCCGACGAACCGATCGCGTCGGTCAGCACGGCGTTGGGGAAGGCCTCCAGGAACTGCCGCTGCACCGAGGGCGAGAACAGCGCGGCCTGGCTGGAGATCGAGAACAGCGACGAGCCGTCGTAGGAGCCCTCGTGGTAGGCCTCGATCAGCGGGCGGGCCATCGCGTCGCCGACCAGCGTCAGCATGTTCACCTTGTGCTCGTCGACGGCGCGCCACACGGCGTGCGGGTCGAACCGGGGCGTCAGCACGAAGGTGGCGCAGGTGAACAGGGCCTGCAGCGCCGCCCACTGCGCGGCGCCGTGGATCAGCGGGGCCAGGCTCATCCGGACCAGGGCGGCGTCCTTGCCGGTGCGCGACTGCACCCACTCGTCGGCCAGCGGCTCGCCGGTGAAGAAGTCGATGCCGCCGCCCAGCGCGCACCACACGTCGCGGTGGCGGTACATCACGCCCTTGGGGTGCCCGGTGGTGCCACCGGTGTAGAGGATGTAGACGTCGTCGTCGCTGCGCTCGTCGAAGTCGCGGTCGGGCCGGGAGGCGGCGAGGGCCTGCTCGTAGTCGACGCCGTGGCCGTCCACCGGGGGGCCTTCGCCGTCGTCGAGCACGATGACGTGGCGCAGCGCGGGCACCGACGGCAGCACGGCGCGCACCCGCTCGGTGAAGCTGCTGTCGTGGACCAGGGCGACCAGGTCGGCGTTGTCGTAGAGGTAGTGCAACTCGTTCTCGAGCCACCGGTAATTGATGTTCACCGGGACGCTGCGCAACTTGTACGCCGCGATGATCGTTTCCAGGGCCTCGATGGAGTTGCGGCACTGGAAGCCGACGTGCGCGCCCGGACCGACGCCCTGTTCGGCCAGGTGGTGGGCCAGCCGGTTGGCCCGCTGCTCGAGTTCGGCGTAGGTGACGCGCCGGTCGCCGCAGATGATCGCGACCCGTTCCGGCACCAGGTCCACAGCATGCTCAACGAGATCCGCGATGTTGGCCGCCATCCGGCCAAACTAGAACCTGTTATCGTTCGCGACAATCCGCCACTTGGTCCTGGAGGTAATGGGTGAACTCCGCCGCTCCCGCCGCGTCCGTCGCGCAGCCGCACTGCCTCGTCGAGCGGCGGGGCGCGGTCCTGGTCGTCACCATGAACCGGCCGCAGGCCCGCAACGCGCTGTCGGCCGAGATGATGGCGATCATGAAGGACGCCTGGGACGAGGTGGACCGCGACGCGGGCATCCGGGCGTGCGTGCTCACCGGGGCCGGCGGGGCGTTCTGCGCGGGCGCCGACCTCAAGGCGATGACCGCGAGCCACCCCGGCGACTCGTTCGACGACGGCGGCGCCGGCCTGCGGGTCATCGAGCCGCTGCTCAAGGGCAGGCGGCTGACCAAACCGCTGCTCGCCGCCGTCGAGGGGCCGGCGGTGGCGGGGGGCACCGAGATCCTGCAGGCGACCGACATCCGGGTGGCCGGGCGCAGCGCCCGGTTCGGGGTCTCCGAGGCCCGCTGGGGGCTGTTCCCGCTGGGCGGCTCGGCGGTGCGGCTGCCCCGGCAGATCCCCTACACCGTCGCCGCCGACCTGCTGCTCACCGGACGGCACATCACCGCGGCCGAAGCACTGGAGTTCGGCCTGATCGGGCACGTCGTGCCCGACGGGCAGGCGCTGGACCGGGCCATGGAGCTCGCCGAGCTGGTCGCGGCCAACGGCCCGGTCGCGGTGCGGGCGATCCTGCGCACGATCCGGGAGACCGAGGGCATGGCCGAGCAGGACGCCTTCGCCGTGGAGGCCGGGATCGGCACCGCCGTGTTCCGCAGCGCCGACGCCAAGGAGGGTCCGCGCGCGTTCGCCGAGAAGCGCCGCCCGCAGTTCCAGGACCGCTGACGCGGCCGTTCACAGCCCGCGAGTACATCCGCCTGGTCGACCCTCCGCGCGACGACCGGCCGGGCCACCTGCGCACGACCGTGATGTTCACCCCGGCACGACCCGGTGCCGGCCGACCCGTCGTGAGGTCGGGATGACGTCGGCGCGCCGTCAGAACCCCGACGAGAACGACCCCTCCTCCAGCACCCGCACGTCCCCGAGGTCGACGGTCAGCTCGTAGGGCAGGTCCGTGGCCTCGACCTGCGCCTGCAGCGCCGCGGCGACCTCCTGTACCCGGCCGGGCGGGTCGGAGGCGGGTGCCTGGCGCAGTTCCCCGACCCCGAGCACGACCTCGACGTCGAGCAGGTAGGAGGCGTGGCCCCGGGAGGGGTACCAGGTGACGACGGCCCTCAGCTCGTCGGTCGGGGCCATGGCCGCCGGCCGCCGCACGGCCGACACCATCGGATCGATGAGCTCCTCGTCCAGGTACGCCTCCGCGAACGCGTACTCGACCTCGGTGGGCGGACCCGCCCGGCCCGATGCCCCGGTCGTGCGGACGCTCATCCGCGCCCAGCCGCCGCCGGAGAGGGTGAGCGCCTCGAGGTCGGCGAAGGCCGCCCGGAGGGCCGCGTCCTCCCCGGCGTCCCCGTCCGGGACGACGGACACCCGCGCCACGGTCCCGATGCCCGCGCCGTCGTCGCGGCACACCTGCACCTCCGCCGCCGGATGGCGCGCCCGCAGGTCGAGCCAGCCCCGCGCGTAGGAGAGCACGGCCGTGGTCGGCTGCGACCCGAGCACGTGGAAGCCGGCGGCCTCGTCGGAGGAGGGGACGTCGGGGCCGATCGCGAAGGCGAGGCGCGCATCCAGGCCCGCGAACTCCGGGCCGCGCAGACCGTCGACGGCCGGGGCGACCGCGGCGAGGACCTGGTCGTGGCCGGCGTCGGCGGCGAACGCCACCCGCAGGCCCACACCGTCCACCTGCCCCGACCAGACGGCCGGGTGGAACTCGACCTCGGTGCCGGTGACGCCGGGCAGCCCGCGCAAGGCGGCCTGGAGCCGGTCCGCCGCGCCGTGGTCGGGCGTGCGCGGTGCCGCCCTGGGCGTCGAGCACTCGTCGACCGGGGTGGTGGTCCCACCCAACAGGAACGCTGCGAGGAACGGGAACCCGATGACGACCGCCACGAGCGCGATGAGCCACGCGACCACCAGCCGAAGGACCCCCACACCTCCACTGTCCCCCTCGCGCGCCACCGCGGCGAGCCGTCGAGAACGACGTCATGGGATCGACAGAACGGAAGTCGATCCCCACGTCGTCCTCGACGGGGGCGAGGGGTGGAACGCCTTGCGGGCCAGGTGCAACAGCACCGAGCCGTCCTTGCCGATCGAGTACAGCAGGACGGGGCGGCGGGGTCAGGCCGGCGCGTACTGCTCGCGCAGGCGGCGCTTGTAGAGCTTGCCGTTGGGGTCGCGGGGCAGCTCGTCGACGTAGTCGACGCTGCGCGGCAGCTTGTAGCGGGCCAGCCGGGCGGCGGCGAACCCCAGCAGCTCGGCGGTGAGGGCGTCGCCCGGCTCGGCGCCGTCCACGGGCTGCACGACGGCCTTGATCTCCTCGCCGCTCTCCGGGTGCGGCACGCCGAACACGGCGACGTCGGCGACCTTGGGGTGGGCCGCGAGCTCGCCCTCGATCTCGGCCGGGTACACGTTCACCCCGTTGACGATGATCATGTCGGCCTTGCGGTCGTGCAGGAACAGGTAGCCGTCGGCGTCGAGGTGGCCGACGTCACCGAGGGTGAACAGGTCGCCGACCCGGGCGGCGCGGGTCTTCTCCTCGTCTCGGTGGTAGGAGAAGCTGGAGGTGCCCATCCGCAGGTAGACCAGGCCGGGCTCGCCCGGGGGCAGCTCCGCGCCCTGCTCGTCGAGCACCTTGACCACCGACCCCGGCCAGGGCAGCCCGACCGACCCGGGCTTGCGCAGCCAGTCCTCGGCCATGATCGTCGTGCCGCCGCCCTCGGTGGCCGCGTAGTACTCCACGACCACCGGCCCCCACCAGTCGAGCATCCGGCGCTTGACCTCCTGCGGGCACGGCGCCGCGCCGTGGATCACGGTGCGCAGCGAGGACAGGTCGTGGCGCGTGCGCACCTGCTCGGGCAGCGCCAGCAGCCGGACGAACTGGGTGGGCACCATGTGGCTGTGGGTGACCCGGTGGCGCTCGATGAGGCGCAGCATCTCGGCCGGGTCCCAGCGGTCCATCAGCACGGCGGTGTGCCCGAGCTGGATGGAGATGGTCACGAAGTTCAGCACCGCGGTGTGGTAGAGCGGTGACCCGCACAGGTGCACGTGCCCGTCGTGCGGGGCCAACCCGAAGATCGAGAAGAACCAGATCGCGGTGCCGGGGGCGTCGTCGGGGTCGGCGCCGGTGAGCGGGCGGCGCACGCCCTTGGGCCGCCCGGTCGTGCCGGACGTGTAGAGCATCGGCGCGCCGAGCGTGCGCTCGTCGGGCCGCCCTGCCGGTTCGTCGGCGCCCAGCTCGGCCAGCGGCCGGAAGCCGGGGACCCCGCTGGAGCTTCCGGAGCCGACGGCGAAGCGGCCGGACTCCGGGAACCCGGCCTCCTCCACCGCGGCCCGGGCCACCTCGGCGAAGCGCTCGTGGGCGAAGAACGCCTTGGCCCCGCTGTCGGCGAGGATGTAGGCGACCTCCGGGCCGACCAGGTGCCAGTTGACCGCCACCGTGTAGAGCCCGGTCTGCTGGGCCGCGAAGTGCAGCGCGACCATCTCCACGCCGTTGGGCAGCATCAGCACCACGGCGTCGCCGGGCCGCAGGCCCATCGCCTGCAACCCCCGCCCGTAGCGGTCGGCCATCGCGGCGAGCTCGCCGTAGCCCACCGACCGCCCGTCCGGGTCGACGACGGCGGTGCGGTCCGGGGTGTCGGCGGCGATGCCCCACAGGCCGAGTGCGGTCACGCCGCAGAAACTAGAACGTGTTTCACTCCGTGGCAAGGGTGTCGGCGAGCGTCCGCACCTGCCCGACGTCGGCGCAGCCGACCAGCAGCATCCCCACGCCGGCCTTCTCCCAGCGCGCCACCTCTTCGCGGACGTGTCCGGCCGGCCCGATGATCGCGGTGTCGGCGACCAGCTCGTCGGGCACGGCCGCGGCCGCGGCGTCCCGACGGCCCTCCGCGAACAGCGCCGCGATCTCGGCGACCTCCGCGGCGTAGCCCATCCGCGCGAAGACGTCGGCGTGGAAGTTCATCCCCGGCGCGCCCATGCCCCCCAGGTACAGCGCCATCGTCTGCTTCATCCCGGCCACCGCCGGTGCGGGGTCGTCGGTGACGACGACCTGGCAGGACGCCGCGACGGTGAACCCGTCGCGGGTGCGCCGGGCACCGGGGCGGGCGAAGCCCTCGGCGAGCCACTCCTCGTAGGTGGCGGCCAGCCGCGGCGACCAGTAGACGGCCAGCCACCCGTCGGCGATCTCGGCGGCCAGCGCCACGTTGCGCGGCCCCTCGGCGCCGAGCCAGACGGGCAGGTCGGCGCGCAGCGGGTGGGTGATCGGGCGCAGCGACTTGCCCAGCCCCACCGATCCGGGACCGGTGTAGGGCAATGGGTGGTGCGGCCCGTCGTTGCGCACCGGCGCCTGCCTGGCCAGCACCTGGCGCACGATCGAGACGTACTCCCGGGTGCGGGCCAGCGGCTTGCCGAACGGCCCGCCGTACCAGCCCTCGACGACCTGCGGCCCGGACACGCCCAGCCCCAGCACGGCCCGCCCGCCGCTGAGGTGGTCGAGGGTCAGGGCGTGCATCGCGCACGCCGCGGGGGTGCGCGCGGACAGCTGCACGACGGAGGTGCCCAGCAGCACCCGCTCCGTGCGCGCGCCCCACCAGGCCAGCGGCGTGAACGCGTCGGACCCCCACGACTCCGCGGTGAACACCGCGTCGAACCCGGCCCGCTCGGCCTCCACCACCAGCTCCCCGGCCCCCGCCGGCGGCGCCGCCCCCCAGTACCCCAGCTGCAGTCCCAGTCGCATGCGGGTCATCCTGCCAGCCCATGACCAGAACCTGTTCTCTCTCGACGGGCGGGGCCTCTCGGGCGACCGGAGCACTGCTTGCCGGACAGATCGAGAACCTGTTCTACTGGCCGGGTGGCCCTCCCGCTCGCTCCCGAACCCCCGCTGTCCGCGCCGCTGGACGTCGGCTTCGACTACACCCGCTCGCTCGGCCCGGTGCTCGGGCGCTTCATGACCGCGCTGCGCGAGCGGCGGATCGAGGGCGTCCGCGGCTCGGACGGCCGCGTGCACGTGCCCCCGGTGGAGTACGACCCGGTGACGTCGGCCCCGCTGTCCGACCCCGTCGCGGTGGCCGACGAGGGCACCGTGGTGTCCTGGTCGTGGATGGCCGAGCCGGTCGCGGGCCAGCCGCTGGAGCGGCCCTTCGGCTGGGCGCTGGTGCGGCTGGACGGGGCCGACACCGCGATGCTGCACGCCGTCGACGCCGGCACCCCCGACCGGATGCGCACCGGCCTGCGGGTCCGGGCGCGCTGGGCCGCCGAGCCGGTGGGCTCGATCCGCGACATCGTCTGCTTCGAGCCCGCAGGCGCCGGGGTCGAGCCGCGCGGACCCGCCGCACCGGCCACCGGCGGCGCGGAGCCGGTGACGATGCTGACGACGCCGGTGCACCTGGCCTACCGGCACTCGGCCTCCGAGCAGGAGAGCCGCTACCTGCGCGCGCTGGCCGACGGCCGGTTCATCGGCCAGCGCTGCCCGGCCTGCGGCAAGGTCTACGTGCCGCCGCGCGGCGCGTGCCCGGCCGACGGGGTGCCCACCGAGGAGGAGGTGCAGCTGCCCGACCGGGGCATCGTCACCACCTTCTGCATCGTGAACGTGCCCTTCCTCGGCCAGCGCATCACGCCCCCCTACGTCGCGGCGTACGTGCTGCTCGACGGGGCCGACATCGCGTTCCTGCACCTGGTGCTGGGCTGCGCCGCCGACGAGGTGCGGATGGGCATGCGCGTGGAGGCGGCCTGGAAGCCGCGCGAGCGGTGGACCACCTCGCTGGAGAACGTCGACCACTTCCGGCCCACCGGGGAGCCGGACGCTCCCTTCGAGTCCTACTCGGAGCACCTGTGATGAACACCGACATCGCCGTCGTGGGGTTCGCGCAGGCGCCCCAGGTCGCGGAGACGACCGGCACCACCAACGGCGTGGAGATGCTCGTCCCGATCATCACCGAGGTGCTGGAGACCACCGGGCTGCCCCGGCGCGAGGTCGGCTTCTGGTGCTCGGGCTCGTCGGACTACCTGGCCGGGCGCGCGTTCTCCTTCGTCTCCGCGGTCGACGCGATCGGGGCCGTGCCGCCGATCGTCGAGTCGCACGTCGAGGCGGACGCCGCCTGGGCGTTCTACGAGGCCTGGGTCAAGATCCGCACCGGCCAGGCCAGGACGGCCGCGGTGTACGGGTTCGGCAAGTCCTCGGCGGGCGAGCTGAACCGGGTGCTCGCCCTGCAGCTCGACCCGTACACCGTCGCGCCGCTGTGGCCCGACGCGGTGAGCGTCGCGGCGCTGCAGGCCAGGGCCGGGCTCGACGCCGGCCTGTGGAGCGAGAAGGACATGGCCGAGGTCGCCGCGCGCAGCCGGTCCGACGGCGTCGCCAACCCCTACGCCCAGCTCGGCGACCAGGTCGACGCGGCCACCCTGCTCGACCGGCCCTACCTCGCCGACCCGCTGCGCGCCCACGACTGCGCCCCGGTCACCGACGGCGCCGCCGTGGTGGTGCTGGCCGCCGCCGACGCGGCCCGCGACCTGTGCGAGCGCCCGGCCTGGATCACAGGGGTGGAGCACCGCGTCGACTCCCCCGTCCTCGGGGCGCGCGAGCTGCACCGCAGCCCGTCGGCGGCGGCCGCCGCGGCGGCCGCCGGGGGGGGGGGGGGGGGCGGCCCCGGGCGGGGGGGCGGGGCGGGACCCCCCGCCCGCAAA
>NZ_JAGSOV010000023.1 GCF_023898865.1 Pseudonocardia humida
CCCGCCGGGGGGGGCCGGCCGCCCCCCCGCCGCCGGGCGGCCGCGGCCGCCGCGGCGGCCGCGGCCGGCGGTGCCGGCCTCGACGGCGTGCAGGTGGCCGAGCTGCACGCCCCGTTCAGCTCGCAGGAGCTGCTGCTGCGCCGCGAGCTCGGGCTGCCCGGCTCGGTGCGGGTCAACCCGTCGGGCGGGGCGCTGTGCGGCAACCCGATGTTCGCCGCCGGGCTGATCCGGATCGGCGAGGCGGCCACCCGGGTCATGGACGGCAGCGCCGACCGGGTACTGGCGCACGCCACCAACGGGCCGGCGCTGCAGCAGAACCTGGTGTGCGTGATGGAAGGACGGGCCTGATGGCCGGGTCGACGGGGCAGCTCGCCGCGGTGCTGGGCACCGGGCAGACCCGGCACGTCACCCGGCGCACCGACGTGTCGATGGCCGGGCTGTGCCGGGAGGCGATCGACCGGGCGCTGGCCGACGCCGACGTGGCCATGACCGACATCGACGCGGTGGTCCTGGGCAAGGCCCCGGACCTGTTCGAGGGCGTCATGATGCCGGAGCTGATGCTGGCCGACGCCATCGGCGCCATCGGCAAGCCGCTGCTGCGGGTGCACACGGCGGGCTCGGTCGGCGGCTCGACCGCCGTCGTGGCCACGAGCCTGGTGCAGGCGGGCGTGCACCGGCGGGTGCTCGCGGTGGCGTTCGAGAAGCAGTCCGAGTCCAACGCGATGTGGGCGCTGTCGATCGTGCCGCCGTTCTCGATGCCGGTCGGGGCGGGGGCGGGCGGCTACTTCGCCCCGCACGTGCGCTCCTACATCCGCCGCTCCGGCGCGCCGGAGCACATCGGGGCCATGGTCGCGGTGAAGGACCGCCGCAACGGCGCCCGCAACCCCTACGCGCACCTGCACCAGCCCGACATCACGCTGGAGTCGGTGCGGGCCTCGGCCGTGCTGTGGGACCCGATCCGCTACGACGAGACCTGCCCCTCCTCCGACGGCGCCTGCGCCGTCGTGATCGGCGACGAGGCCGCTGGGGACGCCGCCGACCGCCCGGCCTGGGTGCACGCCACCGCGATGCGCACCGAGCCGACCACCTTCGCCGGCCGCGACCAGGTCAACCCGGCCGCGGGCCGGGAGGCGGCGGCCGCGCTGTGGGCGCAGGCCGGGATCGTCGACCCGCTGGCCGAGATCGACGTCGCCGAGATCTACGTGCCGTTCTCCTGGTTCGAGCCGATGTGGCTGGAGAACCTGGGCTTCGTCGCGGAGGGCCAGGGCTGGCGCCTGGTCGAGGCGGGCGAGACGGCGATCGGCGGGCGGCTGCCGGTGAACCCGTCGGGTGGGGTGCTGTCGTCCAACCCGATCGGCGCGTCGGGCCTGCTGCGCTTCGCGGAGTCGGCGATGCAGGTGATGGGCCGGGCGGGCGAGCACCAGGTGGAGGGGGCCCGCACCGCGCTCGGGCACGCCTACGGCGGCGGGTCGCAGTTCTTCTCGATGTGGGTGGTCGCCGGCCACAAGCCGGGCGCGGACGGGCCGGGGACCCGCGGGTGAGGTTCAGCCTGACCATCGCCCTGAGCCCGCTGGACGAGCTGCTGGAGCTGGCCCGCACGGCCGAGGAGTGCGGGTTCGCCTCGGTGGCCCTGCCCGACTCGGTGTTCTTCGCCGAGCAGGTGTCCGCCCGCTACCCCTACACGCCCGACGGCGGCCGGTTCTGGGACGCCGACACCCCCTGGATCGACCCGTTCGTCGCGGCCGCCGCGATGGGCGCGGTCACCAGCCGGATCCGCTTCTACACCTCGGTGCTCAAGCTGGGCTCGCGGCACCCGGTGCCGCTGGCCCGCCAGGTGGGGTCCACGGCGGTGATCACCGGCGACCGGTTCGGGCTGGGCGTGGGCCTGGGCTGGGCGCCGGAGGAGTTCGAGTGGTGCGGGGTCCCCTACGCCCACCGCGGCCGCCGCGGCGACGAGGCGATCGAGGTGCTACGGCTGATCCTGGGCGGCGGGATGGTGGAGCACCACGGCGAGTTCTACGACTTCGACGCGCTGCGGATGAGCCCGGCGCCGACCGAGCGGGTGCCGATCTACGTCGGCGGGCACAGCCCCGCCGGCCTGCGCCGGGCCGCCCGGCACGACGGCTGGAGCTCGGCGATGATCACCTTCGACGACCTGCGCGCGACGATCGAGCAGTTGCGCGCGCTGCGCGCCGAGGCGGGTCGCGCCGACGAGCCGTTCGAGGTCCAGGCCGTGTGCGTCGACCGCTTCGGCCTCGACGGCTACCGCAGCCAGGCGGAGATCGGGGTGACCGACGCCATCGTCATGCCGTGGGCGCTGGACGGCACCGGCTTCCACGCACCCCTCCCGGCCAAGCAGGCCAGCATCCGCCGCTTCGCCGACGAGGTCATCTCCCCCTGGTGACCCCCCGTCGAGAACGAAGCTGTCGTCGTTTTGGACCGGTCCAAACGACAACAAGTTCGTTCTCGACGGGGGGGGGGGGGGGGGTCCGGTGGAGTGGCGGACCCCCCCCCCGCCCCCCCCCGCCCCCGCCCGCCCCCCCCCCCCCCCCCCCCCCCCCCCCCCCCCCCCCCCCCCGGCAGGGGGGTGGGGGGTCAGGTGTCGTGCAGGACCACGCCGCGGATGGTGCGGCCGGCGTGCATGTCCTGGTAGCCCTGGTTGACCTCGTCGAGCCGGTAGGTCGTGGTGATCAGCTCGTCGAGCTTGAGCCGGCCCGCCCGGTACAGCTGGGCCAGCTTGGTGATCTCGTGCGGCGGGGTGCCCATCCCGAAGAGCACGCCCTGGATGCGCTTCTGCATCATCGACAGCAGCCAGAAGTTGATCGGCGCGCCCTCGTCGGCGATGTCGCCGATGCCGGTGACGACCACCGTGCCCATCTTCGCGATCGCGTTGACGGCCTGCGCGACGTGCTCGCCGGTGGTGACGCCGACGGCGACGATCGCGGCGTGCGCGCCCTGGCCGCCGGTGACCGAGCGGGCGAACTCGGCCGCCTCGTCGATGCCGGCGAAGGCGTGGGTGGCGCCCAGCTCGAGCGCCTTCTCCCGCTTGAACGGCGCCGGGTCGGCCGCGATGACGTGCGCCGCGCCGCGGGCGGCCGCGCCCTGCACGGCGTTGATCCCGACCCCGCCGGTGCCCATCACGATCACCGTGTCGCCCGCGCGGACCCCAGCGCCGTACTCGGCCGACCCCCAGCCGGTCGGCACCCCGCAGCTGAGCAGGGCGGCCACCGGGAACGGGATGTCGTCTCCGATCTTGGTGAGCGAGTACTCGGGCACGACGGCGTGCTCGGCGAACGTGCCGACCATCGTCATCTGCCCGACGTCGGCGCCGCCGCGGTGGGCCCGGTAGGTGCCGTCGGGCATGCCGCCGGCCAGGGCGGACATCCCCAGGTCGCAGAGGTTGCCCCCGCCGCAGACGCACGCGGGGCAGCGCCCGCAGGTCGGCACGAACTGGGCGACGACGTGGTCGCCGACGGCCAGCGCCCGCACGCCGGGCCCCACCGCCTCCACCACCCCGGCGCCCTCGTGGCCGCCGATCAGCGGGAGCTTCCCGACCGGCATGTCGCCGGTGGCGGCGTGGTCGTCGGAGTGGCAGAGCCCGGCCGCGACGAACCGGACGAGCACCTCGTGCTCGGCCGGCTCGTCCAGGTCGACCTCGATCACCTGCCACGTGCCGGGCTGCTCCAGCAACGCTGCTGCGCGGGTCCTCATGGCACGGCTCCTCAGGGGCTCGAGGCAGATCTAGGGGGCGTAGCGGACCGGGAACTTCTTGATGCCGTTGAGCCAGCCCGAGCGCAGCCGCACCGGGTCGCCCGCGCGGGCGATGTCGGGCATGTGGTCGGCGATGGCGGTGAAGATGAGGTCGATCTCCAGCCGGGCCAGGTTGGCCCCGATGCAGTAGTGCGCGCCGCGCCCGCCGAAGCCCAGGTGCGGGTTCGGGTCGCGGGTGATGTCGAAGCGCTCCGGGGCGGTGAAGACCTCTTCGTCGAAGTTCGCGGAGCTGTAGAACAACCCGACGCGGTCGCCCTTGCGGATGCGCTGCCCGCCGAGCTCGGTGTCGGCCGTCGCGGTGCGCTGGAACACCACCACCGGGGTCGAGTAGCGCACGATCTCGTCGGCCGCCGTCTTCGGGCGCTCGGCCTTGTAGAGATCCCACTGCTCGGGGTTGTCCAGGAACGCCAGCATCCCGTGGGTGATCGCGTTGCGGGTGGTCTCGTTGCCGGCCACGGCCAGCAGCAGCACGAAGAAGCCGAACTCGTCGGACGAGAGCGCCGAGCCGCCCACGTCGGCCTGCACGAGCAAGGTGGCGATGTCGTCCATCGGGCAGCCCTTGCGCTGCTCGGCCATGCCCATGGCGTAGCCCAGCAGCTCCGCCGCCGCGAGCTGCGGGTCGTCGGTGCTCTCCGGGTCGTCGCCGGAGATCATCTGGTTGGACCAGGCGAAGATCTTGCGCCGGTCGTCCTGCGGGATCCCGAGCAGCTCGGCGATGGCCTGCAGGGGCAGCTCGCTGGCCACGTCGTAGACGAAGTCGCCGGTGCCCTCGGCGAGGGCCGCGGCGACGATGCGCTCGGCCCGCTCGGCGAGCGCGTCGCGCAGCCCGTTGATCGCGCGCGGGGTGAACCCGCGGGAGACGATCCCGCGCAGGGCCGTGTGCTGGGGCGGGTCGATGTTGAGCAGGATCAGCCGCTGGGTCTCCAGGTGCTCCTCGGCCGCCCCGGCGCCCACCCGGATCAGCGCGCACTTCTCCCAGCTGGAGAACAGCCTGCTGTCCAGCGAGACGGTGCGGACGTCGGCGTGGCGGGTGACCGCCCAGAAGCCGTCGTCGTCGAACCCGGCGCTGCCGCGCGGCTGGGCGTTCCACCAGACCGGCGCGGTGCGGCGCAGCTCGGCCAGCTCCGCGAGCGGCACGCCGCGGGTGTAGATGTCCGGGTCGGTGAGGTCGAACCCGTCCGGGATGCGGGCAGCGGTCAC
Organism: Pseudonocardia humida; assembly: GCF_023898865.1. Classification (GTDB taxonomy): domain Bacteria; phylum Actinomycetota; class Actinomycetes; order Mycobacteriales; family Pseudonocardiaceae; genus Pseudonocardia; species Pseudonocardia humida. The sequence continues at coordinate 4,972 of NZ_JAGSOV010000023.1, forward strand.
AGGCACCTCCAAGTGGAACGTGTTCTACGGGAGTCAAGCACAGCGGTGGACCCAGCGGAACCGCCGCCGAGAAGCGGGCGGTTGTCCCACTAGAGAACGTGTTCTAGTTTGGTCCCATGGGCGAACCGGTGATCATCAGCGCCGTCCGCACGCCGATCGGACGGCGCCGCGGCGCGCTGTCGGGGCTGCACGCCACGCGGATCCTCGGCGCCGCACTGAGCGGCCTGCTCGCGCGCGCGGACGTCGACCCCGCGCTGGTCGAGCAGGTGATCGGCGGGTGCGTCACCCAGGCCGGCGAGCAGTCGAGCAACGTCACCCGCACGTCCTGGCTGCACGCCGGCCTGCCCGAGACCACCGGCGCCACCACCATCGACGCCCAGTGCGGCTCGGCCCAGCAGGCCACGCACCTGGTCGCCGGGCTGATCAGCGCCGGGGCGATCGAGGTCGGGATCGCCTGCGGCGTGGAGGCGATGAGCCGGGTGCCGCTGGGCGCGAACGTCGGCCAGGACGTGGGCCGCCCCAAGCCCGAGTCCTGGGACATCGACCTGCCCAACCAGTTCCAGGCCGCCGACCGCATCGCCGCCCGGCGCGGCCTGTCCCGCGCCGACCTGGAGGCCTTCGGGCTGGCCTCGCAGGAGAAGGCGGCCAAGGCCTGGGCCGAGGACCGCTTCGCCCGCGAGATCGTGCCGATCGAGACCGACGCCGGCACGGTCACCCGCGACGAGGGCCTGCGCACCACCAGCACCGAGGCCCTCGCCGGGCTGCGCCCGGTCCTGCCCGACGGCCTGCACTCGGCGGGCACCTCGTCGCAGATCTCCGACGGCGCCGCCGCCGTGCTGGTCGTCGACGCCGACCGCGCCGCCGAGCTGGGCCTGCGCCCGCTGGCCCGGATCCGGGCCCAGTGCCTGGTCGGCGCCGAGCCCTACTACCACCTCGACGGGCCAGTGCAGGCCACCGAGCGGGTGCTGCGGCGGGCAGGCATGGCGATCGAGGACATCGACCTCTGCGAGGTCAACGAGGCCTTCGCGGCCGTCGTGATGTCCTGGGCCGGCGTGCACCACCCCGACCCGGAGCGCGTCAACGTCAACGGCGGGGCCATCGCCCTGGGCCACCCGGTCGGCGCCACCGGCACCCGGCTGATCACCACCGCCCTGCACGAGCTGGAGCGGCGCGACGCCACCACCGCGCTCGTCTCGATGTGCGCGGGCGGGGCCATGGCCACCGGCACCGTCCTCGAACGCCTGTAGCCCACGGAGGAACGCAGTGACCGACACGGCAGGGCCCGACACGGCGGCCGGCGACAGCGTCCGCACCATCGACGTCGGACGAGCGCCCACCCGGTTCGCCCGGGGCTGGCACTGCCTCGGCCTGGCCGAGCCGTTCCGGGACGGGAAGCCGCACGCGGTCGAGGCCTTCGGCACCAAGCTGGTGGTCTTCGCCGACTCCCACGGCGCCCTGCACGTCCTGGACGCCTACTGCCGGCACATGGGCGGCGACCTCAGCCAGGGCAGCGTCAAGGGCGACGCGCTGGCCTGCCCCTTCCACGACTGGCGCTGGGCCGGCACCGGCCGCTGCGTCGCAATCCCCTACGCGAAGCGCGTGCCGCCGCGGGCCAGGACGCGCGCGTGGACGGTGCTGGAGGAGAACCGCCAGCTGTTCGTGTGGCACGACCCGCAGGGCGCCCCCCCGCCGGCCGAGGTGACGATCCCGCGCATCCCCGGCGCGTTCTCGGACGAGTGGAGCAACTGGACCTGGGACTCCATCCGCATCGACGGGGCCCACTGCCGCGAGATCGTCGACAACGTCGTGGACATGGCGCACTTCTTCTACGTGCACTTCGCGTTCCCGATGGCGTTCCGCAACGTCTTCGAGGGCCACGTCGCCACCCAGTACCTCGACTCCCGCGGCCGCCCCGACGTCGGCTCGGGCACCGGCTACGCCGGCCGGGACACGATGCTGCGGTCCGAGGCGTCCTACTACGGCCCCTCGTACATGATCGACTACCTGTGGAACACGATCCACGGCTACACCGTCGAGACGGTGCTGATCAACTGCCACTACCCGGTGAGCCCGGACGCCTTCGTCCTGCAGTGGGGCGCGATCGTGAAGAAGCCACCGGGCGTCTCCGTCTCCGACGCCGACGCGATGGCCGCGAAGTTCGCCAAGGGCACCGGCGTCGGCTTCGAGCAGGACGTGGCCATCTGGAAGAACAAGACCCGCATCGACAACCCGCTGCTCTGCGACGGCGACGGCCCCGTCTACCAGCTGCGCCGCTGGTACGAGCAGTTCTACGTCGACGTCGAGGACGTCACCCCGCAGATGACCGACCGGTTCGAGTTCGAGGTCGACACCACCCGCGCGGTGGCCGCGTGGGAGCAGGAGGTCGCCGAGAACCTGCGCCGCCGCGAGGCCGCGGCCACGTGAGCGACACCGCAGCCGACCGCCGCGAGTTCCTGGGGTCCGGCCTCGTCGACGTCGCGTGCGCCCGCTGCGGCGCCGGCGTGCGCGTCCGCAAGACCAGCGCCGAGCACACCAGCATCCAGTGGAGCACCGCGGCCCAGCGCCGCTGCGAGGCCTTCGCCCTCCGCACCGGCTGCCCCGCCCTGCGCCGGAGCATCGAGGACGCGGTCGAGTCCGGTCGCCTCCTGGTGGGGTGAGCTGGCTCAGCCCGCCGTCAGCACCAGCCCGCTGGTGGGCACCCCGGTTCCCGCGGTCACCACCACGTTGCGCACATCGGCCACCTGGTTCACCGAGCTGCCCCGGATCTGGCGCACCCCTTCGGCCAGCCCGTTCATCCCGTGGATGTAGGCCTCCCCCAGCTGCCCGCCGTGCGGGTTGACCGGCAGCACCCCGCCGAGCTCGATCCCGCCGTCGGCGATGAGGTGCCGCGCCTCCCCGCGCCCGCAGAACCCCAGCTCCTCCAGCTGCACCAGCACGAACGGGGTGAAGTGGTCGTAGAGCATGCCGACCTGCACGTCGCCCGGCCCGATCCCGGCCTGCGCCCACAGCTGGGCGGCCACCACCCCGAGCTCGGGCAGCCCGGTGAGGTCGTCGCGGTAGTAGCTGGTCATGGTGAACTGGTCGGCCCCGCTGCCCTGGGCGGCCGCGGCGATCACCGCGGGCGGGTGCGGCAGGTCGCGGGCCCGCTCGGTGCCGGTGACGACCACGGCCACCGCCCCGTCGCTCTCCTGGCAGCAGTCCAGCAGGTGCAGCGGCTCGACGATCCACCGCGACGCCTGGTGCTCGGCGAGGGTGATCGGGCGGCCGTGGAACCAGGCGCGCGGGTTGGTCGCGGCGTGGCGGCGCATCGCGACCGCGACCCGGCCGAAGTCCTCGCTGGTGGCCCCGAACTCGTGCAGGTAGCGCTGGGCGAACATGGCCACCGTCGCCGCCGGCGTGGCCAGGCCGACCGGGTACTGCCAGCCGTTGTCGATGCCGCCGGAGGTGGGCGCGGCCGTGGCGCCGGCCGCCATCCGCCCGAACCGGTGCCCCGAGCGCTCGTTGAACGCCCGGTAGCAGACCACGACGTCGGCGAGGCCGGTGGCCACGGCCATCGCCGCGTGCCCGACGGTCGCGCAGGCGGCCCCGCCGCCGTAGCCGATCTGGCCGAAGAACCGCAGCCGCGGCACGCCGAGCTCGCGGGCCACGGCGATCTCGGCGTTGGCGTCCATCGAGAAGGTCACCAGCCCGTCGACGTCGGACGGGCCCAGCCCGGCGTCGGCGAGCGCGGCCCGCACGGCCTCGGCGGCCAGCCGCAGCTCGCTGCGCCCGGAGTCCTTGGAGAACTCGGTGGCCCCGATCCCGACCACCGACGCCGCCCCGGACAGCCCGATCACGGCAGCACCACCCGGACGGTTCCGGTGACGTGGTCACCCAGGGAGCACCGGCCGACCACCCCGACCACCACCTCGTCACCGTCCGGGCCCGCGGCGACCTCGGCCACCCGGCCGCCCAGCACCAGCTCATCACCGGCGTAGCAGGGCACCCCGAGCCGGATCGACACCGCCCGGACCACCGCCCCCGGGCCCGCCCAGTCGGTGACGCAGCGCTGGACCAGCCCGGTGGTGGTGAGGATGTTGAGGAAGATGTCCTGCGAGCCGCGCGCGACCGCGGCGGCCCGGTCGTGGTGCACGTCCTGGAAGTCGCGGGTGGCCAGCGCGGTCGACACGACGAACGTGGTGGTGACGTCCAGGCGCAGCGCGGGCAGCTCGGTGCCGACCGCGGGCGGGGCCGCGGGCGCCCGGCTCACCGCGGCCGCCACGCCGGCAGCACCAGCTCGTCGTCGATCCGGTCGAGGCCGACCTCGACGGGCAGCCCGACCCGGACCGCGCCCGGCTCGACCCCGCGCAGCTCCCCCAGCACCCGCACGCCCTCCTCCAGCTCGACCAGCGCGACCACGAACGGCGCCCGCCTGCCCGGCAGCGGCGGGTGGTGGTGCACGACGAAGCTGTAGACCTCGCCGCGGCCCGAGGCGACCACGTAGCCGGGTCGGGTGGCCCCGCAGCGCGGGCACATCGGCCCGGGCGGGTGCCGCAGCGCCCCGCACCCGCCGCAGCGCTGGATGCGCAGCTCGCCGACCGCCGTACCCTCCCAGAAGTAGGCGGTGTCCCGGTTGACCTGCGGCCGGGGCACCTCCCGCGGCGGCTCCGGCGGAGGGGGCGGGCGGAACTTGAGGATGCGGAACATCATCTCGGCGACCGGCTCGTCGTCGACGGTCCAGGTGCTCACCGTCGTCACGAACCAGCCCTCGCCCAGCGCGGTGCGCTTGGGCCCGGCGACGCCGGTGAGCCGCGAGCGGATCGCGAGCCGCTCGCCGGGCCGCAGCACCCGCGCGTAGGTCTGGGCGCAGTCGGTGGCCACCACCGAGGTGAAACCGGCCTCGTCGAGCACGGCGCTCATCGCGCCGAGCGGGTCGTCGGCCGCGCGCCGGCCGTGCAGCCCTCCCATCGTCCAGACCTGGACCATCGCCGGCGGCGCCTGCCCCGGGTAGGCCGGGTTGGCGTCGCCGAGCGCCTCGGTCCAGTTGTTGATCATCGGCTCGTTCACCGGGTCGCGGGCGGGTCGGGGCGCGCAGTCGCCCGCCTCGACCAGCCGTCGGGCCGTCTCCTCGATCCGCCGCGCCGCGTCCGGCGCGTCGACCGGAGCCGGCGCCACCCCCGCGCTCACCGCGGCACCCGGGGCAGCCCGAGCCCCGCGGTCGCGACCATCTCGCGCATGACCTCGTTGACCCCGCCGCCGAAGGTGATCACCAGGTTCCGCCGGGCGTGCACCTCCAGCCAGCGCGCCAGCTCGGCGGTGTCCGGATCGGCCGGGTCGCCGTGCCGCCCCACGACCTCGCCCAGCTCCCGCCCGACCCGCTGGGTCGCCTCCGAGCCGAACACCTTGGTGGCCGACGCGTCGGCCACCGTGACCGGACCGTCGGCCGCGGACGCCGCGACCTGCCAGTTGAGCAGCTCGTTGACCCGCCGGACGGCGAAGCTGCGCCCCAGCGCCCGGCGCACGTCCGGCGCGTCCAGCAGCGGCGAGCCGTCGGGCGCGCGGCGCGCGGCCGCCCAGTCGCGCACCCGGTCGTGCGGGGCGGCGATGCGCCCGGCCGGGCCCAGCATGACCCGCTCGTGGTTGAGCTGGGTGGTGATCAGCCGCCACCCCCCGTCCTGCTCGCCCACCCGCATCCCGACCGGCACCCGCACGTCGGAGTAGTAGGTGGCGTTGGTGTGGTGCGCGCCGTCGCAGGTGCGGATGGGCGTCCAGGAGAAGCCGGGGTCGGCGGTGTCGACGATCAGGATGGTGATGCCGCGGTGGCGTGGCGGGCCGGTGCGGCAGGCCAGCCAGATGAAGTCGGCGTCGTGCCCGCCGGTGGTGTAGACCTTCTGCCCGTTGACCACGTAGGTGTCGCCGTCGAGCACTGCCGTGGTGCGCAGGGCTGCAAGGTCGGTGCCCGCGTCGGGCTCGGTGTAGCCGATGGCGAAGTGCACCTCGCCGGCCAGGATGGCGGGCAGGAACCGGGCCTTCTGCTCGGCGGTGCCGTGGGCCTGCAGCGTGGGGCCGACGGTCTGCAGCGTGACCGAGGGCAGCGGGACGTCGGCCCGCAGCGCCTCGTCGACGAAGACCTGCTGCTCGATCGGGCCGAAGCCGCGCCCGCCGTGCTCGACCGGCCAGCCCACGCCCAGCCACCCGTCGGCGCCCATCCGGCGCACGACCTCGCGGTACACCGGGCCGAACCGCTCGGTGAGCAGCACCCGGCGCTCCTGGGGGCTGAGCAGCCCGGCGAAGTAGCCGCGCAGCTCGTCGCGCAGGGACAGCTGCGCCTCGGTCAGAGCGATCTCCACGGTGCTCCTCAGTCCGTCGCGGCCCGGGCCGCGAGCCGGTCCAGGGTGTGCTCGACGCCGCCGACGGCGCGGGCCAGGTCGCGGCCAAGCCCGAAGTGGTGGTGCAGCGGGTAGCCGGCGTCCACGCCCAGCCCGCCGTGCAGGTGCTGGCAGGTGTGCAGGGCGGGCGGGGCCTGCTCGGCGAGCCAGTGCGCGGCCACGTCCAGGTCGGCGTCCGGGGCGGGGTCGAAGGCCGGGCCGACCGACAGCCGCCAGGCCGCCGCCCGCGCGGCCAGGTGCAGGGTCCGCGCCGCGATGTAGACGTCGGCGACCTGCTGGGCCACGGCCTGGAAGGTGGCCAGCGGCCGGCCGAACTGCACCCGGGACCCGACGTGGGCCGCGGTGAGCTCCAGGGCACCGGCCAGCACCCCGTCGCCCACGGCGGTGGCGCCGGCGAGGGCGCAGCGGTGCAGCTCGGCCAGGGCGCGGCCGGTGTCGTCGTCGCCGAGCAGCTGGGCCGACCGCGCCCCGCGCAGCACGACCGTGCACTCGGGCCGCCCGCTGGAGGTCGGGGTGGGCCGGACCTCGACCCCGGGCGCGGTCGGGTCGACGACCAGCACCCCGGTCCCGGTCCCGGCCAGGTCGACCGGCACCAGGAGCCGGTGGGCGTCCGCCGCGTCCGGCACGCCGGTCTTGGTGCCGGTGACGACCCAGTCCGGGCCGTCGCGCTCGGCCCGGGTACGCGGCGAGCGGGTCAGCGGGGTGGAGGGCTCGTGCAGCGCGGCGGACAGCACCGCGTCCTGCTCGACCACCGCCCCGAGCAGCGCCGCGCGCTGCGCCGGTGTCCCGGCCCGGACCACCGGCAGCACGCCCAGCGCGACGGTGGACAGCGCGGCGACCGGCGCCGCCCGCCTGCCCACCTCGGTCAGCACCAGCGCGCTCTCCAGCACCCCGAGCCCGGCGCCGCCCAGCTCCTCGGGCACCGACAGGGTGAGCAGCCCCGCGCGCCCCAGCGCCTTCCACAGCGCCGCCGGATCGGTGCCGGGTGCGAGCACCTCGCGGGCGAGCCCGGCGACCTCCCGCCCGCCGTCGTCCAGACCGAAGTCCACGAGCACCCCTCACGCCGGAATTGCAACGTGTTCTAGTATTGGCTCGGGACTGATCGCCCGCAAGCGTCGCTTCGCCGGGTCGCGCAGGGGGGAGGTACCGTTCCGATGGACAGCAGAACAGGTTCCGGTCAGGGCGTCACGACGTGGTCTCGTCTCCGATCGGGGGACAGCACGGACAGAGGACCCCACATGGCAGAGCGCGCCCACCGATCCCCCGCCACCCCGCGCCCCGTCGTCCCGCTCTCCGAGGTCGAGGAGGGCTCACCGGCCCAGCGCGAGCGCCGCAGGCGCATCCTGGAGGCCACCCTGGCCCTGGCCACCAAGGGCGGGTTCGACGCGGTCCAGATGCGCGCGGTCGCCGAGCGGGCGGGCGTCGCGCTCGGCACGCTGTACCGCTACTTCCCCTCCAAGGTGCACCTGCTGGTCGCCGGGCTGGCCCACGAGCTGAGCCGGGTGCTGGAGCGGATCGAGCGGGCGCCGGTGCCCGGGGCCACCGCCGCCGAGCGCGTGCTGCTCGTGCTGCACCGCAACACCGTCGCCCTGCAGCGCGACCCGCACCTCACCGAGGCGATGACCCGCGCCTTCATGTTCGCCGACACCTCGGTCGCCGAGGAGGTCCGCCAGGTGAGCAGGCTGACCGAGCGGATGCTCACCCACGCGATGGGCGTCGAGGAGGCGTCCGACGAGGACAAGGACATCGCCCGGGTGATCGGCGACGTGTGGCTGTCCAACCTGGTGGCCTGGGTGACCCGCCGCGCCTCGGCCGAGGACGTCGAGAACCGCCTGGCGCTCACGGTGCGCCTGCTGCTGTCCGCGCGGGACCGGTGACCAACCGCCCGCGCCCGGCGGGGCCCGCCGACCCACTGGTCGTGCGCGGGTCGGCCGGGCTGCGGGCCGCCGTCGGCGCCGCGCTGGCCCCACCGGGTGGCTGCGGGTCGACCAGCGGGGTGGAGGTCACCATCCTGATCGCCGCCGAGGTGGAGGGCGGTGACAAGCCCGCCTGCGTCGTCGAGGCCGTGAACCGGTGGCTCGACCGACCCCGTCCCGACCCCCGTGGAGCTCTTGACCAAGCGCTTGACCAAGTGCGGACCCGACCGTAACCTCGGACCACCCCGCCCCGACGAAAGGGCCGGCTCATGACGACGGCGTCACCCGCACCGGCATCGATGATCGACCGGATCGTCACGATCCTGGACTCGTTCGACGGGCCGCACGGCTTCACGCTGGCCCAGGTCGTCGCGCGGACGGGGCTGCCCCGGTCCTCGGCCCACCGGATCCTCGAACACCTGGTCAAGGTCGGCTGGCTGCGCCGCGACCAGCTGCACTACCACCTCGGCCTGCGGATCCTGGAGCTGGGCACGCTGGCCTGCTACCAGCACCAGCTGCGCGGCGCGGCGTCGCCGCACCTCTACGAGCTCGCGCACAGCACCGGGATGACCGTGCACCTCGCCGTGCTCGACGGCCCCGAGATCGTCTACCTGGACAAGCTCGGCGGCCGGTCGTCGCTGCGCGTCCCGTCCCGCATCGGCGGGCGCGCGCCGGCCACCTGCACCGGGGTCGGCAAGGTGCTGCTGGCCTACGCCGAGGAGGCGGGGCTCGAGGCGGTGCTGGGCCGCCCGCTGCCGCGCCCGACACCGGCCAGCATCGGCACCGAGCGCAGGCTGCGCGCCGAGCTGGCGCACGTCCGCGACCGCGGGATCGCCTTCGACCGCGAGGAGTCCGCGTGGGGGCTCGGCTGCGTCGCGGCCCCGATCGGCCCGCCCGGCTCCCCCGAGGCCGCCCTGTCGGTGTGCGGCCCGATCGCCCGGGTCAACCTGGAGCACCTGGTCGGCCCGGTGCGGGCCAGCGCCCAGGCCGTCTGGGCGTCCGTCGGCGCGGGCCGCACCGCCCCGCCGAGCAGCCTGCACGGGGCGCCCGCGCCCCGCCAGCCGATCGGCGCCTGAATGCGGCGCCGACGACCCCGCCGACGGGGTGCCGCGGCGTGAGCGAGCCGCCCGAGCGCCGCGCGGTCATCCTGGACAGCGCGGCGCGGCTGTTCGCCGGCAAGGGCATCGCGGCCACCACCGTCCGCGAGATCGCCGACAGCGTCGGCGTGCTCTCCGGCAGCCTCTACCACCACTTCCCGTCCAAGAGCGCCATCGTCGACGAGGTCGTCGACAGCTACCTGCGCGACCTGCTGGCCGCCTACCGCGACGTGCTGCGCCGCGACCGGCCACCGCGCGAGCTGGTCCGCGAGCTCGTCGCCGCGTCCGTGCGGGCGACCGGTCGCCACCCGCACGCCGCCGACGTCTACCGCCGCGAGCGCCGCCGCCCGCACCGGCCCGGCGCCGCCGACCGGCTCGACGCGGCCGCCGCGGAGGTCACCCGCAGCTGGCTCACCGTGCTCGACCGCGGGCGCGCCGACGGCAGCTTCCGCACCGACGTGCCGACCTGGGTGGCCTACCGCCTCATCCGCGACGGGCTGCTCCACTGCTGCCCACCGGCCCGGCCGGGCGCGCTCGACCCTGCCGCGGAACTCGCCGAGACCGTCAGCGCGCTGGTGCTCGACGGGCTCGGCGCCCACGACCGGCGACGGGGGAACGGGCGATGACCGCGACCGGGACGGTCCCCGACGTGCTGGTGCGGGCGGCCGAGCGCCACGGCGACCGCGAGGCGATCGTCGACGGCGAGCTGCGGCTGAGCTTCGCCGACCTGCTCGCCGAGGTCGAGCGGGTGGCGGCGGGCCTGCTAAGGCACGGCCTGCGCGCGGGCGACGCCGTCGCGGTGTGGGCGCCCAACTCGGCGCGCTGGGCGCTGGCCGCCCTGGGCTGCCTGCACGTCGGGCTCACCCTGGTGCCGGTCAACACCCGCTACCGGGGCGAGGAGGCCCACCACGTGCTGGCCCGCAGCCGCGCGGTCGCCCTGTTCGTCGAGGACGGCTTCCTCGACCGCGACCACACCGCGATGCTGCGCGCCGCGGGTCCCCTGCCGTGCCTGCGCACGGTCGTCACCCTCGGCGAGCCCCGTCCGAGCGGCCCGATCGGCTGGGACGCGTTCCGCGCCCGCGCGGCGGACCCGGCCCAGGTGGCCGCGGCCCGCGACGCGGTCACCCCCGGCACCGCCATGCAGGTCATGTTCACCTCCGGCACCACCGGCCGCCCGAAGGCCGTGCCGCACACCCACGGCCAGGTCGTGCGGCTCTACACCACCTACACCGAGCACCTCGGCCTGCGCGCAGGCGACCGGTACCTGCTGGTGAACCCCTTCTTCCACAGCTTCGGGCTGCTGGCGGGGCTGCTGTCGTGCCTGCTGCGGGGCGCGACCGCGCTGCCCGTGCGGCGCCTGGACCCGCCGGCCGTGCTGGAGCTGGTGGAGCGCGAGCGGGTGACCGGCATCCCCGGCCCGCCCACGCTCTACGCCACCCTGCTGAACGACCCGACCCGCCCGGGCCGCGACCTGTCCGCACTGCGCCTGGCCATCACCGGGGCGACGGTGATCCCCACCGAGCTGATCCGCCGCATGCGCACCGACCTGGGCTTCCGCGAGATCCTCACCGCCTACGGGCTGACCGAGTCGACCGGCGTCGTCACCATGTGCCGGATCGGCGACCCGGACGAGGTCATCGAGTCGACCAGCGGGCGCGCCGTGGAGGGCGTCGAGGTCGCCATCGCCGCCCTCCACGGCGGGGACGGCGGAGGCGGCACCGGGGAGATCCTGGTCCGCGGCTACAACGTGATGGCCGGCTACGTCGACGACCCCGGGGCCACGGCCGCCGCGATCGACGCCGACGGCTGGCTGCGCACCGGCGACGTCGGCCACCTCGACGGGGCGGGCAACCTGCACATCACCGGCCGGCTGGGCGACGTGTTCATCGTCGGCGGGTTCAACGTCTCCCCGGCCGAGGTCGAGCAGCTGCTGTGCCGCCACCCCGCCGTGTCCGAGGCCGCCGTGGTCGGGGTGCCCGACGAGCGGCTGGGCGAGGTCGGCCGGGCGTTCGTGGTGCTGCGGCGCGGGGCGGCGCCGGCCGCCGAAGCCGAGCTCATCGCCTGGTGCCGGGAGCGGCTGGCCGGCTTCAAGGTCCCGCGCTCGGTCGTGGTGCTGCCCGAGCTGCCCAAGGGGGCCACCGGCAAGGTCGCCAAGGCCGCGCTGCGCGCCCCGGCGCCCTGACCCCGACCGCTCGACCGGAGGAGGACCAGTGGAGCAGGCGTACCTGGTGGAGGCGGTCCGCTCGCCCGTCGGGCGGCGGGGCGGCGGGCTGGCCGGCGTGCACCCGGCCGACCTCGGGGCCGCCGTGCTCACCGCGCTGGTCGAGCGCTGCCGGATCGACCCGGCCGCCGTCGACGACGTGGTCCTGGGCTGCGTCGACACCGTCGGCCCGCAGGCGGGCGACATCGCCCGCACCTGCTGGCTGGCCGCGGGCCTGCCCGAGCACGTACCCGGCGTCACGGTGGACCGCCAGTGCGGCTCCTCCCAGCAGGCCGTCCACTTCGCCGCCCAGGCGGTGATGAGCGGCACCGCCGACCTCGTCGTCGCAGGCGGCGTGCAGAACATGAGCGCCATCCCGATCAGCTCGGCGATGACGCTGGCCCGCCCGCTCGGCTTCCCCGACCCGTTCTCCGGGTCGCTCGGGTGGCGCGAGCGCTACGGCGACCAGGAGCTCGACCAGATCCGGTCGGCCGAGATGATCGCCGAGAAGTGGGGCCTCTCGCGGGCCGACATGGAGGCCTTCGCCATCACCTCGCACGAGCGGGCCCTGCGGGCGCGCGCCGAGGGCCGCTTCGACCGCGAGATCGTGCCCGTCGCCGGCGTCGAGCACGACGAGGGTCCCCGCGAGCCGAACCCGGAGAAGATCCGCTCGCTGCGGCCGGTCCGCCAGGGCGGCACCGTCACCGCGGCCGTGTCCAGCCAGATCTCCGACGGGGCCGCCGCACTGCTGGTCGCCTCCGCCGCCGCCGTGCGCCGCTTCGGCCTCACCCCGCGCGCCCGTGTGCACCACCTCTCCGCCCGCGGCGCCGACCCGGTGTGGATGCTCACCGCGCCGATCCCCGCCACCGCGCACGCGCTGGACCGGACCGGCCTCACGCTGGCCGACATCGACCTCGTGGAGGTCAACGAGGCGTTCGCCCCGGTCGTGCAGGCCTGGCTGCGGGAGACCGGGGCCGACCCGGGGAAGGTCAACGTCAACGGCGGCGCGATCGCGCTGGGCCACCCGCTGGGCGCCACCGGTGCCCGGCTGATGACCACCCTGCTGCACGAGCTGGAGCGCACCGGGGGCCGGTTCGGCCTGCAGACCATGTGCGAGGGCGGCGGCCAGGCCAACGTGACGATCATCGAGCGGCTGTGACCGCCCCGCCGCCCCCCTGGGGCCTCGAGGGCCGCGCGGTGCTGGTCACCGGCGGCGGGCGCGGCATCGGCCGGACCATCGCCACCCGGTTCCTGGGCGCCGGGGCCGACGTCGTGGTGTGCGGGCGGACCGAGCCCGCGGTGTTGCCCGAGGCCGGTGGGCGCACCGCCACCTTCGTCGCCGCCGACGTCCGCGAGGCCGACCGGGCCGCCGCCGCGGTGCGCGCCGCCGCCGACGCGCTCGGCGGGCTCGACGTGCTGGTCAACAACGCCGGCGGCGCCCCGGCCGCGCCCGCGGCGACCATGTCGCCGCGGTTCTTCGACCGCGTGCTGGCCCTCAACCTGCACGGCGCCTTCTACACCGCCCAGGCCGCCCACGCGGTGCTGCGCGAGCGCGGCGGCAGCATCGTCAACATCGGCACGATCAGCGCGCACGACCCGAGCCCGGGTACCGCCGCCTACTCAGTGGCCAAGGCCGGGCTGCTGATGCTCACCCGGGCGCTGGCGCTGGAGTGGGCGCCCGCGGTCCGGGTCAACCACGTCACCGTCGGCCAGGTCGCGACCCCCGGCATGGTCGACTGGTACGCCTCGGACGCCGAGCCCGGCGAGGCGGTGCTGGCCCGCCTGGACCGCACCGTCCCCGCCGGCCGCATGGCCTCCCCCGACGACGTCGCCGCCGCCTGCCTGTACCTGGCCTCACCGCTGGCCGGCTACGTCAGCGGCGCCGACCTCGCCGTCACCGGCGGCGGCGAGTTCCCAGCCCGCTTCCTGGCCACCCTCCCCCCGGCCTGACCGGCGGGCAGCGCAGGTCACGGGCGCAGGCCGGCGCGCCGCGCCACCAGCGAGCGCACCCACGCCCGGCCGCCGAACAGCAGGTCGGTGGAGGTGGCGCGCTTGAAGTAGCGGTGGGCCGGGTGCTCCCAGGTGAAGCCGATCCCGCCGTGCAGCTGGATCATCTCCCCGGCGACCGCGCGGAACGCGTCGGCGCAGTACGCCTTGGCCAGCGGGGCCGACACCGCCGCGGTGGCCGGGTCGCCGTCCACGGCCCAGGTCGCGTACCAGGCCGTGGACCACGCCGACTCGACGAGCACGGCGAGGTCGGCGCAGCGGTGCTGCAGGGCCTGGAAGGTGCCCAGGGGGCGGCCGAACTGCTCGCGGGTGCGCAGGTGGGCGACGGTGGCGTCCAGGCAGTGCCGCGCCGCGCCGGCGCTCTCCACGGCGACGGCGGCGAGCAGGAGGTCGACCGCGCGGGCGGCCGCCGCCGCGTCGCCCACGACGACCGCGGGCGCGCCGTCCAGCACGAACCGGGCCTGCGGGCGGCTGCGGTCGACGGTCGGCAGGGTGGTGCGCGCGACCCCCGCGACGTCGGTGCGGACCGCCGCCAGCACGGTGTCGCCGTCGACGAGGGCGGGGGTGAGCAGCAGGTCGAGGTGCGGCCCGTCGACGACGTTGTCCAGCACACCGGTGAGCGCGGAGCGCGTCCCGACCGGGAGCGAGCTCGCCGGTCCCGGCGTCGCGAGACCGGCGACGAGGTCACCGGCGACGAGCCCCGGCAGCACCTGCGCCGCCACCGGCGCCGCGGACCGGTCGAGCACCGTGGCCGCGACGGTCGTCTGCAGGAACGGCACGGCGGTCAGGGCGCGGCCCAGCTCGGCCAGCACGATCCCCAGCTCGACGCTCGACGCGCCGGCCCCGCCGTGCCGCTCCCCGACCGTGATCCCGAGCAGGCCGAGCTCGCGGATCCGCCGCCACACCGGCGAGCCGCGACCGGCGCCGCCCTCCCGGTCGAGCAGGTCGCGCACCGTGCGCCGCAGGTCGCGCTGCGCGGCGTCGAACCCGACGTCCATCAGGCCGGTCCGCGCGGCAGGCCCAGCATCCGCTGGGCGATCACGGTGCGCTGCACCTCGTCGGAGCCGCCGTAGATGGTGTCGGCGCGGGTGAACAGGTGCAGCCGCTGGGCCGGGGTCAGCTCGTCGACCCCCGGGCCGGCGGCCACCGTGCCCGCGGCCCCGAGGACGTCGACGGCCAGCTCGCCGAGGCGCCGGTGCCACGGCGCCCACATCAGCTTGGCCACGTTCGCCTCGGTGCCCGGGGTGCTGCCGGCGGGCGCGCCGAGCGTCATGACCGCCGTGTACCGCAGCACCTGCAGCTGCATCCAGGAGTCCAGCAGCCGCTCGGCCAGCACCGGGTCGTCGGCGGCGCCCGTGGCCCGCGCGGCCGCGAGTACCCGCTCGAACTCCCGGGCGAAGCCCATCTGCTGGCCGAACGTCGACACCCCGCGTTCGACGGCGAGCGTGCCCATGGCGACCTTCCAGCCCTCCCCCGGCGCCCCGACGACGTCGTCGCGCGCGGCGCGGGCGTCGTCGAAGAAGACCTCGTTGAACTCCGAGGTCCCGGTGAGCTGCACGATCGGCCGGACGTCGACGCCGGGTTGGTCCATGGGCACCAGCAGGCAGGACAGCCCCCGGTGCCGGAGGGAGCCGGGCTCGGTGCGGGCCAGCACGAAGCACCAGTCCGCCTCGGTGGCCAGCGAGGTCCAGACCTTCTGCCCGTCGACGTGCCACTCGCCGCCGCGGAGCTCGGCCCGGGTGCGCACGGCCGCGAGGTCCGAGCCCGCCCCCGGCTCGGAGTAGCCCTGGCACCACAGCCGGGTGCCGTCGAGGATCCCGGGCAGGAATCGGGCCTTCTGCTCCGCCGTGCCGAACATCAGCAGCGTGGGCCCGAGCAGCTGCTCGCCGATGTGCCCGACCCGGCCGGGCGCGCCCGCGCGGGCGCACTCCTCGTGGAAGATGACCTGCCGTTCCCAGGACAGCCCGCGGCCGCCGTCGGCCTCCGGCCAGCCGAGCCCGATCCAGCCGTCGCGGCCCAGCCTGCGCTCCCAGGCCTTGCGGGCCTGGAGGTGCTCGTGCTCGCGGCCGGGCCCGCCCGCGTCGACCAGCTCGGCGAACTCGCCGGTGAGGGCGGTGGCGAGCCAGCAGGCCACCTCCCGGCGGAAGGCCTCGTCGGCCTCGTCGAAGCGCAGGTCCACCTCAACCGGCCCCGTACACCGGGGGCGGCGGCTCGGCCTCGGCGACCAGGTCGATCACCGCCTTCCCGGCCTCGGCGACCTTCCAGCGCCTGCCCCGCTCGCGGCGCGGGCCGGAGCGCCAGCCGTCGGCCAGCCCGATCCGCCCGCCCTCGACCTCGAAGACCCGACCGGTGACCCCGCCCGCCTCCGCCGAGCCCAACCAGACCACCAGCGGCGAGACGTTCTCCGGCGCCATCGCGTCGAACTCCGCGCCCTCGACGGCCCTCATGTGGGCGAACACGGCCTCGGTCATCGGGGTGCGCGCCGCCGGGGCGAGTGCGTTGACGGTGACGCCGTAGCGGCCCAGCTCGGCGGCCGCGACGATGGTCAGCCCGAGCACCCCGGCCTTTGCCGCCGAGTAGTTGCCCTGCCCGACGCTGCCCAGCAGGCCGGCGCCCGAGCTGGTGTTGACGATCCGCCCGCTGACCGGACGGCCCGCCTTGGCCTGCGCGCGCCAGTGCGCCGCGGCGTGGCGCAGCGGGCAGAAGTGGCCCTTGAGGTCGACCCGCAGGACCTCGTCCCACTCCCGCTCGCCCATCCCGACGAGCATCCGGTCGCGGACGATCCCGGCGTTGTTGACCAGCACGTGCAGGTCGCCGAAGCGCTCGACGGCGGTCGCGACGAGCGCGGCCGCGTAGTCCCAGTCCGCGACGTCGCCGGCCGACGCGATCGCCGAGCCGCCGGCCGCGGTGATCTCGGCCGCCACCGCGTCGGCCGCCGCCGCGACGTCGTTGACCACGACGTCGTAGCCCTCGGCGGCGAAGGCGTGCGCGTGCGCGCGCCCCAAGCCCTGCCCGGCCCCGGTGACCACCACGACCCGCCCCATCAGGAACCGGCCTCCGCGCCGCGCCGCGCGTCGCGCACGCTGCGCGCGTCCTGCCCGACCAGTGGGTCGGCGTTCGGGTCCACCCTCGCCTCACCGCCCGAACGTCGCGCGGACCTCGTCGGCCACGCCGGAGAGGGTCAGCTCGAAGGTGAAGCCCTGCTCGTAGCGGTAGCTGCGCTTGACGTCCCACGGGTCGATGCCGTTGAGCGACTCCTTGGCCGCCCGGATGATCACCGGCGACTTCGCCGCGATCTGCCCGGCCAGCCCGAGCGCGGTGGCGCGCAGGTCCGCGCGCTCGACGACGCTGTGCACCGAGCCGAACGCGCGCAGCTGCGCCGCGGTGGCGGGCTTCGCCGTGTAGACCATCGCCCGCACCAGGTGCTGGGGCACCAACCGCGACAGGTGCGTCGCGGCGCCGAGCGCCCCGCGGTCGACCTCGGGCAGCCCGAACGTGGCGTCGGTGCTGGCCACGATCACGTCCGCGTTGCCGACCAGGCCGATCCCGCCGCCCAGGCAGTAGCCGTGCACGGCGGCGATCACCGGCACCGGGCAGTCGTAGACGGCGGCGAAGGCCGCGGCGCAGCCGCGGTTGACCCCGATCAGCGCCGAGGAGTCCGGGCAGGCCTGCAGCTCCTTGATGTCGACGCCGGCGTTGAAGCCGCGGCCCTCCGCGCGCAGCACGACGACCCGCGTCGCGGGGTCGGCGCCCGCCGCGGTGAGCGCCGCGGCGAGGGCGGACCAGCCGGCCGCGGTCAGGGCGTTGACCGGCGGCGCGTCCATCACGACCTCGACGACGCCGTCGTCGCCTGCCGAGGTGGTGATGCCGTGGGTGGGCGGCACGGCTGGCATGGCGGTTCCTCTCAGGGGTGCTGGCTGGAGACCGAGACGACCTCACCGGTGAGGTACGTGGAGTAGTCGCTGGCCAGGAACGCGATCACGGTGGCCACCTCCCACGGCTCGGCGGCGCGGCCGAACGCCTCCCGGCCCGCGAGCTCGTCGAGCAGCTCCGGGGACGACGTCCGGGACAGGTGGGGGTGCGCGGCGATGCTCGGCGAGACCGCGTTGACCCGGATGCCGAGGTGGGCGACGTCGAGCGCGGAGCAGCGGGTCAGCGCCATCACCCCGGCCTTGGCCGCGGCGTAGTGGGCCTGGTCCTTCTGGGCCCGCCAGCCGACGACCGAGGCGTTGTTGACGATCACCCCGGACCGCTGCCCGGCCATCACCAGCAGCGCGGCCCGCGTGCAGCGGAACGTGCCGGTCAGCGTGACGTCCAGGACCCGCGTCCACTGCTCGTCGGTCATCTCCAGCACGCTCGCGCTGCCGCCCAGCCCGGCGTTGTTGACCAGCACGTCGAGCCGGCCGTAGGTCTGCACGGTCGCCGCGACCATCCGCTGGACCTGCTCCTCGACGGTGACGTCGCACGGGATCGCGAAGGGCTTCTCCCCGGTGACCTCGGCGAGCGCCTCGGCGGTCTCGGCGAGCCTGCGCTCGTGCCGGTCGCTGATCGCGACCCGGGCGCCCTCCTGCAGGCAGCGCCGCGCGGTCGCGGACCCGATGCCGGTGCCCGCGGCCGCGGTGACCAGCACGGCCTTGCCCGCGAGCAGGCCGTGGCCGGCGGGCGGGGCGCTCACGCCGGGCCGCCCGGGGCGCCGAGGCGGGCCAGGATCGCGCGCGCCTCGGCCACGATGCGCTCGACCAGCTCCGCGCAGGAGGGCAGGTCCTCGATCAGGCCGGCGACCTGGCCGCTGGCCAGGCTGCCGACGTCGACCCGGCCCTCGACCATCCCGGTGCGGATCATCATCGGGGTGTTGGCCGCCAGCAGCAGGGTCGACCAGCTCAGCTCGCGCTGGCGGCGCACCGCCAGGCCGTGGCGCAGCACGTCGGGCCAGCTCGAACCGACCGCGCGCTTGAGCGCGGCGGCGCTGCGCACCGACCGGACCAGCGTCCGCGGGCCCGCCCGCCCGCCCGCGGTGAGCCGCTGCACCATCGGCGTGCGCAGCACCCGCTGGGGCACCCCGTCGATCCGGTCGGTGACGACGGTGCCGTCGACCCCGGCGTCCAGGTACGCCTGCTTGACCCGCGGCGGCACGGTGCTGTCGGAGGTGAGCAGGAAGCGGGTGCCCATCGCGACCGCCTCCGCGCCGTAGGCCAGCGCGGCGACCAGCCCGCGGCCGTCGAAGAACCCGCCTGCCGCGATCACCGGGATGGCGACGGCGTCGACGACCTGCGGGAGCAGCAGGCTGGTCGGCACCGGACCGGTGTGCCCGCCGCCCTCGCCGCCCTGCACGAGCACGGCGTCGGCGCCCCACGCGGCGACCTTCTCCGCGTGCCTGCGCGCCCCGACGGACGGGATGACGACGATCCCGGCGTCCTTGAGCAGGCCGACCACGCGCTGCGGCGGGGCCATCGCGAACGAGGCGACCGGCACGCCGTGCTCGATCAACGCCCTGGCCCGCTCCGCGACGTCGGCCGCCGTGCCGACCAGGTTCACCCCGAACGGCGCGCCGGTGCGCTCCCTGACCGCGCGGATCGCGGCGACCATCTCCGCGGGCGAGAGCGTGGCCCCGGCCAGGACGCCCAGCCCGCCCGCGTTCGCGGTCGCCGCGGTCAGCTCCGGGCCGGAGACCCAGCCCATCCCGGTCTGCACGATCGGGTACCGGACGCCGACCAGCTCGGTGACCCGGGTGCGCAGGGCGCTCGGGGTGGTCATCGGCCGCGCACCTCGCGCTCGCGCAGCCCCCGGGGGTCGATGACCTCGCGGATGAGCCGCAGCTCCGCGGGCGTCGGCTGCGGGGTGGTGGGGACCTGGTCGGCCAGGGCGAGGTCGAACCCGGTCGCCGCGACGACCTGCTCGACGCCCACGCCCGGGTGCGTGGAGACCAGCCGCATCGCCCCGTCCGGGCCGGCGAAGTCGAGCACGGCGAGGTCGCTGACGACCCGGCGCAGGTCGAGGAACTCCGCCGCGGTCGGCCCGGCGGTCGCGGCCCGGTCGTACCCGACGCCGCACACGACGTCGACCCGCTCGACGAACACCCGCGGGCTGTGCCGGCGCACCCAGTAGCTGGTGGCGTGGTTGACGGTGTTGCCCGGCGCGCCGCGCATGCCCAGCAGCGCGCGCTGCGGCCGGTCGAAGTCGCCGATCGCGGACAGGTTGGCGTTGCCGAACCGGTCGAGCTGCACCGGGCCCATCATGACGTGGCGCCGCCCGGCCCAGCAGATGTCGAAGACCGCCCGGTAGGGCAGCCAGCCCTCCAGCCGCGCCGGGGCGGCGTCGACGGCCCACACGCCCGCGGCCAGCGACGCCTCGCCGTCGGTGAGCAGCAGGTCGGGGTCGGTGGTGGCGCGGGCGAGCCGGGCCCCGATCGACGGGATCAGGGTGATCGGGCTGGCCAGGATCTCGCCGTCGCCCCGCCACGCCCGCGCGCAGGCGACCGCGCAGACCTCGGCGAGGGTCGCGGTGCCCGCCGCCGCGTCGACCGCGGCCACGTCGGTCATGCCCCGGTCCCCGCGGTCAGCCGGGCGCCCACGCTCTGCTGGTAGTGCCGCTCGTCGCCGGCCAGGTGGCGCCGGGCGAACGCCGCCCAGGCCGCCGGGTCGCCCGCGGCGTCGGCGTAGGCCCGCTGGAACTCCTCGTCGCGGCCGTAGTCGGGCTCGCAGGAGGTGAAGTGCGCGCCGCGCGGGGCGTGCACCACCCCGTGGGTGTGCCAGCGCTGGATCAGCACGCTCTGCGGCGGGCCCCCGGCCAGCAGCTCGGCCGTCGGCACGATCCGCTCGGCCGAGACGTAGGCGCGCTCGGCCGCCTGGCAGAACAGGTCGTCGAAGTACGGGTCAGCGCCCAGGTACTGGGCGTTGCCCGCGCGGTCGGCGCGGTTCATGTGCACCAGCGCGGCGTCGAGCCGCAACGCCGGCATGGCCAGCAGCTCCTCCTCGCCGTAGGGCGAGCGCACGGTGCGCAGGTCGGGGTTGGACCGGCGCACGTCGGAGCCCAGCCCGGCGCGGGTGGGCAGGAAGGGCAGCCGGTTGGCCGCGGCCCGCAGCCCCCACTGCAGCATGCCCTCGTCGTACTCGGTGAAGCGCACCCCGCCGCGCTCGCGGGCGGCGCGGAAGTGCGGTTCGAGGGGGATCGAGTCCAGCGAGACGAAGCCGTAGACGAGGTGGCGGACCCGACCGGCGGCCAGCAGCAGCCCCGCGTCCGGGCCGCCGTAGCTGACCAGGGTGAGATCGCGGACCTCGGACCGCAGCAGCGCGCGGACCAGCGACATCGGCTTGCGCCGCGAGCCCCAGCCGCCGATGCCGATCGTCATGCCGGACTCCAGCCGCGCGACGACGTCCGCCTCGGTCATGAGCTTGTCGGCCATGCCACCACCCGTCCCCCGCGACGACGCCGCGACGGACTGTACATGAGCAAGCGCTTGGTCGGCAGCCTCGCGACCCCGCCCGTTCCCGGCCCGTGTAGCCTCGGCGACGAGCAAGCGCTTGGCAACACCGTCGACCGGGAGCGTCCGTGGCCGTGCAGGGGGACCGCCGCACCGCGATCCTGCGGTGCTCGGCCGACCTGTTCGCCCGCCAGGGCGTGGCCTCCACGACGGTGCGCCAGATCGCCGACGAGGTGGGCGTGCTCTCGGGCAGCCTCTACCACCACTTCCCGTCCAAGGACGCGATCGTCAACGAGGTCGTGACCGCCTACCTCGACCTGCTGCTGAGCCGCTACCGCGAGGTCATGGCCGTCGACCGCACCCCCCGCGAGCGCCTCGAGCAGCTCATCGCCGCGTCGCTGCGGGTGGCGGAGAGCGAGCCGAGCGCCACGGTCGTCTACCAGAACGAGATGAGCTACATCCGCGAGCTGCCGCAGTACGAGGCGGTCAAGGCGGCCGCGGCCGAGGTGCAGCAGACCTGGCTGTCGGTGATCGAGGACGGCCGCGCGGACGGCTCGTTCCGCGACGACATCGACCCGCGGGTGTTCTACCGCTTCGTCCGCGACGCGGTGTGGCTGTCGGTGCGCTGGTACCGGCCTGAGGGCCCGTACACCGTCGAGCGGCTCGCCGCCGACTGCGCGTCGATCTTCCTCGACGGCTACGCCGCGTTCGACCCGGAGTAGCGGCCCGTCCTGCTCAGCGGAACGGGCCGTACCCGGGGCGCTCGCAGCTGGTTAGCGTCCCTGCCATGCCGGACACCGAGGCCGTCGATGTCGTCGATGTGGTGGTCGTCGGGTCCGGCGCCGCCGCCCTGACCGGGGCCTACACCGCGGCGGCGCGGGGGCTGCGGGTGCTGGTGCTGGAGAAGACCGGGCACCTCGGCGGGACCAGCGCCTACTCGGGCGCGACGATCTGGCTGCCGGGCAACGGCGTGCTGCGCCGGGCGGGGGTGCCCGATACCGTCGAGGACGGCCTGCGCTACCTGCGCCACACCGTCGGCGACCGCACGCCCGCCGCGCAGCAGGAGGCCTACGTGCGGACCGGGCCGGAGCTCGTCGAGTTCCTGGAGCGCGACCCCGACGTCGAGTTCGAGGTGCTGCCCTTCCCGGACTACTTCGACGCCCCGGGCCGGGGCCTGCCGACGGGGCGCGGGATCTGCCCGCTCCCCCTGCGCGGCGACCGCCTCGGCGACCGGCTCGGCCTGCTGCGCCCGACGATCGCCGCCGACCAGTTCGGCAAGCGCGTCACGCGCAGCACCCTGTTCGGCGGCCAGTCGCTGGTCGGGCGGCTGCTGCTGGCCCTGGACCGGACCGGCGGCGCCGAGATCCGCACCGGCACCGCGCTGCACTCGCTGGCCGTGACCGACGGGCGGGTGCGCGGCGTGCGGGTCGGCCCGGACGGCTCCGCGCGGGTGGACGCCCGGGTCGGGGTGCTGGTGGCGGCGGGCGGGTACGAGGGCGACCCGGCGCGGCGCCGCGAGCTGCACGGGCTGCCCGGGGCCGACTGGACCTCCGCCGCCCCCGGCTCGAACACCGGCGACGCGCTGGCCGCGCTGCAGGCCGTCGGGGCGGAGGTCGACCTGCTCGACGAGGCCTGGTGGTGCCCGGCGACGCTGTTCCCGAACGGCCGCGCCGCGTTCACCCTCGGCCTGCACGGCGGGATCTTCGTCGACCCCGACGGCAGGCGCTTCGGCAACGAGTCGCTGCCCTACGACCGGATGGGGCACCTCCTGCACGACCGGATCCGCCGGCACGGGCCGGGCACCGCGTTCTGGTGGGTGTTCGACTCCCGCACGCCGAGCGTGCCCGGCATCTGCCAGCCGCTGCCCGACCCCGACGAGTTCCGGGCCGCGGGCCTGTGGCGCAGCGCGGGCACCGCGCGGGAGCTGGCCGCGGCGATCGGCGTGCCACCCACGGCCCTGCACGAGACCGTCGAGCGGTTCAACGGTTTCGCCGCCTCCGGCACCGACGCCGACTTCCACCGCGGCGAGGACGACTACGACCGCTTCTTCGCCACCGGCACCGGTCCCAACCCCGCGCTGGTCGCCCTGGAGCAGGGCCCGCTGCACGCCGTGCGGATCGTGCTCGGCGACCTCGGCACCAAGGGCGGCGCCCGCATCGACCCCTGCGGCCGGGTGCTCGCCACCGACGGCCGGGCGATCCCCGGCCTGTACGCGGCGGGCAACTCCGCGGCCTCGGTCGCCGGGCACGTCTACCCCGGGCCGGGCGTCCCGCTCGGGTCCGGGATGGTGTTCGCCTACCGGGCGGCGGTCGCGATGAGCGAAGCGGCGCACGCTGCCGCCCGACCGGTTGGCTGAGCCCGACCACCTTCCGCGCCCACCCGCACAACCCCAGATCGAACCGCGAGGCCCGGTATTCACGATCGACGAATGGACGCGGCACCGCACACGGGGACTCGTCAACCGCATCCCGGTCACTGGCTACACTTCCGCGGTGTCGGGCGGGTCGCCGGAAAGCCGGCAATACGACGTAGCGCTGTCGTACGCCGGAGAAGATCGTGAATACGTCGAGGCCGTGGCGGCGCACCTGCGGGAGCACGACGTCCGCGTCTTCTACGACGGGTACGAACCGGCTTCCCTGTGGGGCAAAGACCTCTACGAGCACCTGTCGGAGGTCTACGAACACTCAGCGCGGTTCTGCGTCATGTTTATCTCCGAGCACTACGCCGAGAAGGTCTGGCCGAACCACGAGCGCAAGAGCGCGCAGAGCAGGGCTCTAGCCGCTAGCCAGGAGTACGTCCTTCCGGCCAGATTCGACGACACCAGCGTTCCCGGAGTCCTGCCGACCGTCGCCTGGCAAGATCTGCGCACCCAGACACCGGAGCAGTTCGGCGACCTCATCATCAGGAAGCTCGACCTGCCCGCCCGCCCCGACCGTTCCCCTCGGAGCCGACCCCCACCGGCCGAGCGACCCCTATCCGGCGGCCTCTCGGCGCGGGACGAGCCCGAGCCCGTCCCATCGCCGGCGATCGCGGTCGCGCGCGTACCGACGGGCCTCCTCACCAGGGTGACACGCCGCCGGTTCGTTGTGATCACCGTGCTCGTCGGAGTCGCGCTGACCACCGTCTCCGCATTGGACGACGGTGGCCTGGTCGAACACGTCCTACCCGGCCAGACGATCGCCGCTGCCACGGTCGACGGAAGATCGGTCGTCCTCGCCGCGGCGTCGGTCCCCCGCAGCGAGACCGATGCGGTCAGTACCTGGGACCTGTGGACCGGTGAGCGGATCGGCGGGCCGTTGACGAACGACATCGGTGGTATCTACTGCGCCGCTGCCGCCCACGGCGACCAGGGGCCGATCGTGGTGACCGGGGGCAGCGACCGGAGCGTACGCACCTGGAACGTGGCGACCGGCGCTCAAGTCGGGGATCCCATCACCGTGCACCCGAGCTACGTCCGGGCCGTGGCCACCGCACGCATCGATGGTCGACCCGTGGTCATTTCGGGCGGGTCAGACAGCGCTGTCCGCATGCGCGGGGTGCCCGGCGGCGAACCAGCCGGACCGGTGATCGACACCGGCGCGGCGGCGGTCTACGCGCTGGCCACGGCGGACCTCGATGGTCGGACGGCCATCCTGACCGGCGACTCGGGGGGCTTCATCAGGTTCTGGGGCACCGACGGCGAGGTCGCCCGGCAACCGCTGCACGCCCACGACGGCCGCGTGCTCGCGCTGGCGACCGCACGGATCGGGGGGGCGGGTCACCGTCGTGTCGGGCGGGAGTGACGGGGTGATCCGAGCCTGGGACCTGGACACCGGCGAGCCGCGGTTCCCGGCCGGCCTTCGCGGGTCCGGCCCGGTCCACACCCTCGCGATCGGCGAGCTCGCCGACCAGCAGGTGATCATCTCCGGCGGAGAGGACAACGCCGTCCGGGTCTGGGACCTCCGGACCGGAGACGCCCTCGGCAGTCCTCTGACGGGCCACACGGGAACGGTGCAGAACGTCGCGTTCGTCGTCGTCCGGGGACACGAAGCCATCGTCTCCAGCGGTGCGGACGAGACCGTGCGCGTGTGGGACGTGCGCAAGCGCTTCGGCAGCTACTGGCTGCACCGGATCACTCGTCGTAGGTGATCTCGACCTCGTCGGTCACCGGGAGCGACTGGCAGGCCAGCACCCAGCCCTCGTCGAGGTCCTCCTGCTCCAGGACCTCGTTGCGGGTCATGGCGACCTCGCCGGAGCCGACCCGGCAGGAGCAGGAGCTGCACCTGCCCTCCCGGCAGGAGAACGGCGCGGCCAACCCCGCCCCGCGCAGCAGGTCGAGCAGGGGGGTGGTGCGCGGCCAGGCCAGCTCGTGGCGCTCCCCGTCCAGGGTGACCGTCAACCGCACCGAGTCAGGGGCGGGGCCGGGGTCGGCGGTCGCGGGCTCGGCGCTGAACGGGTCGCCGGACAGCGACAGGTACCGCTCGACGACCACCCGCTCCCGCGGCACACCCACCTCGGCGAGGGCGGCGGACACGGCGTCCATGAACGGTGCCGGGCCGCACAGGAACGCCTCCCGGCCGGCGTGCGGCGCGGCGAGCGCGCGTAGCCGGGCGGCGGTGGGCAGCCCTTCCAGGCTCTCCAGCAGGTGCCGCACGTCGAACCGGTCGGGGTACCGGTCGGCCAGCTCGCGCAGCCGGGCCGCGAAGATCACCGATCGCTCGTCGCGGTTGGCGTAGACCAGCACCACCGACCCGGTGCCGCGCTCCAGCACCGAGCGGGCGATCGACATGATCGGGGTGATGCCGCTGCCCGCGGCGAACAGCAGCAGGTCGGCGTCCAGGGAGCGGGGGGTGAACCGGCCCGCGGGCGGCAGCGCCTCCAGCTCGTGGCCGGGTTCGAGGTGGTCGCAGATCCAGTTCGACACCGCCCCGCCCACCACCCGCTTGACGGTGACGGTGAGGTGCTCGTCCAGGCCGGGGACACCGGCCAGCGAGTAGCAGCGGGCCGCGGCGCGCCCGCTGCTGCCGGGCACGCGGACGGTGAGGAACTGGCCGGGGGCGTAGCCGAAGCGCTCGGCGTGCTCGGCGGGGACCTCCAGCACGACCGAGCGCGCGTCCGCGGTCTCGACGACGACCTCGCGCACCCGCAGCCGGTAGCCCCCGTGGGCCGCGGTGACGCCGGCCTCCTCGGGGGTGGTGGTCACGGGTCGACGCTAGGGAGCCGCCATCGGGCCGGGCCATCCGGCCTCCCGGTCAGTGGGAGCGCCGGTGGGTTGGCCGTCGGCGGATCCCTAACGTCGGTCGCGCCGCCCGCGACGGCAGGGATCTCGCGGGGGCGCACCATCGGACCGCGGGTCGCCCGGGAGGCACCGATGACGCACGAAGTCGTGCACCAGGTGGAGGCCCTGGCCCCCCGCCTGGCCGCGGCCGCCGCCGAGACCGAGCGCCTGGGCAAGCTGTCGGCCGAGTCGGTTGCCGTGGTCAAGGAGGCGGGCGTCATGCGCCTGCTGCAACCCAAGGACTTCGGCGGGTTCGCCGCGCACCCGCGCGACTTCGCCGAGGCGGTCATGGCCGTCGCCGCGCACTGCGGGTCGACGGGCTGGGTGTGCGGGGTCGGCGGGCTGCACCCGTGGGAGATGGCGCTGTGCGACCGGCGGCTGCAGGAGGAGGTCTGGGGCGTCGACCCGGACACCTGGATCGCCTCGCCGTACATGCCCAGCGGGGTCGCCGTCCCCACTGAAGGCGGCTACGTCCTGACCGGGCACTGGCAGTTCTCCTCGGGCACCGACCACTGCGACTGGATCTTCCTCGGGGCCGCGGTCGGCGACGAGCGGGGCAGGCCGCTGCGCCCGCCGCGCGTGCTGCACGTCGTGCTCCCCCGCAGCGACTACACGATCGTCGACGACTCCTGGAACGTCGTGGGCCTGTCCGGCACCGGCAGCAAGGACGTCGTCGTCGGCGGCGCCTTCGTCCCCGACTACCGGACCATCAGCGCCGACGAGGTCGCCGAGGGCGAGCTGGCCGCGGAGCGCGCCGGGCGCACCGACACGGTCTACCGGCTGCCGTTCTGGTCGATGTTCCCGCTGGGGATCACCGCCGCGGTCATCGGCATCACCGAGGGCCTGCTGCGCGAGCACTACGACTACCAGCGCGACCGCGTGATGGCCACCGGCACCCGGGTCAAGGAGGACCCGTACACGCTCTACGCGATCGGCGAGGCGGCGGCCGAGATCGCCGCAGCGCGCACCCAGCTGCTCGACGGCATCTCCCAGGCCTACGACCTGGCCGAGGCGGGCAAGCCGGTCGGCTTCGAGCAGCGCGCGGTCATCCGGCGCAACCAGACCCGCTGCGCCTGGCGGGCGGTGCAGGCAGGCGACCAAGTCTTCGCCCGCTCCGGGGGCAACGCGCTGCGCCTGGACAAGCCGATGCAGCGCTTCTGGCGCGACTCGCACGCCGGGCTGCACCACGCGATCCACGTCCCCGGCGCGCCCTACCACACCGCGGCGCTGGTCGGGATGGGCGTGGAGCTCGCCCCGCACCAGCGCATGATGACCTGACGCCGGAGGCGCGATGACCACCACCACCGGGTCGGGGCTCGACCGCGACGCCACCGGCCGCACCCTGGAGGGGCCCGAGCACCTGCACTACCACCGGGCGGGCGAGGGGCCCGGCCTGCTGCTGCTGCACGGTTCCGGCCCCGGGGTCAGCGGCTGGGCGAACTTCGGGGCCAACCTGCCCGCCTTCTCCCGCGACTTCACCGTCGTCGTCCCCGACCAGCCCGGTTTCGGCGCGAGCCACCGACCCGACCTGTCCACCCCGTACCTGCGCACCGCCGCGGAGGCGGCGCTGCGGGTGCTCGACGCCGAGGGGCTCGACCGCGTCGACGTGGTGGGCAACTCGCTGGGCGGATCGGTGGCCGTCGAGCTGGTGCTGGAGCACCCCGACCGGGTCCGCAGGCTCGTGCTGATGGGGCCGGGCGGCATCGCCCCGCCGCTGCTGGCCCCCCAGCCCACCGAGGGCATCCGGCTGCTGGTCCGGTTCTGCGAGGACCCGACCCGCGAGCGGTTGGTCGACTGGATGCGGGCGATGGTCGGCGACCAGCGCTTCCTCACCGAGGAGCGCATCGATGAGCGCTGGCGCGCCGCGTCGGCGCCCGGGGGCACCGACTTCGTCCGCGACTTCTACCGCGCGGCGATGGCCGCGATGCGGTCCGGCCGGGTGCGCGGGGTGCCGGTCTGGGCGCGGCTGGGCGAGATCCGGCAGCCGACGCTGCTCACCTACGGCCGCGACGACCGGGTGACCCCGCTGGAGACCGCGCTGCACCCGCTGCGCGCCATCCGCGACGCGGAGCTGCACGTCTTCGGCGGCTGCGGGCACTGGGCCATGCTGGAGCGCCAGGTCGAGTTCGAGCGGGTGGTGCTGGAGTTCCTCGGCCGCGAGGCCCCCACGGAGGAGATGCGATGAGCGAGCTTGCGCGCGAATCATCAACACCACGCCCGCGCGAAGCGCCGACCGAGCTCTGCGAGGTCGAGCGATGAGCGGCGACGTCCGGGCACTCGGGTACGTCCGGGTGCGCGCCACCGACATGACCGCCTGGAAGGAGTTCGCCGGCGAGGTCATCGGCTTCGCGCTCGGCGAGGGCCCCGAGGAGGGGGCGCTCTACCTCCGGATCGACGAGCGGCCGGCGCGGCTGGTGATCCTGCCCGGCGACGAGGACCGGGTCGAGGCCGTCGGCTGGGAGGTCGGCGACCGGGCCGCGCTGGCCCGGGTGCACGCCGCGGTCGAGGGCGCCGGGCTCGCGGCCAAGGCGCTGACCACCGAGGAGACCGGCGTCCGGCGCATCGAGGCCGGGTTCGCGTTCGAGGCGCCCGGCGCCACCCCGACCGAGGTCTTCCACGGCGCCGCGCTGGACCACTCCCCGCTGGCCACACCGTTCGGCAACCGGTTCGTCGCAGGGGAGCTCGGCCTGGGCCACGTCGTCGTCCCGGTCGACGACATCGACGGCGCGTTCGACTTCTACACCGACACCCTCGGCTTCCGCAGCCGCGGCGCGTTCCGGCTGCCCGCCCCGCCGGAGTACGGGCCGATCCGGCTGCGGTTCATGGGCGTCAACCCCCGCCACCACAGCCTGGCGATCATGCCCTCGCCCGGGCTGAAGCCGCCGGCGCTGGTCCACATCATGGTCGAGTGCGAGACGCTCGACGAGGTCGGCCGGGCGCTCGACCGGCTGACGGCCAAGCGCTACCACCTGTCGTCGTCGCTGGGGCGCCACACCAACGACAAGATGGTGTCGTTCTACGTGCGCACCCCCGGCGGCTGGGACCTGGAGGTCGGCTGCGACGGCGCCCTCGTCGACGACGAGCACTACTCGGCCGAGGAGATCACCGCCGACAGCTACTGGGGGCACCGCTGGGACTTCGCGGGCAGGCAGGTGTGAGCGGCAGGCTCGACGGGCGCCGGGTCCTGGTCACCGGCGCCGCGTCCGGGATCGGGCGGGCCTGCGTGCTGCGCCTGCTCGACGAGGGCGCCACCGTCTGCGGTGCCGACGTCGCCGAGGCCGGGCTGAAGGAGACCGCCGAGCTCGCCGCGGCGGCCGGGGCCGGCGACCGGCTGAGCACCGAGCAGCTCGACGTGTCCGACGAGGCGGCGGTGGCGGCCACGACCGCGGCGGTGCTCACCCGGTCGGGCGGGCTCGACGCGCTGGTCAACGCAGCCGGCATCCTGCGCACCGGGCACACCCACGAGTTCGGGCTCGACAGCTGGGAGCGGATCATCGCGGTCAACCTGACCGGGACGTTCCTCACCACCCGGGCCGCGCTGCCCGCCCTGCTCGACGCCCGCGGTGTGGTGGTCAACTTCAGCTCGACGTCGGCCGCTTTCGGGCACCCGTACATGGCGGCCTACGCGGCGAGCAAGGGCGGGATCGACGCCTTCACCCACGCGCTCGCCGTCGAGTACGCCAAGCAGGGGCTGCGGGCGGTCGCCCTGCAGCCGGGCAGCATCGACAGCGGCATCACCCGCGCCACGGCGGGCGACCTGCCCGCCGACGTCGACTGGGCCCTGTTCGGCCGGCTGATGCCGCTGCTCGGGCGGGGCATGGCCGACCCGGGCGTGGTCGCCTCGGTGGTGGCCATGCTCGTCTCCGACGACGGCCGCTTCATCACCGGCACCGGCATCCGCATCGACGGCGGCACGCACGCCTGACTCGCGCCTGCGCGGAGCTCAGCCGGCCCCGTCGCGGGCCGCGGCCCGCCCGGCCCGACGGCCGAAGAAACCGCCCTCGCCCAGGGAGATCCCGCTGGCGTAGCCGCCCGCCGAGAGGCCCGCGGCGACCCGGCCCGCGGCACGCAGCCCCGGGATCGGCGCGGAGTCGACGTCGAGCACCGCGCCGTCGACGTCGGTGCGCAGCCCGCCGAGCGGGAAGCCCGCGGTGTGGCCCCGCACGTCGAACAGGCCCCACGGGGCGCGCAGCGGGCGGACCCAGCGGGCGGCCTTGTGGTGCACCGGGTCCTCGCCGCGCTCGGCGTGGCGGTTGTAGAGCGCCAGGGTGGCGGCCAGCGCGCCGCACGGGATGCCGGACTCGCGCTCCAGCTGGTCGACGTCGTCGCCGACCCACGTCGGTCGCGGCGGGATCAGGAACGCCAGCGGGCCGGCGTCGGCCCGGGCCGCGTCCACCGCCTCCTCGTCGGCGAGCACGAAGCCCTGGCTGCCGTGGTGGGACAGCAGCGCGTGCCCGATCCGCCCGGGGTAGGTGTCCTCGTTGATCACCCGGCGGCCCAGGGCGTCGACGACGATGCCGCGCGCCATCAGGCCGGGATCGGCGAGCAGCGCGGCCTCGCAGGCGTGCAGGTGCGCGACGTCGGCGCCGACGGCCTGGGCGGCGCGCAGGCCCTGGCCGTCGTGCTGCTCGACGGCCGCGCCCGGGCGCCCGACCAGCAGCGGCACGTGCCGGGCCACCATCGCGGGGTCGTAGGCGAAGCTACCGGTGGCCAGCACCACCGCCCGCCGGGCGCGAACGGCGATCTCCGCGCCGTAGTGGCGGGCCACCACGCCGCCCACCCGCCCGTCGGGCTCCACGACGAGCGCCTCGAACCGGGTGTCGTAGCGCACCCGCACCCCCCGGGCCTCGGCCGTGGCGACCAGCGGGCGCATCAGCATCCAGCCGCCGCCGCGCTCGCCGGTGCGCTTGTCGGCCATCCGCGGCAGGTGCCCGCGCGGGGCGGGCGGGACCAGCTCGGCGAACGGGTGGGCGTTCTCCCCGCCGGAGTACATCAGGCCCTGGTCGGCGTCGGGCTCCCAGCCGGGCCGGTCGAAGAAGGCGGCGCGGAAGGGCACCCCGCAGTCGACCAGCCAGTCGAAGTGCTCGACGCTGCGCTCGGCGTAGAGCGCGAGCTTGTCGGCGTCCGCCCCGGCGCCCATCGCGGCGCTCAGGTACGCGTGCATGGCCTCCGGGGTGTCGGTGAACCCGCAGGCCCGCTGCAGCGCGGTGCCGCCGCCGAGGTAGATGAACCCGCCGGCCATCGCGGCCGCGCCGCCCCAGCCCCCGGTGTGCTCGAGCACCAGCACGTCGGCGCCGTGCGCGGCGGCCTCGGCGGCCGCGCTCGCCCCGGCCACCCCGTACCCGACGACCACCACGTCGGCCTCGCCGTCCCATGGGCCGACCTCGGCGCGGCGCCGGGGTCGGGCCGGGCGCCCGCGGCCGGGCCCCTGGTCAGCGCCACGGCCGGGCACGGGGGGCCTCCCGGTTCACGGCGCCCCGGTCAGGTCGGGGAGGCCGAGGTCGAGGTTGGGCTGGTCGAGGCCGCCGTCGACCTCCAGCACCTTGCCGGTCACGTACCGGCCGGCCGGCGAGGCGAGGTAGAGCACGGCGGCGGCGACGTCCTCGGCGTCGCCGATGACGCCGAGCGGGGTGCCCGCCTCCATCCGGGCCCGGGTGGCCTCGTCGGACAGCACGAGCTCCAGCGCCGATGTGCGCACCGAACCGACCGCGACGGCGTTGACCCGGATCGCCGGGCACAGGTCGCGGGCGGCGAGGCGGGTGTAGTGCGCGAGCGCGGCCTTGGCCGTGCCGTAGGCGAGGTAGCCGCGCCCGGCGACCCGCCCCATCACCGAGCTGATGGAGACCACGGCCCCGCCGCCGGCATCGAGCATGGCCGGCACCGCGGCCCGCACCAGCTCGTGGGCGGTGGTGACGTTGAAGTGGAACGCCTTCTCGAGGTAGCCGGCGTCGGTGTCGAGCAGCGCCTTCGGGAAGGTGCCCCCGACGTTGTTGACCACGATGTCGAGCCGGCCCAGGCGCGTGGTCGCGGTCGTGGCCAGCGCGGCCACCGCGTCGAGGTCGCGCAGGTCGGCGGGCACCACCACCGCCCGCCTGCCCAGCGCCTCGACCCGCGCCGCCACCTGCGCCAGCTCCGACGCGGTGCGGGCCGACAGGACGACGTCGGCGCCCGCTTCGGCCAGCGCGAGCGCGGTCGCGGCGCCGATGCCGCGGCCGGCGCCGGTGACGATCGCGACGCGGTCGCGGACGGAGAACCGGTCGAGGATCACGCGCGCTCCTGTCGTGTCGCGGGGTCGCCCGCGGTCGGGCTCCGGTCAGCCGCGCTGCGCGGCCCGCGGCTCGGCGTCGACCCGGGGGAACCGCACCGTCGCCGGGTCGGGCCGGCCGGTGCGCCGCACCAGCAGGAACACCCCGCCCGCCAGCAGGACCAGCCCCACGACGCCGAGCACGATCGGGAGGGTCGTGGTGAGCAGGATGATCAGGGCGCGGCCGTCGCGGGCGAGCGCGGCGTTGGAGGCGACGGCCTCCGGGGTGAAGCTGAGCGTGCCGGCGAGCAGGGTGACGCCCTCCTCGCCGTCCGGGCCGCGGAACACCTGCCGGATGTCCTCCTGGCCGTTGACGATGCTGCCGACCGTCGGCTCGATCCAGAGCGTGCGGGTGTTGCTGTAGACCGCATCGGCCTCGACGGTCGTGCCCTCCTCGCCGCCGGCGAGCTCGCCGGGCAGCTCCCGGGTCATGGTGACCGTCTCCGGGATCGTCTCCTCGAAGCGGTAGACCTCCAGGCCCTCGATCTCCTCGACGCCGACGAAACGCGCCGGGAACGCGGCCTTCGCGTTGGGGTCGAAGAATTCGTAGTCGCGCTGCTCGGTGCCGAAGGGGAAGCTGAACACCTGGCCCGCGTACGTGACCCGGTTGTCGCCGTTGAGCCGCGCGGACGCGCACGGGGACACCGCGAGCCCGGTGCGCCGGTCGAGGCAGGACGTCATCTCGGTCACCCCGATCAGCACCCCCTCGCTGTCGGTCACCACGTTGCCGACGGTCCAGACGGCGGTGTCCGGGCCGGCCTCCGGCGCGGCCGGGTCGCCCGCGAGTTTGCGGACCGAGGTGGCGGTGACGCCGCTGCGCTGCTCCAGGTCGCCGGGGTAGAAGACGGTCAGGCCGTGGCCGATGGCCGTGGACCGGACCTTCTGGTCGAGCGGGAGCTTGACCAGCGCGGGCGCGAGGAACGCCGGCAGCGCGATGGCGACCGTCAGCGCCAGGGCCCCGACCACCAGCAGCGCCAGTGCCGCTATCCGTGCGCGCATGCTCCCGACCTTTCCGATGAAATGATCAGCCGCTTTCGCCGAGCCTACCGGCGGGTCACGTTACAGATCGTAAGTGGCCGCCAATAGCCCTCATCCCACTCACCGGAACGCGGCAGCGCAATCGGGCTCCGACATTCGGAACCTCGTTCTCCTCGCTTCCGTTCCGCTTCCAGGGAATCCGTTGTAGAATGGCTTTCGGAAACCACCGGCATTCGTCGCGCGCCGCGTACCGCCGCCCTGCCGCCACCCGACGAGATGGAGCACCGCCATGAACGCCGCGCCCGCCCGGGGCAGTCTGCTGATCAGTGCCGTCACCGCGGTCGCCCTCGGCGTCGCCATCGGGGTGGCCGGGGTGTTCACCGTGGCCGCGGTGGCAGGCCAGGCGCCGGAGGCCCAGGCGACGACGGTCGAGGTGCTCGAGTACGGCACCCGCTGAGCCGCGGGGCCCAGCCACCGCCCGCCCGCCCGAGGACGGCGGGGTGAGCAGCGCGGAGCCGGCCCGGCTGGACGGCCGCCTCAGCGGGCGGGTGCCGCGCGCCGTGCGCGAGCGGCAGCTCCTCGACATCGCCGAGAAGCTCTTCGTCCGCCACGGCTACGATGGCACCTCCATCGAGGACGTCGCCCGCGCCGCCGGCGTCACCCGGCCCGTCGTCTACGAGCACCACGGCGACAAGGACGGCCTGTTCGTCGCCTGCGTGCGGCGCGCCCGCCGGGAGTTCGAGCAGGCGCTGGCCACCGCGACGGCCGGGGCGGCGGACGCCGACGTACCCGCCCTGCTCGGGCAGGGCGCCGAGCTGTTCTTCGCCCGCCTGCAGCGAGATCCCCGCCGCTGCGCGCTGCTGCTGACCACGGGCTCGGGACCGCTGGGCGAGCGGCTGGCCGACCTGCGCGACGGCACGGTCGACCGGGTCGCGGCGCTGATCGCCGTGCACGCGCCCGAGCTCACCGACCCGGCGGTGCGCGCCGCCGCGGCCCGGGTCGTCGTCGGCGCCGCCGAGGAGCTCGCCCGGTGGTGGCTGCGCAGTCCCGACGTCCCGCGCGAGCGCGTCGTCGAGCACTTCCGCACCTTCGTCACCCCCGGCCTGCTCGCGGCCATCGGCGCCGCCCGCGCGCCCGGTCCCCCTCGTGCACGATCAGCCCGCGGATGACGTGCCCGGCGGGTGATCAGGCTCGCGGTGGTCGAGCACGTCGTGGGCCGCGGGGTCAGTCGCGGACCAGGCGTAGCCGCGGCGCCGGAACGGCGGCGTCCGTCGCGGCGAGGCCCAGCGCGAGGAACCGGAGCACCTCCCACAGCGCCCAGCGGTGGTCCTCGGGCGGGCTGTCGCGGTCCAGGTAGAGCACCTTCACCGGCCCGGTGGTGTCCAGTCGGGCGACCACGTCCGGCATCGGGGTGAACACGACGTGGATCGCGCTCCCCAGGCCGGCGATGAGCGCCCGCACGTCGGCGCTGGTCGTCGCACCGGTGACGGCCGCGCCGGGGAGAGCGGCGATCGGGTTCCGCGATGGCACCGCGCGCTTCCTTCCGGTCGGGATGCGCGCGGAACCGGGGCCGCCGAGGTCCGCGCGACGTGCAGCACTCTGCGACAGGACCGGTCACCGAGAGCCGGTGACCGGGGCGAAGCGGTACACGATCTGTACCGCTCCACGCGTCGCGGATGTTCCACTCCCGGTCGAACACCGCCTGATCGAGTCGGGCGCACGGCGGGAAGGTGACTACACGTCAGCTTCTCGGCGGGCGGCTGGGCCGTCCGGGTCCTGCCGGGACGGCGCGGATTCCTTCGGCCATTCCAGGGTCACGCCGCCGACCTCCTCGTGAACGGGACCCGCGGCCGTCCCGGCGACCGCGGCGCGGATCAGCCCCAGGATGGCCTCGCGCATCGGGTCGGACAGCCGCTCCGTGCCCGCGGGAAGCTGGTTCGCGAAATCGCCCGCCTGCGCGGTCACGGGCAGGCCGACCGCCCGGGCCGCGGCGAGGACGACCGAGGTGACGTCGATCTGCAGCACCTGCGCGATGACCGTCAACGACTCCGGGTTCGGGAACTTGTGCTGCACGTCCGCGGACCCCAGCTGCTGCCACCGGCCACGGGTCAACGCCCGCCCGGACTCCCGTTCCAGGTCGGCGTAGGACCATCCGCGCTCGGTCATGCGCGAGCGGATGAGCTGCCGCAGTGTCGGGCCGGAGCCACCCCCGCCGCTCGGACCCGTCACACCCCACGCCTCGCTGTCCGTGGTCGGGGGTGGCGCACCCCGACCGGATGTCGCCGACCCGCGAATCGCCGGCAGCTTACCGGCCGCCGGGAGGCGCCCCGGCCCCGATGCCGGGATCGCGCCGCGGCCGACCGCGCCGGGCGTGGTCGGCGCGCCGGTCGGGTGCACAGCGCAGTGGCCCCGACCTCCGGTGCGGAGGGCGGGGCCACTGCGGGCATGTGCTCCCGCGCCGCCGCGCTCGGGTCGCTTCGTGCGGAGCCGCCGTCTCGAGGTCGAGGTCGGCGGACCCGTTCGCGATTCCTACCGGTCGTCGTCGGTGGAGGCGGTCGTCTCCTCCTCCGTCGATGCCGTGTCCTCGTCATCGTCCGGAATCGTGTCTCCGGAGTCGTGTCAGAGTTCCTCGGCGGAGACGGGCTCCTGGTCCTCGGTGGACGGGGTCGTCCCGTCCTCGGTCGGGACCGTCGCCTCGTCCTCGATCGGGAGAGCCGTGTCGTCCTCGATCTCGACGACCGTCTCGGCCGACTCCGGTGATTCGGCCGGAGCCTCATCCGAAGCCGGAGCCTCATCCGAAGCCGGAGCCTCATCCGAGACCGGAGCCTCATCCGAGACCGGAGCCTCATCCGAGACCGGAGCCTCATCCGAGACCGGAGCCTCATCCGAGACCGGAGCCTCATCCGAGACCGGAGCCTCATCCGAGACCGGAGCCTCATCCGAAGCCGGAACCTCATCCGAGACCGGAACCTCATCCGAAGCCGGAACCTCATCCGAAGCCGGAACCTCATCCGAAGCCGGAACCTCATCCGAAGCCGGAACCTCATCCGAAGCCGGAACCTCATCCGAAGCCGGAACCTCATCCGAAGCCGGAACCTCATCCGAAGCCGGAACCTCGACCGGAGCCTCGACCAGAGCAGGTGCCTCGACCGGAGCCGCGACGCGAGCCGCGGCGGCAGGCGGCGGCGAGTACGGGTTCGGGGCCTGGTCGGACAGCGTCACGGTGTCCTCGCCCTCGCCGGGGTCGATGGTGTCCTCTCCCGGGCCACCGGTGAGGGTGTCGTTGCCGGCGCCCCCGCTGATGTCGTCGTCGTAGACCGTGCCGGTGATGGTGTCGTTGCCGTCGCCGCCGGTGATCGTCTTGCCACCGGTCGCGTTGGTGCAGTCGATGGTGTCGTTGGCGGACGTACCCGTGACCGTCGTGGCGGTCTGGGTGACTCCCACACTCACCACGCAGGCGACATATGCAGGCTCACCGGGATCGGTGCCGTCACCGGGATCGGTGCCATCACCGGGATCGGTGCCATCACCGGGATCGGTGCCATCACCGGGATCGGTGCCATCACCGGGGTCAGTGCCATCACCGGGATCGGTGCCATCACCGGGATCGGTGCCATCACCGGGATCGGTGCCATCACCGGGATCGGTGCCATCACCGGGATCGGTGCCATCACCGGGATCGGTGCCATCACCGGGATCGGTGCCATCACCGGGGTCAGTGCCATCACCGGGATCGGTGCCGTCACCGGGGTCAGTGCCATCACCAGGATCGGTGCCATCACCGTCACCGGGATCGGTGCCGTCGCCCGGGTCGGTGCCGTCACCGGGATCGGTGCCGTCGCCCGGGTCGGTGCCGTCACCGGGATCGGTG
This sequence comes from Pseudonocardia humida, assembly GCF_023898865.1. Classification (GTDB taxonomy): domain Bacteria; phylum Actinomycetota; class Actinomycetes; order Mycobacteriales; family Pseudonocardiaceae; genus Pseudonocardia; species Pseudonocardia humida. The sequence continues at coordinate 42,390 of NZ_JAGSOV010000023.1, forward strand.
CCGTCGCCCGGGTCGGTGCCGTCACCGGGATCGGTGCCGTCGCCCGGGTCGGTGCCGTCGTCGGGATCGGTGCCGCCGTCTCCGCCGCCACCAGTGCCGCCATCGCCGCCGCCGCCAGTGCCGCCATCGCCGCCGCCGTCTCCGCCGCCGCCAGTGCCGCCATCGCCGCCGCCGTCTCCGCCGCCGCCAGTGCCGCCATCGCCGCCGCCGTCACCGCCAGTGCCGCCATCGCCGCCGCCGTCTCCGCCGCCGCCAGTGCCGCCATCGCCGCCGCCGTCTCCGCCGCCGCCAGTGCCGTCACCGCCGCCGCCGTCTCCGCCGCCGCCAGTGCCGCCGCCGCCGCCGTTGCCGTCGCCGTGGCCGCCGTCGCCATCGCCATCGCCATCGCCGTGGCCGCTGCCGTCGTAGCCGCTGTCGGAGTCCGTGTCCTTCTCGCCGCCGGAACCGGCCGGCCGGTCCAGCGCGTCGTCCGTCGGGGTCACGATGGTGAACTCGTCGACCGGCGCGTGCGCCGGGGTGATGACGGTGACGTGGTCGGCCGAGAGGCCTGACCACACCTTGCCCGAGTAGGTGATCGCCGCACCCGGGTCGGCCGGTGATGCCAGCGGGTTGCCGCAGTAGCAGCGCACCTGGGGCACACCGAACCGGTCCACCATCACGGCGGTGCCCGCCTGCAGCACGGCCTGGAACGACGTGGCGCGTCCGCCGGCGAAACCGTGGTTGGTCACCGCGGTGTCGGTGCGGAGCGTGACCGGGGTCAGGTCGGCGACGTAGGTCGCGATGTCGGCCGTCGCGATGCCCTCGACGCCGGCGAACGCGGTGGCGAGTTCGGCGTTCCCCTGCAGGAACGCCACCATCGCCGCCCGGTCGCAGGTGTCCTGGTTCGTGCCGCCGTAGAGGCCCAGGGCGTCTCCGGAGACCGGGCCACCGGTCTGCGCCGTCGATACCTCGATGGGCGCGACCGCGACCATCAGGGCGAACGGATCGGTTCCTCGCTCGGTGGCGGGCTCGGCGTGCACCGACACGGCCGAGGGGGCCGACGCCTCGGGTGGGGGTTCGGACGACCACGCCGCGGTGCTGACGTAGCCGAAGATCAGGCTGGCCACTGCAGCAGTGGTCGCCGTTCTTCCATACATGGGGTTCCTTCTTCGCTGACCCGTGTCAGCACGTGGCATTGCCGTGTCGTGGCGGAGAGCAGAGGCGGGGAGCCGATCGGGTGTCGGTGCGAGCCCTGCGGACCGGTCACCCCGCGTAGCGGGGCGCCGCGCACACCGCGACACGTCAAGGCGAACCGGGGTGACTCCAGCTCGGGTTTCGCGGGACGCGCGGTGTGTCGATTCGGCGGGCGGGCCGCCGACGGGATTCGTCGCGCGGCGATGGCCTGGGATCGGATGACCGATCCCCCGCTCGTACGTCTGATGCGTACTCACCGAGTGTGCGCCCTCGACCACCGATCGTCAAGTATCAGTATTAGCTTTGGCAAGTAACGCTTGTCGGCGACACCGCGCGGCACGCCCGCGCCGGCTGCCCGGCCGACGACCGCGCACACCCAGCCCCCACCGCGCACACGCCCTGACGTGTGCGCGGTGGCCACGCGGTGCGCGCGGTCCCCGGGTCCCGCTACGACGGACGGGAGGGGCTCTCGTCCGGCTCGAGCGGGCCGGTTCGCGGCGCCGCGGCGGACGGGGCCGCCGTCGTCCGGCGCAGGCGGGCGAGGTGCAGCCCGAGCCAGATCAGCAGCGCCACCACGCCCACCAGCAAGTACTCGATCGCCGGGATGCGGACCACCTCGTCGAGGCGGGTGAGCCCGCGGACGGAGTACACCGCCAGCACCGCGCCGAGGTAGACCGCCGCGAAGATCCAGCGGGTCGGGCGGCCGAGCCCGAGGCCGTGCATCTGGGAGAGCGCGAAGACGCCGAGGAAGCCGAACAGGAACATCGGCCACTGCCCGCCCGGGCCGGAGTTCATCACCGCCACCAGCGTGCCGTGCACGGCGACCAGCAGCTCCAGGCTCACCGTCCACCAGCGGTTCGTGTGCGCGCGGGTCATGAACAGGCTGCCCTGCAGGAGCAGCAGGAACGTGTAGAAGAAGCCGATGAGGTGCCCGGAGGTGGCCTCCATGGGGTGGTACCAGAACGTGTAGACGACCGCCCAGCTGAACAGGTACCCGTGGTAGCGCCGGGCGAAGGACACGACCTGCGCCCCCAGCGGGGCCGGGCGCCCCAGGATCAGGCCCCGCCTGCGGTTCTCCATCAGCAGCACGACCACCAGCAGCAGCACCACCGAGCCCTGCGAGCTGAAGATCGACACGTCCTGGGCGAGGCCGTCGTAGAACACCTGGGTCTGCACCCCGTGCAGGAGCACGAAGCCGGCGTTGGCGGCCAGCGCGACCACGTTCACCGGGTGCAGGCCGTCGGTGTAGCGGCGCACGCGGGTCTGGGCGTAGTGGATGAGACCCCAGGACACCACCTGGTGGGCGGCGTAGCCCAGCCACGCCGAGGCCCGCGTCCACGCGGTCGGCTCGGGCAGCTGCCAGTAGTACCAGGACGCGCCCTGGTCGGGGAGCAGCGCCACGGACAGCGCCTGGCCCGCCCACCACACCGCCCCGGTCAGCAGGGCGCAGAGCAGCACGCCCCACACGAGGACGGGGGGCGCGGCACGTCGGTTCGGCACGCGCGCAGGGTACTTTTACTCAGCCTGCTGAGCAATTTGCTCCGGTTCCGCCCGCTCCAGCGCGACGACCAGCCCGATCAGCTGCTCGCGGAAGTGCTCGTAGTCGGCCAGCGACCCCAGCAGCGCCTCGGACTCGCGCTCCGCGCGCCGCAGCGCGGCGAGCACGCCCGCACCGGGCTCGGTGAGCTCGATGACGACCCGCCTGCGGTCCAGCTCGTCGGGTCGCCTGCTGACGTAGCCTGCGCGGGCCAGGCGGTCGATCGTGCGGCTCATCGTCTGCTCGGCGACCCGGCACTGCGCGGCCAGCGGGCGCTGGGCCAGCGGGCCCGCCACGAGGTGGTGCAGGGCGATCAGGCCTGCGTGGGTCAGCCCGTGCCCGGCCAGCGCCTCGTCGAACCGGCGCTCCAGGACCCGCGCCGCCACCGACAGGAGCCGACCGGTCGGCCACGACCCCACGTCGGCCCGGACCTCGGCGGAGCGTGCCGCGATCTCCCGCTCGTCCCCCTCCACGCCACCAGGATCCCGCACGCGTGGCGGTCGTCAGCCCGTCGGGGGCGTCATGCCCTTCCGCGGGGACGGCAGCGGCAGCAGCGCCAGGAACGCGGCCAGCCCGCACGCGCCCGCGGCCGCGATCGCCCACCGGTACCCGCCGGTGGCGTCCACCAGCACGCCGGCCAGCGGCGGTCCGATGAACGCGCCGATCCCGGCGCCGGTGTAGACCAGGCCCACCAGCCCGCCCAGGCCCCGCACGCCGAACAGCTCCGCGAGCACCGTCGGCTGCAGCGCGATCCAGCCGCCGTAGCCCGAGCCCAGCACGATCGCGAACGCCAGCAGTCCCGGCCAGGACGCGCCGGCCAGCCAGATCGCGAAGCTGGCCCCCAGGACGGCGAAGCAGGCCTGGAAGGTGCGCACGCGCCCGGCCCGGTCGGCCAGCGCCCCGATGACCAGGCGCCCCACCACGCTCGCCACCCCGACCACGCCGATCAGCGCGGCCGCCGCGACCGGCGCGATCCCGGCCGCCATCGCCGACGCCGGCAGGAAGACCAGGGCGATGAACAGCGCGACCGAGCCCAGCAGCGTGGCGGCGTACATCGAGCGGAACTCCGCGGTGCGCACCACCTCGCGCAGCGCCCGCGGCTGCTCCCCCACCGGCTCCGGCGGCCTGCGCACCACGAACGCCACGACCACCAGCAGCGACGCCCCACCGACGCCGAGCACGACGTGGGCCCACCGCCACCCGTGCTCGGCGATCAGGGCGGCCGCGAGCGGCGCCCCGGCCAGCGTGCCCACCCCGATGCCGGCCACGGCGATGCCGACGGCCAGCGCCCTGCGCCGGTCGAACCACGCGCTGACGACCGCGACCATCGGCACGTAGCCGCAGGCGACGGCGATCCCGACGCCGAGGCCGTAGGCCAGGTAGCCGACCCACAGCTGCTGGGCCGCGGAGGTCACCAGCAGCCCGACCGCCATGGCGGCGGCCCCGACGAGCAGCACCGGACGCGGCCCGAACCGGTCGACCGCCCGGCCGCTGACCGAGCCGAGCAGGAACCAGCAGCAGGCGGTGATCGAGAAGACGAGCGAGGTGGCCCCGCTGCCGGTGCCGAACTCCTCGGCCATCGGCGCGAAGAACGCCCCGAAGCTGTAGGCCACCCCGAACACCGCGGCCATGGAGACGAAGGCGGCGCCGACGCTGACCCACGCCGCGGTGGACTCGAGCACGACCTCGGGGCGGGTGCGGCGCCGCATCACCGCCCGAGCCTACGTGCGGACCCCCGTCGCGCTCGCCGTCCGATCGGCCAGTACCGCGTCGAGGTCGACCGGGGAGCCCGCGGCGACGCCGACCACCACGCGGTTCACCACGGGCAGCACGGCCAGTCGCAGCGCCATCCGCCGGACCAGCAGCTGCCCGGGAGTCTCCGGCAGGAACCAGCGCATCCCGCGCCGCGCGGACCGCTGGACCGCGGTCACCACCGGGCGCCACCTGGCCTCGTACTCGGCCAGCCCGTCGGCCACCGACCGCGTCGCGTCGAGCCGGTCCGCCAGCACGGAGGCGCCGGCCACGGCCAGCGAGGCGCCCTGGCCGGCCAGCAGCGAGACGGCGTGCGCCGCGTCGCCGACCAGGACGACCCGCCGACCCCGCCAGCGCGCCGCCTCGACCTGGACGACCTCGTCGTAGTACACCCGCTCCCCCGGCGGGCAGAGCTCGAGCACCCGCGGGACGACCCAGCCCAGCCCGCCGTACTCGGCGCGGAGCGCGGCGCGCGGGTCGGCCGGTTGCCCGTCGGTGCTGCGGTGCACGGTGAAGACCGCCACCCGGCCGTCGCGCAGGCCGTAGGCCCCCACCATGCGGTTCGCGGTGTCGGTGACGCAGAACCGCCCGCGCAGCGCGGCGTGGACCCGCGGCTCGTCGACGGTGAAGGCCGCGGTGTGGAACCCGAGGCGGCGCACGACCCCCCGGTCGGGTCCGACGACCTGACGGCGCACGACCGAGCGGGTGCCGTCGGCGCCGACGACCAGGTCGGCCTCGACGGCCGCGCCGTCGTCGAGCACGACGCGGGCGCCGTCCTCGTCGTCGTCGACGGTGACGACGGTGGCGCCGTAGCGCAGGTCGACCCGGTCGGGCAGGTGCTCGGCGAGGGCGGCCTCCAGGTCGGGGCGCATGATGCTGATCAGGTCGCCGCCCCGGGAGGCGGCGAACCGGGCGAACGGCAGCCCGGCGCGACGCCGTCCCGCGGCGTCGAGGTAGGCCACCTCCCGGACCTGGTAGCCGCGCTCCCGCAGCAGCGGCAGCAGGCCCGTCGCCGCGGCGGCCTGGTGGCCCGGCCCGAAGAAGTCGATCATATATCCCTGCGGCCGCGGGCCGGGGGCACGCTCCAGCACGACCACCTCGTCGCCGCGGGCGGCGAACCGACCGGCGGCGGCCAACCCCGCGATCCCGGCCCCGCACACCACGACCTTCATCGCCGTCCTCCCAGCAGGCGCTCCAGCACGGGGCGGGCGGACCCGCCGGTCAGCGACGGGTCCAGCCCCCGGTGCAGCAGCAGCCCGTCGACCGCGGCGGCCAGCACGGCCGCCGTGCGCTCGGGCTCGGCCGTGCCGCACCGCTCGAGCCACCGGGTCGTCCGCTCCCGGAACGCGACGACGATGCCCCTGACCTCGCCGCCGAGCGCGGCGTCCCGCCCGGCGGCGAGGTAGGTCTCCAGGAACACCAGCGACGCCGGGTCGGTGCCGGTGTGCGCGTCCAGCGCCCCGAGCAGCAGCCGCATCCCCTCGTCGGCGCCGGCGGCCCGGTCCATCGGCTCGGCGGCCTGCTCGACGACGGCGCGCATCAGGCCCAGCGCCGCCTCCCGCAGCAGCGCCTCGACGGAGGTGAAGTGGTAGTGCACCAGACCCTGCCCCACGCCCGCCCGCTCGGCCACCGCGCGGGTCGTCACCGCCCGCCAGCCGCGTTCGGCGATCAACTCGACCGCCGCGCGGCGCAACCGGTGGCGCACCTGCTCGCCCTTCTCCGCCGTCGTCGCCATCCCACACTCCTGGTCGTTCGCCTTGGGCACCCGCCCAATAACGAGCGTACGCGGCGACCCGGCCGGTGTCGACGGCCGCGGCGGGTCAGCTCACGGCGACGCCCGCCGGTACGACGGGTCGGTGCGGTCCCGGGCCCCCACCTGCCAGCCCTCGGCGACGCCGTCCCGCCCGCCCGCCACCGGGTCGGTCCGCTCGGAGTCGTGCACCACGACCCGGTCGACGATGCGCCACTCGCCCCCGCGCCTCTCCAGCCGGTCGACGTAGCGCAGGTTGAGGACGTAGTCGCCGGCCGGTGCGCCCGCCGAGGCCGGGATCCGGTGGTAGGCGCGGGTGTAGGACTCCATCCAGGCCCGGTCGCCGTCGATCTCCACCAGTTGGTTGCCGATGAAGTGCGTGGTCGAGGCGAGCAGGGGCAGCAGCTCGGCGAGCCGGCCGACGAACTCCTCCACCCCGCCCCGGAACGAGCCGTGGTCGTCCACGGCGCCGGGGTGGTAGCAGGACCGCAGCAGGTCCCAGTCCATCCGGTCGACGGCCCGGCAGTACCGGACGTGCACCCGCTTGATCGCCGCCTCGTCGACCAGGTGCCGCAGCTCGTCGCCCACCCGACCACCCCCGCCCCGGCGACGCCGCCGGCCCGCCCGATCCCGTGAGCGCACCGTGCCCGCCGCGGGCGGCCCCGGCAACGGGCCGTCCCACCTGGCGGGCCGGCGCCCACCCGCGCGCGGCGGGCGTGTTCGTCCGCCGTCGACCTGGCGGACACCGGGCGGGATCGGGTACGCAGGACCGGTGGTGACCACTATGCGCGAGACCGAACGGAAGTACGAGCTCGACGAGGGCGCCCAGCTCCCCGACTGGTCCGACGTCCCCGGCGTGCACCGCACCACCGAGCCTGAGGAACACCTCCTGGAGGCGGTCTACTTCGACACCGCCGGGCTCGACCTGGCCGCCGCCGGGATCACGCTGCGCCGCCGCCGCGGGGGCGCCGACCGCGGCTGGCACCTCAAGCTCCCCGCCGGCCCCGACAGCCGCGACGAGATCCGGGTCGGCTTCACCCGCGGCGAGGCCCGCCGGACCAACCCGACCCCCCCCGCCCAGCTCGTCGCGCTGGCCCGGGCCTTCACCCGCGGCCGGGAGCTGCTGGCCGTCGCCGAGCTCACCACGGTCCGCCGGCAGTGGCGGCTCACCGACGACGAGGGCCGCGACCTGGTCGAGGTCGTCGACGACCGGGTCACCGCCCGCGCGCTCGGCGACACCATCGAGTCGTCCACGTGGCGCGAGGCCGAGGTCGAGCTGGCCGAGCACGGCGACGCGGCGCTGCTCGACCAGCTCGAACGGCGGCTGCGCGAGGCGGGGGTGCGCCGCTCGAAGGCCCCGTCCAAGCTCGCCCGCGTGCTGGGCGGGCGCATCCCGGCCGCCGCGCGCCCGCCCCGCCTGCGCGGCCGGTCGACCCTGGGCGAGGTCGCCCTGGCCTACCTGCACGAGCAGGGCACCGCGATCCGCACCCGCGACCCGGCCGTGCGCCGCGAGCTGCCCGACGCCGTGCACCAGATGCGCGTGGCCACCCGGCGCATGCGCAGCGTCCTGCATGCCTACGGCCGGGTCGTCGACCGCGACCGGACGCGCGAGCTGGCCGGGGAGCTCAAGTGGCTGGCCGCCGTGCTCGGTGCGGCCCGCGACCTGGAGGTCCTCGAGGCGCGGATCACCGACGCGCTCGACGGGGTGCCCGACGAGCTCGTCCTCGGCCCGGTGCGCGCCCACCTGACGCGCTACTTCACCGGCCGCCGCGCCGCCGCCCACGACGAGCTGGTCGCCGCCCTGGACGGCGAGCGCTACCTGGCCCTGCTCGCGGCCGTCGACACCCTGCTGGCCGACCCACCGCTGACCCGCGCCGCGGCCGAGCCCGCGCGTGAGCACCTCGGCAGGCTCATCCGGCGCAACCACCGCCGCGTCGCCGACCACGTCCGGACCGCGGAGGGGCTCCCCCTCGGCCCGGAGCGCGACGTCGAGCTGCACGAGGCCCGCAAGGCCGCCAAGCGCCTGCGCTACGCCACCGAGGCCGCCGAACCCGTCCTCGGCAAGCGGGCCCGCACCCTGATCAGCCGCACCAAGGACGTCCAGGAGCTGCTCGGCGACCACCAGGACGCGATCGTCGCGCTGCCGGTGCTGCGCGAGCTGGGCGCCCAGGCCCACGGCGAGGGCGCCAACGGCTTCACCTTCGGCCTGCTCCACGAGCGGGAGCACTCCCACCTGCCCGACGGCGCGCTCGGCGAGGCGTGGACGCGGCTCGACGACGCCGTCCGCGCCGCCGCGGCGACGTAGTCGGCACGGCTCGCGCCACGGTCACCGCGCGTGCACCGGATCCGCCGGACCAGGGTCGCACGTCACCGCCGAGGATCTTGACAGCCGATTACCTGCTGGTAGGTTCTGCGGTGGTACTAGAACTGAATTTCAGTATCACGGCCGCTGGCGGGAGTCCGACCTTCGTGCGCATCGCGTTGCTGTCCTACCGCAGCAAGAACCACTCCGGCGGCCAAGGCGTGTACGTGCGGCAGCTCAGCCGCGGCCTGGCCGAGCTCGGCCACGAGGTCGAGGTGTTCTCCGGCCCGCCCTACCCCGACGGCCTCGATCCCCGCGTCCGGTTGACGCGCGTGCCGAGCCTGGACGTCTTCGGCCGGCCCGACGCCCCCCGCCTGCCCCCGCTGCGCGAGCTGGGCTCGGCGGCCGACGTGCTGGAGTACCTCACCACGGCGACGGGCTGCTTCGCCGAGCCGCTGGCCTTCAGCGCGCGCATGGCCCGGCTGATGCGCGAGCGGGCGGGCGACTTCGACGTCGTGCACGACAACCAGTCCCTCGGCTACGGGCTGCTGGCCCTGCACCGGCGCGGCATCCCGGTCGCGGCCACCATCCACCACCCGATCAGCCGCGACCGCCGGATCGCGGTGGCCGCCGCGCCCCGGCGCAAGAAGCTGCCGCTGCGGCGGTGGTACGGGTTCGTGCCGATGCAGGCGCGCGTGGCCCGCAGGCTGCCGGTGATCGTCGGCGTGTCCGAGGCCGCGGCCGCCGACACCGTCCACGACTTCCGGGTCGACCCCGCCCGGATCCGGGTCGTCCCGCTGGGCGTGGACGTCGAGCTGTTCCGCCCGGCCGGGCCGCGGGTCCCGGGCCGGATCGTGGCGGTGGCCAGCGCCGACCACCCGCTCAAGGGCGTCGACCACCTGCTCGACGCGGTGGCCAAGCTGCGCGCCGACCGCGACGTCGAGCTGCAGCTGGTCAGCACCCTGACCCCGGACGGCCCGACCGAGCGCCGGATCGCCGCGCTCGGCCTGGGCGACTGCGTGCACGTGCGCAGCGGCGTCACCGACGCCGAGCTGGCCGCCCTGCTGGCCTCGGCCGAGGTCATGTGCGTGCCCTCGCGGTACGAGGGGTTCTCGCTGCCCACGGTGGAGGCGATGGCCTGCGGCACGCCGGTGGTCGCCAGCCGGACCGGGGCGCTGCCCGAGGTCGTCGGCCCCGACGGCGGCGCCGGGCTGCTCGTGCCCCCGGGCGACATCGAGGCGCTGACCGCGGCGCTGTCGCGGGTGCTCGGCTCGACCGCCGAGCGCGAGCGCCTCGGCGCGGCCGGGCGGGCCCGGGCGACCGAGCGCTTCAGCTGGACCGCCGTGGCCCGGGCCACCGAGGCCGCCTACCGCGAGGCCATCGCCGCGACGGGGCGGCGTCCGTGCTGACCGTCGACTTCGACCGCCTGCGCGTCGGACGGCGCACCCGCTTCATCGACGTCGGCGCCGGCGCCGGGCGGCACTCGTTCGAGGCGCTGCGCCGCGGCGCCGATGTCGTGGCGTTCGACCAGGACGCCGCCGAGCTCGACCAGGTCGCCGAGTGGTTCGCCGCGCTGGAGGCCGCGGGCGAGGTCCCGCCCGGCGGCGAGGGCCGCGTGCAGGTCGGCGACGCCCTCGCCCTGCCCTACCCCGACGACTGGTTCGACTGCGTGCTGGCCTCGGAGATCCTCGAGCACGTCCCGCAGGACGAGCGGGCCATCGCGGAGCTGGTGCGGGTGCTCGCCCCGGGCGGCACCCTCGGCGTCACGGTGCCGCGCTGGCTGCCCGAGCGGATCTGCTGGGCGCTGTCGGACTCCTACCACGCCAACGAGGGCGGCCACGTCCGCATCTACCGGGCACGCGAGCTCGTCGGGAAGGTGCAGGCGGCGGGCGTGCGGCTGACCCACCGCCACCACGCGCACGCCCTGCACTCCCCGTACTGGTGGCTCAAGTGCGCGGTGGGCACCGAGCGGGAGTCGCACCCGCTCGTCGAGGCGTACCACAAGCTGCTGGTCTGGGACATGATGAAGGCCCCGGCGCTCACCCGTGGCCTGGAACGCGCGCTCGACCCGGTGATCGGCAAGAGCGTGGCGCTGTACTTCGTCAAGCCGGTCCTCCCGGCGGCGGCCCCGTGAGCCGGTTGCCCAGCGTCGGCGGGGTGTTCAGCGAGCAGCGGTGCCGGCGGACCGCGGCCGCGATCGCGGCGGTCCAGCAGCCGTCGGGGGCGCTGCCGTGGTTCACCGGCGGGCGCACCGACCCGTGGGACCACGTGCAGGCCGCCATGGCCCTCAGCGCGACGGGGCTGCGCGAGCAGGCCGACGCGGCGTTCGAGTGGACGCGCACCGCGCAGCGCCCGGACGGCTCGTGGGCGGCCGAGTACCGCGGCGACGCGGTCGTCGACGAGTACACCGACGCCAACTTCTGCGCCTACCCGGCCACCGGCGTCTGGCACCACTGGCGGGTCTTCGGCGACCGCGGCTTCGTGGAGCGGATGTGGCCGACCGTGCGCCGCGGCATCGACGTCGTGCTCGGCCTGCGGGCCCCGGGCGGGCAGGTCTGGTGGGCCCGCGACGTCGACGGCAGCATCCGCCGCGAGGCCCTGCTCACCGGCAACGCCAGCATCCACCTCAGCCTGCGCTGCGCGATCGGGCTCGCCGAGGTCGTCGGCGAGGCCGTGCCGGAGCTGGAGCTGGCCGCCGACGGGGTCCGCCACTCCCTCGACGGGCACCCCGAGCGCTACGCCGACAAGTCGCGCTACTCCATGGACTGGTACTACCCGGTCCTCGGCGGGGCGCTGCCCGTCCCGGTCGCCCGGGCCCGGCTGGCCGCGCACCGCGCCGAGTTCGTCGTCGACGGGCTGGGCATCCGCTGCGTCGCCGACCGGCCCTGGGTGACCGGCGCGGAGACCTGCGAGTACGTGCTCGCCCTCGACGCCGCCGGGCTCACCGCCGAGGCGCACGCGCAGTTCGCCGCGATGCAGCACCTGCGCGACCCGGACGGCTCCTACTGGACCGGCCTGGTCTACCCCGACCGCGCCCGCTGGCCGGTGGAGCGCAGCACCTGGACCGCGGCCACGGTCGTGCTCGCGGCGGACGCGCTGTCGCGCACCACCGCGGGCAACGGCCTGTTCCGCGGCGAGGGGCTGCCACCGGGCACGATGAGCCCGACGCTGGAAGGGACGTGCCGGTGCCCGACATCCCGCTGACCCGCGAGTTCCCGGCGCGGCTCGCCGCCGTCGCCGAGGGCGTGCGCGGCTTCATGCCGGTCGAGGAGGGCCTGGCCCTGCACGCGGCCGCCGTCGACGCGCTGGCCGCGGCCGGTGGCGGGCTGGCCGTCGAGATCGGGACCTACTGCGGCAAGTCGACGGTCTACCTGGGCCACGCCGCCGCGGCCACCGGCGGCCACGTGATCACCGTCGACCACCACCGCGGCTCCGAGGAGCACCAGGTCGGCTGGGAGTACCACGACCCCGAGCTGGTCGACGGCACCGGTCGGCTGGACACGCTGCCCGTGCTGCGCCGGACGCTGGCCGACGCGGAGCTGGAGGACGTCGTGACCCCGGTGGTGGGCCGGTCGGCCACGGTCGCCCGGTGGTGGCGCCACCCGATCGACTTCCTGTTCGTCGACGGCGGCCACACCGACGAGGCCGCCCAGGCCGACTACCGCGGGTGGGCGCCGCTGGTCCGCGCCGGCGGCACGCTGGTCATCCACGACGTGTTCCCCGACCCGGCCGACGGCGGCCAGGCCCCCTACCGCATCTACCGCGCCGCCCTCGACGAGGGCGGCTTCACCGAGACCTCGGTGACCGGCTCGCTGCGCGTGCTGCGTCGCGGCTGAGGGCGCCGGCGTTTCCCCCGGTGCCTCCGATGTGACGAGGCACTCATGCCCGGTTCGCCGACGGCTGCCGTATGTCCGTCCCGCTCGGCGCTCCGACGTCCTACGGTCGGGGGGTGACCGTGAACGACCGTGTCGAGATCGTGCGCTTCAGCGGGGGTGAGCACGACGGCCTGGTCGTCGAGGCCCCGCCGCACATCGCCGCCCGCCTGCACGCGATGAGGTTCGAGGTCCTGGCCACCGGCCGGCTCTACGACCTCACCGACCAGTGCCGCATCCCCGGCGCACGCGCGGTCGCCCCGCCCGCCGTACCCCCGGCCGCTCCCCCGGCTGCGACTCCACCGGTCGCCGTGCCGGCCGCGGCGCCGCTGCCGACTGCCGTGATCCCGGCCCCCACGCCCTCCCCCGACCAGCAGGCGCCCGCGGTGCCCGCGCTGCCGGAGGCGCTCCGCTTCGCCGACCCCGAGCCCGCGGTGCAGCGGCGCGCGGTGCCACCCGTGCCGACGATGCCGGTGTTCCAGCCGGGCCGGTCCACCGACTGAGGGCGCACGCCGCCCCGTCAGTCCGGCGTCACCGGTGCAGCTCGCGGGCCGCGTCGGCGACGGCCCGGGCCCCGCACGGGTGCGGGACGTAGTCGGGGGTTCCGTAGCCGGGGCGCCCGCACAGCGGTGCGGCGCAGTGGCCGGACTCGGTCGGGACGTGCTCCTGGATGAGCCTGCGCCAGGTCGGCGGGTCCCCGGAGAGCAGCGCCGCGAACGCTCGGAAGATCGCTCCGGAGTCCGGCCGGGACGGTTCGGTAGGTTCGGTCATGGGTCTTGCCCTCCAGTTCAGGGCGGGATCAAGGGCTCGGCCGGTGTTCCCGCACCGGTCGAGCCCGCCGTGTTCCTGCGGGTACCTAGCGTAGCCGAGAAAACGGACAGACGGTAGTCAATCTGAGCGGATTTGGGTGATTCGCAGCGTACATACGTAGTTCGCAGGGGTTAGCAATGAGCACCTTGTTGCAGGTCATTGCGGGTGTGACCAGGTACTAACGTGATCGACATGCCGCGCCCGACCCCGTTGATGACGACCTCGGAGGCGGCACGCGCGCTGGGGATCCACCCGAAGACCCTCAGCAAGTACGTCAGCGACGGCAAGCTGAGGCCGACGCTGCGACTGCCCTCCGGGCACATGCGCTGGGACCTGGAAGCCCTCAAGGCGCAGCTCCGGGACATGGACGACCCCGACGACTGACCGCCGCTACCGCTCGGCGAACCCGGCCAGGATCTGCCCGTGGCGCTCCAGGAACGCCCGCTCGTCGAGCCGCTTGCGCCGCAGCCACCCGGTGACCTCGGCATTGCACTTGCTGGCGTTGCACGACCGGCACGCCGGCACCACGTTGTCCACGGTGTAGCGGCCCCCGCGCGAGACGGGCAGGACGCAGTCGCGCTGCGGCGAGCCGTCCTCGGCGCCGCAGTACGCGCACCCGCCCCAGGCCGCGCGCAGGGCCGCCCACTGCTCGTCGGTCAGGTCGTGGGTGACCGCGGCCATCCGCTTGCGGCGGCGCGCCCCGATCCGCGCCTTGCGACTCCTCGCGACCACCACGGCAGCCTAGTGCGGTGGCTGCGGCGAGCCCGCGAGCGTCTTCGCAGAGGCAGCGCGCTCCTCGCAGCGGCCACAGCACGTGCGAGGAGCACGGAGAGTCTGCGAAGAGGCACCCGAACTCCGCACCCGCCACCGCCGGGGCTCAGGCCGTGGGCGCCTCCGCGAGCGCGAGCTCGGCCAGCAGCAGCGCACCGGCCGGTCCGGCCATCCCGCCCAGGCCCGCCGGGACGACGAAGTCGTCGGCGCCGTGCTCGGGCAGCGCCCCGTAGCCCGCCATGACCTCGCCCAGCCGCGAGCGCAGCCGCGGGAACAACCCGGGCAGCTGCGGCACGCTGCCGCCGATCACCACCCGCTGCGGGGCCAGCGCGTAGACGACGGTGCGGACGGCCTCGGCCAGGTAGCCGGCCTCCCACTCCACCGCGCGCCGCAGGTCGTCGCCGTCGAGCTGCTCGCCGGGGCGGCCGAACCGGGCGGCGACGGCCGGGCCGGCCGCCATCCCCTCCAGGCAGTCGCCGTGGAAGGGGCACCGCCCGGGGAAGTCGTCGCCGGGCTGGCGGGGCACGCTCATGTGGCCCATCTCGGGGTGCCCGAGACCCGTGGGCAGGCGCCCGTCGACCACCGCGGCGGCGCCGACGCCGGTGCCGACGGTCATGTAGACGTAGGTGTCCAGCCCGCGCGCCGCCCCCCAGCGGCCCTCCCCCAGCGCCGCGCCCGCCACGTCGGTGTGCAGGCCGACCGGCACGCCCAGCGCCCCGCGCAGCGCGCCGACCACGTCGACGTCGCGCCATCCCGGCTTCGGGCTGGCGGTGATGAAGCCGTACTGCGGGTGGTCGCGGCGCAGCTCCACGGGCCCGAACGACCCGACGCCGATCGCGGCGGGCGCCGGCTCGGCGGCGAAGAACGCGATCACCTCGGCCAGGGTCGAGGCCGGGTCGCGCGTCGGGATCCGCGTCGAGGCGGTGATGTCGGCCGGCGACGAGCCGAGCAGGCACACGAACTTGGTGCCGCCCGCCTCGACCGCGCCGAAGCGCACCGGCGTGGCACGGCCGTCGGTCGGCTGCGAGGTGATCACCGGAGCACCGTAGGCCCGGCGCGGCCCGCGGGCACCACCACCGGTGAGCGCACTCACGCCGTCCCCGTCGCCCCTCGTCCCTTGTCGACGACGAGGGGACCGGCCTAGCGTCCGGCCCATGTCCCCCACCCCGCCCCCGCTGGTCACGGCCGACGAGCTCGCCGCGCTGCTCGACGGCGCGCCCGACGACGTCCGGGTCGTCGACGCCTCCACCCGCCTCGCCCTGGCCGGGGAGGGCGAGCCGTACACCGCGACACCCGCCCGCGACGGCTACCTGGCCGAGCACGTGCCCGGCGCGGTGTTCGCCGACATCCCCGGCGCGTTCTCCGACCCCGACGCCCGGTTCGCCTTCACCCTGCCCTCCCCGTCGCGGTTCGCCGCGGCCGCCGCGGAGCTGGGCATCGGCGACCGCACCCACGTCGTCGCCTACGACACCGGCGGCAGCGCCTGGGCCACCCGCCTGTGGTGGCTGCTGCGGACCTTCGGCCACGACGGGGTCTCCGTGCTCGACGGCGGCCTGGGGGCGTGGAAGGCCGCGGGCCACCCGGTCGAGTCCGGGGAGGTGGCCGTCCCGGCCGCGACGTTCACCCCGCGCCTGCGCTCGGACCTCGTCGCCACCACCGACGAGGTCCGCCGGCTCGGCTCCGGGACCGGCGTCCTGGTCAACGCGCTGGACCCGGCCACCTTCCGCGGCGAGTCCGAGACGTCGCCCTACTCCCGCCGCGGGCGCATCCCCGGCAGCCGCAACCTGCCCCGCGACACGCTGCTCGACCCGGCGACCGGCCGGTTCCTGGACCTGCCCGCGCTGGCGGAGAAGCTGCAGGCGGCCGGGATCCTCGACGGGCAGCGCGCGGTGGCCTACTGCGGCGGCGGCATCGCCGCCACCGTGCCGGCGTTCGCGGCGTTCCTGGTCAGCGGGGCGGAGGTCGCGGTCTACGACGGGTCGCTCTCGGAGTGGACAGCGGACCCCGCGCTCCCGGTGGAGACCGGCTGACCCGAGCCGGCGGGTAGCGCCTGCTGTACCCGGGGTGGGCAGCTGGAGGGATCGATCTTCACCCCGGTCCCGGAGAGGCTTTGCGGGTCCGAGAACGCCGACCCGCAGGAGCAGCTCCCATGTCCGACCGCACCGACCACTCCCCCGGCACCGCCGGCCCGTCCTCGTTCACCCCGCGCCGGGTGGTGTCGGTGCTGGCGGCGCTCGCGGTCCTCGGCGGCGGCACCGCGCTGGCCGCGTCCGCGGAGTTCGGCGCCCCGCCCGCGAACGCCGCCGCCGCCGTCCAGGCCACCCCGGACGCGGTCCAGCGGGGCCTGGACGGCCTGGTCCGCGACGACGGGTTCCCCGGCGCGCTCGCCGCCGTGCGGGACGCCGACGGGCACACCCGGCACTACACGGCCGGGGTCGGTGACCTGGCCACCGGCGAGGAGGTGCCCGTCGACGGGCGGGTGCGCATCGCCAGCAACACCAAGATGTTCACCGCGGTCGTCGTCCTGCAGCTCGTGCAGGAGGGGCTGGTCGACCTGGACGCGCCGATCGAGACCTACCTGCCCGGCCTGGTCCGCGGCGAGGGGATCGACGGCCGCGTGATCACCGTGCGCCAGCTGCTGCAGCACACCAGCGGCCTGGCCGACTACGACGACAAGCTGGCCGCCGACGGCCTGCTCGCGCTGCGCGACGGCCACCACGAGCCGCGGGAGCTGGTCGAGCTGGGCCTGTCCACCCCGGCGCTGTTCGCCCCGGGCACCGGCTGGGCCTACGGCAACACCAACTACGTGCTGGCCGGCCTGCTCGTCGAGGAGGTCACCGGCAACCCGGTCGGCGACGAGATCACCGAGCGGGTGATCGACCGCATCGGGCTGGAGCACACCTACTGGCCCGCCGCCGACGACCGCACCATCCGCGGCCCGCACCCGCACGGCTACGTCGCGCTCGACCCGAGCGCCCCGCCGGTCGACTTCACCGAGCAGGACGTCACGGCGGCCTGGGCGGCCGGCGCGCTGATCAGCACCCCGTCCGACGTCAACCGGTTCATGACCGCGCTGGTCGGGGGTGAGCTGCTGGAGCCCGCCGAGCTGGAGCAGATGCAGCGCACCGTCGACGCCCCCGAGTTCGACGCCTCCGGCGACGCGCGGTACGGGCTCGGCCTGGCGACCTTCTCGCTGAGCTGCGGTGGGACCGCGTGGACCCACGGCGGCACGGCGCTGGGCTACCAGACCGCCAACGCCGTCACCGCCGAGGGCCGCGCGGCCGCGCTGACCGTCACCGCCCTGCCGGGTTCGCTGGACGCGGCGCGGCACGTCGACGCCGCGCTGGACACCGCGCTCTGCGGCTGACCCGACCGCTCCCGATCGTCCCCACCGCCCCGACCCCGGCCGCACCGCGGCCGGGGTCAGACCCGTCGCCGGGCGTCCTCCAGGTAGTGCAGCACCGCGGCCACCCGGCGGTCGGTCCGGTCGGTGGGGGCCAGGTCGAGCTTGCCGAAGATGCTGCGGATGTGCTTGTGCACCGCGCCCTCGGAGACCACCAGCCGCTCGGCGATGGCCGCGTTGCCCAGCCCCTCGGCCATCACCGCGAGCACGTCGCGCTCGCGGGGGCTGAGCCGGTCGAGCCGGCTGTCGGGGTGGTTGCGGGTGAGCAGCTGGGCGACGACGTCCGGGTCGATGGCCGTGCCGCCGTCGGCCACCCGGTGCAGGGCGTCGAGGAACTGCTCGACCCGGCCGACCCGCTCCTTGAGCAGGTAGCCCAGCCGGGTCGCGCCGCGGGTCAGCAGGTCGGTGGCGAACGCCTGCTCGACGTAGGCGGACAGCACCAGGACCGCCAGGTCGGGCCGGCGGCGCCGGGCCTCGACGGCCGCCACGATCCCCTCGTCGGTGTGCGTCGGCGGCATCCGCACGTCCACGATGGCCACGTCGGGGTGGTGCTCGTCGACCGCGGCCAGCAGCGCGTCCGGGCCGTCGACGGCGGCCACCACGTCGAGCCCCTCGGCGCGCAGCAGCAGCGCGAGCCCCTCGCGCAGCAGGGGGTCGTCCTCGGCGATCACGATCCGCACGGCAGCTCCACCTCGATGGTCGTCGGCCCGCCGGGCGGGCTGGTCAGGGCGAACCGGCCGTCGAACGCCTCGGCGCGGCGGCGGATGCCGGCCAGCCCGGAGCCGGCGGCGCCGTCCGCGCCGCCCTTCCCGTCGTCGTCGACCCGCACGAGCAGCCGGTCGGCACGGCGGGAGACCGCGACCGCCGCGGCGCGGGCCCCGCTGTGCTTGGCGATGTTGGTCAGCGCCTCGGCGACCACGAAGTAGGCGGTCGCCTCGACGGAGGCGGCGCACCGGCCGGCGCCGGTGTCGAGGTCGACCTCCAGCCGGCAGGGCACCGGGCAGGCCGCGGCCAGCCCGGCCAGCGATCCCTCCAGCCCGCGGTCGGCCAGCACCGGCGGCAGGATGCTGCGCACCACCGTGCGCAGCTCGGCCAGCGCCTGCTCCGCGGCGTCCTGGGCGCGGCCCAGGACGTCCGCGGCGGCGGCCGGGTCGCGGGCCAGCGCCCGCCGCGCCGCGCCGACCAGGACGGTGACGGCGACCAGCCGGTTCTGCGCCCCGTCGTGCAGCGACCGCTCGATCCGGCGCAGCTCGACGGCGTGCGCGTCCAGCGCCGCGGCCCGGGTGGCGGTCAGCTCGGCGACCCGCACCGACAGGTCGGTCTCCGGGTCCGGCGGCAGCAGTCGCCACCCGGGCCGTGACTGCAGCCGGGCCATGACCGGGGACAGCCCGACCGTGAGGACCAGCCACACCAGGCTGAACGGGACGACCGCGAGCGCGGTGGGCCAGTCCTGCACGGTCCACGGGACCAGGCTCGGGGTGGCATCGTCGGGCGGCAGCAGGTACCACCACAGCGGGAACGTCACGTCGGTGATCACCGACAGCGGCAGCGTCAGGCCCACCACGCTGAGCAGCAGCCCCGCCGTCCCGTGCAGGGCCAGCCACCCCAGCTCGCGCCGGGTGGTGGGGTCGGCGGCCGCGGCCCGCAGCCCGGTCGGCACCGGTCCCGGACCGACGATCTCCGGGCCGTAGCGGCCCAGCCGGGCGCGTTCCCGGTCGGCGGCCAGTCGCAGCACCTGCAGCGCCACCGGCACCAGCAGCCGCCCGACCCAGAGCAGGCAGGCCAGCCCGACCAGCACCACCCCGAGCAGGGCGACCAGCGCCAGTAGCGCGGTGCCGAGCCCGGCGCCGAGCTGGTCGAGCGCCACCAGGGTGCTGCGACTGAGCCGTCGGGTGGCCCGCCGAACGCCGCCCCGGTGGGCGGGGGTCGTCGCGGGCTCCGCCGTGGCACGACCGGGCGCCGGCATCCGCACCTCCTCGACGCCGACCCTATGGCGCCGGGAGCGGCCGGCCCGCGCCGGGGCACGCCGGTACAGCCTGCTGTACCCCGGATCGGGCAGCTGACGGGATCGTCGGGCGGGTCGCCGCTCCGTAGCGTTCACGACATCAGCACGACACCGCACCGACCACCCGAGGAGCCCACCATGACCAGCTACGAGCCCCCCACCGTCGTCCCCGAGGCCAACCCCCGCCCCGCCCCCGGATCGGTCGCCCTGCGGGCGCTGCTGGGGGTGGTGCTGGCGATCGGCCTGGTCGGCAACGCGTTCATCTCCTTCGCCGACACCGGGAGCCTGGTGCTGCACGGGGTGTTCGGCGGGCTCAGCCTGCTGGGAGTCGTCGGGCTCGTGGTGCTGTGGCGGCGCACCCGGCGGTGACGCCGGGCGTCGGAGGGCCCGCGCGAGGTCGACCGACCAGCTCGATCGACCGGCCCGACCGCGGCACCCGTGGGCGGCGCGACCGCCGTGGCACGCTGGGCCCGTGACGACGACGTCCGGACCGCAGGCCGACCCGGCGCACCTCGCCTGGCCGGGCACCCGGTCCGCGCCGGGCAGAAGGTGCTGCTGTTCTGCTGCTCGGCCAACCGCGACGAGGACGTGTTCGCCGACCCGGACCGCGTCGACGTCACCCGCTCCCCCAACCCGCACCTGGGCTTCGGCGGCCCGGGCCCGCACTACTGCCTGGGCGCCGACCTGGCCCGCCTGGAAGCCACCACGATGCTGCGCGAGCTGTTCACCCGGCTGCCCGGGATCCGCGCGGTGGGCGAGCCCGAGACGCTGCTGTCCAACTTCACCGACGGCGTCAAGCGGATGCGGCTCGCGATCTGAGCCGGGAGCGGGCTCCTCGCGCACGACACTGTCGATCTCGCCGTGCCGATCCCTCAGACCGCGAAGAGCAGCGCCGCGCTGACCAGGACGGCCACGGCGGTCGCGAAGTGGACGCCGAACGCGACGGCCTTCGTGCCGCCGTTGCGCAGCACGACGACCGTGTCACCGAGGGGCACGAGCGCGACGACCAGCATGAACCAGGCCTCGGCCTGCGCGCCGGCGAACGCCAGCAGGGCCAGGCCCACCAGGCCGTAGCTGCTGTCGCGCACTCCCTTGATCGTCAGGTAGGCGATGTCCTTCGTGGCGGGCACCCCGTACCCGGCGGCCGCGGCCCACGGCGCGAACAGGAACCGCAGGCCGATGAACAGGATCATGAGGTTCAGCAGGATGGCGAGCCCGTAGGCGATGGCGGTGAGCATCTCCGACTCCGTTCTAGCGTTGCTAGGTATGCGTACAACGCTAGCAGATCGGCGACAGCAGCCCTAGCGTTGCTAGGATCACAAGCATGTCCATCCAATCGCGCCGGGAGCGCGAACGCGCGGAGCGCGAGAAGCTGATCGTCACGGCGGCCCGGGAGCTGGCCGAGGCCGAGGGCTGGGACGCGGTGACCACGCGCCGCCTGGCCGAGCAGGTCGAGTACAGCCAGCCCGTGCTGTACAGCCACTTCGCCGGCAAGGACGCGATCATGGCGGCCGTCGCGGTGGAGGGCTTCGCCGACCTGGGCGAGGCGCTGGCCGCCGCCCGTGCCCGCGTGGCGGCGCCGGAGGCGCTCGCGGCGGTGGCCGAGACCTACACGTCGTTCGCCGAGCGCCGCCCGGCCCTGTACGACGCGATGTTCAGCCAGGCGGTCGACCTGCCGTTCGCGACCGCCGATGCCCCGGAACCACTGCACACGGCGTTCAACGAGATCGTCGAAGCGGTCCGCCCGCACGCCGGCGCCGCCCACCCGGCCCTGGTGACCGAGACCTTCTGGGCCGCCCTGCACGGCCTGGCCACGCTGACCCGGGGCCGCCGACTCCCCCGCCACGCCCACGACGACAGGCTGGCGCTCCTGCTGGCCCGCTTCACCCGCGCACCCGACTGAGGACCCGGCGTCGGAGCGCCCTGCCCTGCCGTAGACGGCCCGAAGCCCTCAGACCTCCGGCTGCGGCACCAGCACGCACCGGCTCCCGCGGAAGATCGTCACCATGCACTTGTTGCTGTGGTTGCACAACGAGCGCGTGCCCGCGTCCGCGGCGATCCGGTTGACCAGGTCGGGCTGGCGCAGCAGGGCGCGGGCCATGGCCACGAACCCGAACCCCTCGCGCATCGCCGTGTCCATGCCCGCGCGGTCGGTGATGCCGCCGAGCAGGACCATCGGCAGGTCGACGGCGGCCCGGATCTGGCGGGCGTCGTCGAGGAGGTAGGCGTCGCGGTAGGGGTACTCGCGCAGGAAGCGCGCGCCGACCAGCCGCACGCCGGTGCGGATCGGGCGCGGCATCACCGCGGCGAACTCGCGCACCGGCGCGCCGCCCCGGAACAGGTACATCGGGTTGAGCAGGGAACTGCCCACCGTCATCTCCAGCGCGTCGACGGTGCCGTCGTGCTCGAGCCACCGGGCCAGCACGACCGCCTCGTCCAGCCAGAACCCGCCCGGCACGCCGTCGTCCATGTTGAGCTTGGCCAGCACGGCGATGCGGTCGCCCGCCGCGTCGCGCACCGCGTGCATGATCCGGCGGGCGAGGCGGGCCCGGTTCTGCAGGTCGCCGCCGAACTCGTCGGTGCGGCGGTTCAGCCGGGGCGAGAGGAACGCGCTGGCCAGGTAGTTGTGCCCGAGGTGCACCTTGACCGCGTCGAACCCGGTCTCGATCGCCATGCGCACGGCGGCGCCGTGCGCGGTGACGATCCGGTCCAGGTCCTCGCGGGTGGCGGCGCGCACCGCGCGCATCGAGACCGGGTTGAGCCTGCGGCTGGGGCCGAGCGCGGGCAGCCCGGTCCGGGTGGCGTCGCCCACCGGTCCGGAGTGCCCGATCTGCGCGGACACCGCGGCGCCCTCGGCGTGCACGGCGTCGGTCAACCGGCGCAGGCCCGGCAGCGCCTCGGGGCGCCAGACGATCTGGTGGCCGTCGGTGCGGCCCTCCGGGGCGACGGCGCAGTAGGCGAGCGTGGTCATGCCGACGCCGCCCGCGGCGTGCGCCACGTGGAAGTCGATCAGGGCGTCGGTGACCAGGCCGCGGCGCGCCATGTTCTCGTAGGTGGCGGACTTGATCGTCCGGTTGCGCAGCGTCGTCGGCCCGATCCGGCCCGGGGAGAACACGTCGGGCGGTGGCGGCGGTGCTGGTGTCGCGGCGGTCATCGTCGGGGGCCTCCTCCCCCGCGACTCCACCACCCCGACCCCGACCCCGTGCAGGCCCGCTCCCACTCACCAGGACGGCGGTCGCCCCGTCGGCACGGCGGGCACCACCTCCTCGGTGAACCACGCCAGGTAGTCCAGGTACTCCCCCTCCGACGCGAGCGAGCGGGGCGGTTCGACGACCGTGCGCGTGATGCCGATCGAGCGGTACTCGCCGCGGTAGGCCTCGACCAGCCGGTCCCGGTGCTCGGCCAGGACGGCGGGGCCCGCCCCGGCGAAGCCGCCGGGCAGGCGCGCCCCGGTCGGCGACTTCAACCAGTTCAGGTCGAAGGTCGCGGCCTTGCCCTCGAACTCGGGCTGGGAGCGCAGGTAGTCCAGCAGCGGGGGGATCTCCCCGACGGTGAAGCGCACCGGGTTGGGCTGCCAGCCGTCGTGGCGGGCGGCGCGACGCAGCGCGGGCTTGGAGTTGCCGCCGACGAAGATCGGCGGCCGGGGGCGCTGCAGCGGCGTCGGCTCGACGGCCAGACCGCTTATCGCGAAGCGCTCCCCGCGGTGTCGCGGCCGCTCCTGGCCCCACAGCGCGCGCAGCGCGTCGAGGATCTCGTCGGCGATCGCGCCGCGGCGGGCGAACGGGACGCCGAGCGCCTCGAACTCCGCCACGGCGTGCCCCACCCCGACCGAGATGTTCAGCCGGCCGCCGGAGAGCACGTCGATGGTGGCCAGCTGCTTGGCCAGCCGCAGCGGGTGGTGGTAGGGCAGCACGAGCACCGCCGCGTCGATGCGGACGCGGCGGGTCGCCGCGGCGGCGAAGGCCATGACCGTGAGGGCGTCCTGCCAGTAGGGCCCCAGCCGGGGCACCTCGGCGTGCGGCATCGCGAGGTGCTCCGACACCGACACGCTCCGGTAGCCGAGCCGGTCGACCACGGCGAGGATCCGGCGGAACCCGTCGGCGTCGAGCGCGTGCGCCCACCCGTGGGCGCCGGGGATGCGGTTGGTCCCGGGCAGGATGACGTCGAAGTCCATCGGTGGGCACCCGTTCCGGCCGAGCAGCGGGGCCCGGACGCTAATGATCGGACCGGGAGCTCACAAGTGGTCGCTTCCACTGACCGGGAGGCGGGCGGTCAGACCGGTGGTTCCAGCCGCAGCACCAGCAGCGCGATGTCGTCGGCGCGGTTGCGCCCGAAGTTCGCCAGCAGGTCGTCGCACACGTCCTCGGGGTCCGCGCGCAGGGTCGGCCAGGTGCGCAGGCGCTCCATCGCGGCGTCGATGTCGGTCGGCCGGTCCTCCAGCATCCCGTCGGTGACCAGGACGACGGTGCGCACGTCGGCCAGCGCCAGGACCGTCTCGGCCGGGTGCTCCAGGCCGACCCCCAGCATCGGCCCGGTCACCGGCGCGTACCGCGCCTCACCGGCGCCGACCAGCAGCGGGGGCGGGTGCCCGGCCACGGCGACGGACAGCGCGCCCGCCGCCGCGTCGATCAGCAGCAGGCACAGCGTGGCGTACTCGCGGCGGTGGTAGTGGCGCAGCACCCGCTCCAGCCGCCGCAGGATCTGCGCGGGGCCGTGGCCGTCGATCGCGTAGGCGCGCAGGGCGTGCCGCAGCTCCAACATGATCGTGGCGGCGTGGATCGAGTGCCCCGCGACGTCGCCGATCGCCACCAGCACGCGGCCGTCGGGGAGCTGGACGATCTCGTAGAAGTCGCCGCCGATCTCGGCGTGCTGGACGGCGGGCAGGTAGCGCACGGCCGCCCGCAGGCCGGGCAGCGTGCCGAACCGCTCGGGCAGGAAGCTGCGCTGCAGGGTCAGCGCGAGGTCGTGCTCCTCGATGTGGACGCGCTGCGCGTCGGCGGCCATCGCCGCCGCCCCGGCCAGCTGCTGCAGGCCGTCGACGAGCCGCGTGGGCGGGGCCAACCGGCCGTGCACGACCACGCACACCGGCGACTGCCCGGGGCGCGACCGGGACAGCAGCGCCCAGCTGGTCTCGGCCGCGGCGTCCAGCACCTCGGCGACCGCGGCGGGCACCGGGCGCAGCGGCCCGTCCTGGGGAGCGGCGTCGAAGTGGGCCAGCAGCAGCGCCAGCACGGCGGGATCGAGCGAGGTGATCACCGGCGCGGCTCCCGGCGCCGCGACGGTGGCCTGGCGCAGGCGCTGGTCCGGGGCGGCGATGAGGGCGGTGGCGAACCCGGCGGCCATGTCGGCCGCGCCCACGGCCACCGCGGCCACCAGCATGTCGGCGTCCTCGGCGCGGTTCATCGTGATGGTCGCGGTGGTCAGGGCCGTCTGCTGGCGGGCGAGCTCCTCGGCGTGGGTGCGCGCCCGGTAGTAGCGCAGCACCGAGTTGACCGTGGCGACGAGCTCGGCGGGCTCGACCGGGTCGGTGAGGTAGGCGTCGGCACCGCGGTCGAGGCCGTGGGCGCGGTCGCGGCCCTCCACCGACGTGGCCGACAGGTGCACCACCGGCATCCCCAGCGCCGGATCGGTCTTGATCTGCTCGCACACCTCGAACCCGGTCATGTCGGGCAGGCCCACGTCGAGCACGACGAGGTCGATCGGCAGGCTGCGCACCAGCGCCAACGCCTCGCCGCCGGTGGCCGCCTCGACCACCTGGAACCCGTCGCGGCGCAGCCAGCTGCCCACGATGTAGCGCGTCGCCGGGGCGTCGTCGACGACCAGGACCGTCACGGCGCCCTCCCCCGTCGGGTGCGGATCAGCCATCGGTCCCTCCCACCAGCCGCGCGGCGTCGGCGGCCGCGGTGAGCAGCACCGCCGCGGTCAGGTTCGCCTTCGACAGCACGACCGCGCTGGCGGCCATCTCGGCGGTCCAGGCGGGGTCCAGGTCGGCCGAGGTGACCACGACCACCGGCAGCGCGGCCAGGACGGGGTCGGCGCGCATCCCGGCGAGCACGGCGCGGCCGTCCGGGGGTGGGATGTGCAGGTCGAGCACGAGCAGGTCGGGCGGCTCGGCGTGCAGCAGCCGCACGGTGGTGGCGCCGTCGCCCGCCTCGTCGACGCGCTCGGCCACGCCGTGCAGCGCCCGGCGCACCAGCGCCCGGAACGCCGGGTCGTCGTCGACGACCAGGACCCGCCCGAGCCGGGCGACCGCGGTGGCCGGGCCGGACACCGGCAACTGCAGCGTGGCGGTGGTCCCGACGCCGACCTCGCTGCTCAGCGCCAAGCTGCCGCCGAGGATCTCGGCGAGCCTGCGGGCCAACGGCAGCCCGAGCCCGGTACCCGCCGCCCCGACCTGGAGCGGCCCGGGCACCTGGTGGAACTCCTCGAACACCCGGCCGAGCTGGTCGGCGGGGATGCCGATCCCGGTGTCGGACACTGCGACCCGCAGCAGCCCGGCCCCCGGGTCGAAGGCGGCGGTGATGCGCACCTCGCCGCTGGTCGTGAACTTGAGCGCGTTGGTCGCCAGGTTGCGCACGATGGCGGTGAGCATGCCCGGGTCGGTGGACACCGGCGGGGTCCGCTCCGGCACGGCCACCTCGAGCGCGACGCCGGGCGGCGTCAGCGGGAGCAGGGTCGCCCGCAGGTGCTGCAGCTGCCCGCCGACGTCGACCGGGGCCCACTGCGGCTCCATCCGACCCGACTCCGCCTTCGCCACGTCGAGCAGCTCGTTGACCAGCGCGAGCAGCACCGCCCCCGAGTCGCGGATCATCTCGACCTGGGTCCGCTGCTCGCCGGTGAGCGGCTCGGAACGCGGGTCGAGCAGCAGCTTGGCCAGCCCGACCACCGAGTTGATCGGGGTCCGCAGCTCGTGGCTGACGTTCGCCCAGAACCGCGTCTTGCTCTCGCTGGCCTCGCGCAGCTGATCGGACTTCTCGTCCAGCTCGGCGTAGAGCGCCACCACCCCGCGGTTGGTCTCGTCCAGCTCGCCGGACAGCTCCGCGTGCAGGGCCAGCACCCCGCGGTTGGTCTCCTCCAGCTCGGCGTTGGCCTCCTCCAGCGCCTCCTGGCGGGCCTGCAGCACCTCCAGGGTGGACAGCAGCTCCTGGTTCTGGACGCGCAGCTCCTCGAGCGCGGAGCTGGTCGTGGTGCCCCGGAACCGCTCGCGCAGGCCCTCGATCACCCCCGGGCGGCCCGGATCGGTGCCGGCGGGCAGCCGCTTGCCGAGCACGGCCGTGCCACCGCCCGCGGACTGGGTCACCTCGCAGCGGTCGGCGAGGCGCCCGGCCGAGCGGACCCCCTCGGTGAGCTCCAGGCCCGGCAGCTCGCCCGCCCACCGGGCGGTGACCAGCAGCGCGGGCACGATCCCCCCGGCCAGCGACAGCACGATCTCGGTGCGCCTGCCCCGCAGCACCAGCTCGCGGCCCAGCTCCGACACCGCGGTCGCCACCCGGACCTGGTCCTGGTTCTCCAGGCCCACCGCCGCGGCCACCTCCCGGCCGCGCTGGCGGGCGACGAACACGTCGCGCTCCTCCACCAGCTGCAACCGCAGCACCTCGTGCTCGGCCGGCCCGGTCACGGCGGCGACCCGGTCACGGCAGCGGTCGGGCCACGACGATCCCGGCGTCGTCGTGCCGGATCCCGGCCTCGGCCAGCAGCGCAGCGGCCACCACGAGCGGCGGGCGGGTGAACAGGCCGTCGGTGCGCGCCGGGCCCCACCGACCGGTCAGGCCGTCGGAGTGCAGCACCACCAGCGCGTCGGCGGCGAGCGGGTACTCGAACGCGCGCACCGTGCGGGCCCGCACGCCGGCCACGCCCGGCATCGACACCGCGCTGCGCTTGGCGTCGCCGCTGACCACGACCCCGGCGATGTTGCCGACCCCGCAGAAGCGCACCACCCCCGCGGCCGGGTCGAGCTCGGCCACGGCCACCGCGGCGCCGCGGGTGCCCGCGAGCGCGCTGTGGATCGAGGCCACCGCCTGCTCCGGCGAGACCGGCCACGGCCGGCCGCGCATCGCCGCGACCGCCCGCTGCGCGGCCGCCGCCGCGACCGGGCCGTGCCCGAGCCCGTCGCACATCAGCAGCATCGTGCGGTCGCCCTCGTGGCGGATCAGGTAGGCGTCGCCGCAGGCGGTCTCGCCGGTGATCGGCCGGGTCAGGCCGGCGGCGGTGGGGTCGTCGGGGACCGGGTCGCGCCGGTCGGCGTCGAACCGGGCCACCAGCACCGTGCCCAGCCCGGCCGGGGAGAAGACTGCCAGCCCGTCGGCCAGCCGGTCGATCGCGCCCAGGCCGATGCCCAGCGTCCCGGCCGTGGAGTGCCCGTCGCGACTGGCCGCCCGGACGTCGGCCATGCCGGGTCCGCGGTCGACGGCCACCAGCTCGACCGCGGTCGACGACGCGCCGCGCAGGCTGCGCAGCAGGACCGCCCCGCCCCCGGCGTGGCGGACGACGTTCGTGGCGATCTCGGTGGCGGCCAGGCCCAGCTCGGCCACCCGCGGCGCCGGGAAGCCCAGCGTGGTGGCCAGCCGCTCGGCCGCGCGCCGCACGGAACCGGCCGCGCTCGGGTCGTCGACCCGCAGCCACTGCATGTCCTCGGCGACCGCGGGGGCCGCCGGGGCGGTCACCGCGACCACTTGGTGATCGCGACGCTGGTGCCGCGCCCGACCTCGGTGTCGATGTCGAACTCGTCGACCAGGCGCTTCGCCCCGCTCAGCCCGAGCCCCAGCCCGCCACCGGACGTCCAGCCCGGGGTCAGCGCCAGGTCGAGGTCGGCGATGCCGGGGCCGGTGTCGCTGAACACCGCGCGGATCCCGGAGCGGCCCCCGCGCTGCACGACCTCGATGCGCGCGGAGCCCGAACCGCCGTGCACCAGGGTGTTGCGGGCCAGCTCGCTGGCCGCGGTGACCAGCTTGGTCTGGTCGACCAGGGACAGCCGGATGGACTGCGCCTTGGACCGGACCAGCTGGCGCACCCGCACCACGTCGTCGCCGCTGGTCACGGGCAGCTCGTCCACCCCGGTCGCCGACGTGCTCAACGCCGGCTCGGATCCGGCCGGGCCCGCTCCCCCGCCGGGTCGTCGAGCGGGACGTAGTCGGCGTCGTCGTCGAGGTAGTCGAGGTCGTGGGCGGGGCGCCGCTCGGCGATCAGCCGGTCGAGGATCGCCCGGCCCTTCTCCAGGTCCAGCGCGGTGCGCACGCCTTCGAGGGACAACCCCAGCTCGACCAGCGTGATGGCCACCGCCGGGCGCATCCCGACCACGACCGTCTCGGCGTCGAGCACCCGCGACAGCGCCGCGATCGAGCTGAACATCCGCCCGATGAACGAGTCGACGATGTCGACCGCGGAGATGTCGATGATGACGCCGCGGGCGCCGGTCGAGACGATCCGCTCGGCCAGCTCCTCCTGCAGCGCCAGCACGTCGTCGTCCTGCAGGTCGACCTGGATGGACACCAGCAGCGCGTCGCCCAGGCGCAGGACCGGAACCTGCTGGGTCACCGACGGCCCTCGCCGCGCCTGCGCACCACCTCGACACCGCTGCCGCGCAGCGCGTGCAGCAGGGCGTCGGCCAGGTTCGCCTTGGTGGGGATGTCGCCGAACTCGATGCCCAGCGCCACGATGGTCTGGGCGATCTGCGGGCGGATCCCGGAGATGGTGCACTGCGCGCCCATCAGCCGGGCCGCGACCACGGTCTTGAGCAGGTGCTGGGCCACCTCGGTGTCGACCGCGGGCACCCCGGTGATGTCGATGATCGCGTGCTCGGAGCCGGTGTCGACCAGGGTCTGCAGCAGCTTCTCCATCACGATCTGGGTGCGCGCGGAGTCCAGCGTGCCGATCAGCGGGACGGCCACGACCCCCTCCCAGAGCTTGACCACCGGCGTGGAGAGCTCCATGAGCTGCTCGGACTGCTCGGCGATCACCTCTTCGCGGGCCCGGACGTAGCTGTCGAAGGTCAGCAGGCCCAGCGCGTCCACCCAGCGGGAGGAGACGATCAGCACCTCGGCGGAGCGCCCGGTCCGGGTGGCCAGCTCGAACAGCGCGTCCTTGAGGCAGAAGACGCTCACCGCGGTCTCGCTCGGGGTGAACCCGCGCCGCGCGCGGTCGCGCGACAGCTCCGACAGCAGCGCCCGCACCTCGCCGTAGGCCTCGTGGTCGAGGTCGAGCCCGCCCGAGGTCACGGCCTTGGACAGCGCCGAGAGCAGGTCGCGGAAGGCGCGTTCGAGCTCGGCCGCCGCCGTGCGCCCCTGCAGGTGCGCCGAGGCGGCGCGCAACCACTGGTCGAGCAGCGCCTGCTCGTCCGCCAGCAGCAGCTCCAGCAGCTGCTGCCCGTCGTTCTCCGCCATGCTCGCCCTCTCGTCCCGTCCCGGGCGCGGAGTACCGCCCCACCCCCGGCTTGGCCCGATCACCCTATCCGCCCACCGCGGCGCGCCAGCCGACCACGTCGGGGCGGCGGGGTCCGCGGCCGATCGGTCCTTGTCATCACCCGGTCGGGTGGCTACCGTCACACCCGTCGTCGTCGATGCGTATCGATAACCCTCCCTCGAGAGCGAGGTGCCGTGGTCACCAGCCGGGACGTGGCCCGCATCGCCGGGGTCTCGCAGAGCACGGTCTCCTACGTGATGAGCGGGCGCCGGTCGATCTCCCCGCAGACCCGCAAGCGCGTCTTGGACGCCATCGACCAGCTCACCTACCAGCCCAACGCCGGCGCCCGCGCGCTGGCCAGCCAGCGCACCCAGGTGATCGGCCTGGTCGTGCCGTTCGGCCCCGGCGCCGACACCGCCGGCATCCTCCCGTTCCTGGAGACGATCGCCGGCTGCGCCCGCGCCGAGGACCACGACGTGCTGCTGGTCACGGCCGACGAGGGCGCCGCCGGGCTCACCCGACTGGCCGGGCGCGCGCTCTGCGACGCGATCGTGATGATGGGCATCGAGGCCGTCGACGCGCGCATCCCGGTGGCCGCGGCGCTCGGGGTGCCGGTGATCCTGATCGGCGTCCCGGACGACAGCGCCGGGCTGCACTGCGTCGACCTGGACTTCTCCCGCGCCGGCGAGCTCGCCGTCGACGAGCTGGCCGCGCTCGGGCACGACCGGGTCGTGCTCATCGAGCACCCGGCCGAGATCATCGACCGCGACCTCAACTACGTGCGCCGCTTCCAGCGGGGGGCCGCCGCGGCGGTCGGCAGGCACGGGCTCGACTACTCGGTCGTGGCCCCGGTCCCGCCGGGCCCGGCGGGGGCCCGCGCGGCCGGCCCGCGCGCGCGCGGGGGGGGGGGCCGCCGCGGCGGTCGGCAGGCAGGGGCTCGACTACTGGGTCGGGGCCCGGGCCCCGCCGGGCCCGGCGGGGGCCCGCGAGGCCGTCGAGCGCGCGCTCGAGGGCGGCGGCCGACCGGGGGTGGTCGTCCCGAGCGCCCAGGCCATCGGGCCGGTGCTGCAGGCCCTGGTCGAGCGCGGGGTGGTGCCGGGTCGGGACATCTCGCTGATCGGGCTGTGCACCGACGCCGCCGCCGAGGCGAGCATCCCCGCGGTGACGAACGTGTCGCAGGAGCCGCGGGACGTCTCGCGGCGCGCCATGGACATCCTCTTCCGGCTGCTCGATCGCGACGGGGAGCACCCCGCCGAGCTGGTCGAGCTGATCGCGCCGCGGCTCACCCGCCGCGAGACCACCGTCCGCGCCCCCTGACCGCGGCACCCGCCGCCGGCGATCGCCGCACGCCCGCTATCGATACGCATCGACACGAGAGGACCGACATGGCTCGACGAGGAGCACCCCTACGGACCGCCGTTCCCGCGCTGGTCGCGGCCGCCGCACTCGGGCTCAGCGCCTGCGGCGGCGGGGGTGGGGGCGCCGGTGGCGGCGAGGTCACCTCGCTGCGCGTGCTCGACTACTACAACAACGAACCCGACAAGACCGTCTACGCGCAGAAGCTCGACGAGTGCGGGCGGCAGGCCGGCGTGGCGATCGAGCGCGAGGTGGTGCCCGGCGCCCAGCTCGTGGCCAAGGTGCTGCAGCAGGCGTCCTCGCGGACCCTGCCCGACGTCCTCATGCTCGACAACCCCGACCTGCAGCAGATCGCCTCCACCGGCGCGCTCGCCCCGGTCACCGACTTCGGCCTGTCGGCCGACGGCTTCCAGGAGGGCGTAGCCAGCGCCTCGACCTTCGAGGGCCAGGTATACGGCCTGCAGCCGGTGACGAACTCGATCGGCCTGTTCTACAACGTCGACATCCTGGCCCAGGCCGGCATCACGCCCCCGACCACCTGGGACGAGCTCAAGACCGCCGCGGCCACGCTCACCCAGGGCGAGCGCTACGGCGTGGCCTTCTCCGCCGTGGCCGACTACGAGGGCGCCTGGCAGTTCCTGCCGTTCATGTGGACCAACGGCGGCGACGAGACCGACATCGCCACGCCGCAGACCGCGCAGGCGCTGCAGCTGTGGGTGGACCTGGTGAACTCCGGGTCGGCGTCGAAGTCGGTGCTGAACTGGGGCCAGGCCGACGTCAAGGACCAGTTCGCTGCCGGCAACGCGGCGATGATGGTCAACGGGCCGTGGCAGTTCCCGGCGCTGGACGAGGTGGCGGGCCTGGAGTACGAGGTCGTGCCGATCCCGGTGCCGCGGGCCGGCCAGGACGTGGTGGCGCCGCTGGGCGGGGAGACCTGGACCATCCCGCGGACCGGCGACCCCGCCCGCCAGGCCAAGGCCGCCGAGATCGTCGCCTGCCTGAACACCGACGACAACCAGATCGCGCTGGCCACCGACCGCACCACCGTGCCCACCAAGACCGCGCTGCGCGACCGGTTCGTCGCCGAGGTGCCGCGGATGGCCGCCTTCACCGACATCGTGCAGACGGCCCGCTCGCGCACCGGCAAGCTCGGCGCCGAGTGGCCGGCCGCGGCCACCCGCATCTACACCGCGGTCCAGACCGCGCTGACCGGCGGGGCCACCCCGGAGCAGGCCCTGCAACAGGCCCAGGATGGCTGACCGGGCGGGCGGGGTGGCGGCCCCCGACCGGCCGCTGGTGAGCGTCGCCGCGCCGGTGCCCCCGCGGGGCCCGGCCGGCGGGTGGCGCTCGCCGCGCGGGCGCGAGCGGCTGCTGCAGCTGGGCTTCCTCGTGCCGGCGGTGGCCTACCTGCTGCTGTTCTTCGGCTACCCCGTCGTGCAGAACGCCGTGATGGGGTTCCAGGAGTACACGACCCGCACCTTCTACACCGGCGAGGCGCCCTGGGTCGGCTTCGACAACTACGCGGCGGTGATCTCGTCGAACCTGTTCGGCACCGCCCTGCTCAACACGGCGCTGTTCACCGCGGGCTCGATCGCGGGCCAGTTCGTGATCGGGCTGGCGATCGCGGTGTTCTTCCAGCGGCGGTTCCCGCTCAGCGGCACGCTGCGCTCGCTGCTGCTGCTGCCGTGGCTGATCCCGCTGATCGTCTCCGGGGCGGTCTGGCGATGGATCCTCGACCAGGACAACGGCGCGCTCAACCAGTTCCTCGGCGTGCTCGGCGTCGCCGACCGCCCGGGCTGGCTGACCAGCACGTCGCTGGCCCTGGTCGCGGTGATCGCGGTGAACATCTGGATCGGCATCCCGTTCAACACCACGATCCTCTACGGCGGGCTGCAGGACGTGCCCCGCGAGCTCTACGAGGCCGCGGCGCTGGACGGGGCCACCGGCTGGCGGGCGTTCCGGCACGTGACCTGGCCGCTGCTGCGCCCGGTGGTGAACGTGGTGCTGGTGCTCGGGGTGGTCTACACGATCAAGGTGCTGGACATCATCCTCGGGCTCACCGACGGCGGGCCGGCGAACGCGACCCAGACCATCGCCACGCAGGCCTACCACCTGTCGTTCCAGGAGTTCCGGTTCGGGGAGGGCGCGGCGATGGGCAACGTGCTGATCGTCATCTCGCTGGTCTTCGCCCTGCTCTACCTGCGCGCCAACCGGCGCGCGCTGGCCGGTGAGGGTCGATGACCACCATCGCGCGCACGCGCCGGCGCGGCTGGGGCGACACCGTGGCCGGGGTGGCGATCCTGGCGGTGATGCTGTTCCCGCTGTACTGGATGCTCAACGTGTCCCTGCAGCCCAGCGGCGGAGCGGTGCGCACGCCGTGGATCCCGCTGGACCTGTCCTTCGACGGCTACGCCACCGCGCTGCGCGAGCAGGGCCGCAACCTGGTCACCAGCCTGGTGGTCTCGCTCGGGTGCGTGGTGCTCAGCCTGGCCATCGCCACGCCGGCGGCCTACGCGCTGGCCCGGTTCCGGGTGCGCGGCGCCGGGGTGGTGCTGTTCGGGATCCTGCTCAGCCAGATGATCCCCGGCATCGTCGTGGCCAACGCGCTCTACAACGTCTACAGCGACCTCGGGCTGCTCAACTCGATCCCGGGACTGATCCTCGCCGACGCCTCGCACGGCATCCCGTTCGCGATCATCATCATGCGCGCGTTCATGCTCGCCATCCCGGTGGAGGTCGTCGAGGCCGCGCGGGTGGACGGCGCGGGCCCGATCCGGGCGTTCGTCGCGATCGTGCTGCCGATGAGCCGCAACGCGCTGGTCACCGCCGGGCTGTTCACGTTCCTGTTCAGCTGGAGCGACTTCCTGTTCGCGCTCACGCTGACCACGACCGAGCAGGTGCGCCCGGTGACGCTGGGGATCTACCAGTACATCGGCACGTACGTGAACGACTGGAGCTCGGTGATGGCCACCGCCGTGCTCGCCTCCGTCCCGGCGGTCGTGCTGCTGCTGGTGGCCCAGCGGTTCGTCGCCGCGGGCGTCGCCGGCGGCGCCCTGAAATGACCGTGGCCCTGAACGACCGTGGCCCTGACATGACCGAGAGGACCGATCTGTGACTCCCGTCCGCGTGACCGTCTGGGGCGAGAACCGCCACGAGAAGATCGAGGAGCACGTCCGCGCCATCTACCCCGACGGGATGCACGAGACGATCGCCGACGGCGTCCGGGAGAACCTGCGCGACGGCGCCGTCGTCACCACCGCGACCCTCGACGACCCCGAGCACGGCCTCACCGAGGAGGCGCTGCGGGCCACCGACGTGCTGGTCTGGTGGGGCCACGCGGCCCACGACGAGGTCGCCGACGAGGTGGTCGAGCGCGTGCACCGGCACGTGCTGTCGGGCATGGGCCTGGTCGTGCTGCACTCCGGGCACTGGTCGAAGATCTTCATCAGGCTCATGGGCACCAGCTGCACGCTGCGCTGGCGCAGCGAGCACGACCGCGAGCTGATCTGGACCGTCGACCCCACCCACCCGATCGCCGAGGGGGTGCCGCACCCGCTGGTGATCGACTCCGACGAGATGTACGGGGAGTTCTTCGACATCCCCGCCCCCGACGAGCTCGTCTTCATCAGCACGTTCTCCGGCGGGGAGGCCTTCCGCAGCGGCTGCACGTTCCGCCGCGGCTACGGCCGGATCTTCTACTTCCGCCCCGGCGACCAGGACTACCCGACCTACCACCACCGGGACGTGCGCCGGGTCATCGCCAACGGCGTGCGGTGGGCGCGGACCGACCGGCCCGAGCGCGCCGCCCCCGTGCTGCTGCACCACGAGACCGGGGAGTTCTTCACCGGCACGGTCTACGCGGGGCCGCTGGGATGAGCGGTGCCGATCCGCGGCCGGCCGGTCCGCTGCCGGTGGTGCTGGCCGGCGCGGGGAACATGGGGCGGGCCTGGTGCGCCGCGATCGAGGACGACCCGGGCGTCGAGCTGACCGGGATCGCCGACATCGACCGGACCAGCGCACGCGCCGCGGCCACCGCGACCGGCCGCGACGTCGCCGTGGGGACCGACGCGGTCGAGCTGGCCGCGGCGACCGGCGCGCGCGCCGTCGTCGACGCGACCGTCCCGGCGGCCCACCACCCCGTGACCACGGCCGCGCTGTTCGCCGGCCTGGACGTGCTGGGCGAGAAGCCGGTGGCCGAGACGGTGGCCCAGGCGCTCTCGCTGGCCGCCGCGGCCCAGGTCAGCGGGCGGCTGTTCATGGTGAGCCAGTCGCGGCGGTGGAACCCCCAGCTGTTCGCGCTGCGCGCGATGGCCGCGGACCTCGGCGCCGCGGGCACCCTGACCACCGGCTTCTTCCGAGCCCCGCGCTTCGGCGGGTTCCGCGAGGAGATGGCCCACCCCCTGCTGGTCGACATGGCGATCCACGCCTTCGACGCCGCCCGGTTCCTGCTCGACGCCGAGCCGGTGTCGGCGTACTGCGAGACCCACAACCCGCCGTGGAGCTGGTACGCCGGTGACGCCTCGGCCACCGCGGTCTTCGCGATGGACAGCGGGGCCCGCTACACCTACACCGGCAGCTGGTGCGCCCCCGGCGCGCAGACGTCCTGGAACGGCGAGTGGCGGCTGAGCGCGCAGCGGGGCGCGGTCCGCTGGGACGGCGACCACGAGCCGGTCCCGGACACCGGCCCCGCGCCGCCCGTCGCCGCGGCGCCGTCCGGGATCGCCGCGGCGCTGCGCGCCTTCACCGACGCCGTGCGCACCGGGGCGACGCCGATGGGCGAGGTGCACGAGAACGTGCCGAGCCTGGCGATGGTGGAGGCCGCGGTCCGGTCGGCGCGCACCGGGCGCCGCGTGCTGATCGACGACGTGCTCGACGGGGCCCACGCCGAGGCGCTGCGCACCGAGCCGCACCCCGACGTCCGCGCCGCGCTGGCCGGCTGGCCGTCGGCGCGGGAGGCGCTGGCCCGGGTCAGGGACGCCCGGACGGCAGCACCGCCGTGATCGCCGAGACGACCTCGTCCGACTCGGGCCCGGTGCGCGGGCGGAACCGGCCCACGACCGTCCCGTCCGGGGCCACCAGGAACTTCTCGAAGTTCCACTGGACGTCGCCCGCCTCGCCCGCGGCGTCCTCGGTGGCGGTCAGCGCGGCGAACAGCGGGTGCCGCCCCGACCCGTTGACCTCGACCTTCTCGGTCAGCGGGAAGCTCACGCCGTAGGTCGCCGAGCAGAACGCCGCGATCTCCTCCGCCGTCCCGGGCTCCTGGCCGGCGAACTGGTTGCACGGCACGCCGAGGACGGTGAACCCGCGGTCGGCGAAGCGCTCCTGCAGCCGCTCCAGCCCGGAGTACTGCGGGGTCAGCCCGCACTTCGACGCGACGTTGACGACGAGGACGGCCCGACCGTCCAAGGCCGGGAGCGGGCCGCCGTCGAGGGCGGCGATCGGGGTGTCGAGCAGCGTCATCCGCCCGACGCTACGCCGCTCGACGATCACGCTCGCGCGCGGACGTCGGTGCCTCGCAGAGGTGGTGGCGTCCGCGCAGCGTCAGGTGTGTTCTCGCAGCCCGCCGGCGCGCTGCGACGACCCACCCAGAGCTGCGACACCGCCTCCACGCTGCGAGGACCCCCACCCGGGTGGCGCTCGTCGCTCGGATCAGGTGGTCGAACTCGCCCAGGCGAACGCCGTCGAGCCACGCGGCCAGTTCACCCGGGGTGAACCGGAGCACCGGCCCCGCCGACGGGGAGCCCGGCGAGCCGGGCGGGCTGGCCCTGCTGGTCGTCGAGCCGGGGGCGGCGGGCGTGCGGATCACCCCGTTCCGCACGATCGACGGCCGCGCCGCCGCGCACATCGGCTTCGACTCCGTCGAGGTCCCCGCGGAGCACTGCCTGACGACCGACGCGCACGCGGCCGTCACGGGCGTGCTCGACGGCGCCGTCATCGCCCTGGCCACCGAGGCGGTCGGCGCGATGGGCACCCTGCTCCGCCGGACCGCCGAGCACGCCGCCACCCGCAGGCAGTTCGGCGTGCCCATCGCGAGCTTCCAGGCCGTGGCCCACCGGCCGGCCGACATGAAGATCGCCTGCTCCAAGGCCCGCGCCACCCTGCTGCGCACCGCCGCGCTGGCCGAGGCGGGCGCCGCGGCACCGCGCGACATCTCGGTGCTCAAGGCCCAGGTCGGCCGGCTCGGGCGGGCCGTCGGCGAGGCGGCCGTGCAGACCCACGGCGGCGTGGGCACCACCGACGAGCTGGCTATCGGCCACTACCTGAAGCGGTTGCTCGCCATCGACGCCCTGTTCGGCGACAGCGACTACCACCTGCGCGTCATCGGGGCGGGCAGCGGACGCTGACCCTCCGGGGAGGTCGCCCCCGGACGCGCGAGAAGCCCACCCGGGTGCTCCGGATGGGCTTCGAGCAGCGCAGCGGTCGGTCAGGCCTTGGCGGCGTTGCGGGTCGTGCGCGCGCCGTTGGCGAGCTTCTCACCGGCGTCCTTGGTCGCCTCGGCGGCCTTGTCGGTGACGGTCTCGGTGGCGTTCGCGGTGTGCGTGACGACCGACTGGGCGGCCCGGGCGGCCTGCTCGGTGACGGCCTCGGTGGCCTGGGTGCCTGCGGCGACGAAGGTCTCGGCGAAGCGGCGCTGGGTGTCGAGGACCTGCTGGGCCACGTCGAAGTAGCGCGAGACGATGCCCTGCGCGTCCGGCAGCGCGACGCGGCCCTCGGCGAGGTTGCCGGTCAGCGACTGGACGGTCTCGGCCCAGGTCCGCACGGCCGTGCCGACGGCCTCCTGGGTGCGGGTGGTCAGGTCGGTGAACTGGTCGGTGGCGGTGCTCATGCGATGTCCCTCTGCGGATCGTGGATGGTTCGTGCTACGTCTGCGGCGCGGAACGCCTGCTACCGATACTGCGCAGCCGCGTTAAGTATGTCAATCAAAACGGGTGCGGCGTCCGTCACTCCGGCGGCAGATGTGATGCACGCCGCGTAATCGGAGATCCACCGCGCACCGCCGTGCTTGCTATCCCCAGCGCCGACGGGGAGTTGCGTGGTTGACCAAACCATGCCTACCGTTCGGTAATACTCAGCGGTAGGACGGAGCCGGACGATGACGACCACCGGAACTGGCACCACCCTCCCCGGCGCGCTGCGCCACCTCGCCGACTACACCGCGGCGACCCTCAGCGCCACCACCCGGGAGATCGCCCGCGTCACCAGCCGGTCCATGACCGACGCGCTGGCGGAGACCGCGGCCGGGCGGCGCGGCCCGCTCGACGCGGCCACCCGCGCCCTGACCTGGTGGACCGTCCTGGCCGACCGCCGGACGCCCGACTGGCACACGCCCAACCAGATCGTCTTCAGCACGCCGTTCGCGCACCTGCGCGACATGACCCGGCCCGACCACCGCGACGACGACGTCGTGCCCACCCTCCTGCTGCCCCCGCAGGCCGGGCACTCCAGCCACATCGTCGACTACTCCGCCGACCAGAGCCAGGTCGGCGCGATCACCGAGGCCGGGCTCACCCGCCTGCACGTGCTGGAGTGGCGCTCGGCCACCGCCGCCACCCGGCACGTGAGCATCACCGACTACCTGGACGTGATCGAGCGCTCGATCCGGCTGCTGGGCGGGCGGGTCAACCTGGTGGGCGACTGCCAGGGCGGCTGGCTGGCCGCCATCTACGCGGCCCTGCACCCGCACCGCGTGCACACCCTCACCCTGGCCGGGGCGCCCATCGACTTCCACGCGGGCGACTCGGTGATCGCCTCCACCACCCGGGCGCTCACCAGCGCGTTCGGCCTGGCCCCCTACCGGGCGCTGGTCGCGGCCAACGGCGGGGTGATGCCCGGCCGGGCGGCGCTGGCCAACTTCATCGCGATCCGCCCGCAGGCCGAGCTCTCGCGGCAGTGGGAGCTGCTGGCCCACCTCACCGACGACGCCCACGTCCGGCGCTACCGCGCCTTCGACGACTGGTTCACCCACACCCAGGACCTGCCGGGGGCGTTCTACCTGTGGCTGGTCGAGCACCTGTTCCGGCGCAACGAGCTGATCAGCGGCGAGCTGGTGGTCGACGGCAGGCGCGCCGACCCCGCCGCGATCACCTGCCCGCTGTTCCTGCTGGCCGGCGAGACCGACCACATCACCCCGGCGCCCCAGCTGTTCGCGCTGGCCGACGTGGTCGGCACGCCGGCGGAGCGGATCACCCTGCGCACCGCCCGCGGCGGGCACCTCGGGCTCTTCATGGGCCACGACGCGCTGCGCACCGACTGGCCCGCCCTGCTCTCCGCGGTGCGCGCCCTCTCCTGAGCAGGGCCCTGCGGGGTTCCCGGGGCACCGCGCGCACCGTGTGGTCACCGCGCACACGTCCTGACGTGCGCGCGGTGGCGGCTTGGTGCGCGCGGTGCCGCACGGTGTGCGCGGCCCACCGGTCGTAACCCTGTGCTTAGTGTGAGTTGCGCATCGTTCCCCCGCCCGCCTCCGCTGGCCGGATCACGACCCCTCGTGCTTCGCTCGCTGTGACGCCGAACACTCGACCGTGTCCGGCGCCGCCACGACCGCGCAGACGGGGAGGAGAGCGATGATGGCCGGCAACTCCGCCGAATCCGGGCGATCGGTCACGAGCAAGATCACCGCCATCCTGCTCACGTTCACCGAGGGCAGCGAGCACTCGCTGACCGAGATCGCCCGGCTGGCCGGGCTGCCGATCTCCACCGCGCACCGGTTGGCCTCGGAGCTGACCTCGTGGCGGCTGCTGGAGCGCACGCCGTGCGGCCACTACCGGGCAGGCCTGCCGCTGCGGATGATCGGCACCGGCGACGCCTGCCCGGCCAGCATCGCCGAGCGGGCCCCGTGCGTGCTGGAGGACCTCAGCGCCGCCACCCGCAGCCGGACCCGGCTCGGCCTGCTGCGGGAGCTGGAGGTCTCCTACATCGAGAAGCAGCCCGGACCGGGGCCGGTCACGGCGTTCAGCCCGGCCGCGACGCTGCCGGCGCACCCGACCGCGCTGGGCCGCGCATTGCTGGCGTTCGCCCCGACCGGGGTGGTCGAGATGACGATCCTGCGCGGGCTGCGGCCCTACACCCCGCACACCGTGACCTCGCCGGACCGCTTCCGCCGGGCGCTGGCGGTCACCCGCCTGACCCGGGTGGCGGTCACCCGCTGGGAGCTCGAGCAGGGGGCCTGCGGGGTGGCCATGCCGGTGTTCGGGGCGGGCGGGGAGGTGCTGGCCGCGATCGAGCTGACCGTGCGCGACCTGGGCCGCGAGCTGCAACCGGTGATGGCGGCGCTGTCCATCGCCTCCCGCAGCCTGTCCCGAGAGCTGGCCGGGGGCGGCGGGGAGCCCGCCGCGACCGTCCCCGCCCCGCGCCGCCCGCAGCCGGACGAGCGGCTGCGCCCGGTCCGCTGACCCCCGCGCTCAGCTGTGCACGTAGCGGCCGGGGCCATCGCCCAGGACCGGGTACTCGGCGCTGCCCGTGCGCGGCGGCTTGCGCTTCGGCCCGGCGTGGGCCTGCGACCAGCTCGTCCAGTCCTCCCACCACGAGCCCGACCGGCGCTCGGCCACCTCCCGCCAGGCCTTCGCGGTGGCCGGGCCGACGGCGCCGTCGCCTTCCCCGCTGCCGGCGACGACCATGTGCCAGGCCTTCGGGCCGGGCGGGCTGACGATCCCGGCGATGTGCCCGCCGTTGCCGAGCACGAACCGCGTCGGGCCGCTGACCAGGCCCACCGACCGGTAGGCCGACTCCCACGGCACGATGTGGTCGTTGATCGCGCTGACCACGTACACCGGCACCTTGATCGCGCTCAGGTCGATGGTGGCGCCCCCGATCTCCAGGGTGCCCGCGGCCAGCTTGTTGTCGATGTAGAAGTTGCGCAGGTAGAACGCGTGCATCGCGGCCGGCATCCGGGTGCTGTCGGCGTTCCAGGCCAGGATGTCGAACGCCGGCGGGTCCTGGCCCATCAGCCAGTTGGACACCACGTAGTTGAAGATCAGGTCGTTGGCCCGCAGCACGTCGAACGTGCCGGCCATGGAGGCCCCGGCCAGCGTGCCCTCCTTGGCCATCTTGCGCTCGAGCCGCTCCACCGTCCGGGTGTCGGTGAAGGTGCCCAGCGCGCCGGGCTCGGCGTAGTCGAGCATGGTGTTGATCAGCGTCACGGCGCCCACCCGGTCGTCGCCGGCCTGCGTCAGGTAGGCGGCGGTGATCGCGGTGAGCGCGCCGCCCAGGCACAGCCCGACGATGTCGACGGTCTCCGCGCCGGTGATGTCGGTGATCACGTCGAGGGCGGTCCGCGGGCCGTGCACCAGGTAGTCGTCCATGGTGGTGCCGGCCATCTCCTTGGACGGGTTCAGGTAGCTGATCGCGAACACCGTCCGGCCCTGGCGCACCGCCCACTCGATGAAGCTGCGCCCCGGCGCGAGGTCCATGATGTAGTACTTGTTGATCCACGGCGGGCTGCACAGCACCGGCACCGCGTGCACCTGCTCGGTCTGCGGCTCGTACTGCAGCAGCTCCATCAGCTCGTTGCGGTAGACCACCTTGGCCGGGGTGACGGCCAGGTTGCCCCCGACCTCGAAGCCGCTGGCGTCCACCTGGCGCGGCCGGCCCCCGTTGTTGACCAGGTCGTCGACGAAGTTGCGGGCGCCCTTGACCAGGCTCGCGCCGCCGGTGTCGAAGGCCCGCTTCAGCGCGGCCGGGTTGAGCGGCAGCAGGTTGGTCGGCGCCGCGGCGTCGATCAGGAGGTCGGTGGCCATCGCGGCCTTGCGCGCCACGTCGGGCTCCAGCTGCGCCGACCCGACGACGTCGCGGGCGAACCTCGACGCCGCCGCGTAGGTGAGCCGCGCGGCGTAGTACAGCGGGTTCGCCGTCCACGCGGGGTCGGCGAAGCGCCGGTCCTTCGGGTCGAGCGCGACCGGCGGCTCGACCTCGCGGCCCACCCACCGTGCCGCGGAGACGATCGGGATCCGGGTCAGGTCGGCGGCCAGCTGCACCGACGCCGACAGCGCGGCCGCGGGGTGGGTCAGGTTGGCCCGCAGCGCGAGCCGCAGCGCCTCGCCGAAGCCGGCCGCGTCCAGGTCCTCGAACAGGTCCGACTCGGGCCCGAGCACGCCCGCCGCCCGCTCGGCGACGGTGTCGCTCGTGTCCTGGGTGTCGAACGGGAGCCGCATGTCCGCCATCCCTCCATGGTCGGTGCCCGGCGGGCCCGGTCGAAACGCCTCCCGCTGGCCGGAAGGACGGGCCGGGGCCGCCGCGACCGTAGCCGCACCGGTCGACGACCGCGCGCCGTGGAACGGGCACCCGCTCCCGCTCAGCCGGGCGCGGACCGGCTTCCGACCAGTGAGAGCCGGTGGTGGCCGCCGCCCGGGCGCCACGAGAGTGGGCGCGCAGTCACCCGACAGCGACCACCGGGACCGGAGGCGACGCGATGGGCGTCAACGGCTCGCACGCCCCCACGGGCGCGGCCGCGGCGCCCGAGGGCAGCGCGCTCGACGTGCACGCGCACGCCATGCCGCTGCCGCTGCTGCAGCGGCTGGCCGACCGCGGCCTGGCCGACCTGGGCGGAGCTGCGGAGGGGGTGGTGCGCCTGGACCCGCGGGTGAGCGGCGTCGGGCCGCGGGTCCCGCTGCCGCTGGCCCGCTCCCAGTACGACGTCGACGTGCGGCTGTGCGAGATGGACGACCTCGGCGTCGACCGGCACGCGGTGTCGCTGCCGCCGTCCCTGTTCTGCTCCACCGCCGACGACGGGGGGTTCGCCCGCGGGATCGTGGCCGCCGGCAACGACGAGCTGGCCACCTACGTCGCCGACGCCCCGGACCGGCTGCTCGGGCTGGGCTCGGTGGCGCTGGGCTGGCCGGGCGCCGCCGAGGAGGCCGACCGCGCCCTGGACGAGCTGGGCCTGGCCGGGATCGCGATCGGCAGCCGGGGCGGGGGCCGCGACCTGGACGACCCCGTCAACGACGAGCTGTGGGCGCTGCTCGCCGAGCGCGGGGCGTTCGTGTTCCTGCACCCCAGCGGGGTGCCCGACCCGCACCGCCAAGCCGACTTCTGGCTGCCCCAGCTGGTCGGCTACCCGATGGAGACCGCGCTGGCCGTGGCCCGGCTGGTGTTCGGGCGGGTGCTGGAACGCCACCCGCTGACGCTGTGCCTGGCCCACGGCGGCGGCTGCCTCCCGGCGCTGCGCGGGCGGCTGGACGCGGGCTGGGACCGCGAGGACCTCGCCCGGACCACGGCGGTCCGGCCCAGCGAGCTCACCGATCGGCTCTACTACGACACCGCGGTGTTCTCCACGACCCTGCTGCGGCGGCTGGTGGAGGACGTGGGCGCGGAGCACGTGCTGCTGGGCACGGACCACCCGTTCGAGCTCGGCGACCGGGCGCCGTTGGAGACGGTGGCGGCACTGGGGCTGGACCGGGCGGCGACCCGGGCGATCCGGTGGGAGAACGCCGCGGGCCTGCTCGGGCTGGCGGTGCGCCGGTAGGCCCCTCCCCCGGTGGGGGGAGCAGCGCCCCTCCCGCGCGGGATCCGCGCGATGGCCGGGGCCGCGAGCATCGGCGCCGTGACATCCACCGACGAGGCGGCGCCGGGCCACCGCGGGAACCGCAGCGGGGACCGCGACCTGGTGACGTGGTCGGTGCTCGCCTGGGCGGCCGGGTACGGCGCCCTGCGGCTGTACTGGGCGGTGGCCGGGTCCCCGTGGTTCCCGCCGCTGGGCACCGACCTGCTGGTGTTCACCGGCTGGTGGTCGGTGGGCCTGTGCGCCGCCGCCGCGGCGACCGCCGTGGCACTGCGCCGGGCCCGGACGTGGCGGCCCGCTCTGGCCGCGACCGGGTGGGCGGTCGCGGGCGCCATCGTGCTGGCCTGCGCGGTGCTGCTGCCCCAGCTCGTGGCGACGCTGTTCCTGCAGTTCGGCCCCCGCTACGACGCCGGTGCGCTCGCCTCCCGGTCGGGCTGCCTGGCCGGCGCCGCGCTCCTGGCCGTGCTCACCGTGCGCTACCAGCGCCGGTACCGGGGCGACTGCCCGGCCTGCGCCCGCCGGGGCGGGCCCGCCACCGGGTGGACCGCGCCGCCGCGATGGGCCGTCGCGGCGGGCTGGGCAGCGGTCGCCGGGTGCCTGACCCGGCTGGGCGCCCAGGTGGTCGTGGGCCTCGACACCGTGTCGCCGCTGCCGGTGGCGGTGACGGTCGGCTTCGAGGTCGGGTTCCTGATGGCGGGGGTGCTGCTGCCGCTCGCACTGGTGCACGGCTGGGGACGGGTCTGGCCGCGCTGGGTGCCGGGACTGCGGGGGCGCACGGTTCCGCGCCGGCTGCTGCTCTGGCCGGCGTTCGCGCTGGCCGTCGGGCTCGTGTGCTACTTCGGCGTCGGGCTCGGGCAGCTGGCGGTGCAGACGCTCGGCGGCGGGGGCACCGACGACGGGGGGACCGGCGGCGGCGCCTTCCTCTGGGTGGCGATGGCGGC
Organism: Pseudonocardia humida; assembly: GCF_023898865.1. GTDB lineage: Bacteria > Actinomycetota > Actinomycetes > Mycobacteriales > Pseudonocardiaceae > Pseudonocardia > Pseudonocardia humida. The sequence continues at coordinate 86,953 of NZ_JAGSOV010000023.1, forward strand.
CTACTGGGTCTGGGGCGCCGGGCTCGGCGCGGCGGCGTGGAGCTACCACCTGCGGTCCAGGACGGCGTGCGCGCGCTGCGGGCGCTGAGGCTCTCGGGCCCGTCGTGGTCAGTTCGGGGCGAGGCAGAGGACGTAGCCCTCCAGCCCGCTGCGCCCGATCCCGGACTCCGCCCCGGCCACCGAGCGGCAGGCGACCTCGGCGGGCAGGAAGCCGCCGTCGACGCGCTCGACGACCCGGTAGCCGGCGTCCGGGGCGCCGCAGTCGACCTTCGCGTAGCCGACCTCGTCGCCGGTCTCGCGCAGGCAGTCGCCCGCCCGGGCGGCGTCCGGCGAGGTCTGCGGGTCGACCCCGGCCGGGCCCACGCAGAGCAGGACGTCGGTGACGCCGATGTTCGAGGTGATCACGCCGCTGCTGCTGGTCTGGTCCAGCGCCCACGAGTAGCTCCCGGTGCTGCCCGGCACGTCGTCGCACTCGAACCCGACCGGGAACACGTCCTCCTCCCGAGTGATCACCTGCGCCTCCGCGCCCGGATCGGCGCAGTCGACCCGGCGCGCCTCGCCCGTGCCCGATCCCGGATCGACACCGCTCAGGCAGTCGCCCACGGCCGCGACGTTCACCGCCGTGGCCGGATCGGTGTCGGGCGGGCCGAGGCACAGGCTGAAGTCGCCGTCGTAGTCGGTGAAGCTCTCGGTCACCCCCGCGACGCGGGCGCAGTCGGCGTCGGCGCCGTCGATGCGTTCGAGCACCCGCAACGGGGCATCGGCGCAGTCCACGGGCGCGTACGAGGTCTCCCCCGTCGACTCCACGCAGTCGCCGGTCTGCGCCGACGCCGCACCGGAGCAGGCGACCAGCCCGCCGCACAGCGCGACCGCGAGCAGCGCCGCCGCGACCGGCCACCACCGGCGGGCGGGGGACGGCCTGGCGGTGGCGGGTCGGGTCACGGCACACCCCTCACGGTTCGATCGGCACCGTCGGTCACCCAACCAGACCGGGGCGTGGTCGGACGCCGTCCGACCGGCCCTCAGAGCGGGGGTGGCGTGAAGCCGCCGAACTCCCGCTCGACGAGCTCGGCGAACCGGATCGTGGTCCGGTCGCCGTAGGCCGGGCCGATCGCCTGCACCCCGATCGGCAGCCCGTCCGGCGAGGTGCCCAGCGGCAGGACCGTGGCCGGGAGACCGGGCAGCGTGGCCACCCCGGCCAGGGCGAGCTGGTCGAAGTAGCCGTGGCCGGTGCCGTCGATGTCGATCCGGCGGGCCGGGAACGGGCTGTGGTCGTGGGGGAACGCCGGTGTCGGCGTCACGGGCAGCAGCACCACGTCGAACTCGGCGAACAGCTCCCGCCACCGCCCGCGCAGCACCGCGCGCCCGTCGGCGGCGTGCATCCACTCGCGGTGGCTGAGCACGGTGCCCCGGGTCCGCTCGGCGTCCAGGCTCCGGTCGTCGGCGTCGAGGCGCTCGACCGCCGCCCGGGCGTTCGCGTAGGCCCGCGGCGGGAAGGTCGCGCCGAGCTCGGAGAACAGCATCCGCAGGTACACCCGGGCCGCCGCGTCGAGGTCCGGCAGCAGCGGGCTCCCGTGGGCCACGGCCACGCCGGCCCCGGCCAGGTCGCCGGCGAACCGGTCGATCGCGGCGCGCACGGCCGAGGACGTCGGCACGGACGGGTGCGTGTCGACGACCAGCACGCGGAACCGCTCCAGCGCGTCGTGCCGCGGCCCGGGCAGGGCGAGGCGGTAGGCGGCGCCGAGGGCGAGCTCGTCGGGCTCGGCGAGGAGGTCGAGCAGCAGCGCCAGGTCGGCGGCGCTGCGCGCCATCGGCCCGATCACGGCCAGCTCGTGCTCGACGGGCAGCGCGGGCAGCCCGGGCGGGGTGTGCCCGCGCGCCGGGAGCAGCCCGATCGTCGGCTTGTGCGCGTGCACGCCGCAGAAGTGGGCCGGGTTGCGCAGCGAACCGCCGATGTCCGAGCCCAGCGACAGCGCCCCGTAGCCCGCCGCCAGCGCCGCGGCCGAGCCGCCGGAGGAGCCGCCGGGCGTGCGCCCGACGTCCCAGGGGTTGGCGGTGGTGCCGTGGATGTCGTTGTAGGTCTGCAGGTCGCCCAGGGCGAGCGGCACGTTGGTCACGCCAAGGACGACCGCACCGGCCGCCTTCACCCGGGCCACGGCCAGCGCGTCGGTGTCCGGGACGGCCCCGGCGAACTCCGGGAAGCCCCACGTCGAGGGCAGCCCGGCCACGTGGAACGACTCCTTGACCGTCATCGGGACCCCGGTGAGCGGGCCGACCTCCCCGCGGGCCCTGGCCGCGTCGGCGGCGCGCGCGGCGTCCAGCGCCCGGTCGAAGTCCCGCGCGCAGACGGCGTTCAGCGCGCCGTCGTACCGCTCGATCCGGGCGATCGCCGCCTGCGCGAGCTCGACCGCCGACACCCGGCCCGCGGCCATGTCGCCGAGCAGCTCCGTCGCGCTGCGGTACCCCAGCTCCGCCTCACCCACACCGCTCCCCCTCCGTCGGACCCACTCCTACCACGGGACGAGCCGGTCGGGCCCGACCGGTCCCGGCCCGCGAGAATGGCGCGCGGACGATCTCGTGGAGGAGGACTCGATGGAGCGCGGCACTCCCCCGGTGCTCGGCGTGGTGCCCGGCGATCCGGGCGCGACGCCGCTGCCGGACGGGCGGCAGCTGGCCTGGACCTCGTGGGGCCCGGCGGGCGGGCGGGCGGTCCTGTTCTGCCCCGGGGCGGGCACGGCCGGGTCGCTCGGCTTCGGCGCCGAGCACCTCCACGAGCTCGGGGTCCGGCTGATCGGCATCGACCGGCCGGGGCTGGGCCGGTCCTCGCCCCGGCCCGGGCGGACCCTCGCCGACTGGTGCGAGGACGTCGCGCGGCTCGTCGACGGGCACGACGACGTGCGCGCGGTCGGGTTCTCCCAGGGCGCGGTGTTCGCCGCCGCGCTGGCCGGGGCAGGCGTCGTGCGCGCCGCGGCCCTGGTGTCCGGGCAGGACGACCTGCGCGCGATGCGCGCACACCTCACCGTGGAGGTCGGCGCCATGGTCGACGCGGTCGCCGACGACCCGTCGGGGTTCGAGGAGTCGGTGCCGGGGTGGGCGGGACCGGACCTGCTGTGGGACCTGACCGTCACCTCCAGCAGCCCGCTCGACGCCGCCCGGTACACCGCCGCGGACTTCGCGCCGGTGTACCGGGCGGCCCTGGCCGAGGGCTTCGCCCAGGGACCCGCCGGGTACGCGCGGGACCTGGTCCTCGCGCTCGGGGAGTGGCCGACCCCGCCCGAGCGGATCGACGTGCCGGTCGACCTCTGGTACGGCGGCCGGGACGCCAGCGCGGTCCACTCACCCGACCACGGCCGCACCCTCGCCGGGCGCTTCCCGCGCGGACGCCTGCACCTGCTGCCCGACGAGGGCGGGTCGCTGCTGTGGACCCGCTCCGGCGACATCCTCGCCGCGCTGGTGGCGGCCTGACCCGGCCGGGTGCCGCCGCACGCCCTGCACGACGACGACGCAGGACAGCACGAGCAGGCCACCGGCGAGCTGCACCGGGGTCAGGAACTCCCCCAGCGCCAGCGCGGCCAGCGCCGTCGTCACGACCGGCTCGAAGGTCGACAGGATCGCCGCGGACGACGGGCCGATCCGGCGCAGGCCGGCGAAGAAGGTCAGCATCGCCACCACCGTGGACACGACGGCGATGCACACCAGCCAGAACCACCCCCGCAGCCCGAAGCCCAGCTCGACCCCGCCGGTGGCCAGGGCGCGGGCGGTGAGGGTGAGCGCGGCGCCCGACATCACCAGCGCGGCGAGCGGAACGGGCGCGAGCCGACCCACGACCGTGTCGGCCACCAGGATGTAGACGGTGTAGGCCAGGGCCGTGCCGAAGGCCATGAGCGCGCCGATCGGGTCGATCTGCTGGGCACCCGCGCCCGCGAGCACCAGCAGCGTGCCGCCGGACGCGGCCACCAGCGCGGCGGCCCGCCGCGCCGTCAGCCGGTCGCGGCCGAGGGCCACCGCGCCCAGCGTGACCAGCAGCGGGTAGGTGTAGAAGATCAGCGCCAGCAGCGAGGCGTCCATCACCTCCAGCGCCGAGAAGTACAGGCTGGACTGGGTGGCGTAGCCGACGGCGCCCATGCCGAGCGCCGTGACCAGCAGTCCCGTGGTGGGCCGGGCCGAACGGGCGCCCGTCGCCGCGCCCGAGCGCAGTCCCGGTCGCAGGACCAGCAGCGCCACCAGCAGCACGGCCGCCAGAGCGAACCGCACCAGCAGCAGCGTCCCGGTGGGCACGCCCGCCTCGTAGGCGAGCTTCCCGAAGATCGCCATGGCTCCGAAGCAGGCCGCGGAGACCAGGCACAGCACAGCACCCATGAGGTCGAGCATCGGTCGAGGGAAACTCCACGTCCAGTGACGATAAGTGGAGCTGAATCATTAGGATTCATGGATGGTCAGCTTCGACCTCCGCCGCCTGCGCCTGCTGCGCGAACTGGAGGAACGCCGCACCCTGGGCGCGGTCGCCACCGCCCTGGGGTACAGCCCGTCCGCGGTCTCCCAGCAGCTGGCGGTGCTGGAGCGGGAGGTCGGCGCCCGGCTGCTGGAGAAGGCCGGCCGCGGCGTGCGGCTGACCGACGCCGGGCGCCTGCTCGCCCGGCACGCGCGGATCCTGCTGTCCGCGGCCGAGGCCGCCGCCGCCGACCTGGCCACCTCGACGGGCGGGGTCCGGGGCGCGGTCCGGGCCAGCGGCATGCAGTCGGCGACCCGCCGCGTGCTGGTGCCCGCCGTGGCCCGGATGGTGCACGAACACCCCGGGGTGCGGGTGGAGGTGTCCGAGCTCGAGCTCGAACAGGCGCTGCCGGAGCTGCGCCTGGGCGCGCTCGACGTGGTCATCAGCGACGAGTACGACGGCCACCCCCGCCCGCGGCCCGCCGGCCTGGGCTACGCGCTCCTGCACGAGGAGCCGCTGGCGCTGGCGCTGCCCGCGGCCCACCCGTTGGCCGCCCCGGGTGGTCCGGTCGCGGTCGGCGCCCTGCGCGAGGAGGCCTGGGCCTGCTCCGACGAGGGCACCGGCCACCACCAGATGGTGATCGGGACCTGCCGGTCGCTGGGCGGCTACGAACCCGACGTGCGCCACCGCTCCAACGACGCCGACGTGCTGCTCGAGCTCGTCCGCAGCACGGGCGCCGTGGCCCTGCTGCCCGCGCTGACGCTGCCGGCCGCCGACCCCGCCCTGGCGATCCGGCGGGTGGCCGAGGCCGAGGTCCGGCGCCGCCTGGTCGTCGTCACCCGCGACGGACCCGCGACGCCCGCGCTGACCGCGTTCCTGGCCGCGGTGACCGACCAGGCCCGCACGCTCACCGCGGAGCCGAGGTAGGCGACGGCGGAGCCATCAACCCGGTCTATACCGGTGGTCGTACGGCCGTCGCGGGGCCCGACGGCGAGATCCGCCGCGCGCCGCACCAGCCCCCGCAGGTAGGTGTGCTCGGGGTCGTCGTCGAAGACGGGGTGCCACCACATGGCCTCGATCAGCGGCCCGACCTCGAACGGCACCGGCAGCGCGCGCACGCCGCTGTCGAGCGGCAGCAGGTCGACCAGCCTGCGCTGCAGCAGCGCGATCCGGTCGCTGCCGGCGACCAGGGCGGGCACGGTCAGGAAGCTCTCGGTGACGACCTGGACGGTCGGCTCGATGCCCAGCACGCGCAGCTGCCGCGCGGCCAGCGTCGAGGCGGTCTGGCCGTGGTAGGTCGCGACCCAGGGCAGGGTCCGCAGGTGCTCGGCGGTCAGGCCGGTGTCGGCGGCGGGGTTCTCCGCGGCCACCACGCACCCCCACTCGTCGCGGTAGAGGTCGGCGTGGGACAGGTCGGTGATGAAGCCGTGCGGCAGCAGCAGCAGCAGGTCGGTGGTGAGCAGGACCTGGTCGGCGCGCTCGACGGCGTCCGGGGTGTTGGTCGTCAGCCGCAGCCGCGTCGGGCTGGTCGGCTGGTCGCTGGGCGGCTACTACGCCCCCCGGGCAGCGGCGTTCGAGAAGCGGCTGGCCCTGGTCGTGGCCTGGGGCGCCAACCACGACTGGGGCGCCGTGCAGCGCCGCCGCCTCGAACGCGAGGGCGAGCGCCCGGTCCCCCACTACTGGGAGCACGTGCTCTCGGTCTGGGGCCACGCCGACCTCGCCGAGTTCATCGACTTCGCCGACGCGCTGAAACTCGACGGCGTCGTCGAGCGCATCGAGGTGCCGTTCCCTACTGCGCCTCCTCCATGAGGACCCACCGGGAGCGCCAGTTGAAGAACGGCTCGACCGAGGTCACCACGGTCGAGAGCGCCACGAGGGCGAACCCGAGGCTCGCCCAGAAGTCCAGGTCCTGCAGCCCGAGGATCACCGTCGAGGCCGCGGACAGCACGAGCGTGACCATTCGCGTGACCGACGCGGCGGAGCGGAACCGACGCTTGCGCGGCTGGGCCCACCGGATGCCGCGCAGTGCCTCGGCTCGCACCCACAGCGCCAGCTCGCGCGGCGTCAGCAGCTCGGGCGGTTCACCGCGGTCCTCGAGGTCCGGTTCCCCGGGTTCAGCCGCCACCCGGTGAGGATGGCCAGCCGCGGCCGTCCCGATCAAGCCGCGCGTACGACGTACTCCCGACCGGCTGTCCCCGCCGACCCGGCCGGCTCGCGGTGACGGGAACCCGCCCGTCCGGGTCACGTCACACGCCGGGGCCACCGGCGGTGTGCGAGATTGCCGGTGGAGGGGATGCCATGAACGCCACGACCACGGGGCGCGCCCTGCGGGCGACCGCGGTGTGGGGGCTGACGCTCCTGCTCGCGGGCGCCTGCGCGACGGGACCCGCCGAGCGCGGTCCGGCCGCCCCCGCGGCGATGCCGACCCCCGCTCCGGTGACCGCCGCCCCGCCCCCGACCGGCGCCCCGGCGACCAGCACCGCACCGTCCAGCACCGCACCGTCCAGCACCGCGATCGCGCCCACACCGGCGATCACGACCGGAGGGTCGGCCACCGCGGCGGCGCCGGCGCCGGCACCCGCGCCGCTGGAGCGCGGGGACGGCGGGCCCGAGGTCCTCGCCCTGCAGGAGCGGCTGAGCGCACTCGGGTACTGGCTCGGGACCCCCGACGGCTCGTTCGGCTCGCTCACCCAGCAGGCGGTCTACGCCCTGCAGGGCGCGGCCGGGCTGCAGCGCGACGGCGTCGTCGGCCCGGCCACCCGCGCGGCGCTGGATGCCGGGACCCGCCCGCGGGCCCGCAGCGACCGCGGCGCGGTCACCGAGATCGACCGCGACGCCGGGCTGATCAGCTTCGTCCGCGACGGGCAGGTGCAGCTCGTCCTGCACACCTCGACCGGGACGTTCGAGACCTACCGCCACGACGGCAGGCGCCTGCTCGCCGACACCCCGGAGGGCCGCTTCACCGTCACCTGGGCCCACGACGGCTGGCGGGAGGGCGCGCTCGGGCGCCTCTACCGGCCCCGCTACTTCCACCCCGACGGCATCGCCGTGCACGGCTACCCGAGCGTGCCCGCCTACCCCGCCTCACACGGTTGCGCCCGGGTGAGCGGCGAGGCCATGGACATGGTGTGGGCGCGCGACCTGATGCCGCTGCGCAGCGAGGTCCTGGTCTACTGAGTCCTCGGGTCACCGCACCGACGTGACGGGCAGGACGGCGAGCGCGCCCGCGGTGGCGCAGCGCCTGGTCGACGCGGGGTAGGAGCCGAAGCCCAGCACGGCCGGCACGGCGTCGACCGCCATGCCGGCCATGGCGGGCAGCCCGCGGGGCTCAGATGCGGTGCGGAGTCCCCCGCATGCTCCGCCAGCCGGCCGCCGTCTCGCCCCCGGAACGGACGAGCCTGACCCGGGCGTTCGACTCCGGCCCGAAGGCCCGCCGCAGCCGCTTGCGGGCGGCCTTCTCCGCGACGCCGGTGAGCTTGCGCTCCCCCCGCGGCCGCGCGGCGCGGAGCACCGCGACGAAGCCGTGCTGGCGCAGCCCGCCCTCCCCGACCCGCGCCGCGGGCTCCAGCGAGGGCAGCAGCGCCAGCTCCGCGGTCACCGAGCGCTTCCAGAACGCCCTGGTCAGCTCCGCCTCCACGACACCGGGGTCGACGTCGGCGGGGACCCGCACCCGCAGCACCGCCATCACAGGATCAGCCGACACCGCGCGACCTCCACCCTCCGGGCGTCCGAGGGCCGTCATGGTAGACCGGGACCGCCGTCGAGGCCGGTTCTGAGGCGCCGGGCCGGCGCGCGAAGATTCTTCCCGACCGACTGCAAAATCCAGGTCGGCCGATCGTGGAGTCGGTGAACGCCCCCGACGACGGGGGCCGGAACCGGGAGACCGACACCGTGAACACCCCCACCATCCCCACCCGCGCCGGCACCACCTCCTCGCCCGAGGAGCTCACCGCCGACCGCGTCACCAAGTCGCTGCTGGGCTACGGCGTCATCGCCGGCCCGATCTACGTGGTCGCCTCGCTGACCCAGGCCCTGCTGCGGGAGGGCTTCGACCTCTCCCGGCACGCCTGGAGCCAGCTCGCCCTCGGCGACGCCGGCTGGGTGCAGGTCACCAACTTCGTGGTCACCGGCCTCATGCTGATCGCGGCCGCGGTGGGTCTGCGCCGCGCGCTGCGCACCGGGCCCGCCGCCACGTGGTCACCGCGGCTGCTCGCGGCCTTCGGGCTGAGCATGATCGCCGCGGGGGCCTTCCCGGTCGACCCGGCAGGCGGCTTCCCGGTGGGCGCGGAGCAGGCCACCACGATCAGCGCCACCGCCGCGGTGCACATGCTGGCCGGCGCGGTCGGCTTCTCCTGCCTCGCCGTCGCACTGGTCCTGCTGGCGCGCCGGTTGTCCGGCGAGGGGTTCGGCCGCCTGGCCGCCACCTGCCGCACCGTCGGCCCCCTGTTCCTCCTCGCGTTCGTCGCCATGGCCTCCGGTCTGCTCGGACCCGCGGGCATCCCGACGTTCGTCGTCGCCGTGCTCGCCGTGTTCGCCGTGCTGAGCGTGGCGTTCGTGCACCGCTACCGGCAGATGCCGAACACCGACGGCCGCTGACCCCCCACCCCACCGCACCACCGTCCCGGAAGGATCACCCCATGCGCTACCTCGTCGTCCTCGAAGCCACCCAGCCCCCCACTCCCCCGCCCGCCGAGCTGATGGCCGGGATCATGGCGCTCGGGGAGGAGGCCACCCGCGCCGGCGCCATGGTCGACAACGCCGGGCTGGCCCCGAGCGCCGCGGGCGCCCTCGTCGCCCTCACCGGCGACGGCGACCTGCGGGTCACCGACGGGCCGTTCGCCGAGTCCAAGGAGATGATCAGCTACGCGCTCTACGAGACCGCCACCAAGGCCGAGGCGGTCGAGTGGACCAGCCGGTTCATGCGGCTGCACCACCAGCTGTGGCCGGGCTGGGAGGGCGAGGCCCGGGTGCTGAAGGTGTTCGGTCCGGAGGACTTCGGCCCGGACGCCGCGCCCGGGGCCTGACCCGAGGCCGGCGGGGGGGGCGCGCGCCGACCCCGGGGGGGGCCGCGCCGGGGGGCCGCCCCCCCCCCCGGGGGCCCCCGCCCCGCCCCGCGGGCGCCCGCCACCGGCGCGTCGGCATGATGGGTCGATGACGGGATCGACACCGACGGGGACGGCACCGGGCGGGGTGGCGGCGGTCGAGGCGGTGTGGCGGATCGAGTCGGCCCGGCTGGTGGCCGGTCTGGCCCGCCTCACCGGCGACGTCGGCACCGCGGAGGAACTCGCCCAGGACGCGCTCGTCGCGGCGCTGGAGCAGTGGCCGAGCACCGGCGTCCCCCCGAACCCGGGCGCCTGGCTCATGACCACCGCCAAGAACCGGGCCGTCGACGGCTTCCGCCGCGACGCCGTGCACCGCCGCGCGGTGGAGCGGATCGGGCGCGACACCCCGCCCGTCGTCGACGAGTCGGAGGCGCTGGACGACGCGCTGGACGACCCGGTCGGCGACGACGTGCTGCGACTGCTGTTCACCGCGTGCCACCCCGCCCTGAAGCGCGAGTACCGCGTGGCGCTCACGCTGCGCTGCCTGACCGGGCTGCGCACAGACGAGATCGCCCGCGCCTTCCTCGTCCCCGAGTCGGTGGCCGGGCAGCGGATCTCGCGGGCGAAGAAGGCGCTGCGCGACCGGGGCGTCCGCTTCGAGATGCCGGGCCCCGCCGAGGTCCGCTCCCGGCTCGCCGGGGTCCTCGAGGTGATCTACCTGGTGTTCAACGAGGGCTACAGCGCCACCGCGGGCGACGACTGGATGCGCCCCGCGCTCAGCACCGAGGCCCTGCGGCTGGCCCGGCTCACCGCGGCGCTGGCCGCGCAGTCGCTGCCGACCGAGCCCGAGGCGCACGGGCTCGCCGCGCTGCTGGAGCTGACCCAGTCGCGCGCCGCGGCCCGCCACGACCCCGACGGCCGCCCGGTGCTGCTGCAGCACCAGGACCGGCGCCGCTGGGACCGGCTGCTGGTCCGGCGCGGCCTGACCGCGCTCGCCCGCGCCCACGACGCGGGCGGTCCGATCGGCCCGTACACGCTGCAGGCGGCCATCGCGGCCTGCCACGCCACCGCGCCGTCGGCCGAGGAGACCGACTGGGCGCGGATCGCCGGTCTCTACGACGTCCTGGCCACCGCCTGGCCGACCCCGGTCGTGGCGCTCAACCGCGCCATGGCGCACGGGCACGCGTTCGGTCCCGGCGCCGGGCTCGCCCTGCTCGACGCGGTCGACACCGCGGCGCTGGCCGACTACCCGCAGCTGCCGGGCGTGCGCGGCGAGCTGCTGGCGATGGCCGGGCGGCACCGGGAGGCCGCCGACCGGTTCGCCGAGGCCGCGGCGCTGACCCGCAACGAGGCGGAGCGGGCCCTGTTCACCGAGCGCGCCGAGACGGCCCGCGGCTCGGCATAGGCGTGCCCACCCCGGCGGCGTGATCACCCCGAAGCGGGTTCGGGTCGTCCTCGCAGCCTCTCCGTGCTCCCCGCAGGTGCTGCGGCCCCTGCGAGGACCACGCCGCCTCTGCGAGGACGCCGACCGGACCGCGGGCCGGCGGATCCCGACCGCGGTTCGCGCCGAATCCACCTCGCAGGGCAGTGTCGCCGGTTCCCGGTATCCGACCAAATGCCTGGCGACTGGCCGCGCTCAGGCCGCCATCCACCAGAAGTGCGGATATAAGGCTGGGCTAATATGAGTCGGCCTGCTAATGTGCATTCGTTTACCAGGACAACGAGGACGACCTGGAGCACTCCGCCATGAAGCTCACCGTCTCGATCGAGATCGCCCTGCCGCGGGAGAGGGTGGCCCAACTGCTCGCCGACCCCGCACACCTGCCGAACTGGCTGCGCGGCCTGGTGCTGCACGAGCCGCTGAACGGGATGCACGGGCAGGTCGGTACCGAGTCGCGCGTCGTGCTCCAGATGGGGCAGCAGAGGATGGAGGGCACCGAGATCATCACGCGCCGGGAACCGGCGGACCTGCACGGGATCCCGAGAGACAGCGTCGTGCACTTCGAACGCGAGCTCGTCGCCAAGGGCATGTGGAACGCCGCGCGCGAACGGCTGACCGAAGCCGGTCCGGAGACGACGCTCTGGGAGAGCGAGAACGAATACCGGTTCAGCGCCTTGCCGATGCGACTGGTGGCGCCCCTCATGCGCGGCGCCTTCCGCAAGCAGTTGCACCAGCACATGCAGGACTTCAAGGCGTTCGCCGAGCAGGGAACGGACGTCCGCGAAGCGAAGGGCTGACCCACACCTGCCTTTCCCGGCGTTCCGCGCTTTCGCTCTGCACATCGATATCGAGCCCGTCAAGAGTGTCCGTCAGCCACGCGGGTCGCGACCAGGGCTGGGCGGAGTGGATCGCCTGGCAGCTGGTCCGCGCCGACGTGGCCGTCGAACTCGCCTGCTGGGACTGGCAGGCCGGGGACGACGTCGGCGGGGTGGTCGACGTCGCGATCAGGCCACGTGCTCGGCCCGCAGCACCCGCTTGAGCAGCTTCCCGGCCTCGGTGCGCGGCAGCTCGTCGCGGACCTGCCAGCTGCGCGGGCGCTTGAACCCGGCGAGGTGCTCGGCGACGTGCGCGTCGAGCGCGGCGAGGTCGAGCTCCCGGCCGGCGCGCGGGACGACCACCGCGTGCACGGTCTCGCCCCACTCCTCGGACGGCACCCCGAACACCGCGGCGTCCAGGACGTCCGGGTGCGCGTGCAGCACCGCCTCGACCTCGGCGGGGTAGATGTTCACGCCGGCGCTGATGATCAGGTCGCCGCCGCGGTCGCGGATGTAGAGGTAGCCGTCGGCGTCGAGGTGCGCCACGTCGCCCACGGACTTCCAGCCCTCGCCGACCGGTTCCCGGCCGTGGTAGCCGTCGAAGGTGCTGGTCGAGCGCACCTGCAGCTCGCCGGGCTCGCCGGTCGGCTGCGGGGTGCCGTCCGGGCCCACCACCCGCAGCTCGACGCCCGGGAGAGCGCGCCCGCACGACCCGGGCCGCTGCAGCTGCTCCTCGGGCGGCAGCACCGCGTCGACGCCCAGCTCGGTGGAGCCGTAGACCTCGAAGAGGAACCCCTCGCCCAGCTTCCGGGCGATCTCCTGCTTCAGCGCGTACGGCACCGGCGCGGCGTTGGCCACCAGCGAGCGCATCGACGACAGGTCGGCCCGGGCCAGCTCGTCGTCCGGCAGCGCGACGACGCGCTTGAGCGGCGTGGGCGCGGTGAAGGTGTTGGTGACGCGGTACTCGCGCACCAGCCGCAGCCAGCGCGCGGCGTCGAACCTGCGCATGAGCACGACCGTCCCGCCGAGCGCGTGGGTCAGCGTGGCCCAGGCCAGCGGGCCGGAGTGGTAGAGCGGGCCCGTGGTCAGGTGCACCTCGGTGCCGACCTGCAGGCGCAGGGTCGCGACCAGGGTGGCCATCATGGTCGGGTCGGCCTTGGTGCGCAGCGCCCCCTTCGGCTTGCCCGTCGTACCCGAGGTGTAGATCATCGAGCCGCCGCCGTCGCCGGGCGGTGGCGGTGGCTGGTCGGAGCCGCCGGCCAGCACGTCGTCCCAGGCCAGCGCCCCGTCGAAGGGCTCGCCGCGGAACACGACGACCTCCCGGACGGCGGGCAGGTCGGCGCGCACGGCGGCGACGCGGTCGGCCTGCTCGGCGTCGACGAGCACCACCGCCGCGCCGCTGTCGGCGATGACGAAGCGCATCTCCTCGGCGGTGAAGCGGTAGGCGAGCGGCACCGCCACCAGCCCGGCCTTGCGGGCCGCGTGCACCAGCACCAGCACCTCGACGCCGTTGGGCCCGCACCAGACGACCCGGTCGCCGGTGCCGAGCCCGAGGCCGAGCAGCCCGTTGGCCAGCCGGTTGGCCCTGGCCTCCAGTTCGGCGAACGTGAGCGACGACGCGGGGGTCCCGGGCGACTCCCCGGGGTCGATCACCGCGGGCTTGTCGGGCGTCGCGGTGGCGTAGAGGGTCAGGACGTCGGGATCGGGGGGCGGCACGTCGGTGGGCACCGCCCCACCATTCCCCGCGCACCCGTCCGGGCGCGAGGGGTCGGTGGGGATTCGGCACGCGCGCCGCCGGGTAGCCCTCGTCCATGGCAACCGACGACAAGATCGAGAACAAGACCGACGAGCTCAAGGGCAAGGCCAAGCAGACCGTGGGCGAGGCCACCGACGACGACCAGCTCCAGGCCGAGGGCCAGGCCGACGAGACCAAGGGCAACCTGAAGCAGGCCGGCGAGAAGGTCAAGGACGCCTTCAAGGGCTGAGCACCGGCACGGGCCGAGCCGGACCGCAGGGTCCGCTCGACGTCGCGGTCGGCCACTCACGTGCGCCGGCCGCGACCCGTGCTCGGCCCCGCCTCCGACCTGGCTCTGCTAGACCGGCTCGTCGAACAGCCCGTCCAGCAGCTTCTCCTCCAGCTCCTCCCAGCGCCGGACCCGCTCGCGCACCCGCTCGATCTCCTCGGGGTCCAGGCCGCGGGCCCCGTCCGCGGTCATCCGGTACACGTCCACCGGGCCGCCGACGCTGGGCGAGGTGATCCGCAGCGCGTCCAGCACGCGCACCGCGGCCAGCACCCCGTGGTCGACGTCGCGCTCGGTCATCCGGAAGTGCGCGAGCAGCGCGCCGGCCTGCTGGGCCATCGCCGCGCCGCTGCCGATCGCGTGGAAGCCCGCCTCCTCGTAGCGGCCGACCAGGCCGTGCGGGTCGATGTCGGCCAGGAACGGCACGCCGTCCTCGTTGTACCCGGCGACCAGCACGTACGTGGCGGGGGTGCCGCCGGGCCCGGTCTCCCCCGGGACCTCCTTCACGAAGTGCGCGTAGTGGTGGCGCAGCACCGGCACCACCTGCTGCTGCAGGGCGCGCCCCAGGTTGGGCGCGCCCAGGACCGCACCGGGGTTCGCCTCGAACAGCTCCTTCACGTCCACCAGCACCGACCGGGCCCCGCTGCCGCCCCACGCCGCGGTGCCCCCGAGCGGGTGCAGCTTCTGGGCGGGGTAGCTGAGCCCGCGCGCGGAGTCGGTGATCTGCGAGTCGGCGGCGAGGACGATCCCGTCCGCGCACTTCAGGGCCAGGACGACGGTCATGGGACCTCCGGGGTCGACGGGTTGCCGCACGGCCTACCCCGCGGTGGGTGGGCGCGAAACGGTGCGGGCCGCCCGGCGGCACCGGATGCCGCCACGCGCACCTCGTGCGGCCCCCACCGACGCTGTCAGGATGGCCCGCATCACAACCGGGGGGAACGACCATGGCTGAACCGTCCGAGTGGGCCGCGCCCGACCCGGGGCGTCCGCCCACCGACCGGCCACCGCCGCTGCCGCCGCCCCCGGGGATGCCGCCAGGTCCGCCGGTCCGGCCCAAGCCCGGGATCGTGCCGCTGCGCCCGCTGAACGTCACCGAGATCCTGGACGGGGCGATCACCTACATCCGCGCCAACCCGGTGGCGACGCTGGGGCTGTCGGCCGTGGTCATCACGATCGTCCAGCTGGTCCAGCTGCCGATCGGGACCTACCTGCTCGGGGAGCTCGGCCAGGCCGTCGCGAACCCGCGGTCGCCACAGGCCGTGTTCGCGGCACTGGGCGCCACCCTGCTGGGGGCCGCGGTGAGCGGGGTGATCACGTTCGTGGCCACCACGATCCTCGCCGGCCTGCTCATCGTGGTGCTCGGGCAGGCCGTGCTCGGGAGGAGGACGTCGCTGGGGGCGGCCTGGGCGGCCGCCCGCGGGCGGGTGCCGGGCCTGCTGGGGCTCTCGCTGCTGACCACGCTGGTGCTCGTCGCCGTGGTCGTCGTCGCGACCGCACCCGGGGTGCTCATCGCGGTCTCCGGCGGCTCCGGCGCCGTCGCGGTGACCGTGGTCGGCGTGCTCGTCGGGATCTGCGCGGCGATCTTCCTCGGGGTGTCCTGGTCGATGGCCACCCCCGCGTACGTGCTCGAGGGCGTCCCCGTGATGAGCGCCTTCGGGCGCTCCTTCCGGCTGGTGCGCCCGGCGTGGTGGCGGATCTTCGGGATCCTGCTGCTCGGGGCGATCATCGCCGCGATCGTGGCGTTCGTGCTGTCGCTGCCGTTCAGCCTGGTGACCAACCTGCTCGGGGCCGGGATCGACCCGGTGACCGGCGCGGTCACCTCGGCCGGGGTGCTCGGCTCGGTGGTGACCGCGGTGGGCACGATCGTCGCGGGCACGGTCACCGCGCCGCTGAGCGCGGGGATCAGCGGGCTGCTCTACATCGACCAGCGGATGCGCCGGGAGGCCTTCGACATGGAGCTGCTGCGGGCCGCGCAGTCGCCGCAGGCGCCGTTGCCCGGTACCCCCGGTGCCCCGAACCCCCCGGGATGATGGCCGGGTGGTCGCGGGATGAGCACGGGATGAGCGCGGGATGATCCGGGCGTGAGCGCCGTCCCGCCACCGCTCGGCCGGGACGAGGCGCGCGAGGCCGCGGCCCGCGAGCTGTCCGACCCGGTCTACGCCGCCGACGACCCGGCATGGCCGGGGCGCGTGGCGCGGTGGCTGGTCGAGCGGCTGGACGACCTGCTGAGCGCGGCGGCGTCCGCCGCGCCCGGCGGGTACGGCGGGTTGCTGGTGCTGGGCGCGCTGGTGGTGCTGGCCGTGGTCGCGGTCCGGCTCGGGCTGGGCCGGATCGGTCGTTCCGGCCCGGCCCGGCCTGCCCTGCTGGAGCCCGGGGAGCGCTCCGCCGACGACCACCGCCGGGCCGCGGACGCGCACGCCGCCCGCGGCGAGTGGGTGGGGGCCGTGCGCGAGCGGGTGCGCGGCATCGTGCGCGGGCTCGAGGAGCGCGACCTGCTCGAACCGAGCCCGGGGCGGACCGCCGACGAGGCCGCCGCGCAGGCGGCGCGGGTCCTGCCCGACCGCGCCGCCGACCTGCGCGCGGCGGCCCGGTTGTTCGACGAGGTCTGCTACGGCGACCGGCCCGCCGGGCCCGACGCCGACGCCCGGCTGCGCGAGGTCGACGACGCCGTGCGGCGCAGCCGGCCCGCGGCGCCCGCGGTGGGCGCGTGACCGCCCCCGGCACGGCCGGGGTCCGCGACCTCGGGGCGGCCTGGCGGGCCGCCCGCGCGCCGGTCGCCATCGGCGCGGTCGTGCTGGCCGTCGCGGTGCTGATCGCGCTGCTCACCGACCGCGCGCCGGCCTCCCACCTGGACCCGGCCGCGCCCGAGGAGGAGGGCAGCCGGGCGGTGGCCGTGCTGCTGGGCGAGCGGGGCGTCGCCGTGCACGAGGTCGGGCGGGCCGCCGAGGTGCCGGCCGGCGCCGGCGCGACCGTGCTGGTGCCGTTCCCGGAGCGGCTCTCCCCGACCCAGCTGGACGCGGTGCGGACCTCCGCGGCGGACGTCGTGCTGGTCGCCCCGGAGGCCGAGGTGCTGGCCGCGCTGGCCCCCGGGATCGAGCTCGTGGCCCGCGAGGAACCGGTGGAGGTGCGCGAACCGGTGTGCGCGCTGCCCGCGGCCGTCCGAGCCGGGGCGGTCTCGCTGGGTGGGTACCACTTCCGCGCCGGACCGGACGCCGGACGGGCGACGACCTGCTACGCGACCGACCACGGTTCGCCACTGGTGCAGGTCGAGCGGGACGGGCGGACGGTCACCGCGCTCGGCTCGGCGGACGTGCTGCTCAACCGGGCGCTGGCCGAGGAGGGCAACGCCGCTCTCGCGCTGTCGCTGCTCGGGGAGCACCCGCGGCTGGCCTGGTTCCGGCCGGTGCCCGAAGGCCCGCCGCCCGGGGCGGACCGGTCCGTCCTCGAGCTCGTCCCGGCGGGGTGGTGGTGGGGCGCCGCGCAGCTCGCGATCGCCGTGGCGCTGCTGGCCGCGTGGCGGGCGCGCCGGCTCGGCCCGGTGGTGACCGAGCCCCTGCCGGTGGTGGTCCGCTCCGCGGAGGCCGCCGAGGGCCGGGCCCGGCTCTACCGGCGGGCGGGCGACCGCGGGCACGCCGCCGAGGTGCTGCGCGGCGCCGCCCGCGCTCGGCTGGTGGCGCTGCTGGGGCTGCCCGACGACGCCGAGCCCGCCGCGGTCGTGCGCGCCGTCGCCGGGCGCAGCGACCACTCGATCACCGAGGTCTCGCACCTGCTGTACGGTCCGGCGCCGGTGGACGACGCCGGACTGGTCGCGCTCGCCGAGACCCTGGACCGCTACGAGGCGGAGGTGCGCCGGTCGTGACCCGGCAGGTGGAGGACCCCGCGGTGCGCGGGGAGGCGGCCCGCGAGGCGCTGCGGGCGCTGCGCCGCGAGGTCGCCAAGGCCGTCGTCGGCCAGGACGCCGCGGTCACCGGGCTGGTCGTGGCCCTGCTGTGCCGGAGCCACGTCCTGCTCGAGGGGGTGCCGGGGGTCGCCAAGACGCTGCTGGTCCGGGCGCTGGCCCGGGCGCTGGCGCTGGACAGCAAGCGGGTGCAGTTCACCCCCGACCTGATGCCCGGCGACGTCACCGGATCGCTGGTCTACGACGCCGGGCGCGCGGAGTTCTCGTTCCGGGAGGGCCCGGTGTTCACCAACCTGCTGCTCGCCGACGAGATCAACCGCACCCCGCCGAAGACCCAGGCCTCGCTGCTGGAGGCGATGCAGGAGCGGCAGGTCTCGGTGGACGGGGTGGCCAGGGCGCTGCCCGAGCCGTTCGTGGTGATCGCCACCCAGAACCCCGTCGAGTACGAGGGCACCTACCCGCTGCCCGAGGCCCAGCTCGACCGGTTCCAGCTGAAGCTGACCGTGCCGCTGCCCGGGCGAGACGACGAGGTGGCCATCCTGACCAGGCACGCCGACGGCTTCGACCCGGGCGACCTGACCGCGATCGAGCCCGTCGCCGGGCGGGACGACCTCGCCGCGGCCCGGGCCGCGGTCGCCGCGGTGTCGGTGCACCCGGACGTGCTCGGCTACATCGTCGACGTCTGCCGGGGCACCCGGTCGGCGCCGGCCACCTCGCTCGGCGTCTCGCCGCGCGGCGCCACCGCCCTGCTGGCCGCCGCCCGGGCCTGGGCCTGGCTGTCCGGGCGCGACTACGTGACCCCCGACGACGTCAAGGCGCTCGCCCCTGCCGTGCTGCGCCACCGGCTGCGGCTGCGGCCCGAGGCCGAGCTCGACGGCGTCACCGCCGACGGCGTCGTCGACGGGGTGCTGGCCGCCGTGCCGGTGCCCCGCTGAGGGATGGCCCTCACCGGCCGCGCGGCGCTGGTCGCCGCGCTCGGGGTGCTCGTCGTCGGGTTCCTGCTGCCGGGCTGGTCGGGGCTGCTGGTCGTGCAGGGCGCGCTGCTCGCCGGGGTGCTGGTCGACCTGGCGCTGGCCGCCGGTGTCCGCGAGCTGCGGCTGACCCGCTCCGGGGACACCGCCGTGCGCCTCGGCGAGCGGGCCGAGGTGCACCTGGTGGTGCACAACCCGGGTCGCCGTCCCCTGCGCGGTGTGCTGCGCGACGCCTGGCCGCCCAGCGCGGGCGCCGACCCGCAGCGGCACGCCCTGTCGATCCCACCCGGGGAGCGGCGCCGGTGCACGGTCGTGCTGCGCCCGACCCGGCGCGGCGACCGGCGGCCCGCGCGGGTCACCGTGCGCTCGGTCGGCCCGCTCGGGCTGGCCGCCCGCCAGGGCGCGCACGAGGTGGCGTGGTCGGTGCGCGCGCTGCCGCCGTTCACCTCGCGCCGGCACCTGCCCGCCCGGCTCGCCCGGCTGCGCGAGCTGGACGGGCGGGCCGCGGTGATGGTGCGCGGGCAGGGGACCGAGTTCGACTCGCTGCGCGAGTACGTCGCGGGCGACGACGTGCGCTCGATCGACTGGCGGGCCAGCGCCCGCGCCCCGGAGGTGGTCGTGCGCACGTGGCGCCCCGAACGCGATCGGCACCTGCTGCTGGTGCTCGACACCGGCCGCACGTCGGCCGGCCGGATCGGCGACGCCCCGCGGCTCGACGTGGCGATGGACGCCGCGCTGCTGCTGGGCGCACTGGCCGCGCGCGCGGGCGACCGGGTCGACCTGCTCGCCTACGACCGGGCGGTGCGGGCCCGGGTCGTCGGCGCGGACCGGGCCGAGCTGCTGCCCGCGCTGGTGCGGGCGATGGCACCGCTGGAGCCGGAGCTCACCGAGACCGACGTGCCGGGACTGGTGTCCACGCTGCTCGCCCGGTCCCGGCGGCGCTCGCTGGTCGTGCTGTTCACCGGGCTGGACGCGGCGGCGGTCGAGGAGGGCCTGTTGCCCGGGCTGGCCGCGCTGACCCGGCGCCACCGGGTGCTGGTCGCCGCCGTGGCCGACCCGCGGGTGGCCGAGATGGCCGCCGGTCGGGGCGGCTCGGCCGAGGTCTACGAGGCCGCGGCCGCCGAGCGGGTCCGCGCCGAGCGCCGCGCCGCGGCGCGCCTGCTGGACCGCCGCGGCGTCGTCGTCGTCGACGCCGCCCCCGCCGACCTCGCCCCCCGGGTCGCCGACACCTACCTGGACCTCAAGGCCGCCGGCCTGCTGTGACCGTCGTCGGGCACCACCGGAGGCCGCCTCGCGCGGAGGCCGGCGCGCGGTAGCGGCGCCGGTCAACCGGAGCTGGGCAGGACGTCGCCGGCGTCGGCCGTGGTCACGTCGCCGGTCTCGCCCGCCCGCGCGGCGCGCCGGCCGAGCGTCCAGACGTAGGCCAGGAACAGGGCCTCGGCCAGGGCGCCGATCCCGATCCGGGCCCAGGTCGGCAGCCCCGACGGCGTCACGAACGCCTCGATGACGCCGGAGACGGCCAGCACCGCCGCGACACCGAGCGCCATCGCGACCGTCGTCCTGGCCTGCGCCGCGACGGCGGTCCGGCGGGGCAGCCCGCCCGGGTCGACGACCGTCCAGCCCAGCTTCAGCCCGGCCCCGGCGGCCACGAACACCGCGGTGAGCTCCAGCAGCCCGTGCGGGGTGATCAGCCCGAAGAAGAGGTCCAGGCGGCCGGCGGCGGCCATCAGCCCGGCCGTCACCCCGATGTTGACGACGTTCACCGCCAGCACCAGCACGACCGGCACCAGCAGCACCCCGGCGACCAGGCACAGCGCCGCGACGTAGGCGTTGTTGGTCCAGACCTGGGCGGCGAACGACCCGGCCGGGCTCGCGGAGTAGTACTCGGCGAAGTCGACCTCGACCAGCTGCCGGACCTCCGCCGGCGTGGCGATGCTCGCCTGCACCCGCGGGCTGCCCGCCACCCAGGCCCCGACCAGCCATGCCACGGCCAGCGAGAGGGCCGCGGTCGCGACCCACCAGCGCCGGCTCAGGTACAGCGCCGCGGGGAAGCCGGCCACCACGAACCGGGCCGCGTCGCGCCACGCCGGGGCGGGCGCCCCGGTCACCGCCGAGCGGGCCCGCGCCACCAGCGAGGACAGCCTGCCGACCAGCGCGGGGTCCGGCGAGGCCGACCTGATCGTCGACAGGTGCACGGCCGTGCGCTGGTAGAGCGTCACCAGCTCGTCGGCCTCGGGGCCGGACAGCCGGCGGCGGCGCAGCAGCTCGGCCAGCCGCCGCCACTCCGCGTCGTGGGCGGCGGCGTAGGCGTCGACGTCCACCGCTGTGCGCCTCCCCCGGTCACCGGCACAATAGCCCCGGTGAGCGAGGTCATCACCGGGGACGCGGTCGTGGTGGAGCTGCGCGTCGCCCGGCTGGCCAGCCGCGCGCTCGCCTTCGCCGTCGACCTGGCGGTCATGCTCGCGGCGCTCGCGCTGCTCCTGCTGGCCTTCGCCACGTCCGGCGCGCTGGGCGAGTTCGACACCGCGCTGGCCGCCGCCATCGGCCTGGTCGTCACGGTCTCGGTCTTCATCGTCTACCCGGTGACCGTCGAGACCCTCACCCGCGGCCGGTCGCTCGGCAAGGCCGCACTCGGGCTGCGGGTGGTCCGCGAGGACGGCGGCCCCATCCGGTTCCGGCACGCGCTCGTGCGCGGCCTCGTCGGGTACGTCGTCGACTTCGGGGTGCTGAGCGCCTTCAGCGGGACGATCGGGCTGATCTCCTCGCTGGTCTCGGCCCGGGGCAGGCGGGTCGGCGACGCGCTGGCCGGCACGGTGGTCGTCCGGGAGCGGGTGCCCCGGTCGGTGGCCGCGGAGATCCGGATGCCGCCGGCGCTGGCGGGGTGGGCGCGGACGCTGTCGCTGTCGCAGCTGCCCGACCCGCTGGCCCTGCAGGTCCGCCAGTTCCTGCAGCGGGCCCCGGACCTCGACCCGCGGGTGCGCGGGACGCTGGGCGAGTCCCTGGCCGCGGAGGTCGCCGGCCGCACCGCCCCCGCCGCACCGCCCGGCACGGCGGCCGAGCCCTACCTGTCCGCCGTGCTCGCCGAGCGCCGCCGCCGCGAGGCCGACCGGTTGGCCACGCAGCGGACCGCGGCCGAGCTCCGGGCGCGGCCCGCCGAGCCGGTGGCCGCCGAGCCGGTGCCGGCCGAGCCGGGCCCCGACCGGTGGCGGGTGGCGGACGCCGGCGCGCCCCCCGACGTCCCGGACGACGGCTTCGCCCTCCCCCGCTGACCGGACTCCCCGCGCACGCCTACCGGTCGGTGGCGACCGGGCGGGCCTTGGATCTCCCGCCGCCCGCGGGACCGCCGGCTCCCGGTTGACTTCAGGTCGACATGAAGTCGCACGATGACGACCATGTCCGACCTGCTCACCCTCCTCGATGCCCACGATGACCTCCCCCAAGCTCGTGACCTGCGAGAACGCACCTACGAAGGGCTCGGCGACACCGTCGTCGACGTCGGCTGCGGGGGTGGGCGCGCCGTCGGCGAGCTGGCCGCCCGCGGCGTGCGGGCCATCGGCGTCGACGTGGACCCCGCCATGGTCGAGGTCGCCGCCGGGCGCTGGCCCGCAGGCGAGTTCCACGTCGCCGACGCCACCGCGCTGCCCCTCGACGACGGCTCGGTCAGCGGCTACCGCGCCGACAAGGTCCTGCACGCCCTCGCCGAGCCCGAGCGGGCCGTCGCCGAGGCCCGCCGGGTCCTGGCCGGGAACGGTCGCGCGGTGCTCGTCGGCCAGGACTGGGACTCGTTCATGATCGACTCCGACGATCCGGGGCGCACCCGGGCGGTGGTCCACGCCCGGGCCGACCGGCTGCCCGACCCGCGGGTCGCCCGCCGGTACCGGAACCTGCTGCTGGACAACGGGTTCGTCGACGTCACCGTCGAGGTCCGCGCGATCGTCTGGACCGACGCCATGTGCCTGCCGGTGCTCGCCGGCATCGGCGAGGGCGACTGGCTCGAGGAGCAGGCCGCCAGGGCGCGCGACGACCGGCTGTTCGTCGCCCTCCCGATCGTCCTGGCCGCCGGGACCCGCGCCGGCTGAGCACGGGCCCCGCACCCGTACCGGTCGGATGAACCAGCGCCGCGCCGCCGTGCGGTCGTGCGACCGTGGGCGGAGAGGCCGAACCCGTACGCCCGGCGCGTCGCCCCGACCCGCCGGCCCCGATCGGGTAGACCTCGACGCGGTGCCGACGGGTTCGGAGGAGCGGATGCGCGGACTGACGCACTTCGAGATCCGGGCCTGCGCGCTGGCGCTGCTGGCCTACGGCCTGGTCGTGCCGCTGGTGCCGGCGGCCGCGCCGGAGCACCCGGTCGCCGAGGTGGCCGGCCCCGGTCCGGTGCTCGCGCTCCCCGACCTCGTCGCACCGGCGGTCGCGGTGCCGCAGGTCCTCGACGAGGTCGTCGGCGCCCCGCCCCTGGTCCGGACGGTCGCGCTCACCTTCGACGACGGCCCCGACCCGCGCTGGACGCCGCAGGTGCTCGACCTGCTCGCCCGGCACGGCGCCGTCGCCACGTTCTGCGTGCTCGGCGAGAACGCAGAACGGCACCCGGAGCTGCTCACCGAGATCGTCGAGGCCGGCATGCGGCTCTGCGACCACAGCCGCACCCACGACGTCGACCCGGCCGCGCCGCGGGACGGACTGGCCCACGACGAGCTCGTCGACCTGTCGGGCGCCGAGGTGGACTGGTTCCGGGCCCCCCGGGGCGAGTGGTCGGAGTCCCTGCAGGTGGCGGCGGGCGCCGAGGGGATGCGACCGCTGGGCTGGAGCGTCGACTCCCGCGACTGGACCCGGCCCGGCGCCGGGGCGATCGTGGCCGGCGTGCAGCGCCACCTCCACCCCGGAGCGGTGGTGCTGATGCACGACGGCGGCGGCGACCGCGGCCAGACCGTCGAGGCGCTGGAGCAGCTGCTGCCCTGGCTCGCGGCGCAGTGCTACACGACCGGGTTCCCCGACGGCGGTTGAGGACGCCGCCGACGCTCAGGCCGGACCGATCACCACTGCTCAGCCACCCAGGACGTCGCCGGTGAGGTAGCGCCAGCGGCCGTCCTCGCGGACGAACCGGCTGCGCTCGTGCAGCAGCCCCGCGCCGGTGGGCGTGCGGAACGCCGCCCGGAACTCGACCTCGCCCTCGGCGTCGTCGGCCCCACCGGCGACCGTGTCGACGATCTGCAGGCGCCGCCAGGTCACGGCGTCGTCCAGGTCGAGGTCCGCGGGCCGGGTCGACGGGTGCCAGCTCGCCAACAGGTACGACCCGAGACCGAGCGCGAACGCCGAGTAGCGCGAGCGCATCAGCGCCTCCGCGGTCGGCGCCGGGGTCCCGGCGTGGGCGGGACCGCAGCACGCCCCGTACCGCTCGCCCGATCCGCACGGGCACACGACGGGCTCGCTCATGCGGTCATCCTCCCGGAGCCGGTCGGCGGGGCAGGCCACCCCCCGATCCGGTGAGCGTGGCGCGCCCCGACGGGCCCGTGTCACAAACGGGGCGGCGGCGGTGCTCGATGGATGTGGAAGATGTCGACCTCATGGGGCGCGTGCCGGGCGCGGTCGGGTCCCGCGCCCGCCGCGGCGGGACAGCCGGAAGAGCCGAGCGGGAGGGTGGGGTGGCCGTGTCGACTCCACCCGGTCCGGACGCGGTCCGCGACGACCTGGAGCAGGTCTTCCGGACCGCCTACCCCCGGGTGGTCGCGGTCGCGGCCCGGGTGCTGGGGTCCCGGGACGAGGCCGAGGACGTGGCCCAGGAGGTGTTCCTGGCCTTCGGGCGCTCCGCGGTGCCCGCGGGCGAGGCGGTGGGCTGGCTGTGCGTCGCCGCCGCGCACACCGCCCTGAACCACCTGCGGTCCGGCCGCCGTCGCGCCTCCCGCGAGGAGGCGGCGGGCGCGAGCCGCCCCGTCTCCCCCGACGTCGCCGACACCGTCGTGACCCTCGACGAGCGCCGCCGCGTGCGCGCGGCGCTGGCCCGGCTGCCGCGCCGGCAGGCCGTCGCCCTCGTCCTGCGCCACAGCGGCCTCAGCTACGCCGAGGTCGCCGCCGCTCTCGACCTGTCCCCCGGCAGCGTCGGCACCACCGTGCGACGCGCCGAATCCGCCCTGCGCGAGGAGCTGAACCGCCATGCGTCATCCGACTGACGGCACGCTGCGCCGGCTCGTTGACGAGCCCGCCGGCGTCGCCGACACCGACCGCGAGCACGTCGCCGACTGCCCGGTGTGCCTGTCCGAGCTGGTCACCGCCCAGCGGGAGGCCGCGGCGGCCGCCGCGGCGCTGGACGTCGAGGTGGCCGTGGACGTCGAGGCGGGGTGGCGACGCCTCTCGCGCTCCCTCGCCGCCGACGACGCGCCCGGGGTGGGCGCGCCCACCCGCCGCCGGTGGCGGTCGCTGCTGCGCAGTCCCGCGATCGCCGCCGTCGGGGTCGTCGCCCTGCTGACCGGGGCGGGCGCCGCGGCCGCCGCGGACTGGCTGCAGATCTTCCGGCCCGAGCGGGTCGCCCCGATCACCGTCACCCGCGACGACCTGCTCGCGCTGCCCGAGCTGACCGCCTACGGCCGGGTCGACCGGGAGGGGAACACCGACGTCCGCGACGTCGCCGACGCCGCCGCGGCCGAGCGGGCCACCGGCATCGCCGTGCCGCGGGTGGGCGAGCTGCCCCGCGGCGTGACCGGGGAACCCACCTACCAGGTCCGCGACCGGGTGACGACGTTCTTCACGTTCTCGGCCGCGGAGGCGGCCGCGGCCGCCGCGGAGGCCGGGGGGACGCTGCCCCCACCGCCACCGGGGCTCGACGGCAGCCGGTTCCGGCTGACCAACGGGCCGCGGGTGGCCGCGGTCTGGTCCTCGACCGGCGGTGTGCCCGCCCTGGTGGTGGCCCGCACGGCCGCGCCGACCGTCGACTCGTCCGGCACGCCGTTCGAGACCGCCCGCGACTACGTGCTGACCCTGCCCGGGCTGCCCGCCGACCTCGCCGAGCAGCTGCGCAGCGTGTCCGCCGACGGGACGACGCTGCCGCTGCGGGTGCTCAGCGAGCGGATGACCAGTTCCAGCGCCGACGTCAACGGCACGCCGGCCACGGTGCTGACCTCGCGGGACGCGACGATGGCCGCGGTGGTCTGGCTGGACGGCGGCCTGGTCACCGCGGTGGCCGGGTCGCTGAGCGCCGACGAGGTGCTCGCGGTCGCCCGGGGGCTGCGCTAGTGGCCACCGGCACCGGCACCGGCACCGGCACGGACGCGGCTCCGGCCGCGCGGTTGCTGGCCGAGCTGCCGCCCTCGCCCGCGGTGTGGTGCTCGGGCCTGCGCAAGCGGTACGGGCGGCGGACCGCCGTCGACGGGGTGTCCCTCAGCGTCGCCCGCGGCGAGGTCGTCGGGCTGCTCGGGCCGAACGGGGCGGGCAAGACCAGCGTCATCAAGATGCTGCTCGGGCTGGTCCGGCCCAGCGCCGGGGAGGTGCTGCTGCTCGGGCGGGCCGCGCGGGACCCGCGCGCCCGGGCCCGCGTCGGCTACCTGCCCGAGCTGTTCCGGTACCAGCCGTGGCTCACCGCGGCCGAGGTGCTGGACCTGCACGTCCGGCTCTCGGGGGTCGCGGTGACGGACGCCGACCGGCGCGGGAGCCTCGCGCTGGTCGGCCTGGCCGACCGCGCGGGCGACCGGGTGGGCGGGTTCTCCAAGGGCATGCAGCAGCGCCTCGGGCTGGCCGTGGCCCTGGTGGCCCGCCCGGAGCTCGTCGTGCTCGACGAGCCGACGAGCGCGCTGGACCCGCTGGGCCGCGCCGACGTCCGCGACCTGCTGCTCTCGCTCAAGCAGCGGCGGGTCGCGGTGCTGCTCAACTCGCACCTCATCGGGGAGGTGGAGCGGGTCTGCGACCGGGTCGTCGTCCTGGACCGGGGCCGGGTGGCCGCCTCGGGCACCCTGGCCGAGCTGCTCGGGCGGCGCGAGCTGCGGCTGCGCCTGGGCGGGGTGGCCGCGGCGGCGGAGCGGCGGCTGGCCGCCGCCGGGCGGCTCACCCGCAGCGGCGACGCCTTCACCGTCGAGCTGTCCGACGACGCCGGCGACGCCGGGAGCACCGCCGTGCCGGACCTCGTCGCCGACCTGGTCGGTCTCGGGGTGCGCGTGCACGCGGTCGAACCGGGGCGGATCACCCTGGAGGAGCGGTTGCTGGACATCCTGCGCGCGGGGAACGGGGGTGAGCAGCGGTGACGGCGACCCCGACCGGTGCGGGGGCGGCCCGCACGGCGGGCACCATCGCCGCCCTCACCCTGCGCGAAGCCGCGCGCCGCCGGGTGCTGCTCTCGCTCGCCGCGCTCACCGTCGTGCTGCTCGCGCTCAGCGCCTGGGGGTTCTCCCGGATCGGCTCCGAGTTCGGCGGGCTCACCAGCGGCGAGGCCCGGCTGGCCGCGTCCACGGTGCTCAACCTGGTGATGTTCGGGCTGAGCCTGATCGCCGCGCTCGGCACGGCCTTCCTGGCCGGGCCCACCCTGGCCGGCGAGACCGAGTCCGGGATCGCGTTGGCGGTGCTGGCCCGGCCGATCCGCCGCTCGGCGGTGCTGCTGGGCAAGTGGCTGGGGTTGGTGGCGTTCGGCAGCGGCTTCGTGGCCGTGGCCGGACTCGCGCAGCTCCTCGTCGTGCTGGTCACCGTGGGCTACTGGCCGCCGGGCCCGGCGACCGGTCTCGCGCTGCTCGCCGCGCAGGCCACGGTGCTGCTCACGCTGGGCGTGCTGCTGTCCACCGTGGTCTCGCCGATGGCCTCGGGCGTGGTGGCCGTCGGCCTGTTCGGCGCCACCTGGGTCGCCGGCGTGGTCGGCTCGGTCGGCGCCGCCCTGGACAACGCGAGCCTGGCCCAGGTCGGCACCGTCTCCCGGATGCTGCTGCCGACCGACGGCCTGTGGCGGGGCGCGATGAACGCGTTCCAGGACCCGACCCTGCTGGCCCAGCTCGGCCCGGAGGTGGGCCAGTCGCCGTTCGTGAGCGCGTCCCCGCTCACGCCGGTCTACCTGGGCTGGGCCGCGCTCTGGGTGGTCCTCGTGCTCGGGCTCGCGGGGGTGGTGTTCCAGCGCCGCGACCTGTGACGCGGCCGGTCCGGCGGGCGTGGCGGCCACCCGATCACCTCAGCATCCCCGGCGCCGGCCAGGCCCGCGTCCGGCTCGTGCAGGGCGCCGAGCAGGCGGGCGAGGTGGCGGTCGGCTGGAACGGCGCGCCCGCCTTCGCCCGCGTCGCCTTCGGGACGGCGACCGACTACGTCACGGTCCCCGCGGGCGCGGGCACGTTCGCGATCAGGCCGACGATCGGCGCGGGGGCCACCGCGCCGGTGGAGCTCGACGAGGGCGGCGTCTACAGCATCGTCGTGGTGCAGCGCGACGGCGGGCTCGACGTCCAGGTCGCCACCGACGCGACCGGCACCGGCGCCGTACCGGTCGGGGGCATCGAGACCGGCCGGGGCGGCGCCGCCCCGGGCGGGCCGGCAGCGGCACTGGTCGTGGCACCGCTGCTGGCCCTGGCCGGGGTGCTGGGCCTGCTGACCGCCCGCCGGCGGGTGGCGCGGCGGGGTCGATGAGCAGGCTGCTGCCCCTGCTCCTGCCCGCTCACCCCGGTGCGGGTCCGCATCCCCGCGATCGGCGTGGACAGCGCGGTCACCCCCATCGGCCTCGACGCGGGCGGCGCTCTCCAGCCGCCGGAGGACACCGAGAGCACGGGCTGGTTCGCCGGGGGCCCGGTACCGGGTGCGGTCGGGCCCGCCGTGCTCGCCTGCCACGTCGACTCCCGGTCGGGTCCGGCCGTGTTCTACCGGCTGCGCGAGCTGCCGGAGGGCGCCCGGATCGAGGTGGACCGGTCCGACGGCACGACGGCCGCGTTCGTGGTGCGCAGCACGGTGCAGACCGCCGAGGCCGCCTTCCCGACTGCCGCCGTCTACGCGCCCACCCCCGCCCCGGAGCTGCGGCTGGTGACCTGCGGCGGCACGTTCGACCGCTCGATCGGCCACTACCGCGACGACGTGGTGGTGGCGGCGGTGCTCGAGCCGCGGGGGTGGACCATCCCCGGCTGAGGCCGGACCGGCGGGCTCATTCGCGGGTGATGGGCGATATGCCGGGTACCCCCACATCGTGTCCAGCACCCGGCGTCCGGCGCGATCGTTCACCCTGACCTTCGACAGTCCCGCCTGCCTGCCGGTGCTGCGCAAGATCCTGCGCACGATGCTGGCCGGGGCGGATCCCGACCACGTCGCCGACGCGGAGCTCGTCTGCACGGAGCTGGTCACCAACGCCATCGACCACGCGGCGGCGCCCCGCACGACGCAGATCCGCCTCGACCGGGCCGAGAACCTGCGCATCACCGTCGTGGACGGCAGCCCGGACTCCCCGGTCACCGTGGGATCGTCGCGGTTCGGCCCGCACCGCGGGCTCGGCATGCTGCTCGTCGACCGGCTCGCCACCCACTGGCACGTCACCCGCAACGCCACCACGAAGGCGGTCCGGGTCGCGCTGGTCGCCCCGGCGGCCTGACTACATGTCCATCCCGCCGTTGACCGAGACGACCGAGCCGGTGATGTAGCCGGCGTCGTCGTCGACCAGGAACTGCACGGCCCTGGCGATCTCACCGGCCTGCCCGAGGCGTCCCACCGGGATCCCGGCGACGATCTTCTCCAGCACCTGCTGCGGCACCGCGGCGACCATCTCGGTCTCGATGTAGCCCGGGGCCACGCAGTTGACCGTGATGCCCTTGCGGGCCACCTCGCGGGCCAGGCTCTGGGTCAGGCCGAACAGCCCGGACTTGGACGCGGCGTAGTTGACCTGCCCGATGTTGCCGGTCTGGCCGATGACCGAGCTGATGTTCACGATCCGCCCGGAGCCGCGCTCGAGCATGTGCTCCAGCACCGCCTTGGTCATGTAGAACGCGCCGGAGAGGTTGATCCGCAGCACCGCGTGCCAGTCGTCGACGCTCATCCGGCGCATGGTCTTGTCCACCGTGACGCCGGCGTTGTTGACCAGGTGGTCGATCCGGCCGCGCTGGGCGAGCACCTCGCCGACCACCCGCTCGCAGTCCTCGGGCACCCCGACGTTGCCCTGGTGCACCGACACCGAGCCGCCCTCCGCGGCCAGCTTGCCGGCCAGCTCCTCGGCGGCCCCGCGGTTGCTGCTGTAGCCCGCCGCGACGTGCACGCCCGACCGCGCCAGCGCGGTGGTGATGGCGGCGCCGATCCCGCGGGCACCGCCGGTCACGACGGCCACCTTCTGCTCGGTCATCTGGCTCCTCTCCTGGAGTTGCTGCCGGTCACTCGCCGAAGGCCGTGCGGACGTCGTCGCTGGTCGTGGCCATGGGCACGCGCGAGGCCGTCGGTCCCTCGGCGCCGGCGGTGCGCTCGGGCGCGACGACCGCGGGGTCGATGGTGAGCACGGCGTAGCCGCCGACGGCGCCGGCGCCGAAGCCGGGCGCGAAGACCCGGGTCGGCCGGCCGATCACCCCGTCCCGGACGGCGTCGTACAGCGCGATCGGGATGCTCGCGGCCGAGACGTTGCCCATCTCGGCGATGTCGAAGTAGAGCTGCTCCTCGGCCAGCCCGGCCTGCCGGGCCAGGTCGACGATCATCGTCTTGTTGGCCTGG
Organism: Pseudonocardia humida; assembly: GCF_023898865.1. Lineage (GTDB taxonomy): Bacteria > Actinomycetota > Actinomycetes > Mycobacteriales > Pseudonocardiaceae > Pseudonocardia > Pseudonocardia humida. Next base: position 117,198 of record NZ_JAGSOV010000023.1, read on the forward strand.
TGCGGGACGATCAGCTCGACGCCCTCCAGCAGCGACCGGCCGGGCTCGTCGGGATCGCGCTGCTCGGTCAGCTCGGCGATCATCTGGTCCAGGTAGCGGCGGACCAGCGACTTCACCTCCGGCCCGTAGACGGTGATGTCGTTGTCGAACTCCGGGTTCGGCCAGACGATCGAGTTGACCTCGCTGCCGGGCCCGCTCGCGTAGGTCTGCAGCACGTGCACGTCGCCCGGCTCGCCCGCCTCGGCCGGTCCGACGACGAGCCCGGCGGCGCCGTCCCCGAAGATCATCCGGGAGGTGCGGACGCTGCCGATCTTGTCGGAGAACTTCTCCACGCAGACCAGCAGCACCGGTCGGCGCACCTCCTGCAGCAGCCGCACCGCCTCGGACAGCCCGTAGGGCAGCCCGGCGCACGCCGCCACCAGGTCGACCGACGCGTGCGTCTGCAGCATGCCCAGCTCCCCGGAGAGCCAGCACGCGATCGACGGGATCAGCCGGTCGCTCGTGCAGGTCGCGACGATCACCGCGCCGATCTCCTCGGCGGTCCGGCCGCTGTGCCCGAGCGCCGCCCGCGCCGCGTCGAGGGCGAGCTGCTCGATCGGGCGGGCGGTGTAGCGGCGCTGCTCGATGCCCGTCTTCGCGGCGATCTCCGCGGCGGTCATCGGCGACCAGGAGAAGCTGGAGTTGCGGATGACGTCGTCGTTGGTGCAGACCAGCTCGCCGCGCACCACCGAGAGCGCCTCCAGCCGCGCCGTCACGTCGAACACCTCGCGCACGCGCATCGGCGGGTAGGGCCGCACCGGCGGGCGGGCCTCGGCCACCGGCCGCGGCGCCGGCACCACCGGGTCGTCGGCGGCGTCGCGGACGCGGTCGATGAACGCGGCCACCTCCCGTCCGCGCGGGTGGTAGGCGATCACGAAGTCGTCGTCGCCGATCTCCCCGACCGGGCGCAGGGCCGCCTCCGCGCGCTCCCACGGGTGCTGGTTGTGCAGCACCATCGACCAGCGCTGCAGCGCCTCCAGCTCGGGCACGCCGTCGTCGGCGTCGAGGATCTCGGGGAGGGAGAAGACGCGGTAGTCCGGGTCGTGGCGGGGCAGCACGAGGGTCAGCGCATCGGGGCGGTCCAGCATCTCGCCCACCGTCGGCGGGATCGGCGGCAGCTCGGTGGCGTGGTGGCGCTTGTGCCCGAAGACGTCGAAGAGCAGCGCGAAGATGCGGTCCTCGCTCTCGGCGTCCCAGGTGGCGGGCAGGTCGGCGTAGCCGCGCTCGACCGCCGCGACCTTCCGGTCGCCGTCCTCCCACGGCGTGAGCAGCGGCAGGAAGACGTCGGAGCGGTGGCGCGGCACGTCCCGCCACCGGGTCGGCCGCTTGTCGAACATCGGCAGCGCGTACCGGTTGACCCAGTACAGGTTCTGCCCCAGGTCGCGCAGCAGCGCGAAGCGGTGCGGGTACGCCCCCGACTCGACCCGGGACAGGATGTCGGCCCCGGTCGGCGCCTTCGACTCGAAGTCCCGCCCGATCACGGCGGCCAACTGGTCGAGGGTGTCCAGCACCGAGAAGTCCAGCGCACCCAGCACCGTGGCCGGGAACACCAGCCTGCCGTGCCGGTTGATGACGAACGGCTTCATCCGGTCTCCCACGTCGGCTGCCGCCCACGTAACCGGGCGGGAACGCGCCGGCACAGGCGGCGACCGCTCTCTCCCGCTGAGCGGGAACGGGTCGGGCCGCGCGCTACACGACCCCGGCGGCCCGCAGGGCGGCGACCTCGTCCGCGGTGTAGCCCAGCTCCGCGAGGACCTCGTCGGTGTGCTCGCCCAGCTCAGGGGCCCGCGACCGGATCACCCCCGGCGACGCCGAGAGGACCGTGGGGAACCGGGCCAGCGGCACGGGCTTCGCCGCGGTCGGGTACTCGACGGGCTCGAACACCCCGATCTGCTCGACGTGGGGCAGGTCGAGGACCTCCTGCGCGGACAGGACCGGCCCGCCGGGCACCTTGTGCCGGTCCATCTCGGCCAGGCACTGCTCGGTGGTGCGGTCGGCGCACCACGCCCCCATGTAGGCCGACAGCGCCGCGCCGTTCGCGCCGCGGGCGAGGTCGTCGGTGAAGCGCTCGTCGTCGACGAGGTCGGGCCGCCCGATCATCGCCGCCCAGCGGGCGAACTGGGCGCGGCCGACGACGAAGCACATCACCCACCCGTCGCGGCTGCGGTGCACGTCCACCGGGCCCGCCGTCTGGCCCCGGTTGTGCGAGGCGGTGCGGTCGATGCCGAGCATCGCCTGCTCGATGAGCGTGCTGCTGTTCCACGTCAGCGCCGTGCGCAGCAGCGCAGCCTCGATCAGCTGGCCCTGCCCCGTCCGCTCGCGGTGCATCAGCGCCGCCAGCGTCGACAGCGCGGCCAGCGCGGCGGTCGAGAAGTCGACGTAGGGCACCCACGAGCGCGACGGCTGCCCCTCGGGACCCGTGAGGTGCACGTTGCCCGACGCCGCCTGGGCGAGCCCGTCGAAGCCGACCCGGCGGCTCCAGTCCCCGCCGGACCCGAAGGCGTTCACGGTCGTCAGGATGATGTCGGGCTTGATCGCCGCGAGCGTGGCGTAGTCCAGGCCCATCGTCGCCAGCGTCTCCGGCGGCAGGTTCGCCACCACCACGTCCGCCTGCGCCACCAACCGCTCGACGACCGCCCGCCCCCGCGGCGCGACCACGTCGAGGGTCAGGCACCGCTTGCCCCGGTTGCACTGCAGGTACGTCGCCCCCACACCGTCATCGGTGACCGGAGCCATCCACCGGTCCTCACCACCGCCGACCCGCTCGACCCGGATGACGTCGGCCCCCAGGTCGGCGAGCAGCGCGGCGCAGTAGGGACCCGCGATGAACCGCCCCAGATCGAGCACCCGGACCCCGGAGAGAACTGCCACGCCTCGACCACCTCGTCGTCGTCGGCCACGCGGCCTCGTCCGACGTCTACCGCCTCGACCCGCCGCGATCAACACCGCGCCCTGATCGGACCAGCGCCTGATCGTTCTCAGAACGGCGGCTCGGTGCCGGTGGTCGGTGGTGCCGGCGCCTGCGGCTGCGGACTGGTCATCGGGATGTGGGTGGCCGGGCCGGGCCCGTCGTCGACGCGGTCTGCTGGCGCACCGACCACCCCGCCCCGGGCCGGTGCCGCCCGCGATTTCCCGGCGGTCCGCCCCGGCGCCTGCGCAGCACCCGATCCCGCACGGCGGTCGCGGTCTCGGCGGGCAGGTTGGCGGTGGCGTCGAGGACCGCACGAACCGTGGTCGCGTCGAGACGCCCGTCGCGCCACGCCTGCCGCGTCGCCGACGATTCCACGTCCGACCGCTGAACCTGGGCGAGTCGTATCGCCGTCGTCCGGTGATCCGGGCTGCTCGGTGCTGATCGCCGAGGAACGGAAGCGGCGCGGCAGCGAGAACCGACCCGACCACCGCGTGACCCCGCCGCCACCCACCGCGAACGAAGAGAGAGCGAACGCACGCCATCCGGTACTTGACCAGACAACCTACCGGGAGCAGCGTTCCCGCCCATGACCGTCCGGCGGCCCTTCCCCCAGCCCGCTGTCCACCACATCGATCGCGACGTCGCGGTGGCCGACACCAGCACCGGCGTGCTGCTGACCACCACCTGGCCGAAGGCCCTGCTCACCCCCGAGCAGGCCCGGTCGCTGGGCTGGGCCCTCATCGAGGCGGCCGAGTTCGTCGACGCCCGGATCCCCGACTGAGCGCCGGACCCGCGCTGGCGCAGGCCGGGGCTCGCCCGTGGGAACCACCACTGCTCCGATGAGCGAGGACCGGAAGGACGCCGGGCATCCTCGACCGGACGGTCCGCCGCCGCGGTGAACCGCTCAGCCGGGCCCGGCGCCGTCGTGCCAGATCGGCAGGGCGAGGACGTCGCCCATCCGGCGGAGCTCGTCGCGGTGCAGCGCGCTGAGCCGGCCCAGGATCCGCTCCCCGTCCGCGGTGAGCTGCACGCGAACCGCGCGCGCGTCGTCCGGGTGCGGGGCGCGCTCGACGAGCCCCTGGTCCTGGGCCCGGTTGACCAGTTCGACCACGCTGTGGTGGCGCAGCTGGAGCCGGTCGGCCAGCTCCCGCACCGAGGCCCACTCCCGCCCGGGGAAGCCCTTGAGCGCCAGCAGCAGCTGGTAGTGCTGCGGTGTGACGCCGTGGCTGCGCACCGTCTCCTCGCTGAAGCGCAGGTAGCGGCGGATCCCGAAGCGGAACCGGGCCAGCGCCTCGAAGTCGGGCTTCGTCAGGGCCCCGGGCGCTCCGTCGACGTCGTCCGGCTCGGTCACCCGGGAACTGTATCGCTGGACGATGTATCGCTGTACGATACTAATCCTCCGGTCGTCCGCCCGGACGGCAGACCTCGTCACCCGGAGGTGCGTCGTGCTCAGCGACCACGAGCGGCTCGACGACGGCCCGTCGGACGGTCGCGCCCCGGTCGTCGTCGGCGTCGACGGCGCCGGCTCGGCCGCGACGGCCGTGGACTGGGCCGCCGCCGAGGCCGCCGCGCGCGGGTGCCCCCTCCGCCTCGTGCACGCCTTCCACCCGCCCCCGCCCGGCGACCTGTACGGCGTCGCGACCGCGTTCGACGGCCCCCTGGAGGCCCGCGACGCGGCCCGCGCCGTGCTGGCGGAGGCCGCGAGCCGCGCCCGGGCGGTCACCTCGGAGACCGTGGTGTCGATGGTGCCCCGCCACGGCACCCCGGCCGGGGTCCTGCTCGCCGAGTCCGCGGGTGCGCAGCTGCTCGTCCTGGGCACCCGCGGCCGGTCCGGCCTGCGCGGGCTGCTGGGCATGTCGGTGTCCGCGCGCGTGAGCGCGGGGGCCTCCTGCCCGGTCGTCGTCGTCCACCCGGCGCGGCGCGACGACGACCCGAGCCCCGCGCCGGCGCGGGTCGTCGTCGGGATCGACGCGACGACCTCGTGCGCCCCCGCGGTCGGGGTGGCCTTCCGGGCCGCCCGGCAGCGCGGCGTCCCGCTCGTGGCCGTGCACGCCTGGGCCGCGGACCCGCCCGCCGACCTCGAAGCCGTCGCCGGCTGCTCGACCGTCGCCGCGGCGATGGCGCGCAAGGCCGTCGACCGCGCGCTGGAGCGCTGGACGGCCGAGTTCCCCGACGTCGCGGTGCACACCCTGCTCGTCCGCGGGGACCCCGCCCGCGCGCTGCTCGCCGCCTCCCGGGGCGCGGCCCTGGTCGTGGTCGGGTCGAGCGGCCGGGAACGCGTGCGGGCGACGCTCGGCCCGGTCAGCCGCGCCGTCCTGCAGCACAGTCGCGGCGCGGTCGCGGTCGTCCGCCCCGACGGCGCGCGGAGCACCCCGCGACCGGCCGGGCTCGGCGACGACCTCGGACGACGGGGCTCCTGGCGGCACCGCCGCTCGCCGGGCGCGGACGGCCCACGGCGCTGACGCCCGTCGTCGGCGACCGGTCCGGTCCCGAAGCCCGTGCGCCTTGCGTGGTGCGAACCGCCGATCCGGCAGATCATGGGCGCGGAACTCCGGTGCCCGCCGGACGACGAGGAGACCGATGAGCAGCGAGCCGCACGGGATCGCCTTCCCCGCCGACGCCTCGGGCCGGCGCAGCAGCACGGCCGTCGGCCGGGGCGTGATCGCCGACGCCCTGCGCCCGGTCGATCCGGCCGGGGCACGGGCCGCCGAGCAGGAGACGGCCTGGCGGGGCCGCTACCTCGTGCACTTCCGCCGGCAGGTGGAGGCCGGGCTCGGGGAACCGCGGGACTGGCTGGCCATGGCCGCGGCGGGGCTGGACTCGATCGCCGACCGGATGGCGGTGGTCCGCGACGGCACCGACGCCCCGGTGCGGACGCTGCTGACCGACAGCCCGGACCGGGAGCTGGGCACCGTCGAGCTGCGCGGTACCCGCCCGCCCGCCGAACGGTTGGCGATCCCCTACCGGGGCCGCGAGCTCGCGGGCGACGCCCTGCGCGCCCAGCTCGACGGGTGGGTGGCGGCCGGGGTCATGGAGCCCTCGGCCCGCGACGCGGTCGGGGTCGTCATCGACAACCCGGGCTGGCTGGCGCTGCCCGGCCGGACCGTCGCCGTGCTCGGGGCGGGCGCGGAGATGGGGCCGCTGCCCGCGCTGCTGCGCTGGGGGGCGACCGCCGCCGCCGTCGACCTGCCGCGGCCCGCGGTCTGGGAGCGGATCGCGCGGCTGGCCCGCGACGGCGCGGGCAGGCTGCTCGTGCCGGTCCGCGAGCCGGACACCGGGCGCGGGCTCCCGCACAGCGCGGGCGTCGACCTGCTCGCCGAGGTGCCCGCCGTGGCCGAGTGGCTGCTGACCCGGCCCGAGCGGCTGGTCCTGGGCAACTACCTCTACGCCGACGGCGGGGTGCACACGCGCATCTCGCTCGCCGCGGACGTGCTCGCCCAGCGGCTGCAGGCCGCCCGCCCCGACCTGGCCCTGGCGTTCCTGGCCACCCCGACGGACGTGTTCGCCGTCCCGGGCGAGGCGGTCGAGCACTCGGTGCGGGCGTACGCGCGGCGCTCCCGCACCGCGAAGCTCCTGGGCAGGCCGCTGCGCTGGGCGAGCCGGGGCCGGCTGCTGCACCGGGCGTACCAGCCCGGCGCCGACCCCGGGGTCTGCGACGCGCTCGTGCCGGCCCAGGGGCCGAACTACGCCCTGGCCAAGCGGATCCAGCGCTGGCGGGCCGCCGTGGCGCGCGACGCGGGCGCGACCGTCTCGTTCCACGTCGCGCCGTCCAGCCGCACCAGCTCGGTGGTCAAGAACAAGGCGCTCGCCGCGGCCTTCGCCGGCGCCCACCGGTTCGCCGTCGAGATCTTCGAGCCGACCACCGCGAACGCGCTCATGGCCGCGCTGCTCGTGCACGACCTGAGCACGACCCCCGTCACCCACCCGCACCCGTGGCGCGACGAGGCCGACGGCGCCGTGCATGGTGGACTGTGGCGCACCCCGTACGCCCCGCGCAGCTCGCTGGGCCTGGCGGCCGTCCTCGGCTACACGACAGCGCGCATGTGAGGCCCCGGCTCCCCGAACCGGAAGGAGACACGCCGTGAGCGGACTCGTCGTCGGAGTTCCCAGCGAGATCAAGGACAACGAGAACCGGGTGGCGCTCACCCCCGACGGCGTCGTCGAGCTGGTACACGCCGACCACCGGGTGGTCGTGCAGTCCGGTGCAGGCACCGGGTCGCGGTTCAGCGACGGGGAGTTCGCCGCCGCGGGCGCGGACGTGGTGGGGAGCGCGGACGAGGTGTTCGCCGCCGCGGACCTCATCGTCAAGGTCAAGGAGCCGGTGCCTGCGGAGTACCACCGCTTCCGCGAGGGCCAGCAGCTGTTCACCTACCTGCACCTGGCCGCGGACCGCGGGCTCACCGAGTTCCTGCTGGAACGGCGGATCGACGCCATCGCCTACGAGACCGTGCAGACCGCCGACGGCAAGCTCCCGCTGCTGACCCCGATGAGCGAGGTCGCCGGCCGGATGGCCGTGCAGGCCGCCGCGCACCACCTGGAGAGCCCGGCCGGCGGCGCGGGCATCCTGCTCGGCGGGGTCCCCGGCACCCCCGCGGCGAAGGTCCTGATCATCGGCGGCGGGGTGTCCGGCACCGAAGCGGCCAAGATCGCGCTGGGGATGCGGGCCATCGTCCGGGTCCTGGACACCAACCCCAGCCGGCTGGCCTACCTGTCCGACATCTTCGGCGGGCGCCTGGACCTGGTCACCCCCAACCGGGCCCGCACCGCGGCCTACGTCGCCGAGGCCGACGTCGTGATCGGCGCGGTCCTGGTGCCCGGGGCCAAGGCGCCCAAGCTGGTCAGCCGGGAGATGGTGGCGGCGATGCGGGCGGGCAGCGTGGTCGTCGACATCGCCATCGACCAGGGCGGGTGCTTCGAGACCAGCCGCCCGACCACCCACTCCGACCCCGTCTACGTCGAGGAGGGGGTCATCCACTACTGCGTGGCCAACATCCCGGGGGCGGTCGCGCGCACCTCGACGCTGGCCCTCACCGCGGCCACGCTCCCCTACCTCGTCCGCGTCGCGCGCCACGGCGTCCGCGGCGCCGCCGAGGCCGAGACCGCCCTGCGCCTGGGCCTGAGCACGTTCGGCGGGAAGCTGGTCACGCAGCCGGTCGCCGAGGCCCACGACCTGCCCTTCACCGACCCCGCCGACCTGCTCGCCACGCGGTGAGGCGGGAGCCGCCGCCGGCTCAGCGCGGGCAGACCGGCTGCTGCGGGCGGTCGGGCAGGTACCGCGCCCACTCGGCGGGGTCGAGGTCGCGGCCGACGATCCCGCACAGGCGCTCGCGCAGCGCGGCCGCGTCCAGGTCCCACCGCAGGACCTCGCCGCCGTAGGTGGTCGCGACGAGACCGGTCCCGTTCGCGCGGAACCCGACCCCGGTGATGAGGGCACCGCTGAGGACGGCCCGCTGGGCCAGCGTCCCGGTGTCGGACAGCACGACGAGCCCGGCCGTGTCACCGGAGGCCAGGGTGCGCCCGTCGGGGCTGAACGCCACCGCGGTGACCCGCTCGCGGTGCCCGGGCAGGACCGCGAGCCCGTCCTCGCCGTCGTCGCGCAGCGTCCACAGCACGACCCGCCCGTCCATGCCCGCCTGGGCGAGCCGGGTGCCGTCCGGGCTGAACGCGAGGCCGGTCGTGCCCAGCCGGCTGGAGCCGTCCAGGGTCCGGATGCGGGTCCGGGCGGCGACGTCCCACAGCCCCACCCCGTCGACCGACGCCGCGGCGAGGGTGCGCCCGTCGGGGCTGAACGCGATGGCCATGCCCCCGGGCAGCGCCTGGTCCTGCAGGGTGCCGACGCGGGTCGCGGAGGCGGTGTCCCACAGCTCGACGCGGCCGTCGAACAGCCCGACGGCGAGCACCGCCCCGTCCGGGGAGAACGCGGCGGCCACGGCGCCCGCGTCCGCCCGCAGGGCCGCCTGCTGCTGGGGGTTGCCCGCGCCGAGCCGCCACAGCAGCGTCGTGCCCGAGCCGTGCACGACCGCGAGCGCGGACCCGTCGCGGGCGAACGCCACCCCGTTGGCCTGGCCGTCGCCGGTCAGGACCTGGTCGGGCTGCGCGACCCCGGCACCCGGGCGCACATCGCGCAGCACCGTGGTGCCGGCGGCGTCGGCGGCGGCGACCACGTCGCCGCTCGGGTGCACCGCCATCGCCAGCAGCTCACCGAGGACCGCGCCGACCGGCGCGGCGCCGGTGCGGCCGGCGTCCCAGACCGCGACGGCGCCGTCGTGCGCGCCGGACGCCACGGTGCGCAGGTCCTGGCTGATGGCCACGGCGGTGACGTCGGCCAGCGGGCCGACGTACTCCTGCTGCTCGCCGGTGACCAGGTCCACGGTGAGGAGCGCGCCGTCGCTGGTGGCCGCCAGCAGCACCTGCTGGTCGAGGAACCGCAGGTGCTCGATCGCCGTGCCGTACCCCGGGATCGTGGCCAGGACCACGCCGTCGACGACCTGGCGCACCTCGACGGTGCCCGCCTCGGCGCCGCTGTAGGCCGCCACCGTCCCGTCCGGGCTGAACGCGAGGGCCGCGCTGCCGGACGCGAACCCGTCCCAGACGTCGACCACAGCCGCGGTGGCCGAGTCCCACAGGGTCACCGAGCCGTCCGCGGCCCCGGCCAGCAGGAGGCGCCCGTCGGGGCTGAACGCGACGGTGGAGACCATGCCGCCGATCCCGGGGAGCAGGTGGCGCTGGCGCCCGGCGGCGGCCTCCCAGACCAGCACCTCGCCGCCGAGGCCGCCCTGGGCGACCAGGCTGCCGTCCGGGCTCACCGCCAGGCTGCGCGGGCTGTGCCCGGAGGCGAGCCCGGAGCGCCTGCTGCGGGTCGCCACGTCCCAGACGGCGATCTCCGACGCGCCCGCGGCGTAGAGCGTGCCGCCGTCGGGGCTGAACGCGATGTCGCCGGTCGCCGCCCCGGCCAGCTCCCCGACCGGGGCGCGCCCGGGCATCGCCCACAACCGGACGACGCCGTCGACGCCCGCGGTCGCCAGCAGGTCGCCCGCCGGGGCGAAGGCGATGTCCCGCACCCGGTCGTCGTGGGCGTCGAGGTAGCCCAGGACCTGGTGCTGGTGCTCGGCCGCCCGGACCAGCGCGTCGTGCCCCTCGTCGGTCTCGGCCACCCCGGCCCCGGCCAGGGCCAGCAGCACCGCCCGCTGCGGGTCGACGGCGAACACGTCGTCCGCCCGGGTCGCCAGCAGCCGGGCCTCGGCGGCGTCGCGCTGCCGGGCGGCCTCGGCCGCGTCGCCCACCGAGACCACCACCGCGATCACCACGACGGCCACCAGCAGGACCAGCCCCGACCGGACGGCGTCGACCCACTGCGGCCTGCCGCGTGCGGCGTCCTCGGTCGTCACGATCGGTGCTCCCCCCGAAACCCCGCGTCGCCGACCGGGTGAGTCGCGACGATGCCGGTCACCCTACGGAGTCGGGTGCTCGGGAGCCGGTGCCGGTGCCCGTCGGTGGCCGGACGCGCTTCCCGGCGCGGTCATCCGGCCGCCGGGCCCTCCCAGAGCAGCGCGTCGTCCGCGTCGAAGGCCCTGACCGTCAGCGCCCGGGGATCCGCCGGGGCGCCGGGCGGGGCCTGACCGGCGAACGTCCCGCCCGCCACGACGACCTGCCACAGCGGCCCGTCGCGGGCGGCGACCTCCATCCGCACGACCTCCGCCCGGACCGGGCCCCCGACGAGGTCGGGTCCCAGGTCGGGCAGCGGGCCCAGCCAGTTGAAGGGGCGCGCGTCCCCGTCGGCGACCCCCGGCCCCCACGGCCGGAAGGGGGTGACCTCGCCGGGGGCGACCGAGCACCCCCCGACCCCCGAACCGCCCGCCGCGACCAGCAGCGACGCCGGCTGGTCGCCGCGGCGGTACGCCACGACCTGCGCCGTCTCCCAGCCGCCCGACGCCGGGTCGGCGCCCGCCTCGGCCAGGCAGCGGCGCAGCAGGTCGGCCGCCCCCGCGGAGCGGTCGGGGGGCACGGAGCGCCGGTCGACGACCCGCACGGCGGGCGGAGCGAGCCGCGCGGGCGCCCCGACCGCGCGGACCCCGCCTGCGTCGCCGATCGCCACGGCGAGCTGGCCGGGATCGGTGATCGGGCCACTGCCCACCCGGACGAAGTAGCGGTCGCCCGCCCATGCCTTCGGGCGCTCGCCCGCCGCGGTCACCTCGACCCGCTCCCCCGCCTGCGCGACCGCGGCGAGCACCCCGCCCGGCGTGCTCAGCACCAGCAACGCGCGGTCGACCGGGACCGCCGCGCGCGGGTCGGAGACCTCGACGACCGACGGGCCGGTCGCGCAGACGAAGGGCACCTCGCCGTCGAGCAGCGTCACCAGCACGCCGTCGTCGCGGTGCCCGGCGAGCGGGCGCCAGTCGCCCCGCTCCGGGTAGTGGGCCGCCAGCCCGGCCGCCCCGAGCGCGCCGACGCACCGGTCCAGGCTCTGGGCCTGGCGGTCCAGCACCTGCGGGGCGGGCCGGAACGGGGCGGGCGGGCCCGGCCCGCTCCCGCTGCCCCACCCGGCCGGGAGCACCACGGCGGCCACGGTCGCCGCCGCGGCCACGGCGGCGGCCCACGGAGCCAGCGACCGCTTGCGCTCCGCGTCCACGCCGCTGCCCTCCTCGACGGGCCGACCGCCACCGCCACCCGGGTCCAGTGTCGGGCGTCGGGCCCGTGCGCGGTAGGACTCGCCCGGGGAGGAAGGCGCACCGGGGCGGGTCACCGTGCAGCGCGGCCGTCGCCGTGGTCTGCTCCGCGCACCACCTGTCGACCGGAGGCAGCAGTGACCGATCCGACCGCAGCCGTCGCCCCACCCACCGGTGAGAACCCGCGCGCCGAGCACGTCGAGGCCGAGGTGAGCCCGGTGTCGGGCGACGACCTCGCCCGCGCCCGCGGCACCGACTTCTTCCACGTCGAGGAGCACCTCGACGCCCGCGAGCTGGCGGTGCTGCACCGGGTCCGCGCGTTCAGCGACGAGGTCGTCGCCCCGGTGGCCAACGACTACTGGGAGAACGCGGAGTTCCCGGCGCCGCTGCTGCCCGCCTACGCCGAGCTCGGGGTGGCCGGCGGGGCGCTGAAGGGCAACGGCTGCCCCGGCCTGTCCCCGCTGGCCGAGGGCATGGTCACCGCGGAGTTCGCCCGCGGCGACGGCAGCGTCTCGACCTTCCACGGCGTGCACTCCGGGCTGGCCATGACCACCATCGGCATGCTGGGCTCCCCCGAGCAGCAGCAGCGCTGGCTGCCCGACATGGCCGCGGTGCGCCGGATCGGGGCGTTCGCGCTCACCGAGCCCGAGCACGGCTCCGACGTCGTCCGCCTCGACACCCGCGCCCACCGCGAGCCCGACGGCTCGTGGACGCTGCACGGGCGCAAGCGCTGGATCGGCAACGGCACCGTGGCCGACGTCGTCGTGGTGTGGGCCCGCGACGACGACGGACGGGTCGGGGCGTTCGTCGTGGACCAGCCCGACGGCGCGGGCGACCCGGTGCCCGGCTACGCGGCCCGCCGGATCGTCGGCAAGACGGCGAACCGGGCGGTGTGGCAGGCGCAGATCGAGCTCGACGGCGTGCGCGTCGACGGCGACTGCCGCCTCGAGCTGGCCCGCAGCTTCGCCGACACCAACCGGGTGCTGGCCAAGTCGCGCCAGACCGTGGCCTGGGAGGCGCTCGGGCACGCCGTCGCCGCCTACGACGCCGCGGTCACCTACGCCCTGCGGCGCGAGCAGTTCGGCCGCTCGCTGGCCGGGTTCCAGCTCGTCCAGGACAAGCTCTCGCACATGCTCGCCGACATCACCGGCATGCAGACGATGTGCGTGCGGATGTCGCAGCTGCAGGCCGAGGGCCGGGCCGCGCTGGAGCACGCGGCGCTGACCAAGCTGGCCACCGCGTCGGCGGCCCGGCGGGTGTGCGCGATGGCCCGCGACATCCTCGGCGGCAACGGCATCCTGCTCGACCACCACGTCGCCCGCCACCACGCCGACATCGAGGCCGTCTACACCTACGAGGGCACCGACTCGGTCCAGTCGCTCATCGTCGGGCGGACCATCACCGGTATCAGCGCGTTCACGTGATCGGCGCGCCACCGCCGGGCGGGAGGCGCTAAGCTCGGTGCAGGGGTCGGCCCAGCTCGTCCGGCGAAGGTCGGCCCCGTGCGGTGGGTGCCGCGGTTGTCGACTGGTTCCCCGTGCCTTCCCGGGCCCGGGCCGTCCGGCCCCGCGGCGTCGTCCCCCCGCAGACCAGTGGCGGCGGGGTCGCGCGCTGGAGGAGCCGATCCGGCCCTCCCCGCGGCGCCCGACCGCCGAGCGCAGCACGGTGTGCGGTGCGCCTGCCACGGCAGCGCACCGGGCACTCAGGAGGAGGAGTTAGTGGCTCGACGAGGCCAGCCCCAGACGAGGGCTCGCCGTAGCGGCCCGACCGACCGTCGGCGCGGCCGCGACCGCGCCCGCGAGCGCGACCGCGGCCCCGAGGACGTCATCTCGGTGGCCGCCCGCGCGGTGCGGGAGGTCGAGGCGGCGCTCCGCAACGGCAGGGCGACGTCGACGACGCGGGCGAAGTTCCAGGTCGTCGCGCTGCTGCTGCGCGACGAACGTGCCCGGATCCGGGCCGAGGAGGGCAGCACCGAGGCCCACCGCAACGAGCAGCTCAAGCGCCTCGACGGCATCGCGACGATCCTGGCCAAGACCGCGGTCCGCGACGCCGACCTCATGGCGCTGCTGGCCGAGGACGCCGTCGTCTCCCCCGAGGCGAAGGCGCTCAAGCGGGAGATGCTGCGCGACGCCGGCCTCGAGACGGCCCCCGAGGAGGCTCCGCCGGTCGAGCGCCCGACCGCGGCCGCCGAGAACGGCGTGGTCCCGCAGTCGGTGATCTCCCGGAAGCTGGCCAACCCCTTCCTCGCCCCCGACTTCTCCGCCGTCCGGCAGAGCGCGCCGCCCCGTTCGACGCGGCTGGCGACGTGGGAGCTGATCGGCCCGCTGCTGAGCTCGTTCGAGCGGGCGGGCACCGGCGCCTCGACGTCCATGGCCCTGCCCCCGCCGTCCGCCCGCAGCGCGCCCGGCGGCCGGGAGCTGATGCCGCACCAGGCCGAGCTCATCGCCGCGGCCGCGGCCGGGCACCGCACCTTCCTGCTCGCCGACGAGCCGGGGCTGGGCAAGACCGCCCAGGCGCTGCTCGCCGCCGGGGCGGCGAACGCCTACCCGCTGCTCGTCGTCGTCCCGAACGTCGTGAAGACGAACTGGGCCCGCGAGGCCGCGATCTGGACGCCGAACCGCGCCGCCACCGTCATCCACGGCAACGGCGACTCGATCGACGGCTTCGCCGACATCGTCGTCGTCAACTACGAGGTGCTCGACCGCCACGTCGGGTGGCTGGGCGACTTCGGGTTCCGCGGCATGGTCGTCGACGAGGCGCACTTCATCAAGAACAAGAGCTCCCAGCGCTCCCAGCACGTCCTGGAGCTCTCCGAGCGCATCCGGTCCTTCACCGCGCGCCCGCTGCTGATGGCCCTGACCGGCACCCCGCTGATCAACGACATCGAGGACTTCCGGGCCATCTGGCAGTTCCTGGGCTGGATCGACGAGACCAAGCCGCTCGCCGAGCTGATGCACGCCCTGGACGAGACCGGCCTGACCCCCGCCGACCCGGGGTTCTACGCCGCGGCCCGGCAGTGCGTCGTCGACCAGGGCATCGTGCGCAGGCGCAAGGTCGACGTGGCCGCCGACATCCCCGCCCGGCGCATCGCCGACCTCCCCGTCGAGCTGGACGGCGCGACCGGGCGCTCGATCCGGGCGGCCGAGCGCGACCTCGCCCGCCGGCTGGTGTCGCGCTACCAGGACGCGCTCGCCGCCCGCAGCTCCGGGCCCGTCGGCGACGGCATCGACCACGAGCTCGTGGCGCGCGTCGTGCGGCGCGAGCTGAAGGAGGCGGCCACCTCGACCACGTCCGGCGAGAACGTCTTCGGCATGATGCGCCGCATCGGCCGGGCCAAGGCCGGTCTGGCCGCCGACTACGCCGCGCAGCTCGCGCGGAGCGCGGGCAAGGTGGTCTTCTTCGCCAAGCACGTCGACGTGATGGACGCCGCCGAGGAGACGTTCGCGAAGCAGGGCGTCCGCTTCTCCTCGATCCGCGGCGACCAGACGTCCACGGCGCGGCAGAAGAACATCGACGCCTTCGTCGAGGACCCCGACGTCGCCGTCGCGGTGTGCTCGCTCACCGCGGCGGGCGTGGGCCTCAACCTCCAGGTCGCCTCCAACATCGTGCTCGCGGAGCTGTCCTGGACCGCGGCCGAGCAGACCCAGGCCATCGACCGCAGCCACCGCATCGGCCAGACCGAGCCCGTCACCGCGTGGCGCATCATCGCCGCGCAGACGATCGACGCCCGGATCGCCGAGCTGATCGACAGCAAGGCCGGCCTGGCCGCGCAGGCGCTCGACGGCTCCGAGGAGGAGGTCGGGTCCTCGACCGACGTGCAGCACGACGCGCTGGTCGCGCTGCTGACCGAGGCGCTGTCGGCGGGGTGACCGCCGCGTCACCCGTCGAAGGTGTGGTCTAGCGCGGCGCGGATGTCGGCGGCGAGGTCGGCGGCGTCCTCCAATCCGACGGAGAGGCGGAGGTGGCCGTAGCGGCGGAACCCGGGCGGGTAGGCGGCGACCCGGGGGCCGTCGGTGCCGACGTGGACGATGAGCGACTCGTCGTGGCCGAGCGAGACCGCTGAGGTGATGAGGCGCAGCCCGGCGACGAACCGGTTCTGGGCGGCGGGGTCGCCGTCCACGGCGAAGGAGATCACCGCGCCGAACCCGCGGCCGCCGAACTGCCGGGCGGCCAGGTCGTGCTGGGGGTGCGAGGGCAGGGCGGGGTGCGCGACGAAGGCGATCCTCCGGTCGCGGTCGAGCAGCTCGGCCAGCTCCCGCGCCGTGGCCAGGTGCTGGCGCAGCCGCAGCGGCAGGGTGATCGAGCCGCGCAGGATCAGCCAGGCGTTGAACGGCGAGATGACCCCGCCGACGTCGACCATCGCCTCCGACCTGATCCGCCCGATGAGCTCCCGGCTGCCGACGACCGCGCCGCCCATCGCGTCGCCGTGCCCGTTGATGTACTTCGTCAGCGAGTGCACGACCAGGTCCGCCCCGTCGGCCAGCGGCCGGTACAGCGGGGGCGGGGTGAAGGTGGAGTCCACCGACAGCAGCGCCCCGCCCGCGTGCGCGACGCGCGCGAGCGCCGCGATGTCGGCGACCTTCGTGGTGGGGTTCGCGATCGTCTCGACGTGCACCAGCCGGGTGTTCTCCCGCACCGCCGCGGCCACCGCGGCGGGGTCGGCGGCGTCGACGAAGCTCACCTCGACGCCGTACTTCTTCGGCAGCAGCTCGGCGAACAGCCGCCAGGTGGCCTCGTAGGTGACGTCGGACACGACCACGTGGTCGCCGGTGCCGACGAAGGTGAAGAACACCGCGTGCAGCGCGGCCACCCCGCTGGCCAGCGCCACCGCGTCCGCGCCGCCGTCGAGCGCGGCGAGCTTCTCCTGCAGGGCGAGCTGGGTCGCGCCGGAGTTGCGGGTGTAGAGCGGGACGTCCGTGCCCGACCAGCTCATCGTCGACGGGTCCTCGGGCAGGGCGTAGGAGTTGGCCATCACCAGCGGCGTGCGGATCGCGCCGCTGCCCTCGTCGACGCGGTTCCCGGCGTGCACGGCCTGCGAGGCGAACGCGAGCGACGACGGGCGGTGCTTGTCAGGGCGGGCGGCCATACCGCCACGCTAGGACACCGGCGCTGGCCGGTCGCCGGGCTCGACACCCAGCCGGGGTCCGGTTCAGTCCGTAACCTGGGGACATGACCGTCGCGCAGACGCTGTTCGAGTTCGACGACTCCTACGCGCGGGACGTGCCGGGCCTGTCGGTCCCGTGGTCGGCCGCACCGGTGCCGGAGCCCCGGCTGGTGGTGCTCAACGAGGAGCTGGCCGTGGAGCTGGGCGCCGACCCCGCGGCGCTGCGCGCGCCCGCCGGGGTGTCGCTGCTGGTCGGGCACGGCCTCCCGGACGGGGTCACGCCGACGGCGCAGGCCTACGCCGGGCACCAGTTCGGCGGCTACGTGCCGCGCCTGGGCGACGGTCGCGCGCTGCTGCTGGGCGAGGTGCTCGACACCGCCGGCCGGCGCCGCGACCTGCACCTGAAGGGGTCCGGGCGCACCCCGTTCGCCCGCGGTGGCGACGGCAAGGCCGCGCTGGGCCCCATGCTGCGCGAATACCTGATGGGCGAGGCCAACCACCACCTCGGGATCCCGACGACCCGGGCGCTCTCGGTCGTCGCCACCGGCGAGCAGGTGCCCCGGGAGTGGGGGCCGCTGCCCGGCGCGGTGCTCTGCCGCGTCGCCGCCAGCCACCTGCGCGTCGGCACCTTCCAGTACGCCGCCGCCTCGGGCGACCTCGACGTCCTGCGCGCGCTCGCCGACCACGCCATCGCCCGCCACCACCCCGCGGCCGCCGCGGCGCCCGACCGCTACCTGCAGCTCTACCGCGGCGTCGTCGACACCCAGGCCGAGCTCGTCGCCCGCTGGATGCTGGTCGGCTTCGTGCACGGCGTGATGAACACCGACAACACCACGATCTCCGGCGAGACCATCGACTACGGCCCCTGCGCGTTCCTCGACGCCTTCGACCCGGCCACCGCATTCAGCTCCATCGACCACGCCGGCCGCTACGCCTACGGCAACCAGCCCGGCATCGCCCAGTGGAACCTGGCCCGGCTCGGGGAGGCGCTGCTGCCCCTGATCGACGAGGAGGCCGGCGACGGGGCCGACGCCGCGGTGGAGGCCGCGACGGCGGTCCTGACCGGGTTCGCCGAGTCCTACCACCGGCACTGGGCGCAGGGCAGCGCCGCGAAGCTCGGGCTGACCGCGCCGAACCCGG
Source organism: Pseudonocardia humida (assembly GCF_023898865.1). Lineage (GTDB taxonomy): Bacteria > Actinomycetota > Actinomycetes > Mycobacteriales > Pseudonocardiaceae > Pseudonocardia > Pseudonocardia humida. The sequence goes on from NZ_JAGSOV010000023.1 coordinate 135,058, forward strand.
AGCTGGTCGACGACCTGCTGGAGCTGATGCGCGCCCAGCGCGTCGACTTCACCGCGTTCTTCCGGGCCCTCTCGGCCGGCACCGCGCGGTCGCTGTTCACCGAGCCCGAGCCCTTCGACGCGTGGGCCGCGCGCCGGGAGGCCCTGCTGCCGGCCGACCGGGCCGCGGTGGCCGCGGCGATGGACCGGGTCAACCCCGTGTACATCCCGCGCAACCACCTCGTCGAGGAGGCGCTCACCGAGGCCACCGCGGGCGACCCGACCTCGTTCCACCGCCTGCTCGACGCGGTCTCGCGCCCGTACGAGGAGCGGCCCGGCCTGCAGCGCTACGCCGAGCCCGCCCCCGCGGGCTGCCCCCCGCACGTCACCTACTGCGGCACCTGACGCCGACGCGGCGACGACGGCAGCGGATGAGGCCGATGCGTCCCTGGTTGGTCCTGGCCGGCGGCGCCGCCGTGTACGCGGCGGCCACCGCGTGGGGGGCCGCGCGCTGGCCCGAGGACGCCGTCCCGCTGCACTTCGACGCGAGCGGCGCCGTGGACCGCGTCGGCTCCCGCACCGAGGCCGTGACCTCGCTGACCGTCCTCGGCGCGGTGATGCTCGTGCTCGGCGCCGGGTTGGTACTGCTCGCCCTCCGCGGGCCGCTGACCGCGTTCAACTTCCCGAACCGGTCGCACTGGCTCACCGCCGAGCGCCTCCCCCGGCTGCGCCGGATGCTCGCCACCGACGTCGCCGTCGTCATCGGGGCCACGCTGGTGTTCCTCGCGCTGCTCCCGCTGTGGACCACACTCGCGGTCGAGTCGGGCGCCGCGCCGTCACCGCTGCTGTTCTGGGGCCCCACCGCGGGCTTCCTGCTCGCCGTCCTCGCCTGGGGCGTGCGATCGGCCCGGCGCTACCGCGCGGGGTAGTGGGGCAGGGCGCGGCAGGCCGTTCGCCGCCGCGATCGCCGCCACGAGCGCGGGATGGTCGGCGCGCAGCCGCTCCATCGCCGCGGTGAGGTCCGTCGAGCGCTCCCCCTCGCCCAGCATCGCCCGCATCTCGGCGGTGGCCACCGGCATCTCGAACCCGACGATCCGTCCCACGCGCCGCCGGATGCCGTCGCCGCCGAGCTCCCGGTGGCCACCGGCCGGGACGTCCGCGCTCGGCGTGCTCGACGAGCGCCTGGACGCAGCGCAGCGTGTGCGCGTCGTCGGGGGACAGCGTCGGCGTCCCGTGCAGGTGGACCGCGAGGTAGCACCAGGTCGGCGCCATGTCGCGGACGGCGTACCAGGACGACGACAGGTAGGCCTGCTGGCCGGAGAACACCGCGACGGACGGCGCCCCGGCCGCGAGGGCCGCCACCTGCGGGTTGGCTCGCGCGAGGTACCCGACGACCATGGCCCGCCCGCCCGCGCCGACATCACCAGCGGCAGGTGCGACACGTGGATGGTGCCCGCGTGCGGCGTGACCAGCGTGGCCAGCGGATGGTCCGCGACGAGGGCCGCCGCCGCCGCGGCGATGTCGTGCGGATCGAGCACCTCGTGCACCCAGGACCCCGTCCCTCGGACGACCACGGCACCAGGACCCTACGGCGCACGACCCCACCGATCACCCGGTTGAGCCCTGAGCTGAGCGCCACCCGTTCGGATGAAGTCGATCACCGCCGTATCCCCCACCCCACCGGAGGCTCGTCATCGGCAGCCGTCCCGATCGGCACGGCACAGCCAGGACGAGCTCGCACACGCGGCGCGGACGGTTGCAATGCCGTCACGGCGACTCGGGAACCGGTCATCTGTCTGGGACGATCGTCCAACCTCACGGAGGAGGATGCCGTGCCCCGCATACCCGCCACACAGCGCCGGGCGGCGCTCGCGCGCGCCGCACTCGCCGTCGCCTCCCGCGACGGGCTCGCGGCCGCCTCGACCAGGGCGATCGTCGCCGAGGCCGGGATGCCGCTGGCCAGCTTCCACTACGCCGTCGCCTCCCGCGACGAGCTGCTGGGCGACGTCGTCGCGCTGGTCGTCGCCGAGGAGCGTGCGGCGGCGCTGGCCGCGCTGGTCTCGCACGCCCGCGACCCCCGCGAGGCGATCCGGCTGGCCCTGCTGGGCTACCTCGACCAGGTCCGCGCCGACCCGGGGCGCGAGCAGGCGATGTTCGAGCTGACCCAGCACGCGCTGCGCACCGAGGGGCTCGACGGCCTGCCCCGCGAGCAGTACGCGCGCTACCGCGAGACGGCGCTCGACGTGCTGGTCGCGGGGGCGCGCCGGCTGGGGTTCGACTGGCGGGTGCCGCCCGCCGACCTGGCCCGGCTGCTGGTGATGGTCACCGACGGGCTCACGCTCGCCTGGCTGGCCGACCGCGACGACGCCGCGGCCGAGCGCGCGGTCGACCTCGCCGCCGACGCGCTCGCCGGCTTCGTCGTCGCCCGCGCCGGGGCGGAGGGCCGCGATGACGGTTGAGCCGAGCACCGCACCGGCGCCCCTCACCGAGCCCGCGCGCCGGGTGACCCCGGGCTGGATCGCGACCTTCGCCACCGCGTGGCTCGGCATCTGGATGGCGCAGCTCACCCCGGTGCAGCTGCTGCTCCCGCTGCAGGTCGAGGCGGCGCTGCCGGACACGGACTGGGTCGGCAGCGTCGTCGCGTTCGGCGTCATCTCCGGCATCGCGGGCCTGTGCGCGCTCGTCGCCTACCCGCTGGCGGGCGCGGCGTCCGACCGCACCGTCTCGCGCTACGGCCGCCGCCGGCCCTGGATCCTCGGTGGCGCGCTCGTGTTCGCCGCGGGCCTGGTGCTGCTCGGGTTCCAGACCTCGCTGGTGGGCATCGGCGTGTGGTGGTGCGTGGCGCTCGTCGGCTTCTGCGTCACCACGGCCGCGCTCACCGCGACGATCTCCGACCAGGTCCCCGTGGAGCAGCGCGGGCTGGTGTCGGGGTGGCTGTCGGCGCCGCAGGCGATCGGCACGATCCTGGGACTGGTCCTCGTGACCACCGTCTTCCTCGGCACCGCGGCGGGCTACATCGCGGTCGCGGTGCTGCTCGTCGTGCTGGTGGTGCCCTTCCTCGCGGTCGCCCCCGACGCGGTGCTCCCCCGCGCCGAGCGCCCGCCGCTCACCCTGCGGGCGCTCGTCGCGGGCTTCTGGATCAGCCCGCGGCGCCACCCGGACTTCGGCTGGACGCTGCTCGGGCGCATCCTGGTCAACCTGGGCAACGCCCTGGGGACCACGCAGCTGCTGTACTTCCTCATGTTCGGGCTGGAGCGCGCGGACGCCGAGGGCGACCTGATCCTGCTCACGCTCCTGTACATGGTGTTCGTGATCATCGCCTCGATCGGGCTCGGCGCGCTCTCCGACCGGCTGGGCAGGCGCAAGGCGTTCGTGGTCGTCGCCTCGCTGCTGCAGGCCACGGCCGCGCTGCTGCTCGCTCTGGTCCCGGACTTCACCGCGGCCATGATCGGGGCGGGGCTGCTCGGGCTGGGGTACGGCAGCTTCCTCTCGGTCGACCAGGCGCTGGCCACCCAGGTGCTGCCCGACGCGGCCAGCCGCGGCAAGGACCTCGGCATCATGAACATCGCCACCGCCGTCCCGCAGGCGCTCGGCCCGCTGCTGGGCGCCTGGATCGTGGCGGCGCTGGCCGGGTTCACCGGCCTGTTCGTGCTGTCGGCGGTCATCGCGGTCCTCGGCGCGCTCGCCGTCCTGCCCGTGCGGGCGGTGCGGTGAAGCTCGTCCGGCCGTCCGGGGCGCCGTGGCGCGACGCCGCGACCTGGTGGCCCACCCTCAGCGCGGCGACCGCGGCCCTGGACACCCCGTTCGGCGTCCTCGCCGCCGAGGCGCTCGCGGCCAACGCCTTCGACCTGCTCGACCGCGCGCGGGGCACCCCGATCCGGGTGGCCAGCAAGTCGGTGCGGGTGCGCTCGGTGCTCGACGCCGTGCTCGAGCTGCCCGGCTACCGGGGGATCCTGGCCTGGCCTACACGCTGCCCGAGGCCCTCTGGCTGGCCGCGCCGGACGGGACGCACGGCGGGCACACCGACGTCGTCGTCGGCTACCCGAGCGTCGACCGGGCGGCGATCGCGCGGCTCGCCCGCGACGAGCTGCTGGCCGCGCGGGTGACGCTGATGGTCGACGACCCCGCACAACTCGACCTGGTCGACGCGGTCGTGCCGACGACCGGCCGCGCCGCACCCGTGCGGGTGTGCCTCGAGCTCGACGCCTCCTACCGGCACCGGATGCTCGGCCACGTCGGCGTCCGCCGTTCGCCGCTGCACGACGTCGGGCAGGCCCGCGCCGTCGCCGCCGCGATCGCGCGCCGGCCCGGCTTCCGGCTGGTCGGCGTCATGGCCTACGAGGCGCAGATCGCCGGCGTGGTCAACCGCGGCCCCCGCCGCGCCGCCGTCCGGGCCATGCAGCGCGCGTCGGCCGCCGAGCTGGCGCACCGGCGCGCCGCCGCGGTGGCCGCGGTCCGCGAGGTCGCGCCGCTGGAGTTCGTCAACGGCGGGGGCACCGGCTCGATCGAGTCGACCCGGGCCGACGCCTCGGTCACCGAGATCGCCGCGGGCTCGGGGCTGTTCGGACCCCACCTGTTCGACGGGTACGTCCGGTTCACCCCGGCACCCGCGGCCGCCTTCGCGCTGAGCGTGGTCCGGCGCCCCGACGCCGGCACCGCGACGCTGCTCGGCGGCGGCTGGGTCGCCTCCGGACCGCCCGGCGCGGACCGACTCCCCCAGCCCGTGTGGCCCGAAGGGCTTCGGATGCTGGGCCGGGAGGCGGCGGGCGAGGTGCAGACCCCGGTCACCGGGGCCGCGGCGCGCACCCTGGCGGTGGGCGACCGGGTGTGGTTGCGCCACACCAAGGCCGGCGAGCTGAGCGAGCACCTCGACGCCTTCGCGGTGGTGGCCGACGGCGAGCTGGTCGACGAGGTGCCGACCTACCGGGGCGAGGGCGAGGCCTTCCTGTGAACGGGCCGCCGCACTCCCCCGCCGCGCTCGCCGCGAGCCTGCCCGCCGGGTTCGTCATCGGCGCGGCGACCTCGGCGTTCCAGATCGAGGGCGCCCCCGAGGCCGACGGCCGCGGGCGCTCGGTCTGGGACGACTTCGCCGCGCGCCCCGGCACCGTCGTCGACGGCTCGAACGCCCGGGTGGCCACCGACTCCTACCGCCGGTGGGCCGACGACGTCGCGCTGCTGCGCGACCTCGGCGTCGACGGCTACCGGTTCTCGCTGTCGTGGCCGCGCCTGCAGCCCGGCGGCCGCGGGCCCGCCAACGCCCGCGCCGTCGCCCACTACGACCGCGTGATCGACGCGCTGCTGGCCGAGGGCATCCGGCCGATGGTCACGCTGTTCCACTGGGACACCCCGGCCGAGCTCGAGGCGGCCGGCGGCTGGCTGCGCCGGGACACCGCGTTGCGCTTCGCCGACTACGCGGCGCTCGCCGGGGCCGCCTTCGGCGACCGCGTCGACTCCTGGGTCACGGTCAACGAGCCCGCCACCGTCGTCCTGCAGGGCTACGCCCTCGACGTGCACGCGCCCGGGCGGGCGGCCATGGCCCGCGCCGTGCCCGCGGCGTACCACCTGCTGCTGGGCCACGGCCTGGCCGTCCGCGCGCTGCGCGCGGCCCGGGTGCGCGGCCGGATCGGCATCACGAACGTGCACTCGCCGGTCTCCGCGGCCACCCCGGCCCGGCGCGACCGGGCTTACGCCGCGCTGTTCGACGTGCTGCACAACCGGCTCTTCGCCGATCCCGTGCTGCTCGGCCGCGCACCGGCGTACCGCTCGGCGCCGGCGTGCTGGGGCTGGCCGTGCGGGCGCTGTCCCGGCCGCGCCGGGCCGACCTCGCCGTCATGGCCGAGCCGCTGGACTTCTACGGGCTCAACTACTACTTCCCCACCCGCATCGCGGCGGGCACCCCGCCCGCGGGCGCGACCAACCCCGACGGCGAGTCGGCCGCCATGGACGAGTTGCCCTTCCACCTGGCGCCGTGGCCGCAGTACCGGCGGACCGGGTTCGGCTGGCCGGTCGCGCCCGACCAGCTCGGCGTGCTGCTGCGCCAGATGGGCGAGCGCTACGGCGCGGCGCTGCCGCCGGTGGTCGTCACCGAGGGCGGGGCCAGCTTCCCCGACGCGCCGGCCACCGGCGAGCGCGGTGCGCCGGGTGAGGTCGACGACCGGGAGCGCATCGACTACCTCGCCGAGCACATCGCGGCCGCCGCCGAGGGCGCACCCGGCGTGCGGGTGCTGGGCTACTACGTCTGGTCGCTGCTGGACAACTGGGAGTGGGCCGCCGGGTTCACCCAGCGCTTCGGCCTCGTGCACGTCGACTTCGACACCGGCACCCGCACGCCGAAGCGGTCGTTCGGGTGGCTGCGCGAGGTGCTCGCCGCCCGCCGCCCACCGCCCTGACCCCGGCGCGCGTGGCCCCCGACCGGTCCGGTCGGGGGCCACGGCCGGTCAGACCCCGGCGGTCTCGTTCTCGCGCATCTCGAAGCCCTCGTAGCCGGCCGCGGCGACCTCGCCGAGCTTCTGGCGGTAGGCGCCGTGCCCGGCCATGTAGAACATCACGGCGTTCTTCTTGCCCGGGATGTTCGCCCCGAAGATCCACGAGTCGGCCTGCGGGAACAGCGTCGCGTTCGCGATCTCCTCGCAGGTGGTGGTCCACCCGGCCTCCGCCTCCGCGGTGGGCTCGACCGTGCGCACCCCGGTCCGCTCGGCCTCCCCGATCAGCCCGGAGATCCACTCGACCTGCGCCTCGATGCTCGGCGGCAGGTTGGTGAACGGGCCGTTCGGCCCCAGGATCATGAACATGTTCGGGAAGCCGGACTTCGACACGCCCAGGTAGCTGGTGGGGCCCTCGGTCCAGTGCTCGTCGATGTGGCGGCCGCCGCGACCGCGCAGGTCCATGCTCCGGTAGTTGCCGTCGACGGCGTCGAACCCGGTCGCCAGGACCAGCACGTCGAGCTCGTGCTCGACGCCGTCGGCGGTGCGCACACCGGCCGGGGTGATCCTCTGGATCGGGTTCTCCTTGATCGAGACCAGCTCGACGTCGTCCCGGTTGTAGGTCTCGTAGTAGCCCTCGTTGCACAGCGGGCGCTTGGCGTAGAGGTCGGTCGGGGTGAGCTTGCGGGCGGTCTCCGGGTCCTCGACGATCTCGGCGATCTTCGAGCGGATGAACGCCGCCGCGGCCGCGTTCGCCTCCGGGTCGGTGGCGATGTCGCAGAAGGTGCCGAACATGAACCGGAAGCCGTTGCCCTTGTCCCAGTTCTCCTGGAACACCCGGCGGCGCTCGTCCTCGGAGACGCTCATCGCGTGCACGTCGCTCTCCTGGAACCCGAACGCGACGACCGAGCCGCGGACCTGCTCCCAGATCGCGTCGAAGTCGGCCTTGGTCCGCTCGACCTCGGCCTTGTCCACCGGGCGGTTGCCGGACGGCACGCTGTACTGCGGCGAGCGCTGGAAGACCGTCAGGTGCCCCGCCATCCGCGCGGCGGCCACGATGAACTGGCAGCCGGTGGAGCCGGTGCCGATCACCCCGACCCGCTTTCCGGTGATGTCCAGGTCCTGCGGCCAGGCGTTGGTGTGCACCAGGTCGCCCGCGAAGTCGTCCAGCCCGGGGATGTCGGGGACGTTGCTCTTGGCCAGCAGCCCGAGCGCGTTGACCAGGTACCGGCTGGTGAGCGTCTCACCGGTGCTGGTGGTGACCCGCCACAGGTCGGTGTCCTCGTCGAAGGCGGCCCCGGTCACCTCGGTGTTCAGCGCGATGTCGCGGCCCAGGTCGAAGCGCTCGACGACGTGCTCCAGGTAGGCGAGCACGTCGGGCTGGTCCAGGTAGCGGGTGCTCCAGTCCCACTCCTGCAGCAGGTCCTGGTCGAAGGAGTAGCGGTAGACGAAGCCCTCGGTGTCGGACTTCGCGCCGGGGTACCGGTTGAAGTACCAGGTGCCGCCGACCCCGCCGCCCTTCTCGAACGCCCGCACCGTCAGGCCGAGCTCGTTGCGCAGCTTGTGCAGCATGTAGATGCCGCCGAACCCGGCGCCGACGATGATGGCGTCGACGTCGGCGGTGCGGGTGCGCGCCGCGTCGGGTGATCCGCTCGCGAGCTCGCTCATGGGTCCTCCTGCGATGTCCGGGACGGGTTGGGGGGTGGGGTCGACCGGCCGGTCAGCCGCGGTACCACTTCGCGATCTCGGCGATCTCCACGTCGGCCTCCGGCGCGGTGCCGGCCAGGCACGGGAAGACGTGCTGCATGCCCTCGGCGATCGACAGCGTGACGTCGACGCCGGCCGCCGCGGCCTTCTCGGCGACCCGGGTGGCGTTGTCGACCAGCGTCTCCGCGGAGCCCGCGTTGACGTAGAGCCGCGGGAAGCCGGTGAAGTCGGCGTAGAGCGGGTTGGCCAGCGGTGTCCTCGGGTCGATCTCGCCACCGGCGAGGACGCCGGCGATCATGCCTTCCAGCAGGGCCTCGGTGACCAGGGCGTCGGTCGCGGCGTTGGTCTTGAGCGACTCGCCCGCGTTCTCCATGTCCAGCCACGGCGAGAACGCGATCACCCCGCCGGGCAGCGGCCTGCCCTGCTCGCGCAGCGCCAGCGGGATGGCGATGGCCAGGTTGCCGCCCGCCGAGTCGCCCGCCGTGGTGATGTCGGCGGGCGCGATCCCCCGCTCGGTGAGCGCGACGAACGCCGAGACGCCGTCCTCGACCTGCGCCGGGTGCGGGTGCTCGGGGGCGCGGCGGTAGTCGAGCACGAACGCGGTGACGCCCAGCGCCTTGGCCACGTGCGCGGCCAGCTTGCGGTGGCTCGACGCCGAGCCGACGGCGAACCCCCCGCCGTGGGTGTAGAGCAGCACCTTCGAGGTGTCCGCGCCGATCGGCAGCGCCCAGATCCCGGGGACGCCGCCGACGGTCTCCTCGCGGTAGGTCACGTCCTCCGGCTCGCGGGCGGCCTGGTGCCACTCGTCGAAGATGCTGCGGAACAGCCGCGTGGTCAGCTCGGGTGTGGTCGCGATGATGTCGGACCAGTCGGCGTAGAGCGCGCGCAGCGCGTCCGACTCGGCCGAGGTGCCCGCTGGACGGGTCGATGGCGCCGTCGTCATCCGGTTCCTCCTCGAACGTTCCCGCTGTGTGCGGATCAACTTGCGGATCACTGTGGCGAGCGATCCGCCCCCGCGGCTGTTCCGATTTGGAACGGCGGGCACTGGCGGCCGGGTGGCCCCATCAGGCACATTGGGCGGGCGCCTGCGGCGCTGCCGGCGAACCCGCGGGTCGGCGCCGCCCGCGACGGACCACGGGGCAACGATGCGTCGAGACCAGATCCGGCACCTGCCGACGATGACGTCGGCCCAGCGCGAGCGCACCCGCCGCAGCCGGGAGGCGCTCGTCGACGGCGGCCTGCTGGCCGAGCCGCCGGGGCGCAGCGGCGTCCCGCGCCACATCGAGCGGAGCTGGCGGCGGTGCGTGGGCGATGAGGTCCCCGTCGACCCCGAGCTCATCGCCTACCGCGATCCGGACGACGTCCTGCCGGTGCTGCGCCGCGCCGCGGGGCCGGTGCTCGACCGGCTCGCCGACAGCTTCGCCGAGGTGCCGGTGGCCATGGTGCTGTCCGACGCGACCGGGCGCATCGTGATGCGGTACGTCGCCGTCCGCAGCCAGCGCGACGTCATGGACCGGGCCAGCGCCGCGGAGGGGTTCGACTACTCCGAGCCCTCGATCGGCACGAACGGCATCGGCACCGTGCTCGTCGAGCGCGGACCGGTGCTGGTCCGTGGCCCGGAGCACTACAACTCCCGGCTGGAGGGCCTGACCTGCGCGGGCACCCCGGTCTTCGAGCCGCACACCGGGCGGATGGTCGGCACGTTCTCGCTGGCCTGCTCGCTGCGCGACGTCCACCCGCTGATGACGGTGATGGCCGGCGACATCGGTCGCCAGATCGAGGCGCGGATCCTGGAGGAGGCCGGGGCCCGCCACCGCCACCTGGTGCAGGCCTACCTCCTCGCCGACCGGGGCGGCGGCGCCGTGCTCGTCGTCGACGAGCGCACCGTGCTCGCCAACCGGCCGGGGCTCGTCCACACCGGCCCGGAGCTGCACCCGCTGCTGTGGCGGTTCCTGCAGGAGCACGGGCCGGGCCGGGCGCGGCGGATGCGGGTGCCGCTGCCGGACGGCCCGCACGACGCCCTGGTCGAGCCGGTCCTCGACGCCGGTGCCACGGCCTACTGCGTGCGGCTGCTGCCCCAGCGGCCGGGTCCGCGGCCGGAGGGTCCCCCGGCGCTGGACGCCGGCCCCGTCGCGCCGGTCCCGACCCGCGAACCGCTGCACTTCCACCCCGACGTCGCCCGCCTCCTGGAGGCGGCCGTGCGCCACCGCGAGCTCGTCGCGGTGACCGGGCCCGGCGGCGCCGGGAAGCTCCGCACGGCGCTGCGCACCCTGCGCAGGCGGGACGCCGACGACCCGCTGGTCGTCGAGCCGCACCTGGACCCCGACTGGTTCGCCGCCGCGCGCGCCGCCGTGGCCGAGGGCCGCGGGCTGGTGATCCGCCGGGTCCACGAGACCCCGGCGCCGTCGGTCGCGCAGGTGCAGGCACTGGCCGCGGCGGGCAGCCCGCTCGCCCTCACCGCCGACCTCGCCGCCGCCGACGACGCCGTGCTCGCGATGGTGCGCCAGGTCGCCACCACCGTCGGGCTGCCCGCGCTGGCGCAGCACCGCGAGCAGCTGCCCGGCCTGGTGCGGGCGGTGCTGGCCGAGCTGCCCGCCCCCGAGTCGGCGACCCGGTTCGCGCCCGCGGTGTGGGAGCGGTTCAGCACCTGGCACTGGCCCGGCAACCTGGCCGAGCTGCGCACCACCGTCGTCGCGCTGGCCCGCCGGGCGGCGGGCGGCACCGTGCGGGTCGACGACCTGCCCGACGAGCTGCGCACCTCCCGGCGCTCACCGGGACTGCTGGAGTCCGCCGAGCGGGCGGCGGTGGCCGAGGCGCTGCGCGCCGCGGGCGGCAACCGCAGCCGGGCGGCGCAGGCCCTCGGCATCGGGCGCAACACCCTCTACCGCAAGATGCGGGAGTTCGGGATCAGCTGACCCAGGCGCCCCCTACCGGACGGCGACCCGCGATGAACCGTCGAGGACGGCTGGAGACCCCGGCCGGCGAGGAGGAACCGCCCCACATGCCGCCCCTGCGCATCGACGCCGTCGTGTTCGACGTCCTGGGCACCCTGGTCGACGAGCCCGCCGGCATCCGGGCCGCGGTCCGCGCCGCGGCCCCGCACCGCGACGAGGGCTCGGTATCGGAGCTGCTCGCCCTGTGGCAGGCCCACGTCGAGCGCGAGCAGCAGCGCATCGTCCGCGGTGAGCGCCCGTTCGCGCCCAGCGAGGTCATCGACGGCGAAGCCGCCGAGCTCGTCGCGGGCCGCGCCGGGATCGCCGACCCCGACGCGGTGGCGGCCCTGGCCGCCGCGGGACAGCGCCTCTCGCCCTGGCCCGACTCCCGGACCGGCCTGGCCCGGCTGGCCGAGCGATTCCCCCTCATCGGGCTGTCCAACGCCGACCGCTCGGCCCTGCTCCGGCTCAACGCGCACGCCGGGCTGCGGTGGCACCAGGCCCTGTCCGCCGAGTCCGCCCGGACCTACAAGCCCGCCCCCGCGGTCTACGAGCTCGCCGTGCGCGTCGCCGCCCGTCCGCCCGAGCGCCTGCTCATGGTCGCCGCCCACGCCTGGGACCTGCGCGGTGCGCAGGCCGTCGGCCTGCGCACCGCCTACGTCGCCCGCCCGGTGGGCGACCCACCGGCTCCGGGCGACCGGTTCGACCTGCGCGCCCGGGACCTCGACGACCTCGCCGACCAGCTCGACCGGACCTGACGAGGACGCCCGGCGGGGCCGGGCGTCCTCGTCGGGTCGATCAGCCCTCCAGCAACCGCCCGCCGACGTACTCACCGGGCGCGCAGCCCGGTGGCACGGCGAAGGCCGCCGAGCCGGTGTGGGTGACCCACAGGTTCAGCACATCGGACTCGGCCAGCCGGGCCTGCACCGGGACGAACGCGGTGGCCGCGTCGGCCTGGTAGGCCGCGAAGAGCAGCCCCGCCTCCGGGGCGCCGTCGGCGGTCGGTCCGTCGTCGTAGCTGAACCCCCGGCGCAGCATCCGCTCCGCCGGGCCCCGCGCCTTCGCCCGCAGCGCGTGCGCCGCGGGCGGCACCGCGGCGAACCCGTCGCCGTCCACGGCCGTCGGGTCGACCTCGTCGAACTCGGTGCCGCCGGTGACCGGAGCGCCGCTGCCCACGCTGCGGCCCACCGACAGCTCCCTGGCCTCGCGGCCGAGGTCGTCCCAGACGTCGAGGTCCATCCGGATCCGGCGCAGCACGAGCATGCTGCCGTCGACGAACCAGTCGGGCCCGTCGCGCACCCAGACCGCGTCGTCGAGCGCGCCGCCGACCTCCGGGTTCTTCGACCCGTCGCGCTGGCCGAACAGGTTGCGCGGCGTGGTGCCGGCCGGCTCGGAACCCCGCGCCGGACCGAAGCCGCGCTGGGTCCAGCGCACCGTCGCGACGCCGCGGGCGTCCCGCACGAGCCTGCGCACCGCGTAGGAGAGCGGCAGCCGGTCGTCCGAGCAGACCTGCAGCAGCAGGTCGCCCCCGCTCCAGCGGGGGTCGATGCGGTCGGTGGCGAACGCGGGCAGCGCGCGCACGACCGCCGGGCACTGCTCGGGGCGGCCGATCGCGTCGAACAGGCCGGGTCCGAAGCCGAAGGTCACCGTCAGCCGCGACGGCAGCGCCACCAGCTCCGGGTCGTCGGCCCCGAGCGGCGACCGACCGGCGGTGAGCCGCGCGGCGTCATCGCTGAGCAGGCGCAGCAGCCGAGCGACGTCGTCGGCCCCCGAACCCGGGCGCAGGTCGAGCGCCACGAACGCGGCGTGCGCCTGCACCGGCGCGGTGGTGATGCCGCTCTGGTGCCGCCCGTGGAAGGGGACCGCGTCGGCGCCGACGGGCCCCTGCGGGGCCGCCGCGACCGGGGCGGGCGGCGGCTCGGCCGACGCCGTGGCGCCGAGCGCTCCGACCGCTCCCCCGCCCAGCGCCGCCGCGCCGCCGAGCAGCAGCCCCCGCCGACCCAGCACCCGCCGGGACGCGGCGGGACCGGCGGGCATCAGCCGCCCTGCCCGGTCGGTGCACCGCCCGGGCCGGACATGCCCGGCGCCGCCTCGCCGTGCTCGTAGTTCTCCTCCCCGGCGGTGGTCTCCTTGGCCAGCGCCGAGAACCCGGCGGTGGAGCCGTCGCCGAGGGTCAGGGTGACCTCGACGCGGTCGCCGGGCCGGATCGGGGCGGCCAGATCCATGATCATGATGTGGTCGCCGCCCGGGGCCAGCCGGTGCGGGGCGCCCGGGTCGACGACGAAGCCGCTCTCCTTCGGCTGCATCGCCATGGTGCCGTCGGCCTTGCCCAGCACCTCGTGCAGCTCGGCGCGCGGCGAGGCGCTGGTCGCCGCGGACACCACGGTGACCGGGGCGCTGCCGGTCGCGGTGACGGTGCCGAACACGGCGGTCATGCCGCCCTCGGCGGCCTTCACCCACGGGTCGGAGACGACCACGGCCGTCTGCGGCGCCGGGGCCGCGGCCGCGGCGGGTTCGATCGTCGGTGCGGCGGGGCCGGTCGTGGGTGCGGCGCCGCAGCCGGCGAGCGCGAGCGCGCCCAGGGCCGCGACGAGCAGCGCGCCGCGTGCGCGGACGGACGCGGCAGGAACAGAGGGGGACATGTCAGATCCTCGGGTGTCAGGTGGGACCCGGTCGGACCGCCCGTCGAGCGGGGGTCGGTCGGGATGTCGGGGCGTGCGGCAGCGCCCCACCCACCACCGTGGATCGGTCAGGCGCGCACCGCGGCGGGCGCCCGCGGCGGGCCGCGCCGACCCACGTCGTGCAGGCCGACCACCCAGCGCCCCAGCGCCGCGGTCACCGGAGCGACCAGCAGCACCCGCACGCTCGCCCGCGGCCGGAACGGCGCGACCACCGCGATCGGCACCAGCAGGCCGACGGCCCATTCGGCCATCCGGTCGCCGTGGCTGAGCAGGAACCCCAGCACCACCGCCGCGAGCGCGTGCGCGGCCAGCATCGTCGGCGCGTTCGCGCCGCCGAACTGCCCGCCGTGCGCCATGTGCCCGTGGCCCGCGTGCGGGGAGTCGGCGGCGAACGCGAAGTGCAGCAGCGCCTGGGCGACGACGAGCCCGGCCGCGGTGCCCGCAGTGCCCCGGCGCCTGCGGGCCATGGCCGTCGCCGACGCCTCGACGAGCGCGACCAGCCCGACCACCAGCGGCAGCGCCGGCAGCGCCCCGCCCGCGGTGACGTGCGCCCCCACCGCCAGCCCGACCGCGGAGACGGCGAACGCGGCCGACCGCAGCCGCCGGACGGCTCCCGGGGTCGGCGCGCTCACGCCCGGCAGCCTAGGGGGCTGCCTGGCGCCCGATGGCGAGCAGGGCCGCGTCGTCGTCGAGGCCGTCGCCGAAGCCCTCGATCAGCGCGGCGATCGCCGCGACGATCGCGCCCGGCGCGGCCGGGGCGAGCGCGCGGGTGAACCGCAGGAGGTCGTCCTCGTCGTGGCGGGTGCCCCGGTCGTCGACCCGGGCCTCGATCAGCCCGTCGGTGTAGAGCAGCAGCGTGTCGCCGCGGGCGAGCCGGAGCTCGGCCCGCGTGAAGCGGGGCTCGGGGACGGCGCCGACGAGCTGGCCGCCCTCCAGGTCCACGACGTCGACGGCGCCCTCGGCCCGCAGCACCAGCGGCGGCGGGTGCCCGCCCGCGGCCAGCGCCACCGCGAGCTGGTCGCCTGCCATCCGCAGGACGCCGTAGACGACGGTGCAGAACTTCGGGTTCCCCTGCTCGTGCTCCTGGGCCAGCACCGCGTCGAGGTTGGTCAGGACGCTGACCGGATCCGGGTCGTGCGCGGCCGCGGACCGCAGCGTGTAGCGCGTCAGCGAGGTGAGCGCCGCCGCGGTCGCGCCCTTGCCGCAGACGTCGCCCAGGAAGAAGCCCCACTGGCCGCCGGGCAGCCGGAACAGGTCGTAGAAGTCGCCGCCGACCTCGTCGACCGAGGCCGGGTGGTAGTAGGCGGCGGTCACGACGCCGGGCACCTCGGGCAGCCGCGGCGGCAGCAGCGTCCGCTGCAGGACGGTGGCCAGCCGCTGGATGCGCTCGCGCTCGCCGTCGGCGTCGCGGCGCGCCTGCAGCAGCTCGGTCTCGTAGCTGCGGCGGTCGCGGGCCTCGAAGACCGCGATCCGGACCCGCGCCGAGCCGGTGCCCTCCGTCCGGGACGCGACGGCGGACACCAGGACCGGCAGCCGGGCGCCGTCGGCCGTGCGCAGCTCCAGCGCGAACCCGCCGACCGAGCCCTGCATCGTCAGCAGGGGCGCGATGTGCGTCTCGTAGTGGATGCGCCCGCCCACCGTGAGCAGGTCGCTGAACCGTCCCCGCCCGACGAGGTCGTCGCGGGTCCGCCCGACCCAGCCGAGCAGCGTCGAGTTGACCCGCAGGATGGTGCCGTCGGGCAGCGTGGACAGCAGGCCGCACGGCGCCGCGTCGTACAGCTCGGCCGACCCCGCGGCCTCGTCGAGGACGGCCGCGGCCACCTCCGCGCCGCGCTGGCCGTCCACGGCCCGGGACGACGTCGGACCGGGCCGGGTCACGGTCCGATCAGCCCGGCGCTCACCGCTGGGCACCCACGAAGGACAGGATGGCCGCCGCGGTCTGGTCCGGGGCGCTGAGCTGTGGGCAGTGCCCGGTGGCGTCCAGCGTGACCAGCCGGCTCCCGGCGATGTGCTCGTGGACGTAGGCGCCGACCTCGGGCGGGGCGATGGCGTCCTGGGCGCACTGCAGGATCAGCGCCGGCACCGCCACCCCGGGCAGGTCGGCGCGGCTGTCGGACAGGAACGTCGCCCGGGCGAACACCTGGGCGATGCGCGGGTCCATCCGGCAGAAGCTGTTGGTCAGCTCCCGGCCCAGCTCGGGGCGGTCCGGGTTGCCCATGATGACCGGGGCCATCGCCGCGGACCAGCCGAGGTAGTTGCTGTCCAACGACTCCAGCAGCTCGTCGATGTCGGCCCGGCTGAAGCCGCCGCGGTAGTCGCCGTCGTCGATGTAGCGCGGCGACGGCGTCACCAGCACCAGGCCGGCGACCCGGTCGGGCTCCAGCTCCGCGGCCAGCACCCCGATCATGGCGCTCACCGAGTGCCCCACGACGACCACGTCGCGCAGGTCCAGCTCCCGGCAGATCGCGGCCACGTCCTCGGCGTACCCGTCGAGCCGGGAATAACGCTCCTCGCTCCACCCGAACGCCTGCGCGCCCCCCGCCCCCGGGAAGTCGAACAGCACCACCCGGCACGTCCGCGACAGGATCGGCTCGACCAGGCGCCACATGTGCTGGTCGCAGCCGAACCCGTGGGCGAGCAGGAGCACCGGACCGTCCTCGGGTCCGCGCACGGTCACGCGGTACTTGGTCGCCACGTCCACGGCCGCATCCTGCCACCGCGGCCCCCGGGGTCGAACGTCCAGCACCCCGTTCCGGCGACGGCGCCACCCGCCGCGGAGATCACGAACCGCACCAAGGGTTGTCCATCACCCGGTTGCGCGTTGGGGCCCGGCCCCGGAGCCGGTGACCTCGTCAGGCGCCGCTGTGCAGGTGCGCGGCCCAGCTGGACGGCCGCGCCGGGTGGCGGTCGCGGTGGGCCCGGGTCGCCCGGTGCAGGGCATGGGCGGTGGCCGGGGCGCCCTCGGCGGCCAGGGCCCGGTAGACGCTCGTGGTGATGCGGGCGGCCGGGCGGTCGACGATGGGCCAGAGGGTGGCGACGACGTGGCGGTAGCCGGCCAGCTGGAGGGCGGCGGCGAGCTGGATCGCCTCGTCGGCCAGCCGGGGGCTGGTGCGGGCGGTGGCGCAGGCCGAGAGGTAGGCCAGCTCGGCGTCGTCGAGGCGCAGCCGGGCCAGGTCGAGCACGGTCAGCGGCCGGGTCCGGTGGTCGGTCAGCAGCAGGCGGCCGGCCGAGGGGTCGGCGAGGTCGGTGGTGGCGTGGCAGGCGAAGTGCACCCAGCGGGCGGCGGGCAGGGCCCGCGTCACGCCCTCGTGGGTGGCCTCCGGTCCGGTCAGCGTCCGCGTCCGGCCGGGGAACAGCGTCCCGAGCGCGCGGGCCTCGGCCGCCGCGCCGGGCAGCGCCGCCGCGCCCGGCTCGTCCGGCACGGCCACCACGAGCAGGCGGTCGGGCGGGATCGACCCGCCGCGGGCCGGGTCGGGAGGCAGCGGCCGGCGGGCGTGGATCAGCGCCCGCACGGTCGGGGTGTAGGAGGACACCACCCTGTCCAGCACGGTCTTCGATGCGCGGCGGGTGTGGTGGCCCGCGGCGTGCAGCGGGAGGAACGCCAGCTGCCCGGACGGGCACCACCACAACCGCGGCCAGCGCTCGCCGGGGGCGGGCGCCCGGGTGAGCCCCAGGCTCCGCAGCACCGGACCGGTGATCGCCACCCACAGCCAGCTCAGGACGCGGACCAGGCGCGCATCGGCCCGTTCCCGCCGCCGGGCGTCGGCGTCGGGGTCGTGCACGACCGCGAGCGCCCTCAGGAACGCGATCGTCGCCCGGAGCACGGCCTCGGGCGTCGCCGCGGGCAGCGGCACCACCCGGATCCCGTCGGGGGTCAGCAGGAGCGCGTCGGACCGGATGCCGGTGATCGTGACCAGCACGATCGGCCCGGCCGCCGCGGCGGCGCGCAGCTCGGCGGCCGGCAGCGGCAGCAGGAACCGCTCGAAGCCCGGCCGGGCGCGGATCCGGACGAGCAGCCGGTCGAACTCGCCGGCCAGCGCGCGCCGCCGGTCGATCTCCCGGCCCGTCGCGGCCGCTCCCCCGTCCGGCCCGACGACGACGGCCGTTGGCTCGTCGGCCGACACCGGGCGGCCCGGGTCGGAAGCGGTGTCCAGGGCGTCGCGCAGCCGCACGAACTCCGCGGCCAGGCCGGGATGCCGCTCGGCCAGCCCGGTCAGGTCGGTGCGGGTGTCGAGGGCCTGGCCGAGCAGCACCCCGCGGCCCTGCTCCCACAGCTCGACCGCCCGCTCCGGGTCGCCCGCCTGCAGGCAGCACGCCGCCGCCCGGGCGCCCAGCCCGGCCGTCCCGCCGAGCCAGTACTCCTGGTCCGACCGTCCCAGGCTGCGCGGGGCCAGCCGGGCCAGCAGCCCGATGGCGGCGGCGAACCCGTCCGCGGCGACCGCCCAGTCCCCCTGCTCCGCGGCGAACTCGCCCCCGGCCCGGGCGGCCTCGACGCGCACGCTCACGGGCGCGCTCTCCACCGTCGCCGCCGTCCGGAACGCGTCGAGGGCCCGGTCGCGGTCGGTCGGGCGCCGTCCGTCGCCGCGGAACCGCACTACCAGCCCGAGCCCCAACTGGTAGAGGACCGTCGCGCGGTCGGGGTGGTCGGCGGCCAGGTCCGCCGCCGCCGAGGCACCGATCTCGATGGACTCGTCCAGGTCGGCGGGCGCGCCGGCGTGCACGAACCGGGTGCGCAGCGCGAGCGCGAAGTTCCCCCGGTGCAGGGCGCGCCTGGGGTGCTCGGGCGGCGTGGCGCCCACCGCGGCCCGGCCGCGCTCGACCGCCTCGTCCAGGTCCTCCCGGGCGCCGGTGAGCGCGTGCCGGTGCAGCAGCGGACTGAGGAGGTTGGAGAGGCAGACGGACCGGGCGGCGTGCCCGACGGGCAGGGCGTCCACGGCGGCGCGCGCGTGCTCGACGGCCTCGTCCAGGTCGGCGGGCACGCGCGTGCGCTCGTAGCGGCGGCGCAGCACGAACGCGAGGTTGGACAGCGGCAGGGCGCGGTCGGGGTGCCCGTCGGGGCTCGCGCGCAGGGCGTCGCGCTGCAGGTCGACCGCCCGGTCGAGGTCCGCGGTCCCGCCGGTGTGCTCGAAGCGGCGCAGCAGGCCGTTCGCGAGGTTGCCCAGCACGGCCCGCCGGTCGGGGTGCCCGTCGGGCGTGGCGTCCAGCGCGGCCCGCCCGCACGCGATCGACTCCTCCAGGTCCGCCGGGGCCCCGCCGCGGTCGAACCGGGTCAGGAGCGTCATCGCGAGGTTGGACAGGGATCGGGCACTCTCGGCCGTCCCGCTCGGGGCGGCGGCGAGGGCGGCCCGTCCGTGCTCGATCGCCGCGTCCAGGTCCGCCGGGTCGCCGCTGCTCTCGAACCGCTTGTGCAGCGCGAGCCCGAGGTGGGACCGGAAGTCCGGCCGGACGGGGTGGCCGGCCGGCGTGGTCGCCACCGCCTCCCGCCCCAGCTCGACCGCGTCGTCGAGGTCGGTGGGACCGGCGCCGCGCTCGGCGCGGATGCGCAGGGCGACGGCGAGGTTGGACAGGGCCTGGGGGCGGTCGGGGTGGTGGGTCGCGGTCGTGGCCAGCAGGTCCCGCAGCAGCCCGATCGCCCGGTCGAGGTCGTCGGCCCGCCCCGTGTGCTCGGACCGGATCAGCAGGGCCTGCGCGAGCGCTCCCACCCGCAGGTGCGGATCCGGACCCCCGGGTCCGGCGTCCGCCGTCCCCGCCTCGGCGAGCTGCACGGCCGCGTCCAGGTCCGCGGGCGCCCTGGTCGCCTCGTAACGGGCCAGCACGATCGTGCTGAGCGCGGACGAGTACCGGGCGCGGTCGGGATGATCGGCGGGGAGCGCGTCGAGGCCGGCGCGCCCGGCGTCGACGGCCGCGTCCAGATCGGCCGGTCGGGCCGCGCGGCTGAACCGGGACTGCAGGACCGAGGCCGTCGCGAACAGGTAGTGGGGCCGGCCCGGGTGCCCGGCCGGGGTGGCGGCGAGCGCGGTGCCCAGCAGGTGCAGCGCCTCGTCCGCGTCCGCGGCCGACCCGGTCCACTCGTGGCGCAGCCTCAGCGCGTTGCTGAGCCCGCACACCCGCTCGACCCGCTCCGGGTGGTCGTGCGGTGTGCCGCGGAGCGCGGCCCGGGTGACCGCCACCGCGTCGTCGAGGTCGGCGGGCTCGCCGGTGACCCCGAACCGGGACAGCAGCACGTCCGCGAGGTCGGACACGTGGGTCGCGCGGTGGGGGTCGTCCTCCGGGGTCGCGTCCAGCACCTCCCGCTGCAGCACCAGCGCCCGGTCCAGGTCGTCGACGGCTCCGGTCAGCTCGTGGCGCAGCCGCAGCGACCGGACCAGACCGGCGGCGCCGCGGGTCCGGATCGGCCGGCCCGGCGCGGTGGCCGCCACCGCCGCCTCCCCGACCGCGACCGCCGCGTCCAGGTCGGCGGGCGTGCCGTCGCCGGCCGCGCGCGTGCGGAGTGCGTCACCCAGGTTGACCAGGTACCGGGGGCGGTCGGGATGCCCCTCGGGGGTGGCGTCCACCGCGGCCCGCAGCAGCTCGACGGCGCGGCGCAGGTCCTCGGCGTCCCCGCTGCTCCCGTACCGCGCGTGCAGCGCCAGCCCGAGGTTGCCGACGAACATCAGCCGGTCCGCCACGCCGACGTCGGCGGCCACCGCCGCCTCCCCCGCCCGGACCGCCCCCTCCAGGTCCGCCGCCGCCCCGGACCTCTCGTAGCGGGTCCGCAGCGTCGCGCCCAGGTTGGACAGGTACCCCGCCCGGAGCGGGTCCCCCTCCGGCGTCGCCTCGACGCCGGACCGCAGCAACTCGATCGCCCGGTCCAGGTCGTCGGCCCGGTCCGACCGCAGCTGCAGCGTCAGCCCGAGGTTGACCGCGTGGACCACCCGGTTCGGGTGCTCGGCCCCCGCGTCGGCCACGGCCGCTTCCCCCACGCGCACCGCCTCGTCCAGGTCGGCCCGCACCCCGAAGCGCGCGTACCGGCTCCGCAGGGCGAACCCGAGGTTGGACAGGGAGTTCGGGCGCTCCGGGTGGTCGGGGGCGAGCGCGTCCGCGGCGGCGCGCAGCAGCTCGACGGCCCGGTGCAGGTCGGCCTCCCGGCCGGTGGACTCGTAGCGGCGCATGAGCGCGAGCCCGAGGTTGGCGACGCACATCGTCCGGAGCGGGTGGTCGGGGCCCGCGTCGGCCACGCCGCGCTCCCCCACCTCCACCGCCGCGTCCAGGTCGGCCGGACGGCCCGTCCACTCGTACCGGGTCCGCAGCGCGGTGCCCAGGTTCACCAGCGATCGGACCCGCTCGGGGTGGTCGGCGGCGGTGACGTCCAGGGCGGTCCACCAGCCCCCGATCGCGCTGTCGAGCAGGTGGGGGTCGGCGACCGCCGACGCGCGCCGGAACAGGTGCAGGGCCCGAGCGCCCAGGGCGGCCGGGAGGTCGCTCGCGGCCGGTGGGTGGTCGTCGAGGAAGGCGCCGACCACGGCCGGCACGGCGTCGGGCCGCACCCGGTGCACCGGAGCGAGCAACTCGACCGCGGCGACGATCTCCGGGCGACCCGCGCCCGACCCGAGCGCGAGGAAGCGGCAGAAGTGCAGCAGCCCCGCCACGTGCAGCGCCTCCAGCAGCGTCCCGGGGTCGGCGACCGGGTCGGGCACCGCGACCAGCACCGCGACGGCGTCGTCGACGGCCTCATCGGGCAGGACGACGTCGCCGTCCCCGGACAGCTCGAACCGCTCCAGCCGCGCGCGCACCGCCTCGAGCGGGGACCGGTTCATCGACGCCTTCCTCGGCGGCGGTCGTGGCCGCTCACCGCACCGTGATACTGGCCGATCCGGGCCCCGCCCGTCGCGGGGCCGTCGGTGGTGATCGGCCACCGGCGCGCGGGCCTGCTGGTCCCGGGCCGCGCGTAGAGTTCCGCCGTGCTCGACGACGACCGGCGGGACGCGCTCGACGTGCTCGCCGACTCCCTGCACTGGCACCTGTCGGCGGGCCGGTGGATCGAGGTCGAGCAGCTGGTGCGGACGATGGCGCGGGCCCTCGCCGACGGCGACGAGCGGTCCTTCCGGCGCGCCACGGCCGACCTGGAGCTGCTCGGACCGGTGCGGGCGGCCAGCGCCGAGTCCCCGCCGCGGGAACCGGCGGGCGAGCGGGTCCGGGAGCGGATCAACGAGCTGATCACGTCGCTGGTCGGGCCGCGCCCGGAGCACCCACCCGCCGACGACCGCGGATGACCGTGGAGCTGCGGGGCAGCGCGCTGGTCGTGCACCTGTTCGTGGCCGCGAGGGGAGCGGACCCGCGCGCGGACCGCGCCTACCTGCACGAGGTGTGGCAGCGCCTGCGCGACCGGTGCGCACTCGGCGAGCCGGTCGCGGGGCTCCCGACGACGCCGTCGCTCGACGGCCCGGCCGGGCTCCTGGCCGGGCTGCGCCGAGCGGGCGCGACGGTGCCGCACGTCGAGGAGGCGCTGCTGCGCCGGGAGCACGACGCGTACTGCCTGTCGGTGATGCGCGAACCGGCCGGCGCCACCTGGGCCGGGCTGGAGGCGGAGTGGGCCGCGGTGACCGGCGGGCTGACCACGCCGCCGGGCTTCCTCGGCTCCGCGCACGTCTTCCTGGCCCGCCTCCCCCGGACCGGGCCCTTCTCCCCGGTCGTGCGCCGGGGCCGGCCCGATCCCGCACCGCTGACCCCGGTGGTCCGCCCCCGGCTCCCGGACCCACCCGCTCCGTCGGGCAGCGCGGCTGCGGTGGTGCGGTGGACCCCCGGCGTGACCGTGTCGCACGGTTTCGCCGTCTGGGAGGCGTCCGGCGCCACCGACGAACGAGCGTCCCGCCGCCTCGTCGTCGTGGCGCCGCACGACGCCGACGAGCGGCTCAGCGGCTGGACCTGGGTCGTCGGAGCGGGCCGCGACCTGCCGGAGCTGGGCCGCTACCTGCTGCACGCGGCCCGCCTCCGCACGCAGCTGCGCGTGTGGTCCGACGAGCACGCCGCGCTCCGCGACGCGCGACGCGCCGCCGACACCGCGGTCGACGAGCTGCTCGACCTGCTCGCGACCCGCCCGGGCCGCCCGACCTCGGCCCAGCTGCTCGACGCCGCGCGGCGGATCACCGCGCTGCAGGCCGGCGAGCCGGGCCTGGTGCGCACCCACACTTCGCTGGTCGAGATGCGCCGCACGGTGCAGATCGCCGGGGCCAACCTCGCCGCGCTGAGCGACCCCGGCGCCGGTGGCCCCTTCGCCGACGACCGCGACCTCGGCACCTGGTTCGCCCAGCAGCTCGACGACGACGCCGCCTACGTCGGCGCGGCGCGCGAGCGCGCGGGCCAGGTGGCGGCGCTGACCGACCAGCTGCTGCAGCGCCGGGCCCAGGACGAGCGCGAGCGGTTCAACCTGGCCTTCACCGGCGCCATCGGCGCCGTCCTGATGGTGCTGGCCGCGAGCCAGTCCTTCGGCTACCAGCCCCCGCTGCCGCCACTCGTGCAACCGGCCGTGGTGGCGCTGCTGGGTGCGGTCGCGCTGCTCAGCACCCTGCTGATGCTCTGGATCATCGCCCGGCGCCGGTGGTGGGCCAGAGCGCTGCTCTGGGGCGGCTGGGGACTGGTCGGCGCGACGACCACGTGGGTGATCACCTCCGCGACCGCGGCCGAGGCGGCCACCGAGACCGCGACGCGGTGGGGGTCGGCGGCGGGGTTCGCCGCCGCCTGCGCCCTCGCCGCGCTGTGGTCGACGATCGCGGCCCGCCGCGCGCGGAGCGCGGCGCAGCCGTGATGCGGGGGGTGCGGCGGGAATCGCCGGCCCGTGGGACGTCGAGATCCGCCTGGTGCACGCCGCGCAGGTCGGCACCACCGCGCCGGTGCGCCTGCTCCCCCGCGGTGCGGCGTTCACCGCCGTCGTGGTGGTGGAGATCGGCGGGAACGTCATGGAGGTCGTGGACGTTTCCGAGCTCTTCGTCTTCGTGCGCAATCGCAGCCGGTCCCGCACCCTCCTGCACGCCAGGGAATCGCGGTCCATGGATCCGCGGCGCGCATCGTCGACCGAAACCGTCACGATCCCGTTCGACGGCGGGTGGGTCGCGCACGAGGGCGATGTGCTCGACGTGTGCGCCACCCCTCAAAGGTGACCGCAGGGGTCGATTCCGGCTACGGCCCCGCTGAGGGACCGCCGATCATCGTCACCTGATCGGCGCCGGAGCGGGCCGACCCAGCGCGCAGCCCTCCACGCTCCTGGTGGGGTGAACTCCCGCACGTCCCCGGGACCGCACGGACACCTGCCGTTAACCTCATGGGCAAGATCGCTGTGCCCCGGATGGTGCCTTCCGTCGCGCACCCAGCCCCGATCCGGCTGACGACACAGCACGTTCGCCCGGAAGGTGAGACATGCGCTCGCGCGCTGAACGCTGCCGTCGTCCTACCCCGACCGCACCGACCACGGCGGGTGCCCGGTGACGCTCGCGCTCACCCGCACCCCCGCGCTCTACCCCGTCGCGCCCGCGCCGCCGCGCCGCACGCTGCTCGACGTGCTCGCGCGGACCGCCGCGGAGCACCCCGGCGAGGCCGCGATCGACGCCGGCGGCGTGGTGCTCACCTACCGCGGGCTGGCCGAGGAGGTCGACGCCCTCCGGCTGCGCCTCGTCGGGGCCGGTGTCGGGGTCGGCGACCGGGTCGGCGTGCGGATCTCCTCCGGGACCGCCGAGCTGTACGTCGCGATCCTCGCCGTGCTGTCCGCGGGCGCCGCGTACGTGCCCGTCGACGCCGACGACCCCGAGGATCGGGCCGCGCTCGTGCTCGGCGAGGCCGGGGTGTGCGCGGTGCTCGGCGACGGCGGGTCCCTGGCGGTGGTCGGGACGCCGATCGGCGCACCGGGTGTGCCCGGCCCCGGCGACGACGCCTGGATCATCTTCACCTCCGGCTCGACCGGCACCCCCAAGGGCGTCGCGGTCAGCCACGGCTCGGCGGCGGCCTTCGTCGACGCCGAGGCCCGGCTGTTCCTCGCCGACGAGCCGATCGGGCCCGGCGACCGCGTGCTGGCCGGGCTGTCGGTCGCGTTCGACGCCTCCTGCGAGGAGATGTGGCTCGCCTGGCGGCACGGCGCCTGCCTGGTCCCGGCACCCCGGGCGCTGGTGCGCACCGGG
Source organism: Pseudonocardia humida (assembly GCF_023898865.1). GTDB lineage: Bacteria > Actinomycetota > Actinomycetes > Mycobacteriales > Pseudonocardiaceae > Pseudonocardia > Pseudonocardia humida. Next base: position 159,926 of record NZ_JAGSOV010000023.1, read on the forward strand.
GTCGACCTCGGGCCGTGGCTGCAGGCGCAGCGGATCACCGTCGTCTCCACCGTCCCGACGCTGGCCGCGCTGTGGCCGGCCGAGGCGCTGGAGGACGTGCGCCTGCTGATCTTCGGTGGGGAGGCCTGCCCGCCCGAGCTGGCCGCCCGCGTCGCCGTCGAGGGCCGCGAGGTGTGGAACACCTACGGCCCGACCGAGGCCACCGTGGTCGCCTGCGCCGCGCAGCTCACCGGCGAGGGCCCGGTGCGGATCGGGCTGCCGCTGGACGGCTGGGCGCTGGCCGTCGTCGACGGCGCGGGCGAGCCGGTCGCGATGGGCGAGAGCGGCGAGCTGGTGATCGGCGGGATCGGGCTGGCCCGCTACCTCGACACGGCAAGGACGCCGCCAAGTTCGCCCCGCTGCCCTCGCTGGGCTGGGAGCGCGCCTACCGCAGCGGCGACGTCGTCCGCGCCGACGAGGCCGGGCTGCTGTTCCTCGGGCGCGCCGACGAGCAGGTCAAGCTGGGCGGGCGGCGGATCGAGCTGGGCGAGGTCGACGCCGCGCTGCTCGCGCTGCCCGGCGTCCGCGGAGCGGCCGCGGCCGTGCGCCGCACCCGGGCGGGCAACCAGGTGCTCGTGGGGTACGTGGTCCCCGATGCGGCGGGCGGCGAGCTGGACACCGACGCCGCGGCCCTCGCCCTGCGCGAGCGGCTGCCCGCCGCGCTGGTGCCGCTGCTGGCGGCGGTCGACGACCTCCCGACGCGCACCTCCGGCAAGGTCGACCGCGACGCGCTGCCCTGGCCCCTGCCCGCGACCGGCGGTGTCGACCCGGTGGCGGCGGGGCTGCTGACCCCCACCGAGGGCTGGCTGGCCGAGGGCTGGGCGGAGATCCTCGGCGTGCCGGTGACCGACCCCGAGGCCGACTTCTTCACCCACGGCGGCGGCAGCCTCACCGCAGCGCAGCTGGTGGCGCGGATCAGGACCCGGCACCCGCAGGTGTCGGTCAACGACCTCTACCGGCACCCGAAGCTCGGGGCGCTCGCGGCCCGGCTGGACGCGCTGGAGGCGACCACGACGACGCGGCGCCACATCGCCCCGACCCCGCCGCGCGCGGCGCTCGGGCAGGCGCTGCTCATGGCGCCGCTGCTGGGGCTGGTCGGCCTGCGCTGGGCGAGCGTCGCCGCCGCGATCTCGACCGTCGCCGCCGTCGCGCTGCCCTGGGCGCCGACCGTGCCCTGGTGGTGGCTCGCGGTGGCCTGGCTGGTGCTGTTCAGCCCGGCCGGGCGGATCGGGATCGCCGCGGGTGGCGCCCGGCTGCTGCTGCGCGGCGTGCGCGCGGGCTCCTACCCGCGCGGCGGCTCGGTGCACGTGCGGCTGTGGGCGGCCACCCGGCTGGCCGAGATGTCCGGCGCGACCGGCGTCGGCGCCGCGTCCTGGACCACCCGCTACGCCCGCGCGCTCGGCGCGAAGATCGGCAAGGACGTCGACCTGCACTCCGCCCCTCCGGTGACGGGCCTGCTCAAGGTGGGCCGCGGCGCGGCCGTGGCCCCGGAGGTCGACCTGGCGGGCTACTGGGTCGACGGCGACGTCGTGCACATCGGCGGGATCCGGATCGGCGCCGGGGCCACCGTCGGCTCGCGCAGCACGCTGCTGCCCGGCGCGCGCGTCGGCAAGGGCGCCGTGATCGCCGCCGGCTCGACGGTGCACGGTGCCGTCCCGGCCGGCCAGCGCTGGGCGGGCTCACCCGCCGCGCGCACCGGCCGCGGCGGCGTGCGGTGGCCCGCGACCCGCCCGGCGCACTCCCGGTCATGGGCGCTCGCCTACGGCGTCACCTCGACGCTGCTCGGGCTGCTGCCCGCGGTGGCGGCGCTGCCGGCGCTGGTGGTACTGGCGCTCGGGGTCGCCGGGGCCGCGTCCACCACCGAGGCGCTGGTCGGGGCACTGGTCGTGGTCGCCCCCGCGACGCTGGCCCACCTGGTGGCGTACGCGGCTCTCGTCGTGGCCGTGGTGCGGCTGCTCGGCATCGGCATGGTGGAGGGCTTCCACCCGGTGCACAGCCGGGCCGGCTGGCGGGTCTGGACCACCGAGCGGCTGATGGGCATGGCCCGCACCGGCCTGTTCCCGCTGTACTCCAGCCTGTTCACGGCGGCGTGGCTGCGGCTGCTGGGCGCGAGGGTCGGCCGCGACGTCGAGGCCTCGACGGTGATCGCGCTGCCGAAGATGACCACGGTCGCGGACGGCGCGTTCCTGGCCGACGACACCATGGTCGGCACCTACGAGCTGTCCGGCGGCTGGCTGCACGTGGCGCCCTCGCGGGTGGGCAAGCAGGCGTTCCTGGGCAACTCCGGGATGACCGCGCCGGGGCGCTCGGTGCCCAACCGCGGGCTCGTCGGCGTGCTCTCGGCCGCCCCGCGCAAGGCGAAGAAGGGCTCGTCGTGGCTCGGCCTGCCGCCGATGCCGCTGCGCCGGGCCGTCGAGCGGGGCGACACCAGCCGCACGTTCCACCCGCCGCGCCGGCTCAAGCTGGCCCGCGGGCTGATCGAGCTGTGCCGGGTGGTGCCGGTGATGTGCTCGGCGGCGCTCGGCGTGCTCGTGCTGGCCACCCTGGTGGCGCTGCACTCCGCGGCCGGCCTCGCGGTGGCCGCGCTCCTGGCCGGCCCGCTGCTGCTGGCCGCGGGCATCCTGGCCGCTGGCCTGACCTCGGCGGCGAAGTGGCTGCTCGTGGGCCGGTTCCGGCCGGTGGAGCACCCGCTGTGGAGCTCGTTCGTGTGGCGCACCGAGCTGGCCGACACGTTCGTCGAGGTGCTGGCGGTGCCCTGGCTGATCGGCCCGGCCAGCGGCACCCCGGTGCTGACGGCGTGGCTGGAGACGGTGGGCGCGAGCATCGGGCGCGGCGTGTGGCTGGAGACCTACTGGCTGCCCGAGTCCGACCTCGTGCACCTCGGCGACGGCGCCACGGTGAACCGGGGCTGCGTCGTGCAGACCCACCTGTTCCATGATCGGATCATGAGCATGGACGGGGTGCGCATCGACGAGGGCGCCACGCTGGGCCCGAACGGGATCATCCTGCCGGGGGCGAGCATCGGCGCGGGGACGACGGTCGGGCCGGGTTCGCTGGTCACCCGCGGCGACACCGTCCCGCCGGCGACCCGCTGGCGGGGCAACCCGATCACGACGTGGCGCTAGGGCGCACGCCACCCGCAGGCGCGGCCCGGTCGGAGGACCCGTACCTGCCCGCGCACGGCAACGGCGGGTACCGGGTCGAGCACTACGAGCTGGACCTGGACTACAAGGTGGCGGCCAACCGGCTCACCGGACGGGCGGTGCTCACCGCCGTCGCCGACGCACCGCTGAGCCGGTTCAGCCTCGACCTCTCGTCGTTCCGCGTGCCGCGGGTCCTCGTGAACGGCACTGCGGCGAAGTTCACGCGAACGCGGTCGACGCGGGGCGGGGCGAAGCTGCACGTCACCCCGGCGCGACCGGTCGAGGGCCGGTTCACCGTCGAGGTGCGCTACACCGGCAACCCCGCGCCGATCCCCAGCCGCTGGGGCGACGTCGGCTGGGACGAGCTCACCGACGGCGCGCTCGTGGCCAGCCAGCCGATCGGCGCGCCGTCCTGGTTCCCGTGCAACGACCACCCGTCGGACAAGGCGACCTACCGCATCGCCGTGACCACCGCGGCGCCCTACACGGTCGCCGCGACCGGCGTGCTCTCCTCGCGTCGCCGCTCGGCCGGCACGCGGACCTGGGTGTACGAGCGGCAGGAGCCCACCGCGCCGTACCTGGTCAGCGTGCAGATCGGGCGTTACGACGAGGTCGTGCTCGCCCCCGGCCCGGTGCCGCAGGTGGCGTTCGTGCCGGCCCGGCTGCGCCGCGCCGCCGCCCGCGACCTCGCCCGGCACCCCGCGATCATGACCGCGCTGGAGGGCCTCTTCGGGCGCTACCCGTTCGCGAACTACCAGCTCGTCGTGACCGACGACGACCTGGAGGACCCGATCGAGGCCCAGGGCATGTCGATCTTCGGGGCGAACCACGTCGACGGGCGTCGCACCCACGAGCGGCTCGTCGTGCACGAGCTGGCCCACCAGTGGTTCGGCAACAGCCTCACGATCGCCGACTGGAGCCACATCTGGCTCAACGAGGGCTTCGCGACCTACGCCGAGTGGCTGTGGTCCGAGTCCTCCGGCGAGCGCACCGCGACCGCCCACGCCCGGGAGTGGCACGCGCGGGTGGCGGCGAAGCCCGCCGACCTCGTCCTCGCCGACCCCGGCCCGGCGCGGATGTTCGACGAGCGGGTCTACAAGCGCGGCGCGCTCGTGCTGCACGCGCTGCGCGGCCGGATCGGCGACGAGCGCTTCTTCGCGCTGCTGCGCGACTGGACGACCCGCCACCGGCACGCGACGGTGACCACCGCGGGGTTCGTCGAGCTGGCCGGGTGGCACGCCGGCGTGGACCTCTCGGCGTTCTTCACCGCGTGGCTGCACCGACCCGCGCTGCCCGCGCTCGGCGCGCGGGGCCGCTGAGCCGAACGGCGTCCTCCGCTGCGGCGCGGGGCGGTATCCGCCCACCGGCTCCGGCGCGGTCACCCCGTGGCGCGGGCGGCCGGTTACGGCGGGCGATCATCGGCCGGACCCGCCGGGCGGCAGCAGGGGGCGCATGAAGGTCCGGTCGTAGCGCAGGACGCAGCCGCTCTCGTCGCGGATGCGGTCGGCCTCGACGAACTCCGGGTCGGACCCGAACCGCGACCGGTACACCTCGTACTCGGCCAGGCCCGGGAAGCTGAACAGCGCCATGGCCGCGTCGCTTGCGCCCTCGGCGGGCAGGAAGTAGCCGTGGTGCACGCCGCCGTGGCGCTGCACGAGGTCCATCCACGCGGCGGCGAAGCGCTCGAAGTCGCCGATCTTCGCCGGGTCGATGACGTAGTGCACGACGCAGGTGATCACGGCGGCCAGTATCGCGTGCTGGCCCGTCGATCCGGTCCCGCTATTTGACACTGTCATATGACAGTGTCATGGTTGGGTCGTGACGGAATCCGGGTGGACGATCGACGAGTTGGCGGCGCGCGTCGCCGCCGCGCTCGGCGACGGGTACCCGGGAGCCCCCAACGGCCGGGTCCGCGACCTCCCCAACGCCAGGGCGATCCGGTGGTACGCGACGAAGGGGCTGGTCGACCGGCCGGCGGCGATGCGCGGTCGGACGGCCCTCTACGGCCCCCGCCACCTGCTGCAGCTCGTCGCGGTGAAGCGGCGGCAGGCGCAGGGCCGCAGCCTCGTGCAGATCCAGGCGGAGCTGGCCGGCGCCGACGAGGCCGCGCTGCGCGCGATCGCCGGCTCGCCGGACGCGCTCCCGCCCCCGCCCCCGCCCGCGCCCGTCGCCGCCCCGGCCCGGCCGGCCCGGTTCTGGACCGAGCGACCGGCGCCGGCCGCCCCTCCCCCGGCCACCCCTCCGGCGGCAGGCCCGCCCGCACCCGCGCTGCTCACCGGCGTTCCGCTGGAAGGCGGCGCGGTGCTGCTGCTGCCCGCCGCGCCGGACCACGACGACCTGGACGCCATCGCGGTGGCCGCCGGGCCGCTGCTCGACCTGCTGTCCGCCCGAGGCCTGCTGAGGAGCGCACCATGACCGCCACCAGCCCGACGACCGACCCCGCGATCGCCCCCGACCGGGGGCCCGACCACAGCGGCGGGCTCGGCGCGCTGCGCACCGATCGCGGCAACCTGCCGCTGGACCGCCTCCACGTGCGCGCCGACATCACCGGGCTGGTCAGCCGGGTCGAGCTGACCCAGGACTTCGTGAACGTCCACGACGCGGCGCTCGAGGCGACCTACGTCTTCCCGCTGCCGGACCGGGCGGCCGTCACCGGCATGCGCATGGTCGCGGCCGACCGCGTGGTGGAGGCGAAGCTGGCCGAGCGCGGCGCCGCGCGGGAGGAGTACGACCGGGCGATCGCGGCCGGGCGGCGCGCCTCGATCGCCGAGCAGGAGCGCCCGGACGTGTTCACCATGCGGGTCGGCAACATCGTGGCGGGCGAGCGGGTGAGCGTGACGCTCACGCTGGCGGGCCCACTGCCCCAGGAGGACGGGGCGGCGACGTTCCGGTTCCCGCTGGTGGTCGCGCCCCGCTACGTCCCGGGCGCGCCGCTGCCCGGGCCCGCCGTCGGCGACGGGCACGCCCCCGACACGGACGCGGTGCCCGACGCCTCCCGGATCTCCCCGCCGGTGCTGCTGGCGGGCTTCCCGAACCCGCTGCGGCTCAGCATCGACGTCGGCATCGACCCCGCCGGCCTGCCGCTGGCCGCGGTCCGCTCCAGCCTGCACACCGTCGTCGAGGAGGACGGCAGGCTCCGCGTGCGCCCCGGCGAGCGCGCCGACCGCGACTTCGTGCTCCGCCTGGCCTACGGCGACCCGGACGGCGCGCCGGCCGCGTCGCTCGTCACGGTCCCCGACGCGGAGGGCGACGAGGGCACGTTCCAGCTGACGGTGCTGCCACCGGCCGTGACCGACCGCCCCCGGCCCCGCGACGTCGTCCTGCTGCTGGACCGCTCGGGCAGCATGCAGGGCTGGAAGATGGTCGCCGCGCGGCGGGCCGCGGCGCGCATCGTCGACACCCTCGGTGCCGCCGACCGGTTCGCGGTGCTGGCGTTCGACCACGTCGTCGAGGGCGTCGACACCCTGCCCGCCGGCCTCGTCGCGGCCACCGACCGGCACCGCTTCCGGGCCGTCGAGCACCTGGCGGGGGTGCGGGCGCGCGGGGGCACGGAGCTGCTGGAGCCGCTGCAGCGCGGGCTGGGGCTGCTGGCCGCCGACGAGCCCGGGCGCGACCGGGTGCTGGTGCTGGTCACCGACGGCCAGGTCGGCAACGAGGACCAGATCCTGCGCGAGGCCGCCGCCGGCCTGACCGACGTCCGGGTGCACACCGTCGGCGTGGACCGGGCGGTCAACGCCGGGTTCCTGGGCCGGCTCGCCGCGGCCGGTGCCGGACGCTGCGAGCTGGTGGAGAGCGAGGACCGGCTGGACGAGGCGATGGCCACCATCCACCGGCGAATCGGCGCGCCGCTCGTCACCGGGCTGGCGGCCGCCGCGGAGGGACTGGACGTCGTGGCGGGTTCGCTGGTGCCCGGGCGCCTGCCGGACCTGTTCCCCGGGGTGCCGTACGTGGTGGCGGGGCGCTACCGCGGCACCCCCACGGGCGGTATCACGCTGAGCGGGACCACCCGCGACGACCGCGCGTGGTCCGCGGCCGCCCGGGCGCGGCCCGGTGGCACCGCCGCGCTCACCGCGATCTGGGCCCGGGCGCGCCTGCGCGACCTGGAGGACCGCTACGCCTCGTCGACGACGGACGACCCGGCGACCCTGGAGCGCACGATCGTCGAGACGTCACTGCGTTTCGGCGTGCTGTGCCGCTTCACCGCGCACCTCGCCGTGGACAGCCGGGTCGTCGCCGAGGGCGGGCCGGACCACCGCATCGTCCAACCGGTCGAGCCGGTCTCGGGGTGGGAGCCGCCCGCAGGTCCCCTGGCCGTGGGGCGGTTGACCCCGCTCAGCCCGGCGGCCGGTGCCCCGGCGTTCGTGCGGCAGAGCGCGTCCGAGGGCTCCGTCCGCGCCGCGCGGGGCGCGACGCCGCTCGCGGCCCCGTCGCCCGTCCCGCCCGCGCCACCGGCGGCGGGGCCCGCCGCCGCGGGGGCGGTCGACGGGCCGGCCGCGCTGGCCGCACGCGAGGCGCGGCGGTTGCGCGACCTCGCCGGACGACCCGCGCACGAGCGGCGCGAGGCCCTCGACGACCTCGGCAGCCGGCTGGCCGCCCTCGCCGACGACGGTCCCCTGCGCGACCTCGCCGAAGCCCTGCGCCCCGAGGCGGTCCGCGGCCGCCCGCTCGACGAGCTGTTGGCGGACGTCCTGCGGGTCCTGGACGCGGTCGCGGCCGGCTCGGCGGCGGGATCCGCGCCGCGGCGGGACCGACGGAGGAGCTTCTGGCGCCGTACCTAGCCCGACCCCCCGATTCATGCAAGAATGCGCATGTGTTGATGGGATCGCCGGGAGGACCTCGGATGGGCCACGGGCACGGGCACCCCGGCGGCGACGACCGGACGCGGCTGGCCGTCGCGCTGGGCATCACACTGCTGGCCGCCGTGCTCGGCGCGGCGGGTGCCGCGCTGACCGGCTCGCTGGCGCTGCTGGCCGACCTCGCTCACCTGCTGACCGACGCCGGTGCCCTGGTCGCGGCGCTCGTGGCGTCGGTGCTGGCGGCGCGGCCGCGGACCGAGCGGCGCACCTTCGGGTTGGGCCGGGTCGAGGTGCTGGTCGCGGGCCTGAACGCCGTCGCGCTGGTCGCGGTGGTGGCGTGGGTCGTCGTCGAGGCCGTGGGGCGGCTGTCCGAGCCCGCCGCCGTGCCGGGTCTGCCGCTGCTGGTGATCGGCCTGCTCGGCCTGGCGGGCAACATCGCGGCCCTGCTGGTGCTGGCCGGCGGCGACCGGCGCAACATGAACCTGCGCGGCGCGGCCCTGCACGTCGCGGGCGACGCCCTCGGCTCGGTCGGCGTGCTGGGCGCCGCGGTGGTGCTGCTGACCACCGGCTGGCCCCACGCCGACGCGGTCGCGTCGCTGTTGATCGTCGCGCTGGTCCTGCCCCGCGCCGTCGGGCTGCTCCGCGAGGTCGGCCACGTGCTGCTCGAAGGCGCCCCGCGCGACGTCGACGTCTCCGACGTGCGGCGGGCGCTGCTCGCGGTCCCGGACGTGGTGGACGTGCACGACCTGCACGTCTGGACCATCAACGACCGCAGCCCGGCCGCCTCGGCGCACCTCGTCGTGGCCGGGCCGCCCGCAGCGGGCTGCGGGGACGCGTCGGTGCTCGACCGGGCCGCGGCGATCCTGCGCGGGCGCTTCGCCCTGGCGCACAGCACGCTGCAGGTCGAGCACCGCGACCACGCCGCCCACGAGGACAGCTGCCGGTAGCGGCGGGCGCCGCTGCCGGTCGGGCACCGTCAGGAGGCGCCGCCGGCGATGTTCACCATCCAGTCGATCCCGAACCGGTCGGTGCACATGCCGAAGGAGTCGCCCCACGGCGCCTTCTCCAGCGGCACGGTCACCGTTCCGCCCGCGGTGAGGCCGTCCCAGTAGCCGCGCAGCTCGGCCTCGTCGTCGCCGCTCAGCGAGATCGTCCCGTTGGGGCCGATCGGCATCGAGGCCGGCACGTCGGCGGCCATCAGCGTCATCCCGCCCCGGGTGCGCAGCTGGGAGTGCATCACCTTGTCCTGCTCGGACTCGTCCTGGCCCATGCCGCCCATCTCGGCGAACGTGCTCAGGGTCAGCTCGCCGCCGAACACCGAGGTGTAGAACTCCATCACCTCGCGGGTGCCCTCGCGGAAGTTGAGGTACGGGTTCAGCGTGGTGGCCATGGCGATCCCTCCGGTGGGGCGGCGGCGGCGCGGCGCGTCGACGGCCGAGATGCTAGCGGTGACCGCATCGACTGCTGCGCCGACCGACGTATCGCACTACGCCCTTCGGCGCCTTCTCCGCCCGGGTCGGCACCCGGGTGGCGGACCCGGGCATCCGGGAAGCAGGATGTCGGCGACGGGCTGAACGGCCGTTCAGCCGGGGCGGGCCGACGAGGGGGACGCGATGGAGCGGACGGTCACCACGGCCGACGGGATCACGCTGCGGGTGGCCGAGGAGGGCTCGGGCCCGCTCGTGGTGCTCGTGCACGGCTTCCCCGAGCTCGGCTACTCCTGGCGCCACCAGCTGCCCGCCCTCGCCGCCGCCGGCTACCGGGCCGTCGCGCCCGACATGCGCGGCTACGGCGGGTCATCGCGGCCCGAGCGCGTCGAGGACTACGACATCCTGCACCTGACCGGCGACGTCGTCGGACTGCTCGACGCGCTCGGCGAGGAGCGCGCGGTTGTCGTCGGGCACGACTGGGGCGCGTCGGTGGCCTGGAACCTGGCCCTGCTGCACCCGGAGCGGGTGGCCGCGGTCTGCGGGATGAGCGTGCCGTTCACCCCGCGCGCGCGACGGCCGCCCAGCTCCGCATGGGCCGAGCGGTTCGCCGACCGGTTCTTCTACATCCGCCACTTCCAGCGGCCCGGCGTCGTCGACGCCGAGCTGGCCGCCGACCCCGCTCGCACGATGCGCGGCATGCTCTGCGGACTGCGCGCGGGCGACGGGACCGAGCTGATCGGCCCGGACGACGGGCGCGGCGTCGTCGACCGGCTGCCGCAGCCGGAGACGCTGCCGGCCTGGCTCTCCCAGGCCGAGCTCGACCACTACGTCGCCGAGTTCGCCCGGACCGGCTTCACCGGCGGCGTCAACTGGTACCGCAACATCGACCGCAACTGGGAGCTGACCCCGCAGCTCGCCGGGGCCCGGGTCCGGGTGCCGAGCCTGTTCGTGGCCGGCTCCGCCGACCCGGTCCTGTGGATGACCCCGCCGGACCGGCAGGCCGCGCACCTCGACGACCTGCGCGGCCAGGTGATCGTCGACGGCGCGGGGCACTGGGTCCAGCAGGAGCACCCGGACGAGGTGAACGCGGCGCTGCTGGAGTTCCTGCGCGGGGTGGCCCACTGAGCCCACCCCGGATCGGACCGGCCGCGCACGGTGGCCCGACCCGCGTGGCGGCGGGTCGGCGCCACGTCGGGCCCTCAGCCGTCCAGGGCGGCGTGCAGGCGGGCCAGCCGGTCCTTCCGCTCGGCCCGCAGCCCCAGCGCCGTGTCCAGGTCGACCTCGACGAACCTCGTCCGCGTGCGCGGCGCCGACTGGGCGACGACGTCGAGGTCGCCCGACAGCACCGTCGCGACCATCATGTAGCCGCCGCCGGACACCGCGTCGCGGTGCAGCACGATCGGCTCCACCCCGCCCGGCACCTGGATCGAGCCGATCGGGTAGGGCGAGTCGACGATGTTCGACGGATCCTGCCCGGCCCCGAACGGCGGCTCGCGGTCCACGGTCTCCAGCTGCCCACCGGTGTAGCGGAACCCGATCCGGTCGGCGACGGGGGTCAGCGTCCACTCCGTGTCGAGGAACGTCGCCCGGCCGCGGTCGGTGAGGCGGTGGTCGTAGAGCCCCATGACGACCCGGACCTCGACCTCCTTCGCCAGCACCGGCCGCAGCTCGGGCGGCACCACCAGCCCGGCCCGCGCGGAGCCGCTCCCACGGTCCGCCCCGACCGGCAGGACGTCGCCCTCGGCGAGCGGGCGGCCCTCGACCCCGCCGAGCGCGCCGAGCGCGTAGGTGGACCGGCTGCCCAGCTTGACCGGGGTGTCCAGCCCGCCGGACACCGCGAGGTAGGCCCGCGCCCCGGCCTTGAGGTAGTCGAAGGACAGCACGTCGCCCTCGGCGACGTCGAACGACTCCCACACCGGCCGCTCGTCGCCGTTCACCTTCGGGGCGATCGCCGCCCCGGCCACCGCCACCGTCGCCGGGCCGGTGAAGGCCAGCTCGGGTCCCATGTAGACGATCTCCAGCACGGCCGCGTCGGGTGGGTTCGCGACGAGCGCGTTCGCGCAGGCCAGCGAGTACTGGTCGAGCGCGCCCGACGGCGGGATCCCCAGGTGGTAGTAGCCGGAGCGGCCGCCGTCCTGCACGGTGGTGGACAGCCCGGGCTTGCGGACCTCGATCGTGGTGGCGCCGGTCATGCGAGGACCTCCAGCAGGCGCTTGTTGTAGCCGTCGGGGTCGTCGAGGAAGGGCTGCAGGTCGAACCCGACCGGGCGGTTGGTGATCCGGAACTCCCCCGCTTCGGCCGCGGCCTGCAGGTCGTCGTACTCGTCGCGCTCGATCGGGCGGAAGGTGACGATGTCGCCGGGGCGCATGAACACCATGTGCTCGGTGAAGTCCGGCTTGGTCTGGGTCGGGTCGTAGATGGGCGCCGGGGTGATCCCGAACATCTGGTAGCCGCCCGCGCCGCGGACCGAGTAGATGCAGGAGAAGCAGCCGCCGTAGCCGACGGTCTGCTTCGGGGTGTCGGTGCGCGGGCGCAGGTACTTCGGGACGAGGATCTGCCGGTCCCGGGGCACCATCTGGTACTTGAACGGAAGCCCGGCGACGAACCCGACCATCGAGGTGAACCACGGCGAGCCGGAGTGCACGGCGATGAACTCCTCGACCGAGCCGTAGCCGTTGATCCGGGCCGCGTACTCGATGTCGGTGGCCCCGGGGTCCTGGTGGCGGTCGCGGAAGCGCATCTGGGTCTCGGTGGTCCACGGGTCGCGGTAGAGCACCGGGATCTCCACGACCCGGCAGTCCAGGGTGACGCCGAGCGCGTCGCCGACCCGCTCCTCCAGCCGCTTGAGGTGGGCCAGGAAGCCGTGCGGCTCCAGCACGTCCGGGTCGTAGCGGACCTGGTAGGACGCGTTGGCCGGGCAGATCTCCAGCACCCCGTCCGGGCGCTCGGCCTGCAGCAGCTTCGTGATCGCCATGGCCTTGAAGTTGGCCTGCAGGCTCATCTCCTCGGCCAGCTCGACGAACACGAACTCGTCGCCGCCCCAGCTGTAGCGCGCGCTCATGCGTTCTCCTTCCGTTCGGCCAGCCAGGATTCGAGTGTCCCGGTGTGGAAGTCGGCCGCCGCGACCCACGGCTCGTCCACCAGCTCGCGCAGCAGCCCGGCGGTGGTCGGGATGCCGTCGACGGCGAACTCGTCGAGCGCGCGGCGGGACCGGGCCAGCGCCTCGTCGCGGTCGGCGCCCCACACGACGACCTTCGCCAGCAGCGAGTCGTAGTAGGGCGGGACGGTGGCGTCCGGTTCCAGCCAGGTGTCGCAGCGGACCCACGGCCCGGACGGCAGGGTGACCCGCCCGACGCCGCCGGGCTGGGGCATGAAGTCCTGGCCCGGGTCCTCCGCGCAGACCCGGTACTCGATGGCGTGCCCGCGGCGCGCCACGTCGGGCTGGGCGAACCGCAGCGGCTCCCCCGCCGCGATCCGCAGCTGCTCGGCGACCAGGTCGATCCCGGTGATCAGCTCGGTGGTCGGGTGCTCCACCTGGATGCGGGTGTTCATCTCGATGAAGAAGAACTCCTGGGTCTCGTCGTCGACCAGGAACTCCACGGTGCCGGCCGAGGTGTAGCCGACCTCGCGGCACAGGGCGACCGCGGCCCGCGTCATCCCCTCCCGCACGGCCTCGGTGATCCCCGGGGAGACCGCCTCCTCCACGACCTTCTGCCTGCGGCGCTGCAGCGAGCACTCGCGCTCGAACAGGTGCACCGCGGCCGAGCCGTCGCCCAGGACCTGCACCTCGACGTGGCGGGCGCGCTCGACGAACCGCTCCAGGTACATCGTCCCGTCGCCGAACGCCTTGCGCGCCTCGGTGGAGGCCTGCCCGAACGCCCCGCGCAGCGCGTCCTCGTCGTGCACCACCCGGATGCCGCGCCCGCCGCCGCCCGCGGCGGCCTTCAGCATCACGGGGTACCCGATCGACCGGGCCGCCTCGGCCGCGGCGTCGGCGTCGGGCACCCCACCGGGCGTGCCCGGGACGGTCGGCACCCCGGCGGCGCGGGCCACCTCGCGGGCGGCGACCTTGTCGCCCATCCGCTCGATGGTCGACGCCGTCGGCCCGACGAAGATCAGCCCGGCATCGGCGACGGCGGCGGCGAACGACGCCCGCTCGGACAGGAACCCGTAGCCGGGGTGCACGGCGTCGGCGCCGGTCCGCTCGGCCGCGTCCAGGATCGCCTCGGCGACCAGGTAGGACTTCGACGCCGGCGACGGCCCGATCCCGACCGCCGTGTCGGCCAGCCGGGTGTGCAGCGCATCGGCGTCGGCCTGCGAGTGCACCGCGACCGTGCCGATGCCCAGGTCGCGGGCGGCCCGGATGATCCGGACGGCGATCTCGCCGCGGTTGGCGACGAGCAGCCGTCTCACAGCACCACGCTCACGGTGTCTCCACCACCGCCACCGGCTGGCCGGCGTCCACCTCGTCCTCGTTGTCCACCAGGAACTCCACGATCGTGCCGGTCGCGCCTGCGGTGATGTGGTGGAAGGACTTCATGACCTCGACCAGCCCGATCGGCGAGTCGTCCGAGACGGGGCCGCCGTCCTCGGCGAACGGCGGACTGTCGGGGTCGGGGCGGCGGTAGAACACTCCGGGGATCGGGGAGACGACCTCGTGTCGGGGCACCCTCTGGCTCCTTCTCGGCTGTCGGTGCTGGCGGGGCGGTCGGTGCTGGCGGTGCGGTCAGGTGTCGAGGTGGGGCTTGAGCGCGTCGTGCACGGCCTTGGCCAGCTCGACGGCGTTCGGGGTGTCGGAGTGCACGCAGACCGCGTCGGCCCGCACCGGGAGGTCCTTGCCGTTCTCCGAGGTCGCGAGGCCCTCGGTGACCGCCCGCAGCGCCCGCTCAGCCGACCGCCGCGGGTCGAACGCCTGGTGCTCGCGGGTGATGATCAGCGAACCGTCGTCGCGGTAGTCGAGGTCGGCGTAGTACTCGCTGATGAAGCCCGGCCCCCGGTCGCCCCACACCTGCTCGTGCACGGTGCCGGCCATGCCCATCAGGGGCGCGCCGAACACGTCGGCGGCGTCGGAGATCGCCTCGGCGACCTCGGGATCGCGCGCGGACATGCCGTAGAGCGAGCCGTGCACCTTGACGTGGTTGAGCTCCATGCCCTCGGCCCGCAGGAACCCGGACAGGGCGCCGATCTGGTAGACGACCGCGGCGGTCAGCTCCTCGCGGTCCAGCTTCATCTCGCGCCTGCCGAAGCCCTCCCGGTCGGGCAGCGACGGGTGCGCCCCGACCTTCACCCCGTGCCGCTTGGCCAGCTTCACGGTCCGGGTCATCACCCGGGGGTCGGACGCGTGGAACCCGCAGGCCACGTTGGCCACGGTCACCCAGGGCATCAGCCCCTCGTCGTCGCCGCAGTGGTAGATCGAGTACGACTCGCCCATGTCGCAGTTGATGGCCACCATCGGGTGTCTCCTTCCCCTGTGCTCGACTCCCGGCGATCAACCAGCCTGCTCGGTCGCGGCCTTGATCGCCCGCCAGACGGCCTGCGGCGTCGCGGGCATGTCCACGTGGGTCACGCCGAGGTGGGACACCGCGTCGATGACGGCGTTCACCACGGCGGGCGAGGACCCGATCGCGCCGGACTCGCCGATGCCCTTGACCCCCATCGGGTTCGTCGGTGACGGCGTGACCTGCTGCTCCAGCTCGAAGTTCGGCAGGTCGACCGCCGTCGGGATGGTGTAGGTCGCGAGGTTCGCCGCGGTCGGCTGGCCCTCGGCGTCGAACGTGGCGTGCTCGAAGAGCGCCTGGCCGATGCCCTGCGCGATGCCGCCGTGCAGCTGGCCCTCGACGATCATCGGGTTCACCACCACCCCGCAGTCGTCGACGGCGACGTAGCGGCGGATCCGGGTGAACCCGGTCTCGACGTCGACCTCGGTCACGCAGACGTGCGTGCCGAACGGCCAGGTGAAGTTGGGCGGGTCGAACGCGGAGTCGGCGGTGAGGTTCGGCTCCATCCCTTCGGGCAGGTCCGCCGCCAGCGACGCCGCCCCGGCCACCGCCTGGATCGTCACCGTCGGCCCGGACGTGCCCGCCACCGAGAACTCGCCGCCCTCGAACCGCAGGTCCCCCCGGTCGGCCTCCAGCAGGTGCGCGGCGATCTCCGTCGCCTTGTCCAGCACCTTCCCCGCAGCCAGGTGCACGGCGGTGCCGCCGACGGCGAGGCTGCGCGAGCCGTAGGTGTCGCGGCCGAACGGCGCGATGAGGGTGTCGCCGTGCAGGACCTCGACGTCGTCGGGGTGCACGCCGAGCTTGTCGGCGACGATCTGCGACCACGCCGTCTCGTGGCCCTGCCCGTGCGGTGAGGTGCCGGTGACGACCTCGACCTTGCCCGAGGTCGTCATCCGCACCGTGGCCTGCTCCCAGCCGCCGGACTGCAGCCGCACGCCCGCGGCGACCTTCGACGGCGACAGCCCGCCGGACTCGGTGAAGTTGCCGATCCCGATGCCGATCTGGACCTTCTCGCCCGCCTCCCGGCGCCGCCGCTGCTCGGCGCGCAGCCCGTCGTAGTCGACGAGCTCCATGGCCCTGCGCATGCAGGTCTCGTAGTCGCCGGAGTCGTACTGCACGCCGGAGGGCACCGTGCGCGGCTCCAGGAACTTCGGGTGCAGGTTGCGCAGCCGCAGCTCGGCCGGGTCCATCCCCAGCTCGCGGGCCAGGTCGTCCATGATCCGCTCGTGGCCGTACGCCGCCTCGGACCGGCCCGCGCCGCGGTAGGCGTCGGTCGGGGTGAGGTTGGTGAACGCGCCCCGGCAGGTGAAGGAGTAGCTGCCGAAGTCGTAGAGCCCGCAGAAGGTGAACGCGCCGAACACCGCGATGCCCGGCGTGAGCAGCTGCAGGTAGGCGCCCATGTCGGCGAGCAGCTCCACCTTCATGCCGAGGATCCGGCCGTCCCTGGTGGCGGCGACGGAGATGTCCTGGACCTGGCCGCGACCGTGCGTGGTCGCCTGGTGGTGCTCCGAGCGCGTCTCGGTCCACTTGATCGGCCTACCGGTGCGCCGGGCCAGCACGAGCGCGAGGAACTCCTCGGCGTAGACGTTGAGCTTGGCGCCGAACCCGCCGCCGACGTCCGGGGCGACCACCCGGATCTTGGTGTCGGCGATGCCGGTGCAGGCGGCCAGGATGTCGCGCACGAAGTGCGGCACCTGCGTGGCGGTGTACATGGTGAACCCGCCGCCGACCGGGTCCGGCACGCAGACCACCGCGCGCGGCTCCATCGGCGAGGCGATCACCCGCTGCTGCAGGTAGGTGCCCTTCACCACCACGTCGGCCTGCGCGAACGCGGCGTCGACGTCGCCGGTGGCCAGCGGCCAGGTGTAGCAGTGGTTGGTGCCCAGCTCCTCGTGCACGAGCGGGGCGCCCTCGACGAGCGCGTCGGCGACGTCGACGACCGCGGGCAGCGCCTCGTAGTCC
This sequence comes from Pseudonocardia humida, assembly GCF_023898865.1. GTDB lineage: Bacteria > Actinomycetota > Actinomycetes > Mycobacteriales > Pseudonocardiaceae > Pseudonocardia > Pseudonocardia humida. The sequence continues at coordinate 176,794 of NZ_JAGSOV010000023.1, forward strand.
ACCTCGACCAGGTCGGCGGCGTCGCGGGCGGCGGCCTCGCTGGTCGCGAGCACCGCGACGACCCCGTCGCCGACGTGGTTGACCTCGGTCGTGGCCAGCGGGCGGTGGTCGGGGATCCTGATGTCCTCGGTGACCGGCCAGCCGCACGGGATGCCGGCCAGGAACTCGCCGTCGACGTCCGCGGCCGTCAGCACCGCGGTGACGCCCGGGTGCGCCTTCGCCGCGGTGGTGTCGATGCCGGTGATCCGGGCGTGCGGCAGCGGGCTGCGCACCAGCGCCAGGTGCAGCGTGCCGGCGGGGGTGATGTCCCCCGTCCACGTCCCGCGCCCGGTCAGCAGCGCGCGGTCCTCCTTGCGCGGCAGGCTGGTCCCCACGTACTTCGGCGCGGTGGTGGTCACGCCGTCTCCCCTCGGCCGCGGAACAGGTGCCCGCCAGCGTGATCCAACTCACCCGCGGGGCGCTAGTGTCCGATATGGCAGGTTGGCCGATCCGGACCCGCCACTCTGTCACTTCGCCAGGAGGTGTCCGTGCCGCTCACGCTCCGGGACCTGTGCGAGGACCGCGGCCTCGGACTGCGGATCGCGGGTCCGCCCGCGGACCTGGACCGCCCGATCGGGTGGGTGCACGCCAGCGAGCTCGACGACCCCACCCCGTACCTCGACGGCGGCGAGCTGCTGCTGACCGTCGGCCTCGGTCCGCACGCCGGCACCGGCCCGCGCGACTACGTCGCCCGGCTGGCCGCGCACGGGCTCAGCGGGCTCGGGTTCGGCACCGGCCTGGGCTACGACGAGATCCCCGCCGCCGTCGTCGACGCCTGCGCGCGGGCGGGCCTGCCGCTGCTGGAGGTCCCGGAGCGGACCCCGTTCCTCGCCCTGACCAAAGCGGTGGCCGCCGCGCACGCCGCCGACCGCTACGCCGAGGTCGTGCGCACCGACGAGGCCCGCCGCGCGCTCACCGCCGCCGCGCTCAGCACCGGGGTCTCCGCCGCCGGCCCGGCCGGCGTGACCCGGCGCGGTGCGGGCGGGACGGCGAACGTGCTGGCCGCGCTGGCCGAGCGGCTCGACGCCTGGGTCCTGGTCTGCGACGGGGACGGCCGCGTCCGGCACGCCGTGCCCCGCTCCGCGGCCCGGCGCGCGAGCGGCCTCGGCGAGGAGATCGCGAAGGTGCGCGACCACGCGGGGCGCTCCTGCGTCTCGATGTCCGACGGCGCCCGGCAGGTGGTGCTGCAGCCGGTGCGGCTGCTCGGGCCGGCGGTGCTGGTCGTCGGGCGCAACCGGCCCTTCACCCCGGTCGACCAGCGCATCGTGGAGATCGCCGTGTCGGTGCTGACCCTCTCCCACACCCGCTCCGCCGCCGTCGGCCGCGCGGAGCGCAGGCTGCGCACCGCGGTGCTGCGGGCGCTGCTCACCCTCCCCGGCGGCGGGGCGGAGCAGGTCCTCGCCGACACCTGGGATCCCCTGCCCGAGGGCCCGGTGGTCGTGGTGGCGTTCGGCGGGCGGCTGTCCGGCCCGCTGCCCCCGGCACTGCTCGACGCGCTCGACCGCGCCGCGCCCGGCTTCCACGCCGAGCTCGACGACCGGGTCGTCGCCGTGGTGCCCGGGGAGACCGACGACGCCGTCGCCGCCGCGCTCGCCCCCGCGGCCCGCCACCCCGACGTCCGCGCCGGCGTCTCCGACCCCGCCCCGCCGGGCGAGCTGGACCGCGCGCTGCGCGAGGCGACCCGGGCGCTGGACGCCGCGGACCGCCGCGACCGCCCCGTCGTCCGGTTCGCCGACCTCGCCGCCGGCGGCCTCGCCGACCTGGTCCCCCCGGCCGACGCCGCCGCCTTCGCCGCCTCGGTGCTCGCCCCGCTGCTGCGCCACGACGCCGAGCGCCGCGGCGACCTGGTCGGCTCGCTGCGCGAGTGGCTCGCCCACCACGGCCAGTGGGACCCGGCCGCGGCCCGGCTCGGGGTGCACCGGCACACGCTGCGGGCCCGGATGGCGAAGGCCGCCGCGCTGCTGGAGCGCGACCTGGACTCCCCCGGGGTGCGCGCGGAGCTGTGGTTCGCGCTGCACCTACCCGGCTGACCCGCCGGCGGTGCGGCTCACACCATCGCACCGGCGAGTCGCCGGTCCGCGGCCTGCGCGACTCGCTCGATGGGTCGCTCCCCTACGGGACGCATGGCCGTGCACCTCCACACCGGGACCGGCCTCAGAAGAACTCGTCGAGCAGCCGGTAGAAGGCCAACCGGGCCGGATCGGGGGCAGGCCCGCCGTAGCGGTGCAGGAAGCGCTCGACGGCACCGGGCCAGTTCGTGCCGGCGAGTTCCCCGGTCAAGAGCGCGAGGTCGGCGCAGCGGTCGGCGCGGCCGAGCCGGCCCAGGTCGATCAGCCCGGTGACCGTCGCGGTGGCGGGGTCGAGCAGCACGTTGTCGAAGGTCAGGTCGCCGTGGCACACGACGAGGTCCTCGTCGTCCGGCCGGGTGGCCTCCAGCTCGGCGAGCAACTCCTCGGCGGTCCAGCCGGCGCGCTCGTCGTCGAGGTCGTCCAGATCGAGCAGCCCGGCCCGGGCCGCGTGCCGCGCGGCGGACGCGGTGACGGACAGGCTCCGGTCGAACGGGCAGGCCTCGACGGGCAGGGCGTGCAGGGTCCGGGTGAGGTCGGCCAAGGCGTCGACCACCGCCGGGACCTGCTCGGCGGACCAGGCGTGCGCGGCCGGGAGCCCCGCGACCGCCGTGGTGATCAACCAGTGCTCCGCCCCGGTCGTGCCGGCGTCGACGACCTCCGGCACCGGGATGCCCCGCCCGGCGAGCCAGCGCGTCCGCTCGACCTCGGCGCGCACGTCGAACCCGCTGTCGAGGTGGGGGGAGGCGCCGGCGACCTTCACGAACAGCTCGGACGGCCCGTGCAGCCGCCAGACCAAGGCTCCGGACAGGCCGTCGGTGACCGACGACCAGGTGTGGTCGGGGAAGCGCTGCAGCAGGGCGTCGGGTGGCGCGGCCATGCGCCCAGCCTGCCCGGTGGTGATCGTCGCTCGCGCCCCCGGCGCGCACTCGTCGGGCTCGACCAACCCACCCGCCCGGAGTTGTCGGTGACGACGAACACAGCCGGGCCCGTCGTTCATAGCCTGCTCGCCCATGAGCACCCTCGACGAGGTCCGGTCCTGGTTCGACGAGCGGCTCGGGCAGCTGCTGCGCAAGTACGACGTGCCGGGAGCGGCGTGGGCGGTGCTGTCCGGTGGTCGGGTCGTCGACGGGGCCGCCGGGCTGCTCAGCCGGGCCACCGGCGTGGAGGCGACGGCGGACTCGGTCTTCCAGATCGGGTCGGTCACCAAGCTGTGGACGGCCACGCTGGTCATGCAGCTGGTCGACGAGGGCGTCGTCGGGCTCGACGACCCGGTCCGGGCGCACCTGCCCGAGTTCCGGATAGCCGACGAGGACGCCGCCGCCCAGATCACGGTGCGCCAGCTGCTCACCCACACCGCCGGGTTCGAGGGCGACATCTTCACCGACACCGGCACCGGTGACGACTGCCTGGAGAAGTTCGTCGCGGTCCTGCACGGGGTGCCGCAGCTGTTCGCGCCCGGCGAGCAGTTCTCCTACAGCAACGCCGGCTACTGCGTGCTGGGCAGGCTCGTCGAGGTGCTGCGGGGCCGGCCCTACGACGCGTGCCTGCGCGAGCACGTCCTCTCCCCGCTGGGGCTGACCCACGCGGCGACCGGGGCCGCCGAGGCGATCATGTTCCGGGCCGCGGTGGGGCACGTCGAGCCGGAGCCCGGCGCCGCGGTCGTGCCGGCTCCGGTGTGGGCGATGGCGCGGTCCAACGCCCCGGCGGGCTCGATGCTCGCGATGCGCCCGCGCGACCTGGTCGCCTTCGCCCGCATGCACCTCGACGACGGCCGGGCGGCCGACGGCACCGCCGTGCTGGCGCCGGGGACGGCCGCGCGGATGCACGCCGGCGAGGTCGCCCTGCCCGACCTCGGCCTGATGGGGACGTCGTGGGGGCTGGGCTTCGAGCGGTTCGACACCCCGACGGGCGTGCTCGTCGGCCACGACGGCAACACCATCGGCCAGGCGGCCTTCCTGCGGGTGGTGCCCGCGGCGGGGGTCGCCGTCGCGCTGCTCACCAACGGCGGTGACGCCGTCTCGCTCTACCGGGACGCGGTCGGCCACGTCCTCGCCGCGCTCGCCGACGTCGACCTGCCCGCGCTGCCCGCGCCGCCCCGGCAGCCGCGCCGGATCGACGCCGAGCGGTTCCTCGGCACCTACTCCGCCGAGGTCTTCGACCTCACCGTCAGCCAGGACCCCGACGGGCGGATCTGGCTCGACCAGGTGCCCAAGGGCGCCTTCGTGGAGATGGGCGGGCGCGCCGAGCGCACCGAGCTCGTCGCCTACCGAGACGACATGCTGATCCCCCTCCAGGCCGACCGCGGCATGCACATGCCGCACGCGTTCGTCGGCGACGACGGCACCGGTCACGCGCTCTACCTGCACGTCGGCCGCGCCGTCCGCCGCGCGGGCGCCTGAACTGCCCCCGGACAAGCCCCCACGCACGGGAACGGAACCGCCATGAAGCCAGTGGTCCTCGCCACCGCGGGCCGGTTCGGCCTCAGCGCCTGCCTGGTCGTCGCCCTCGCCGCGTGCGGCGGAGGGGGTTCGGCCCCGGGCGCCGCCGGGGTCGTCGAGGGCGGCACCTTCACCCTCGGGATGTCCTCGGACCCGGGCAGCCTCGACCCGCAGCTGGGCGCGGGCACCTCGCTGTTCACCGTGACCCAGTTCGCCTACGACCCGCTGGTGAGCGTGGACGGCGACACCGGGGAGATCCGCTCGGCGCTGGCGACGAGCTGGGAAGCCGACGCCACGACGGTGCGCCTCACCCTGGCCGAGGGCATCACCTGCTCCGACGGCACGCCGCTCACCGCCTCCGCCGTGGCCGACAACCTGGCCTTCGTGGGCGACCCGGCGAACCAGAGCCCGTTCCTCGGGACCTTCTACCCGGTGGGCGCCACCGCGCAGGCCGACGACGCCACGCGCACCGTGACGATCACGCTGGCCGCACCGGCGCCGTTCGTCCTCAACGGGCTGGCGAACCTGCCGATCGTCTGCCCGAGCGGCATGGCGGACCGCGCCGGCCTGCGCACGGCCACGGCGGGCACCGGGCCCTTCGCGTTGACCGAGGCGGCCCCCGGCGACCGCTACACCTACGCGAAGCGCCCCGACTACACCTGGGGGCCCGGCGGCGCGACGACCGCGACCCCGGGGCTGCCCGACACCGTCGTGGTCAAGGTGGTGGAGAACGAGACGACCGCGGCCAACCTGCTGCTCTCCGGCGGCCTGAACGCCACCCAGGTGGCCGGGCCGGACTCCGAGCGGCTGGCGGGGTCCGGGCTGTTCGTCGCCGAGACCCCGGCCATCGTCGGCGAGCAGTGGTACAACCACGCCGGCGGTCGGGTGACCGACGACCCCGCCGTCCGCATGGCGCTCACCCGCGCGCTCGACCTGGCCGAGCTGCAGAAGGTGATCACGGCCGGGCGCGGCTCCCCCGCCACCACGCTGGCCACGAACGAGCCGGTCGCCTGCCCGGGCGACTCGGTCTCCCGCGCGCTGCCCTCCACCGACCCGGCCGCCGCGGGCGCCCTGCTCGACCAGGCGGGCTGGACGGTCGGCGCCGACGGCGTGCGCAGCAAGGACGGCAGGCCGCTGGCCCTGACCTTCCTCTACCAGAACAACCTGGGCAGCAGCGGCGACGCGGCCGCCGAGCTCGCGGTGCAGCAGTGGAAGGCGATCGGCGTCGCGGCCACCGCGCAGAGCCAGAACGAGACGACGCTGACCGGCACGATCTTCGGCGCCGGCGACTGGGACGTCGCCTGGGTCTCGCTCAACGTCAGCAGCCCCGACCAGCTGGTGCCGTTCCTGTCCGGCCCGCCCGCCCCGGACGGCACCAACTTCGCCGCGATCTCCGATCCCGAGTACGACGCGGCGGTGGCCGCGGCGTCCGCCCTGACCGGCGCGGAAGGGTGCAGCGCCTGGCTCGACGCCGAGGCCGGGCTCATCGCCGAGGCCGACATCGTGCCGTTCGCCGCGACCTCGGCGCGGACCTTCGGCAAGGGCGCGGAGTTCGCGACGCCGGGGCAGCTGGTCCCGACGAGCATCCGGATGACGGCGGAGTAGGGCCGGCCGTGACGGTGAGCGTGAGCGCCCCGCCTCCGCCGGAGGTCCGGCGCGGGGAGGGCAACCCCTGGCTCCGGTTCGGCGCCCGGCGCCTCGCCCGGCTGCTGGTCTCCCTGCTGGTGCTGGTGACCGCGTCCTTCGCGATGATCCACCTCATCCCGGGCGACCCGGTGCGAGGGGCGCTGGGCCCCACCGCGCCCGCCGAGCTCGTCGCGGCCCGCCGGCAGGCCCTCGGGCTCGACGACCCCCTGCTCACCCAGTACGCGCGGTACCTGCAGGGGCTTCTCACCGGCGACCTCGGCACCTCGCTGTCCTCGCAGCTGCCGGTCTCCGACGTCGTCGCCCAGCGGCTGCCCGCCACGCTCCAGCTGGCCGTGCTGGCGTTCCTGGCGGCCGTGCTCGTGGCGATCCCGCTGGGGGTGGCCATGGGGGTGCTGACCCGGCGCGGGCACGGGCGGCGCACCGAGCTCGCGTTCACCACCGGCAGCATCGTCGTGGCGACCGTCCCGGACTTCCTGATCGGGGTCGGGCTGGTCTCGGTGTTCGGGGTGGGCCTCGGGTGGCTCCCCGGCGCGGGCAACGACACCGCCGCGGCGTACGTGCTGCCGGTGATCGCGCTGGCGGTCGGGCCCGCGGCGATCCTGGCGCGCATCGTGCGGGTCGAGATGGTCCGCGTGCTGGAGGCCGACTTCGTGCGCACGGCGCGGGCCAAGCGCCTCCCGGCCCGCACGATCCACCTCGGCCACGCGCTGCCCAACGCCGTCACCGCGGCGCTGACGCTGGGCGGCCTGCTGCTGGGCGCGATGGTCGCCGGCACCGTGCTGGTCGAGAACGTCTTCGCCTGGCCCGGGCTGGGCAGCACGATCGTGCAGTCCATCCTCACCAAGGACTACCCGGTGGTGCAGGCGATCGTGCTCGTCTACGGCCTGGGCGTGCTGCTGGTCAACACCGCGGTCGACATCGCGATCGCCCTGCTCGACCCGCGCTCGACGATCCGGGAGGACTGACCCGTGCCGCACCGCTGGTCGCGGGTCGCCCGCTCCCCGCTGGGCCTCGTCGCCACCGCCCTCCTGGTCGCCGTGGCGGCGCTGGCCGCGCTCGGACCGGTGCTCTGGGGCGATGCCGCCGAGGCCGTCGACACCGGGAACATCCTGGCCGGGCCGTCGGCCGCGCACTGGGCGGGCACCGACAACCTGGGCCGCGACATCCTCGCGCGCGTGCTCGTCGCCTCGCGGCTCTCGGTCGTGCTCGCGCTGCTGGCCGTGGCGATCGCGGTGGTCGTCGGGCTCCTGCTCGGGACCGCGCCCTTCCTGCTCGGCAGGCGCGCGGGGCGGCTGGTGTCGGCCGCGGTCAACACCGCCGTGGCCTTCCCCGGCCTGCTGCTGGCGCTGTTCTTCGCGGTGGTGTTCGGCGTCGGGGAGACCGGCGCGGTGCTGGCCATCGGGCTGGCCGGCGCCCCGGCGTTCGCCCGCCTGGTGCACACGCTGGTCAGCGGCGTCGCCGCGCGGGACTTCGTGGCCGCCGCGCGGGTGGCCGGGGTCGGCCGCGCCCGGATCCTGGTCCGCCACGTGCTGCCGAACATCGCCGAGCCGCTGGTCGTGAACGCCACCATCGGCGCGGGCAGCGCGCTGCTGTCCTTCGCCGGCCTGTCGTTCCTGGGCCTCGGCGTCCAGTCGCCCTCCTTCGACTGGGGCAGGCTGCTCTACGACGGCGCCGCCGCCCTCTACCTGAACCCCGCCGCGGCACTCGCCCCGGGCGCGGCCGTGCTGCTCGCCGGCCTGGCGTTCAACCTGGTCGGCGAGTCGGTCGCGAAGGGGCTGGGCATCGAGGGGCTGGGCGTCGCGGCGGCCGGCCGCTGGGTGGTGCCGGGCGGCGCGGCCGCGCCGGCGACCGCGCCCGATCCCGCTCCGGCCGAGGTCGGGGAACCCGCGGACGACGTCGTGCTCGGCGTCCGCGACCTCGCGGTGAGCTTCCCCGGGCCGTCCGGTCCGGTGCGCCCGGTGCGGGGGGTGAGCTTCGACGTCCGCCGCGGCGAGGCGGTCGGCATCGTCGGCGAGTCGGGCTGCGGCAAGTCGCTGACCGCGCTGGCCGTCACCCGCCTCGTCGACGACGACGCCCGGGTCGAGGCCACCCGGCTGCACCTGCTCGGCACCGACCTGCGCGCGGCGCAGACCACGGCCGACCGCCGGATGCTCGGCACCGCGCTGGCCGTGGTGTTCCAGGACCCGATGACCTCGCTGAACCCGGCCCACCGGATCGGCGCCCAGCTGGCCGAGGTCGCCACCCACCACCAGGGCATGACCCGCGGCCGGGCCGCGGCCCGCGCGGTGGACCGGCTCGACGCGGTCCGCATCCCGGACCCGGGCGAGCGCGCCCGGCAGTACCCGCACGAGTTCTCCGGCGGCATGCGCCAGCGCGCGATGATCGGCATGGGGTTGATGGGCACCCCGGCGCTGATCGTGGCCGACGAGCCGACCACCGCGCTCGACGTCACCGTGCAGCGCCAGGTCCTCGACCTGCTCTCGGACGTGCGGGCGAGCGACGCGGTCGCGCTGCTGCTGATCAGCCACGACGTGGCGGTGGTCGGCGAGGTCTGCGACCGGGTGCTGGTGATGTACGCCGGGCGGATCGTCGAGGACCTGCCGGCCGCCGAGCTGGCCGGCGCCCGCCACCCCTACACCCGAGCGCTGGTCGATGCGGTACCCGACATGGACACCGACCTGGACGAGCCGCTCGCCACGATCCCGGGCCGCCCGGTCGACCCGGCCGACGTGCCCGCCGGCTGCGCGTACGCGGCGCGGTGCCCGCTGGCCGACGCCCGCTGCCGGGGCGAGGACCCGCCGCTGCGGGCCGACCCGCACGCCCCCGGGCGCCGGGTGGCCTGCTGGCACGCGGGCGAACCGCTCCCGCCCTCCCGGGTCGTCCGGGCCGACCTGGTGCAGTCGCCGTGACCGAGCTGCGCTTCGAGGACGTGACGGTCCGCTACGGCCGCACCACCGCCGTGGACGGGGTGAGCCTGCGGGTCCCGGCCGGCAAGATCGTCGGGCTGGTCGGCGAGTCGGGATCGGGCAAGTCCACGCTGGCCAGGGCGGCCGTCGGGCTGGCCCCGGTCAGCGGCGGGCGGATCACCCTGGGCGGCGAGCCGGTCCCGCTGCGCGGGCGGCACCGCCCGCTGCAGATGGTCTTCCAGGACCCCTACTCCTCGCTCGACCCGCGCCGGACGGTCGGGGACAGCGTGGCCGAGGCGATGCCCCGCGGGAGCTCGCGCGCCGAGCGGCGGGCCGAGGTCGAGCGGCTGCTCGAGCTGGTGCACCTCGACCCGGCCCGCGCCGCGGCCCTGCCGTCGCGGCTGTCGGGCGGCCAGCGCCAGCGCGTCGCGCTGGCCCGCGCGCTGGCCGCCCGCCCCCGCGCCGTCATCGCCGACGAGATCACCTCGGCGCTGGACGTCTCGGTGCAGGGGGCCGTGCTCAACCTGGTCCGCGAGCTGCGCCGCGAGCTGGGCCTGTCGATCCTGTTCATCTCGCACAACCTGGCGGTCGTCCGCTACGTCGCCTCGCACGTCGCGGTCCTGCGCGGCGGGCGGGTCGTCGAGCAGGGACCGACCGCCCACGTGCTCACCGAACCCCGCCACGACTACACGCGCGAGCTGCTCGCCGCCGTTCCCGGCGGCACCGCGCGGAGGAGCAGGCCATGAGCCGCCCGATGCAGATCGAGGACCTGACCGAGCTGGCCGTCCCGTCCGGGCCGGCCGTATCGCCGGACGGGACGCGGGTCGCCTACGTGCTGCGGACCCTCGACGCCGCCCGCGACCGCACCGTCGAGCAGCTGTGGCTGGTCGCGGTGGACGGTGGCGCACCGCGCCGGCTCACCGCCGGACCCGAGGACACCGCCCCGGCCTGGTCCCCGGACGGCAGCATGCTCGCGTTCCTGCGCGGCGGGCAGGTGGCGCTGCTCGACGCGGGCGGCGGCGAGCCGGAGCGGCTGACCGACCTGCCGCTGGGCGCGGGCGCGCCGCGGTGGAGCCCGGACGGTCGCCGGCTGGCGTTCGCCGCGCCCGTCGACCCGGGCGGGGGCGCGGCCGGCCCGATGGTCACCGACGGGCTCGACTACCAGGTCGACGGCGCCGGGATGCGCGGCGCGGTCCGCCACCAGGTGCACGTGCTCGACGTCGCGAGCCGCGCGGTCCGGGTGCTCACCGACGGGGCGCACGACGCAGGCGCGCCCGCCTGGTCGCCCGACGGCACGACCCTCGCCTTCACCCGCCCGGCCGGCGCCGACAGCGACCTGCACCACCGCACCCCGGTGCACCTCCTGGCGGTCGACGAGCCGCACGCCCGACCGCGCGCCGTCGCGCTCACCGGAGGCGTGGCCGCCACCGTGGGATGGGCGCCGGGCGGCTCGGCGCTGCTGGTCACGGGCTGGGCGGGCGACCCGGTCGGCCACGCCCGGCTGTTCCGCGTCGGGGTCGGTGGGGACGGCGGCAGTGGCGACGCCCTCGACCTGTCGGGCTCCCTCGACCGCAACGTCATGCCCGGCGACGTCGGCTACCCGGGCGGGCTGCCGCACGAGGCCGGTGGGCGCGTGTGGTTCTGCCTGCGCGAGCGGGGTTGCACCCACCTCCGGTCGGTCGCGACCGACGGCGGCGACGCCCGCGCCGTCCTGGGCGGCCCGGGGCTGGTGGTCTCGGACCTGTCGGTCGCGGCCGGCCGGGCCGCCGTCGTGCTCACCACGGCGGAGTCGTTCGGCGAGGTCGCGCTCGTCGACCCGGCGACGGGCGAGTCCACCGTGCTGACCGGGCATGGCGCTGACCTGGCCGACCGCGTGGTGCATCCCCGCGCGGAGCGCTGGTTCACGATCTCCGACGGCACCCGGGTGCAGGCCTGGCTGATGCACGACCCCGCGCGGACCGGTCCGCGCCCGGTCCTGCTCGACATCCACGGCGGGCCGCACAACGCCTGGAACGCCGCCGCCGACGAGGTCCACCTCTACCACCAGGAGCTGGTCGCCCGGGGGTGGGCGGTGCTGCTGGTCAACCCGCGGGGCAGCGACGGCTACGGCGAGGCGTTCTACGACGACGTCCGCGGCGCGTGGGGCGTCGCCGACGCCGCCGACTTCCTCGAACCGCTCGACGAGCTGGTCGCCGAGGGGTTCGCCGACCCGGACCGGCTCGCGGTCGCCGGCTACAGCTACGGCGGCTTCATGACCTGCTGGCTGACCGGGCACGACCGCCGCTTCGCCGCCGCCGTCGCGGGCGGGTCGGTCAGCGACCTGGTCAGCATGGGCGGCACCAGCGACGACTGCCACCTGCTCAGCGCCTACGAGCTCGGCGGCACCCCGTGGCGGGAACCCGAGCGCTACGCCGCCATGTCGCCGCTGACCCGCGTGGCCGACGTCCGGACGCCGACCCTGGTCTTCCACGGCGCCGCCGACGTGCGGTGCCCGGTCGGCCAGGCCCAGCAGTGGCACACCGCGCTGCGCGAGCAGGGCGTGCCGACCCGGCTGGTGCTCTACCCGGGCGCATCGCACGCGTTCGTGCTGACCGGGCGGCCCTCCCAGCGGATCGACGTCAACCACCGGGTCCTCGACTGGCTGGAGCAGCACACCGCGCGGGCCGGGCGGCCCCGCATCGACGGCGCCCACTGGCAGCGCAGGCTTGCCCGCCTCGCCGAGGAGCACGGCGTGCCCGGCGCCCAGCTGGCGTTCCTGCGCCTGGGGACCGACGGCGCGGACGACGAGCTCGTCGAGACCGCGCACGGCGTCCTGAACGTCGACACCCGGGCGTCGGTCACCCCCGCCGCGCTGTTCCAGATCGGATCGATCACCAAGGTCTGGACGGCGACCGTGGTGATGATGCTGGTCGAGGAGGGCCTGCTCGGGCTGGACGCCCCCGTCGTCGAGGTGCTGCCCGAGCTGCGCCTGGCCGACCCCGACGCCACCAAGGCGGTCACCACCCGCCGGCTGCTCACCCACACCAGCGGCATCGACGGCGACCTGTTCACCGACACCGGTCGCGGCGACGACTGCCTGCGCCGCTACGTCGACCTGCTCGCCGACTCCACGCAGAACCACCCGGTCGGCGCGACCTGGTCGTACTGCAACGCAGGGTACGTGCTGCTCGGCCGGATGATCGAGGAGGTCACCGGGCAGAGCTGGGACCGGGCGATGCGGGAGCGGCTGTTCACCCCGCTCGGGCTGGGGAGCACGGTGACGCTGCCCGAGGAGGCGCTGCGGTTCGCCGACGCCGTCGGCCACGACGAGCGCGACGGCGTACCGGTGCCGGCCCCGGTCTGGTCGCTGCCTCGCGCGCTCGGCCCGGCCGGGCTGATCACCGCCACGGCCGCCGACGTGCTGGCCTTCGCCCGGCTGCACCTGACCGGCGGCCTCGCCGCCGACGGCACCCGGCTGCTGTCCGCCGACCACGTCGCCGACATGGCCGCGCACCACGCGGACCTGCCCGACAAGCACGTCCTGGGCGACTCGTGGGGGCTGGGCTGGATCCGGTTCGGCTGGGACGGGCACCGGCTCATCGGCCACGACGGCACCACGCTCGGGCAGCAGGCCTTCCTGCGGGTGCTGCCCGAGCAGGGCCTGGCCGTCGCGCTGCTCACCAACGGCGGCCACGGCCGCGACCTCTACCAGGACCTCTTCCGGGAGGTCTTCGCCGAGGTCGTCGGGGTCGCGATGCCGGCGCCGTTCGCCCCGCCCGACGAGCCCGTGCCCGTCGACGTCGAGCCCCACGTGGGCGTCTACGAGCGGGCCGGGGTGCGGATCGAGGTCGAGAACGGCCCGGACGGGCCGCTGATGCGCACGACCATCACCGGTCCCATCGCCGAGGTGGTGCCCGATCCGGTCGAGGAGCACCCGCTGGTCCCGGTGGGTCCGGCGCTGTTCGCGGTCCGGCCGGCGCAGGCGCAGACCTGGGCGCCGGTCACCTTCTACGAGCTGCCCACCGGTGAGCGCTACCTGCACTTCGGGGTGCGGGCGACGCCGAGGACGCGCTGATGGCGGGCCCGAGCCGGACCGTCGACGCCGCGCTCGACCTGGACGGGGCCGTGCGGGCCGCCGACGCGGCGGCACGCGCGGCGGGCGTCTCGGTGCGCGAGCTGACCGACCTCGCCGACCTCGACCGCACCGTCGAGCTGTTCGCCACCATCTGGGGCCGCTCGGCGAACCCCCCGGTGACCGTCGAGCTCCTGCGCGCGTTCGCCAAGGCGGGCAACTACGTGGCCGGGGCCGTCGACGGGGCGGTGGAGGGGGGCCGCCTGGTCGGGGCCTGCGTGGGCTTCTTCCACGCCCCGGCCGAGGACGCGCTGCACAGCCACATCGCCGGCGTCGCGCCCGCCGCGACGAACCGCAGCATCGGCTTCGCTCTCAAGCTGCACCAGCGGGCGTGGGCGATGGCGCGCGGCGTCGGCGAGATCGCCTGGACCTTCGACCCGCTGGTGGCCCGCAACGCGCACTTCAACCTGGTGAAGCTGGCCGCGCGCCCGGCCGAGTACCTGCCCGACTTCTACGGCCCGCAGGCCGACGCCATCAACGGCGACGCCGACTCCGACCGGCTGCTGGTGCGCTGGCGGCTGCGCGACCCGGCCGTGGTCCTGGCCTGCGCCGGGGGCGCCGCGGGGCGCACCCCGGCGGTGGCCGGAGCCGTGGCGGCGCTGGGGGTCGACGACGACGACGGCGGCCCGCTGCCCGGCCGCCTGGACGGCCCGACCTCCCTCGTGGCCGTGCCCCCCGACGTCGGACGCCTGCGGCTCGTCGACCCGGGGACGGCCCAGCGCTGGCGGGTCGCCGTGCGCGAGGCGCTCACCGGCCTGGTCGCCAGGGGTGGGCGGATCGACGGCTTCGACCGCGCAGGCGGCTACGTCGTGCGGGGCCACCGGTGACCGGGCCCGGCGTCGAGCTGCGGCGCGTCTCGCTGCCGCTGGTCGCGCCGTTCCGGACCTCCTTCGGCACCCAGACGGTCCGCGAGGTCCTGCTCGTGCGGGTCGTGACCGACGCCGCCGAGGGCTGGGGCGAGTGCGTGGCGATGACCAGCCCGCTCTACTCCAGCGAGTACGTCGACGCGGCCGCGGACGTGCTGCGCCGCCACCTCGTCCCGGCGCTGCTGCGCGCCGGCCCGGTGCCGGCGCCCGCGGTCGCCGGCGTGCTCGCCCCGGTCAAGGGCCACCGGATGGCCAAGGCGGCGCTGGAGACGGCCGTGCTCGACGCCGAGCTGCGCGCCGGGGGCCGCTCCTTCGCCCGCGAGCTGGGCGCCGTGCGCGGGCGGGTTCCCTGCGGCGTCTCGGTCGGGATCATGGACGGCATCCCCGAGCTCCTCGACGCGGTCGAGGGCTACCTGGCCGAGGGCTACGCCCGGATCAAGCTCAAGATCGAGCCCGGCTGGGACGTCGCCCCGGTCCGCGCCGTCCGCGAGCGCTTCGGCGACGAGGTGGCGCTGCAGGTGGACGCGAACACCGCCTACACCCCGGCCGACGCCCGGCACCTGGCCCGGCTGGACCCCTTCGAGCTGCTGCTCATCGAGCAGCCCCTCGACGAGGAGGACGTGCTCGGCCACGCGGAGCTGGCCCGCGCCCTCCGCACGCCCATCTGCCTGGACGAGTCGATCGGCTCGGCCCGCGACGCCGCGGCCGCGATCCGGCTGGGCGCCTGCCGGGTCGTCAACATCAAGCCCGGACGGGTCGGCGGGTACCTGGAGGCCCGGCGCATCCACGACGTCTGCGCCGCGCACGGCGTGCCGGTGTGGTGCGGCGGGATGCTGGAGACCGGGCTCGGTCGGGCCGCCAACGTCGCCCTCGCCGCGCTGCCCGGGTTCACGCTGCCCGGCGACACGTCGGCCTCGGGGCGGTACTACGCCACCGACATCACCGAGCCGTTCGTGCTCGACGACGGCCACCTCGACGTGCCCACCGGCGCCGGGCTCGGGGTGGCGCCGCTGCCCGACCGGCTGGCCGAGGTCACCACGGCCACCGAGTGGATCACGGGCTGAGGGGCGCCGGGCCCGGCCGGGACGCGCCCGTGGACGCCTGCGTGGACGCGGCCGGCCCCTACGGTGACGGCGTGCAGCACGCCGGCAGCGCGCGCCCCCGCACCAGCCTGGGGCGGATCCTCGACGACCTGGGCAGCACCCTGCTCGACCTCGCGCACGGCGACCCCGACCGGCACGCGGACATCGGCGGCGTCGTCATCCACGACCCGCTCGACCGGCCGGTGCTCCCGCCCCGCGCGCTCGTCCTCGGCGTCGGCGTGGAGGCCCCCGACCAGGTCGTGGCGCTGCTGCGCCGGTTGGGCACCGAGGGCGCGGCCGCGCTGGTGCTGCGGGCCCCGGTCCCGCTGACCGCGCAGGTGCGCACGGCCGCCGACGCGACGGGCGTCGCGGTGATCGGGCTGAGCCGCGGGGCGCCGTGGGGCCACCTCGGGGAGATGCTGCGCTCGCTGCTGGCCGAGGGCGACATCGGGGTGGCCGAGCCGGAGTCGCTCGGCGGCCTGCCGTCGGGCGACCTGTTCGCCGTGGCCAACGCGATCGCCGCGCTGCTCGACGCCCCGGTCACCATCGAGGACCGCAGCTCCCGGGTGCTCGCGTTCTCCGGGCGCCAGGACGAGGCGGATCCGGCCAGGGTCGAGACGATCCTGGGTCGGCAGGTGCCCGAGCGGGTGTCGCGGATCCTGCGGGAGCGCGGGGTGTTCCGGGAGCTGCTGCGCGGCGACCGGCCGGTGTCCATCGACCCCGTCCCCGACGCGGAGGGCAGGCTCTCCCTGCCGCGCGTGGCGATCGCCGTGCGGGCGGGCGACGAGGTGCTCGGCTCGATCTGGGCGGCGGTGCCCGGGCCGATGAGCCGGGAGCGCACCGAGGCGCTGCGCGACGCGGCCAAGCTCGTCGCGCTGCACCTGCTGCGGGTCCGGGCCGGCGCCGATGTGCAGCGGCGGCTGCGCTCCGACCTGCTCAGCTCGGCGCTGGAGGGCGGGGCGGGCGCGGGTGAGGCGCTCGGGCGCCTCGGCCTCGCGGGCCGCCCGCTGCTGGTGCTGGGGGTGGCCCTCGACGACCGCGGCCCGCGACCCGACGGCGACACCGGCGCGACCGGCCCGACCGGTGCCGACGGGACGGACGCGGCCACCACCCAGGACCGCCAGCGCCTCGCCGACGCCTTCGCCATGCACCTGTCCGCGGTCCACCCCCGCTCCGCGGTGGCCGCGATCGGCACCGCCACCTACGGCCTGCTGCCCGTGACCGGCACCGCCGCGAAGGCCGACACCGGCGCCCTGCGCACCCTGCAGGACTTCCTGGACCGGGTCGGCGACCGGTTGCCCGCGATCGCCGCGGTGGGCCCGGTCGCGCCCGACCTGTCCGGGCTGGCCCACAGCCGGTCCTGCGTGGACAGGGTCCTGCGGGTGCTGCGCGAGGGCCGGCCCGGGCGCCGGCTCGGGCGGCTCGACGAGCTGCAGGGCGAGGCGCTGATCCTGGAGATGCGCGACCTCGCCGCCGCCCGCGGCGACGCGCCGACCGGGGCACTCGCCCGGCTGATCGACTACGACCGCCACCACCGCGGCAACCTGGTCGAGACCCTGCGCGCCTGGCTGGACGCGTTCGGCGACGTCGTCGCGGCCGCCGACGCCGCATTCGTGCACCAGAACACCTTCCGCTACCGCCTGCGCCGGGTCGTCGAGGTCGGCGGCATCGACCTGGACGACCCCGACCAGCGCTTCGCCGCGATGCTGCAGCTGCGGGTGCTGCACGCCGCCTCCCCACCCGATCCGCCATTCCGGTCATGAAAGGTCGGGGACCGGACCAGTTCGGTGATCCGATCCTGCGGAATCAGTTCCGCCGTTTCCGCCATCGACAGTCGGCGGCGCCGGAGTAGAGTGCGTTCCGCCGGGTCGCTCTCGCGCCCGAAGAACGTCGGTGGCAGGCACGGGTCAGGCCGGACGGCTGTCGCCAACCGCTTCCGGGTCGGGCCCGGACGCCTACCTCGGGGGGCCGCGGGGTGCGAGTGGGGATCCTCGACCTGCTGGGGCCGCCGGCGCGCCGACCGGTGGACCTCGGCTACCAGACGCTGATCACCAAGCAGTACGCCAGCATCACCCCGCAGGCCGTCTCGGTGTGGTGCCGGCGCCGGGGCCACGAGACGTTCTACGCCACCTACTACGGCGTCGGCCGGCTGCACCGCATGCTGCCCGCGGACCTCGACGTCGTGTTCATCTCCTGCTACACCCAGGTCAGCCACCTCGCCTACGCCGTGGCGAAGATCTACCGCGCGGCCGGTGCCCGCACGGTGATCGGCGGACCGCACGCCAGGGCGTTCCCGGTCGACTGCCTGCGGTTCTTCGACCTGGTCGTGCGGGAGTGCGATCCGGAGCTGATCGAGGACGTCGTCACCGGGCAGCACGATCCTGGTGCGGTGATCTCCTCGGCCCAGCCGTTCGACGACGTGCCGACGGTCGAGGAGCGGATGCCCGAGATCCGCGCCTCGGCGTTCTTCTGGCGGCGCAGGCGATTCCCGCTGACCGCGGTGCCGATGCTCGCCAGCACCGGGTGCCCGTACAAGTGCGATTTCTGCATCGACTGGAACAGCACCTACCGCCAGCTGCCCGCCGACCGGCTCAGGAGCGACCTCGATTACCTCTGCGACCACCTCCCGGGCACGCTGGTCGTGTTCCACGACGCGAACTTCGCGGTGAAGTTCGACGAGGTCTTCCAGACGCTGGAGGGACAACCGCGCGGACGCCGCCCGCCCTACATCATCGAGAGCTCGCTGACGGTGCTGCGCGGCGAGCGCCCACGCCGGTTGAAGGACACGAACTGCGCCATGGTCGCGCCGGGCGTCGAGTCCTGGACCGACTACTCGAACAAGGCCGGTGTCGGCCGGGCCGGCGGGGTGGACAAGGTCGACAAGGTGGCCGAGCACTTCGCCCAGCTCGCCGAGAACGTGCCGTACCTGCAGGCCAACTTCATGTTCGGGTTGGACACCGATGAGGGCGACGCGCCGGTCGAGCTGACCAAGCGGTTCATGGACAAGGCGCCCTTCGCCTTCCCGACGATCAACATCCCGGTGCCCTTCGGCGGCACCCCGCTGCACGACCGGCTCGCCGCCGACGGGCGGATCCTGGCCGCCATGCCGTTCAGCTTCTACTACGCGCCCCACCTGGTGACCACGATCAAGAACTACGACCCGGTGGGCTACTACCAGCGGCTGATCGACCTCTACTCGCACGCCGCGTCGCCGGCGATGCTGCGCAGGCGCCTGCGGACGACGACCCACCGCGCCATCGCCGCCGTCCACCGGGCCCGCACGGCGAGCTTCCGCGCCGACGTCCGCAGCTTCGAGCGCATCGTCGGCATGCTGCGCTCCGACCCGCGGTTCCTGGCCTTCCACGAGGGGCGCAGCACCACCCTGCCGCAGTACTACCGCGGGCTCGCCGAGCGCATGCTCGGCCGCTACGCCGAGCTGCTGTCCGAGGCCGAGCGGACGCCGGACCTCTCCCCCGCCGACGCGCCGCCGCACCGCTCCCGATCATGAAGCGCTAGTCCGCGCGCACGGCACACCACCGGCGCGGTCCGCGGGCCCGCTGAGCCGGGCGATCACGTAGACACGCGCGGGGGGTGCCGGGTATTGAGGACACCATGCTGTCCACGGCGGGCGACCGGGTGCCCCGATGACCGGGCCGCTCGCCGGGATCCGGGTGCTCGACCTGAGCCGGGTGGTGATGGGGCCGCTGGCCACCCAGGTCCTGGGCGACCAGGGCGCGGACGTCATCATGGTCGAGGCCGACGGCGGCGACACCAACCGGGTGATGGGCCCGGGGCCGCACCCGCAGCTCTCCGGCGTCGCGCTGAACATGCTGCGCAACAAGCGCTCGGTGGACGTGGACCTCACCACCCCGGAGGGCGTGGCGATCGTCCACGGCATCGTCCGCACCTGCGACGTCGTGGTGGCCACCATGCGGCCGCAGGCGCTGGCCCGGCTCGGTCTGGACTACCCGGCGCTGCGGGCGATCCGGCCCGACCTCGTCTACTGCCAGGCCCAGGGCTACCCGCTGGCGGGCTCGCGGGCCCACGAGCCCGCCTACGACGACATCATCCAGGCCGCGACCGGGGTCTCCGACATCATCGCCCGGGTCTACGGCACCGCCGGGCTGTTCCCGTCGATCTTCGCGGACAAGGTGTGCGGGCTGGTGATGGCCCAGGCCGTGACCGCCGCGCTGCTGCACCGCGAGCGCACCGGCGAGGGCCAGCACGTCGAGGTGGCGATGGTGCAGGCGATGTCGGCGTTCATGCTGGCCGAGCACGGCAGCGGCGCGATCCCGGAGCCGCCGGTGACCGCCCCGGGCCACCCGGCCGCCGGCTACCCGCGCATCCTCACCCCGGAACGCCGCCCGCACCCCACCCGCGACGGGCTGGTGCACATGTTCCCCTACCGCCCGGTCCACTACGCGACGCTCTTCGCCGCCGCCGGGCGCCCGGACGCCGCGGACGACCCCCGCTACGTCGACCAGCGCGCCACCATCGCCAACGCCGAGTCGCTCTACCGCGACGTCCGGGCCGTCTGCGCCACCCGGACGACGCAGGAGTGGCTGGACTTCTGCCACGGGGTCGGCATCCCGGCCACCCGGGTCGCCTCCCTGCAGGACCTGGTGGACGAGCTGCCGCTGGCCGAGCACCCGGTGACCGGCCGCTACCGGGTCATCCCGGCGATGGCGAACTTCTCCGCGACACCGGCCGCGGTGCGCAGGCCGGCGCCGCTGATCGGCGAGCACACCGCCGAGGTGACGGCGGAGATCGCGGCGGCAGCGGCCCACCTCGTCACCGACCCCGACGCCCAGCTGGAGGGAACCGGCCCATGACCGACGTGAGCGTCGAGCGCCGCGGCCACATCGCGGTCGTGACCGTCCACCGGCCGCCGGCCAACTACTTCGACTTCGCGCTCATCCACGACCTCGCCGACGCGTTCGAGGGGCTCGACGCGGGCGACTGCCGGGCCGCCGTGCTCGCCGCCGAGGGCAAGCACTTCTGCGCCGGAGCGGACTTCGGCGGCGGTGGCGCCCCGGGCGAGCGCGTGGACAGCTCCCGCCTGCTCTACCGCGAGGCGGTGCGGCTGTTCCGGGTGGGGGTGCCGGTGGTGGCCGCGGTGCACGGCGCCGCGGTGGGCGGCGGGCTGGGGCTGGCCTGCGCGGCGGACTTCCGGGTCACCGTGGCGGGCGCCCGCTTCCACGCCAACTTCGCCGCGCTGGGCTTCCACCAGGGCTTCGGGCTCAGCGCGACGCTGCCCCGGCTGGTCGGCGCCCAACGGGCCGCGGAGCTGCTCTACACGGCCCGGAAGCTGACCGGCGAGCAGGCCGTCGCGCTGGGCCTGGCCGACCGGCTCGCCGACGGGGCGGACCCGCTGCCCGCCGCGATGGCCTTCGCCGACGAGATCGCCGCGTCGGCGCCGCTGACCGTGCGGTCGATGAAGCAGACCCTGCGCGCCGGGCTGGCCGACGAGGTCGCCGCGGCGACCGAGCGGGAGCTGTCCGAGCAGGCCCGGCTGTGGGCCACCGAGGACTGCGCGATCGGCATCGCGGCGAACCTCGCCCGCGAGGTGCCGGTGTTCGTCGGCCGCTGACGCGGACCGCGCAGCGGACGCAGGGGATGGGAGAAGGAGGTGGTGCGGCGGTGCGGACCCGAGCCGTGATCTGCCGGGAGGCCGGCGCGCCGTGGGAGCTCGTCGAGCTGGACCTCGACGAGCCGGGAGCGCGGGAGGTCCGCGTGCGGTTCCGCGCGGCGGGCCTCTGCCACCTCGACGAGCACGCCCGGACGGGTGGCCTCCCCGTGCGCGCGCCGTTCGTCGGCGGCCACGAGGGAGCCGGGGTCGTGGAGGCCGTCGGACCCGGCGTCTCCCGGGTCGCCGTGGGCGATCACGTGCTGTGCTCACCCGTCCCGGTCTGCGGGCGCTGCCGCTACTGCGCCACCGGCCGGCAGAACCTGTGCGAGGACGGCGCCGGCCCCGCGAACGGCGCGCCGCCGTTCCGCCTGGGCGACGCGGAGGTGGGCGGGTTCCGCGGCCTGGGCACCTTCAGCGAACGGGCCGTCGTCGCCGAGGCGTCCTGCATCGGCGTCCCCGCCGAGCTGTCCCCGGAGGTCGCGGCCCTGCTGGGCTGCACCGTGCCGACCGGGTGGGGCTCGGCCGTCCGCCTCGCCGGCGTGCGCGCCGGCCAGACCGTCGTCGTGTTCGGGTGCGGCGGGGTGGGGACGAGCGCGGTGCGGGCCGCGGCGACCGCCGGGGCCCGCCGCGTGGTCGTCGTCGACCCGGTGCCGCTGAAGCGGGAGACGGCGCTGCGCTCCGGCGCCACCCACGCCTTCGCCGACGCGGCCGCGGCGCACGACTTCGTCGTCGCGGACACCTGGGGCGAGCTGGCCGACCACGCCATCGTCACGGTGGGCCGGGTCGACGACGCGGTGCTCGACGCCGCGCTCCTGGTCGTCGGGAAGGCGGGCCAGGTCACCGTGACCTCGCTCGGCCCCGGGTCCTTCCGCCACCACCCGAGCCCGGCGATCGCCTACACCCGCCGGATCCGCGGCGGCCCGCACGGCGGGTGCAACCCCCTCGACGACATCCCCCGCCTGGTCCGCATGCACCAGGACGGGCAGCTCGACGTCGGCGGTCTCCTCACCGACCGGTACCGGCTCGACGACGTCCGCACCGGTTTCGACGACCTGCTCGCGGGTCGCGGCGTCCGCGGGGTGATCATCCATGGCCGGTGAGGTCCGGGTCAGCGCCGGTGTCCTGCTCGACGGCGGGTCGGAGTGGGAGCTCGTCGAGCTCGGCCTCGACGAGCCCCGCGCGCACGAGGTGCGGATCTCCTTCCGCGCCGCGGGCCTGTGCCACTCCGACCACCACGTCACCCGGCGCGACTTCCCCACCCGGCTGCCGATCGTGGGCGGGCACGAGGGCGCGGGCGTGGTCGAGGCCGTGGGTCCGCACGTGGCCAGGGTGCGCCCGGGCGATCGGGTGCTCTGCTCCTACATCCCCGCCTGCGGCGTCTGCCGGCCCTGCTCGACCGGGCACGAGAACGTCTGCGTCAAGGGCGGCAACGCCATGACCGGCGCGGCCGAGGACGGCACGTTCCGGTTCCACCTGGGTGGCACCGACCTGGGCGGGTTCTGCGGCCTGGGCACCTTCGCCCAGCAGGCGGTGGTCTCGGAGTGGGCCTGTCTGCCGCTGCCCGACGACGTCCCGTTCGAGGTCGGCGCGCTGCTCGGCTGCGGGGTGCCGACCGGGTGGGGCTCGGCGGTGCGGGCGGCCGAGGTGCGCGCGGGCGACGTCGTGGTCGTGGTCGGGGTCGGCGGGGTGGGGATCAACGCGGTGCAGGGCGCGCGGTTCGCCGGCGCCCGGCACGTGATCGCCGTCGACCCGGTCGAGTTCAAGCGCAGCACGGCGCTGCGGTTCGGGGCGACAGCGGCGCACCCGCGCCTGGCCGATGTCGCGGACGCCGTCGCCGGGATCACGGGGGGCCGGATGGCCGATCACGTCATCCTGACCCCGGGCGCGCTCGACGAGGACATGATCGCCACGAGCCTGGCCGTGGTCGGCCGGGGTGGGCGGGTCGTCGTCACGGCGAACGGCCGGTCGGCGGAGAAGGCGCTGAGCTTCGCCGCCCGGGACGTGGTGTCCCACCAGCGGGAGGTCCGCGGGGCGCTGTTCGGCAACTGCAACCCGCTCGCCGACATCCCGCTGCTGATCGAGCTGTACCGCGACGGCGCGCTGCGGCTGGACGAGCTCGTCTCCCGCCGCTACCGGCTCGACCAGCTCAACGAGGCCTACCGGGACATGGTGGACGGGCACAACATCCGCGGGGTGGTGCTGCACGACGCCACGGAGGGCGGCGCCGCGCAGCGGCCGCCCGGCGTCAGCGAACGGTGATCACGACGACCGGGAACCTCCGGTCGGTGTTCTTCTCGTAGTCGGCGGCGTCGGGCCAGTACTGGCGCCACACGCCGTACAGCTCGTCCCAGTCGTCGTCGCGGCCGGGGCGCACGACCCGGTGGTCGGCCTGGACCGTGTCCGCGCCCAGCTCGACGGTCACCGGGCCGTCGAGCGCCTCGAGGTTGGCGAGCCACTGCGGGTCCTGCGGGGCGCCGCCCGCGCTGGCGCAGACGATGTAGGAGCCCTGGTGCGGGGCCGCGACCAGCGGGTTGACGAAGTCCTTCCCGGACTTGCGGCCGGGCGTGTGCAGCAGGAGGGTCGTCTTGCCCTCCCAGTGACCGCCGAGCACGCCGTCGTTGGCGCGGAAGTCCTCGATCACCGTGTCGTTGAAGGAAGCCACCCCGCGGACGCTAGTCGACGCCCCGCGCCTGATCGACATCGACCACCCGGGCGAGCACCTCCTCCAGCGCCGCGTCGGCGAGCGCGCGCACCTCGGCGTCCGTGCGGTCCTGGATGGGGTGCGGCACGAACACCGAGGGCACCGCGCGGTAGCCCAGCGCCCTGGCCTGGGCGTCGGCCGCCTCCACGAACTCGGTGGAGGCGAGGAAGGTCGCGATCACGCCCCGACCCTCGAGGGCGACGAAGTCGTGCACACTGCACGACGTGCACGAGCCTCAATCGGCGAGCGCCTCGATCACGACGTCGCACTCGGTGGTGATCTCGCGCCGCAGGTCGGGCGGCATCGGCTTGGTGAAGGTCGGCTTGGCGTAGCGGCGCACCGTGACCCCGCGCTCGGCCAGCAGCTCGGCGAGCCGGTCGAGGAAGACGTCGCCGCGGGGCTTGGAGATGTCGAGCAGGCCGACCCGCAGCCCGTCCAGCGACGCCGGGCGGGCGATCGCCGTGCGCGCGTCGGGCGCGGACTCGTCGGTGGGGTCCAGGACCACCAGCGGGCCCCTCACCCCCGTCCCGTTCACCGCCACGGGTCCACCTCCCTCGTCACCGGCGCGCTCCCGCCCGGTCCGCCCGCCCAGCCGCCGATCACGGCCGAGAACATGCCGGCGCCGCCGCCGGCGTGCACGATCAGCAGCCCGCCGGGCCGGAACTTCGCCAGCGGACGATCGGAGTCGCCCGCGGGCACGCCCTCGTCGACGCCGCCCGCGCCGCGGGTGATCTCGGCCCGGTCGAGCAGCAGGTACTCGTCGAGCGCGGCCTGCAGCCGCGCCCGGTCCCAGCCGGCCTCGGCGAACACGCGCGCGTGCTCCGGGCACACGACGAGCGTCGCGTCGAAGCCGCGCACCAGCTTGGGGTGCACCACCCCGCGCAGGCCCAGGGCCAGCGAGCGGGCCAGCGACTCCGGGCGCCGGGAGATCTGGTCGGCGACGCCGCGGGGCCCCTCGGCCGCGAACACGGTGACCGCCGAGCGGCCCGCCGGCACGCCGCGGCTCTGCGCGAGCGGCTCGAAGGGCGAACCCTCCTCGTCCTCGGCGAAGCAGAACCCGACCTTCCCCGGGTGGCCCAGCGCGGCCCTGTCCACCTCCCGGGGGCGCCCGCCGCCGACGTTGCGGATCACCAGCTGCAGCGCCCGGCCGATCGTGGAGTTGGCCCGGTTGCCCTGGCCCAGCGCGTTGCCCGCCCAGTTCATCCCGATCTCGGCGCGCACCGGCCCGTTGACCACGATCGCCGGACCGGCGCCCCACGTGGTGGCCAGCAGGCCGTGGGCGTTGAACTCGTCGGTGCAGGCCGCCTCGACGGCGGCGAGCACGACCGGGAGGTACTCGGGGCGGCACCCGGCGAGCACGGCGTTGACCGCCACCTTCTCGACGGTCGCCTCGGCCAGGTTGGGCGGGACCACCGCCACGACCTCGTCGGGCGCGTGCGAGGTGCCCTCCAGCATCCGCAGCACCCGGGCGGGGGTGGGCGCGACGACCGGCAGCCCGTCGGTGAAGCCGCGGTCGAACAGCGCCTCCGCCTCGTCCTCCAGCGCGGAGATCTCCAGCCGGCGCGAGCGCAGCGCCCCGCCGCGGGTGCGGACCAGCAGCTGCTCGGCCACGTCGGGGTCCAGGGTCCGCGAGCCGCAGCCGGGGCGGTGCTCGGGCAGGCCCTCACCGAGGTCGGCGACGCCGGTCAGCTCGGTCCACTGCGCCCGGCTCCAGCCCACGACCCGACCGGCCTCCACTCCCCCGGCGAACCGCACGAGGGTGGGCACGGTCTCGATGTCGAGCGCGAGGCTGGCGCTCAGCTCGGTGTCGTCGCGGAGGTCGGCGACGCCGTCCGGGAACGCGGGGTCGTCCTGGGTGAACACCGTCAGCTCGCCCGTCCGGCTCAGACCGGCGAGCACCGGTTCGACCAGCCGGCAGGTCGGGCAGTCGCGCTTCACCACGGCGACCAGGCCGTCCTCGCGCAGGTCCACCGTCGCCGACTCCGATCGAAGCGCCGAACCAGCAACCGACCGATCTCGCGGGCGCGGCCCGCGCGACCCGCCGCCGGGTTCCGGCGGACGGGTCTCCACGTTGATCCGGTCGCATCAGCCTAATCAGGGCGATGCCGGTGTCAAGCGCCTCGCGCGTGCCGGACACGACGTACTGCGGGGTGGAGTTGATCCGGGCGGATCAGCGCCGGCGCAGCGCGTCGAGGGCGTAGCGGCCGGAGCCGACCGCCGCGATGGCCAGGAACGCCCACGCGAACAGCGCGGCGGGCTCGCCGCCGTTCTGCAGCGGCAGGGCTCCCAGCGGCTGGTGCACGACGAAGTACGCGTAGGCCATCGCGCCGGAGCAGAGCAGCGCGGCGGGCCGCGTCCAGAGCCCGACCAGCACCAGCGCCCCGGCCACGAGGTGGATGGCGCTGCCCCACCACCCGGGCCAGGACAGCAGCTCCACGGGGGTGCCGGCCCCGTCGACGCCGCCGAACGCGCCGAACGCGCCGACGGCGCCGTGCAGGACGAACAGGAAGCCGAAGACGACCCGGAAGCCGGCCCAGGCCGCCTCCCGGAGCCGGTCGGCGCGGGCGGTGGTCGTGCGGGCGGTGGTCGTGCGGGCGGTGGTCGTGCGGGCGGTGGTCGTGGTCGATGCGGTCATCGGGAACTCCTCCTCGGTGGGTGCGTGCGGGGAGCGAGTGCGTCCGCCCCCGCTCATCCGGACGTCGAACGGCGCGGTGCCCGGATCGACACGGCGGCGGACTCCGGGAGATCCGCGGCCGGGCCGGCGCGGCGGACACGGGGGCGGGCGGTCGAGCTGACGTGCCCCATGGCCCCCGCCCACCCCGCGCCGCCCGCGCCCGCCCGGCCCCGCACCGAGAGCAGGACCGAGGCCCTGCTCGGGCGCCTGCTCGCGACCCGGGCCGGGATCACCGGCGCGAGGGTGACCCACGACCTGCGGGTCCCGATGCGCGACGGGGTGGAACTGCTCGCCGAGCACTACGCCCCCCGGGAGCCGATCGGCGGGACCGTGCTGCTGCGCTTCCCGTACGGCGCCGGGGCGCTGCTCGCGGCGACGTTCGCCGGGCCCTTCATCGCCGCGGGCTACCACGTGGCGATCGTGCGGTGCCGGGGCGGTTCGGGTCCGGTGCGCCTGGAGCTGGACGCGATCGCGCACCGCTTCGCCGCCGGGAACCGCATCCGCCTGCTGGTCGCCGGGGCTCGTTCCCCCGCTGGGAGCGCAACCTGGGCACCGACGGGGACCGGCCACCTCGACGGCGCTGGCCCCGTCCCGGCGCGGGATCGACCTGGCCCGCTCGCGGGTGGTGCTGCCGGTGCGCGCCTGACGTCCGCCGCGAACACCGTCGCGGTCCGCTCCGGCTCACCGGGCGGCGACGATGCGGCCGGCGACCTCGGCGGCCCGCTCGGCCGGGATGGCGAAGCCGATGCCGATGCTGCCCGAACCGAGGCTCGCGATCGCCGTGTTGATCCCGACCACCCGGCCGCCCGCGTCGATCAACGGGCCGCCGGAGTTGCCGGGGTTGATGGGGGCGTCGGTCTGGATCGCGGTCTGCCGGTTGCCGTCGTCGCCGAGGCGGGCTTCACGGCCGACCGCGCTGACGATGCCCGCGGTGACGGTGCCCGCGAGGCCGAGCGGCGAGCCGACGGCGAGCACGGCCTCCCCCACCCGCAGGTCACCGGACGTGCGCAGGACGAGCGGGGGCGGAGCGCCGCCGGCGGGCACCCGCAGCACGGCGACGTCGGTCGCCGGGTCGGTCCCGACGATGCGCGCGCTCACGCGGCGCCCGTCGGCGTAGACGACCTCCACGGCCGCGCCGCCCGCCACGACGTGCGCGTTGGTCAGGACGTGGCCGTCGGCGTCGATCACGAACCCGGAACCGGTCCCCGCCCCGCGCGCCCCGCGGACCTCGACCGAGACCACGCTCGGCAGCACCGCCGCCGCGACCGCGTCGAGGGTGCCGGGCGCCGCGGCGGCCGGGGTGCCGCCACCGCCCTGGAGGAGGACGGCTCCGCCGCCGCTCGTCCCGGCCCCGACGGCCCCACCGGCCGCACCCGCGAGCAGGGCGCCGGCCGCGGCGAGCGCCAGCACGGCCGGACCGCGGCTCCGGGTCGGCCGCGGCGGGGCCGTCGCCACGGGTGGTTCCGGACGCGCCGGCGCGGCGAGGAGGTCGGGTGGGACGGGGCCGTGGGGCCCGGGCGGCGGCGCCGCCCGGGGCCCGTCGGGCTCGGTGCTCGGTCGGAACGCTGGGCCGGGATGGGGCACGGGACCTCCTCGGTCCGGAGGGGCGGGTTCGGGTGGGTCAGGGCAGGCGGGCGAACCAGCGCAGCGAGGTGACGGCCGCGGCCAGCGCGGCGAGCAGGGCCGCGGCCAGGACCCACGCGGTGACCTCGCGCTGCTCGGTGCGGTACCCGACCGAGGAGCCGATGTCGTCGTAGACCTCCTGCAGCTCGGCGCCGGTGGCGGCGGTGTACGCCGCGCCGCCGCTGCTCGCGGCCAGCTCGGCGAGCGCGGCCGGGTCGACCGGCACCGGCAGCGTCCGGGAGCCGCTGTCGATGACCCCGGCGGGGGTGCCGTAGGCGATCGTCGAGACCGGCACGCCGGCCGCCGCCGCCTCGGCCGCCGCCGCGTCGAGCGGACCGCCGGCGGTGTTGGCACCGTCGGAGAGCAGCACGACCCGGGCGGGTGGGGGGCCTTCGGGGGTGCTGGCGAGCGCGGCGTCCAGCGACCGGACGGCGGCCAGCGCGGACCCCACGGCGTCCCCGATGGCGGTCCCGTCGCCGAGGTCGGGGTCCTGCAGCGCGGCCAGCACCGGCGTCCGGTCGAGCGTCGGCGCCACCGCCACCGCCGCGGTCCCGGAGAAGGTCACCAGCCCGACGTTGAACGTGTCGGGCAGGCTCGCGACGAACGTGCGGGCGGCCGCGGTGGCGGCGTCGATCCGGCTGGGCTCGACGTCGACGGCCCGCATCGAGGTGGAGACGTCCAGGGCGACGATCACCGTGGCCCGCTCCCGGGGGACGGAGAGCTCCAGCACCGGCCGCGCCAGTCCGACCACGAGCCCGACCGTGACCAGCCCGAACGCCACCGCGGGCACGTGGCGCCGCCACCCGGGCCCGCGTCCGGCCACCCGCTCCAGCAGGGGCAGCGCGGCGAAGCGGACCGCGTAGCGACCGCGCCTGCGCTGCGCGAGCAGGTAGGCCGCGGCGAGCGCCGCGACGCCGACCAGCAGTACCAACCACCACGGTTCCAGGAAGCTCACCGCTTGCCCCTCCGCATCCGGCGCCGACCGGCGACGAAGCGGGCGAGGTCGGTCACCCAGTCGCCGTCCGTGCGCAGCTCCAGGTGCTCGGCGCCGGCCCGGCGCACCGCCGCCGAGGTCGCCGCCGCGTGCGCCGCGCTCGCCTGCGCGAACCGGGCCCGCAACCGCGGGTCGGTGCGGACCTCGCGGCGCCGCCCGGTCTCCGGGTCGACGAGGACGAGCGCACCGACGTCGGGGAGCCGCCGGTCGCGCGGGTCGACGACCCCGACCGCCAGCACCTCGTGCCGCGCGGTGAGCCGGCGCATCGGCGCCTCCCACGGTGAGTCGTCCAGGAAGTCGGACACGACCACGCGCAGCCCCGGGCGGCGGTGCTCCCGGCCGAACCGCTCCAGGCCGGCGGCCAGCTCGGCGCCCGCGCCGGGGCCGGGCGCGGTCCGCGGCGCGTCGAGCAGGTCGCGCAGCAGCGCCCGCCGCGCGAGCCGACCGCCCCGCGGCCGGTGCGTGCCCAGTCCCGCGCCGGTGAGCACGCGGGCACCGAGCCGGTTGCCGGGCGCGTCGGTCAGCGCGCCGAGAGCCGCGACCACGGCGGCGGCGAGCTCGCGCTTCTCCATCACCGCGGTGCCGAAGTCCATGCTGGCCGAGCCGTCGACCAGCACCCAGGTCTCCAGCTCGTGCTCGGCGACGGTGGCCCGCACGTGCGGCTGCCCGGTCCGGGCCGTCACCGACCAGTCGATCAGCCGGACGTCGTCCAGGCCGGGCGAGTAGGGGCGCACCGCGTCGGGCTCGCCGCCGGGGCCGGGTCGCAGGCCGCCGTGGTCGCCCTGCAGGAGGCCGTCGAGCCTGCGCCGCACGGCCAGGTCGAGCCGGCGCAGGGTCCGCTCGGCGCGGTGGGGCGCGGGCGCGGTCACGCAGCCTCCCCGTCGGGCCGTTCCGCTTCCTGCTGGGCGGGCGCCACCACCGGGCGGCGCACCGCGTCGAGGACCCGGCGGACCAGGTGCCGGGCGTCCACGCCGTCGGCCAGCGCGTCGAAGGTCAGCACCAGCCGGTGGGCGACGACGTCCTCGGCGACGTCGGCGATGTCGCCGGGAAGCACGTAGGGCCGCCCGCGCAGCAGCGCCAGCGCCCTGGCCGCGGCGACCAGCCCCAGCGTCGCCCGCGGGCTCACCCCGAACTGCAGGGCCGCGGCCAGGTCGGGCAGCCCGTACTGGGCGGGCTCGCGGGTCGCCAGCACGAGCCGCACCGCGTACTCGGCGCAGGCGTGGTGCACGAACACCTCGTCGGCCCGCCGCTGCAGCTCGCGCACCCCGTCGGCGGACAGCACCCGGCGGGGGCGTGGTGGGTCGACGCTCATCCGGTTCAGGATCGCCAGCTCCTCGGTGCCCGACGGGTAGCCGAGGTCGATCTTGAGCAGGAACCGGTCGCGCTGGGCCTCGGGCAGCTCGTAGACGCCGTCGGACTCGATCGGGTTCTGGGTGGCCAGCACCAGGAACGGGTCGGGCAGCCGGTGGCTGACCCCGCCGATCGACACCTGCCGCTCGGCCATGGCCTCCAGCAGCGCCGACTGCACCTTGGCCGGCGCCCGGTTGATCTCGTCGGCCAGCACGGTGGTGGCGAACACCGGGCCGGGCTCGACGTCGAACGACTCGGTCGACGGCCGCCAGATCCGGGTGCCGACGATGTCGCCGGGCACCAGGTCCGGGGTGAACTGCAGGCGGGCGAAGGTGCCGCCGGTCACCGCGGCCAGCGTGCGCACGGCGAGCGTCTTCGCGACGCCCGGTACGCCCTCCAGCAGGCAGTGCCCGCGGGCGAGCAGCCCGACGAACATCCGCTCGACGGTGTGGTCCTGCCCGACCACCACGCGCTTGACCTCGAGGATCGCCTCCTCGAGCTGCGGTACCGCGGTCATGTTCCTCCTCCGGTCCGGGGGCCGAGCGACCCGGGCGAGGGGGGCACCGGATCGCTCGGCCGTGGACCAGTGCAGCGGGCGGGGGCGAAAACCACCGGCAGGCCGACCGAAAGCCCGGCGAAAACGGAGACGGCTCCGCAACGCCGGCGCGCTTACTGTGGTCCCATGCGGCTCTTGGTCGTGGAGGACGACGAGGACCTGGCCACGGCGTTGGTGACCGGTCTGGGCAGGGCGGGCTACGCGGTCGACTCGGCAGGCACCGGCGCCGCGGCCGTGGAGAAGACCGGGCTCACCGAGTACGACCTGCTCGTGCTGGACGTGAACCTGCCCGACACCGACGGCTTCGCGCTGTGCCGGCGGCTGCGCTCGGCGGGCGGGCCGCGGGTCCTGATGCTCACCGCCCGCGGCGGCCTGGCCGACCGGATCCGCGGCCTGGACGAGGGCGCCGACGACTACCTGGTCAAGCCGTTCGCGCTGGGGGAGCTGCTGGCCCGCATCCGGGTCCTGCTGCGGCGCGGCACCGGTGCGGCCAGCGCCGTGCTCGAACTCGGCGAGCTCGTCCTGGACGACGCCCGCAGCACCGCCGCCCGCGGCGACCGCGAGCTGCGCCTGACCCGCAAGGAGTTCGCGGTGCTGCGCTACCTGATGGCCCGCCCGGAGTACGTCATCTCCGCAGAGGAGCTCCTCGACCACGTCTGGGACGAGAACGCCGACCCGTTCACCCAGACCGTGCGGGTGACCGTCGGGACGCTGCGCCGCAAGCTGACCGTCGCCGGCGAGCCGCCGGTGCTGGAGACCGTGATCGGGCGCGGCTACCGGCTGCGGGTGCCGGGGATCTCGGCATGACGAGGCTCCCCGGCTGGATGCAGACGATCCGGTTCCGGCTCACCGCGACCTACTCGCTGGTGGTGTTCGGGCTGACGGCGGCGGTGCTGGCGCTGGTCTACGCGGTGGTCTCGCAGAACGTCGACGCCGCCCCGCTCGACCCGATCACCGTGCAGAAGGTCAAGCAGGTCGGCAACCAGCTGGTGCTGCGCGAGGACCAGCAGTTCCAGGCCGCCGACCTGGAGAGCGTCCAGCAGGCGGTCAACCACCAGACGCTGCAGGTGCTGCGGACGGCCTCGGCGCTGGTGCTGGCCGGGCTGCTGGTGCTGAGCCTGGTCGTCGGGTGGTGGCTGTCGGGCCGGGCGCTGCGGCCGGTGCGGCGGGTCACCGCGGCGGCGCGCGAGATCGGGGCCACCGACCTGTCGCGCCGGATCGCCCTCGACGGCCCGAACGACGAGATCCGCTCCCTCGCCGACACCGTCGACGACATGCTCGGCCGCCTCGACGGCGCGTTCACCGCCCAGCGTCGGCTGATCGACGACGCCTCCCACGAGCTGCGCCACCCGCTGGCCGTCATCCGCACCACCCTCGACGCCGTGCTCTCCCGGGAGGACGCGACCCCCCAGGAGCGCCGCCGGGCCCTGACCGTGGTGACCCGGGCGACCGCCCGGATGAGCGGGCTGGTGGAGGACCTGCTGGCGGCGGCCCGGCGGGCGGCCCCGGCCTTCGTCGAGACCGACGTCGACCTCGCCGCGGTGGTCGGCGAGGTCGCCGACGAGTACGCGCTGCTCGCCGAGCGCGCCGGGGTCCGGATCGAGCGCCGCTCCGCCGGCGGCAGCACGGTGATCGGCGACGCGGCCGCGCTGCGCCGGGCGATGGACAACCTCGTGTCCAACGCCCTGCGGGTCTCGCCCGCGGGCGGCACCGTCCTCGTGGCCAGCGGCCACGAGCACGGCTGGGCCTGGTCGGCCGTGCGCGACGAGGGCCCCGGCATCGCCGACGAGGACCGCGAGCGGGTCTTCGACCGGTTCTGGCGCGGCCCCGAGCGGGGCGGACCCGACGACCGCGGCACCGGGCTGGGCCTGGCGATCGTCCGGCAGACCGCGGAGAGCCACGGCGGCACGGTCGCCGTGCACAGCGCTCCCGGTGCCGGCAGCACGTTCGTGCTCTGGATCCCGCACGTCACCGACGGCCGCGGCGCCCGGACCCCGGCGCCGCCCACCACCGACCCCGTGGGCGCGGCCGCCCCGGCCGGCGCCCGCACCCGATAGCTCGGACCGGATGATCTCGGCGGAGGCGCTGCGGCGGGCGGCGGTCCTGCTGGTGGCGGTGCTGTGCGCGGCGGCGGGGGTCGTCGGGCTGGTGCGGGCCGACGACGGGCTGCGCCGGGTGGGCACCGTCGTCGACGGGGTGCCGCTGGAGACGGTCAGCGCGGGAGCCGCGACCGGGCGCGGGCCCGGGGTGGTGGTCGTGCACGGCTTCGCCGGCAGCACGCCGCTGATGCGGGGGTTCGCCGACACGCTGGCCCGCTCCGGGTACGTCGTCGTCCTGCTCGACGCGGCCGGGCACGGCCGCAGCCGGGTGCCGTTCGGGTCGGTGCCGCTGGTCGACGACCTGGCGACCGCGCTGCGGCACCTGCGCGGGCAGCCGGGCGTGGATCCGGCCCGGGTCGGGCTGCTCGGCCACTCGATGGGCGCGGGCGCGGTGCTGGCCGGGGCCGCGCTGGACCAGGGGGTCGCGGCCACGGTGGCGATCTCGGGCGGATCGGGCTCCGACGACGGCGGCCCGCGCGTCCGGAACCTGCTCGTGCTCGCCGGCGACCTGGAGTTCGCCGGCATCCGCGCCGCGGGCCCGCGGCTCGTGCGGGCGCTGCACCCGGGCGCGGAGCCGGATCGCACCTACGGCGACCCGGGCGCCGGCACCGCGCGCCGGTACGCCGAGATCCCCGGCGTCGAGCACGTCGGCGTGCTGTTCAGCGCGGCCACCCACCGCGCCGCGCTGGACTGGTTCGACGCCGCGCTGGACCCGCGCCGCGCCGCCGCGCCCGTGGTCGTCCCGCTCGACCGGGCCGGAACGGCCCTGCTGCTGCACCTCGCCGCGGTCCTCGGGTTCGGGGCGCTCACGACGCTGGTGCTGCTCCGGCGGGCGCCACCGGTGGCTGCCGGCGGGGCGGCGGCGCCCGACCCCGGCGCCGCCGCGGGCGGGCGCTCGGCGGTCCGGCCGGTCCTGGCCCCGGTCGCCGCCGCCGTCGGCGCGACGCTGGTGATGCGGGTGGTCCCGGCCGGGTGGCTGCCCGTCCGGGTCGCCGACTACGCGGTCGGCTGGCTGGCGGTGTTCGGCCTGGTCCTGCTGGGCCTTGGCCGGCGGCGCCCGACCCCGGCCCGCCCCGGTCCCGCCCCGGCCCGCGCCGCGTTCGCCACGGTCGTGCTCACGGCGTCGACCGTCGTCGGCTTCGCCGTGCCCGCGCAGCTCGGCTGGGCCTGGTCGACCCCGGCGGGCACCCGGCTGTGGCTGCTGCTCCCGGCGTTCGCCGCCGGCGCGCTGCTGGTGGCCGGGTTGGAGGCCGTCGCGGGTCGCCGCCCCGTCCTCGGTCACGCCTGGGCGGCGCTGGTGGTGGTGCTCGGGCTCACCGGCGCCGTGCTCGTCGGCGGCGCGCCGTCGTTCGTGCTGTTCGTGGCGCCGCTCTTCGCGGCCCTGCTGGTCTGGCAGGCCCGCACCGCCGCGGTCCTGCGCGGCGCGGCGATGCCGGTGTGGTCGATCGCCGTGGTGGGCGGCGCGCTGCTGGCCTGGCCGCTCGCGCTGACCTTCCCGATCACGGCCTGAGCGCGCCCGGCGATGAGTTCCGCCCGCCGGGCCGGTCATGACGGGCATGACCGAGCAGATCCTGACGGTGGACGGCGCGCGGCTGTGCGCGGAGGTCTTCGGCGACCGGGACCACCCGGCCGTGCTACTGATCGGCGGTGCGTCCGCTTCGATGGACTGGTGGGACGTCGAGCTGTGCGAGCGGCTGGCCGCGGCCGGGCGCCGCGTGGTGCGCTACGACCACCGCGACACCGGCCGCTCCGCGTGCTCCCCGCCCGGCGCGCCCGCCTACACCGGCGACGACCTCGGCACCGACGCGATCCGCGTGCTCGACGGCCTCGGCATCGCCGCCGCCCACCTGGTGGGGGTGTCCATGGGCGGCGGCATCGCCCAGGAGCTGGCCGTGCGGCACCCGCGGCGGGTGCGGAGCATCACGCTGATCGCCACCAGCCCCGCGGGCGAGCGCGCCGCCAACGCCGCTCCGCTGTCGCCGCCGTGGCCGGGGCTGGCCGCGACCTTCACCGACCCGCCCCCCGACCCGGCGTGGGACGACCCGGCCGCGGTCGTCGCGCACCTGGTGGCGGCGGAGCGGCTGTACGCAGGCCCGGGCGGCTTCGACGAGGCGGCCGCGCGCCGCATCGCGGCCGCCGTGGTCGCCCGCAGCACGGACCCGGCCGCGGCGGCCAACCACTGGGTCGTCGCCGGGGACGCCACCGAGCCCTTCGGGATGTCCGACATCGCCGTACCGACGCTGGTCCTGCACGGCACCGCCGACCCGCTGCTGCCGTTCGACCACGGCGAGGCGCTGGCCGCCGAGATCGCCGGCGCGACGCTCGTCGCGCTGCCCGACATGGGCCACCAGGTGCCACCGCGGCGGCTGTGGGACGTGGTCGTACCGGCGATCGTCGCGCACACCGGCGGCGACCCCGGGCCCGAGCGCGTCGCCTCAGGGGCCCACCGGTCCGTCGACGACGCTGGGTAGCCGACGGGATACCGTCTCCCCCGGCAGCACCCGTACGCGCCCGGAGGAGACACGGTGAGCGAGGACGAGGCCCCGGGCCTGCGGACGGACGTGCCCCACGGCGCCCGCATCTGGAACTACTGGCTCGGCGGCAAGGACAACTTCCCCGCCGACCGCGCCGTCGGCGACGCCGTGCGCGACGCGTACCCGGCGGTCGCCGAGTACGCCCTCAAGTCCCGCCGGTTCCTCGTCCGCGCCGTGCGCCACCTCGCGGGCGAGGCCGGGATCACCCAGTTCCTCGACGTCGGCACCGGCCTGCCGACCATGCAGAACACCCACGAGGTCGCCCAGGCCCTGCAGCCGACGGCCCGGGTCGTCTACGTCGACAACGACCCCATGGTCCTGGCCCACGCCCGCGCCCTGCTGGCCAACACCACCGCCGAGGGCACCACGACCTACCTCGACGCCGACTACAACCACCCCGACCTCATCATCGACGGGGCCCGCGCCGCCCTGGACTTCGACCGGCCGATCGCCGTGCTGTTCATGGGGGTGTTCGGCTACCTCGACGACCCCGACGACGCCCACGCCGTCGTCCGCAGGGTGATGGCGGCCGTCCCGTCGGGCAGCTACATGGCGCTGTGGGACGCCACCGCCACCACCGAGGAGGCCCGCATCGCCGCGAAGGCGCAGGCCGACGCCGGTTCCCCCTACGCCACGCGCAGCGTCGAGGAGCTCCGCGGCTGGTTCGACGGCCTGGACCTCGTCGAGCCCGGCCTGGTGCCCATCACCCTCTGGCGACCCGACCCCGCCGAGGTCGGCCGGCCCGAGGCCATCGAGGCCTACGGCGCCGTCGCCCGCAAGCCCTGACCGGCGGGCCGCCCGCTCACCGGGCGAACCCGAACCCGACCTCGCCGTAGCCCGCGAAGTGGGCCCGGACCCGGTCGCCCGGGCCGATCGCCGGTGGCGTCGTCGTGGTCCCGGTGGTCACGACCTGGCCCGCCAGCAGGCCGGACCCGAACCGGGGCAGCTCGGCGGCCAGCCAGGCCAGCGCCGCCCACGGCGAGCCGAGCACGGCGTCGCCGCGGCCCTCCGCGGCGACCTCGCCGTTCACCTCGATCCGCGTCCGGGCCGCGGCGAGGTCGGCGTCCCGCCAGTCGGGCACCTCCGGCCCCAGCAGGAAGTACCCCGCGCAGGCGGCGTCGGCGATCAGCGACGGGCCGCCGACGGTGGAGAACTCGACGAACCGGGAGTCGGGTACCTCGACGGCCAGGTGCAGCGCCGCGACCGCGCCGGCGAGCGCGGCCGGCGACGCCCCGGCCGGCACGTCCGCGCCGAGCCGGAACGCGAACTCGGCCTCGACGACCCCCATGTGCAGGTCGGCGGAGGGGACCACGCTGCCCGGTTCGTACCGGAACCGCTCGAACAGCGGCCCGGGCAGCGGCCCGGTCACCCCGATGTGGGCCTGCCCCGCGCCGGACGTGGCCGCGATCTTCCAGCCGTAGCTGGGACCCGCGAGAGCCACCAGCTCCCGCTGGGCCGCCCACCCCTGTGCCGGCGTGGACGGTCGGACCGGGGCCGGCAGCGCCTCGATCCGCTCGCCGGACCGCCATGCCGACCACAGGATGTCGGCCACCCGGGCCGCCGCCCCGCCCGCCACGTCGTCCACCGCCATGGGTCCCCTCCCCCGCGTCCCGCACCGGCCGCCGGCGCCCCGGTCACCCGGTCCATCATCGGCGCCGGCGACCGGCCGCGGCGGGCGGGGGCTACTCGAACACCCCGTAGCCGGGCACGGCGTGCTTGCGGACCGCGTCCATGTCGAGCTCGACGCCGACCCCCGGGGTGTCCTCCGGCAGCGTGATGTAGCCGTCCTTGACGATCGAGCCGCTGCCGTCGGGAGCGACCACGTAGCTGTCCCACACCTCGCGCTCCTCCAGCGCGTGCCACTCCTGGACGTAGAAGTTCGGGATGGCGGCGCACTGGTGCGACGCGGCCATCGTGCCGAGCGGGGTGGACACCAGGTGCGGCGCGAACGGCACGTAGTGCATCTCGGCGAGGTTGGCGATGCGCTTGGACTCGGCCAGGCCGCCGCACTTGGGGATGTCGGGTTCGATGACGTCGACGGCGCCCGACTCGAGCAGCCGGCGGAACCCCCAGCGCAGGTACAGGTTCTCCCCGGCGCAGATCGGGGTGCTGGTCTGGGCCCTGACCCTGACCAGCGCGTCGATGTTCTCCGCGGGCACCGGTTCCTCGAGCCACATCAGCTCGAAGGGCTCCAGGGCCCGGGCGATCCGGCAGGCGCTGGGCACGTCGTAGCGGGCGTGCAGGTCGATGGCCAGGTCGACGTCCGGGCCGATCGCCTCCCGGACCGCGGCCACCCGCTCGACCATGCTGCGCAGCTCGGCGGCGTTGACCGTGTGGTTGAAGGCGTCGAACTTGGCCTCGTGGTGCAGGTCGTCGATGTCGAACTTGAGCGCGGTGAAGCCCGCCGCCACCATGCGCTGGGCCCGGTCGACGCACCCGGACGCCGAGCCGGTCGGGTCGTCGCCCTCGCCGCAGTCGGCGTAGAGCCGGATCCGGTCGCGGTACTTCCCACCCAGCATCCGGTAGATCGGCTGGCCCGCGGCCTTGCCCGCGAGGTCCCACAGGGCCAGCTCGATGCCGCTCAGCGCGATGACGAACACGCCGCCCTGCGGGCCGGCGAACACCTTGCGCCTGCGCAGCTTCTCCCAGCAGCGCTCGACGTTGCGGGGGTCCTCTCCGATCAGCTCCGAGCGCAGGAAGTCGATCATGCCGACCACGGCGCCCGCGCCCGCGTCCGGGTTCGCCTCACCGAACCCGCTGATCCCCTCGTCGGTGTCGATCCGGACGAGGGTCGCCTGGCCGTGGTACGCGACCACCGCGGTCTTCACGTCGACGATGCGCACGTCCGCTCCTCCGTTGGGTATGACCGCTCATCGAGTGAGGGTAGTCACGTTTGGGTACTTGTCATATAAGCTGCTGAGGTGCCCAGCAGACAAGCCTCCGACGATGCTGTCAAGGTC
Organism: Pseudonocardia humida; assembly: GCF_023898865.1. Taxonomy (GTDB): domain Bacteria; phylum Actinomycetota; class Actinomycetes; order Mycobacteriales; family Pseudonocardiaceae; genus Pseudonocardia; species Pseudonocardia humida. The sequence goes on from NZ_JAGSOV010000023.1 coordinate 215,072, forward strand.
CGGACGCTCCCGGTGCAGGTGGCCGCGCGGCTGACCCGGCAGATCGTGGCCGGCGAGTTCCCCGACGGCCGGGCCCCGTCGGAGCTGGAGATCTGCCAGGAGTTCGGCGTCTCCCGGGTGGTCGCCCGCGAGACCATCAAGATCCTCGCCTCGCTCGACATCGTGGACGTGGCGCAGGGCCGCCGGGTCGTCGTCCGGCCGCGCGACGAGTGGGACTACCTGAGTCCGCAGCTGCTCGAGTGGCTGCCCGACGAGCTCGTCGAGGAACTGCTGCGCGAGCTGCACGGGATGCGGATGCTGCTGGAGCCCGAGCTCGCCGCGATGGCCGCCGGGATGGTCACCGAGCAGACGCTGGCCCGGATGCGCGAGGCGCTCGACCGGATGGCGACCCTGGAGGACGAGCCCGACCGCTACCTGGAGGTCGACCAGGAGTTCCACATGGAGATCTGCCGGGCCGCGGACAACCGCATCCTGGACCGGATCATGTACTCGGCCCGCTGGCTGGGCACCGCGAGCCGGCGCATCACCAACGAGGACCCGGCAGGCAGGCGCCGGGCCACCGCGGACCACACCCGCATCTACGCCGCGCTGGCCGCCCGCGACGCGGCCGCCGCCCGTGCGGCCATGCAGTTCCACCTGCGCGCCAACTACTCGGCGCTCACCGGGCGGGACCACCCCGAGGCACCCGCTTAACGACACCTCCGCACGGCCGGCATCCGAACCCGACGACGAGGACGGGGAAGGCATGGCAGCACCACCAGCTCCATCCCGGCGACCCGCGTCGACCAGGGCGGGTCCCCCGCCGCGGCGGCGGCACGGTCCCGCAGCGCTCCCCCGCTCCGCACCGCCCTCCCGACCCGCACCGCTCCCCCGGCGCACACCGCTCCCCGGTCCCGCACCGCTCCCCCGGTCCGCAGCCCTCCCCGTGCGCGGCCGCGCCCCACCCCGGCCGTCACCCGACCGATCCGGGATCTCTCAGCACGCTGCGCAAGAGGCGACGCTCTCCGGCAAGGGGGCCGCGGGCCGTCGCCGCCCGGTTCCCGACACCGGGCCCGTCCTCGTACGACCGGGGAGGCCTTCGCCTCCCGGCCCCCGATGGCAGATGCACGCGTCCGCTCGGTCGGATGCGGGAGGAGCGGTCATGGAAGAATTCCCGGTCTGGTCCCGGCGCAAGTTCCTGGGCATGAGCGCCACCGCGCTCGGCGCCCTCGGCCTGAGCGCGTGCGGTGGCGGCACGCCCGCCGCGCCGCAGGTGCAGGTGCAGGTACCGCAGTCGGTCATCGACGCGGCGGCGCCGTTCCGCGGGCAGCAGGTGCGGATGCTGTCCCAGAAGCTCTACTCCGAGGCCGCCAACGCGGCGCTCGACCGGTCGATCCAGACGTTCGCCGAGGCCACCGGGACCACCATCGAGAACAGCCTGGTCCAGGCCGACGCGGGCGACATGGTGGCCAAGATCGACGCCGAGGTGCAGGCGGGCACCGCCCGCGACCTGGCCTTCGCGACCGACAACCGGTTCGTCGCCCAGTTCTACAACCTCGGCATCCTCACCGACGTCACCGACGTCGTCACCGAGCTCATCGCCGAGTTCGGCGAGCCCACGGCGGAGTCGAAGAACTACTGCGTCTTCGACGGCAAGTGGTTCGCGATCCCCTACCACTTCATCGGGCTGGGCTCGTTCGCGCGCAAGGACTGGATGCAGGAGAAGGGCATCGCGCTCAAGGATTTCTACACCTGGGAGGAGATGCGCGACATCGCCCTGGAGATCTCCGACCCGGCCCAGCGCCGCTTCGGCTGGGGCATGACGATCAACCGCTCCGGCGACGCCAACGGCCTGATCGAGTCGATCATCAACGGCTACGGCGGCGCGCTCACCTCCAACGACGGCACGAAGGTCACCTTCAACACCCCCGAGACCGTCGAGGCCGTGTCCTTCCTGGGCGACATCTACACCAACCCGAAGTACAAGCCGATGCTCCCGCCCGGGATCGAGAGCTGGACCGACTCCAGCAACAACGAGAACTGGCTGGCCGGCATCCTCGGCTACACCCGCAACCAGTACAGCGTCTACGCCGACTCCAAGTCCAAGGGGAACCCGGTCTACGAGCAGACCCACCCCTTCATCGACTGCATCGGGCCGGCCACCGACCGGCCGCTGCTGTTCGGCCAGTCCCAGGCGTTCGTGGTCTTCAAGGGGGTGGCCAACCCCGACCTGGCCAAGGTCCTGGCCAAGTACCTGGTCAGCGGCACCCCGCTGCTCGGGATCGCGAAGGAGGCCACCGGACTGGCGATGCCGGCGTGGCAGAAGGTCTGGGACTCCGACCCGTTCTACACCAGCGGTGACCCGGCCTTCCCGGCCCTGCGCAAGATCACCGAGGCGCCGCTGCCACTGACCACCACGACCGGCAACGCGTTCCCCCAGGCGCCCAGCCCCGGCGCCCAGGCCGCCGTCGCGGCCTACCTGCTCACCGACATGATGCAGCAGGTCGTGCAGGGCACCCCGGCCGCAACGGCGGTCGCCGAGGCGCACGACCGGATGGTGCAGATCTTCGAGCAGCAAGGCGTCCCGCAGTGACGACGCTGCAGAAGCGGCCGGTCCCGGTGGCGGCCGAGGGGCCACCGGGCACCGGCTCGCTCACCCGCACCCAGCGCGCGCTGGGCCGGGACTGGCGCATGGCGGCGGTCTTCATGGGCCCGACGGTGCTGCTGATCGCCGCGCTGATCCTGGTCCCGATCTTCGACTCGGTGGTGACCAGCACGACCGAGCGCCACGGTGCGGAGACGGTGTTCGTCGGGCTGGACAACTACACCGCCCTGGTCGACGACCGCCAGTTCCACACCGGCGTGGTCAACTCGTTCGTCTTCACCGCCTACGCCGAGGTCTTCAAGGTGGTGCTGGGGCTGATCGCGGCCCTGATGCTGCACCACATGAAGCGCGGGCGGGCGGTGCTGGCCGGGGTCCTGCTGCTGCCCTGGGTGGTGCCGACCGTGGTCACCGCGTTCAGCTGGCGCTCGCTGTTCGACCCGATCTTCGGCAGCGTGAACACCCTGCTCACCGACTCCGGCATCGGTCCGGCGCTGGCCGCGGTGAACCTGGTGGACACCTGGCCTGCCGGGTGGCTGTCCGACGCCTCGCTGGCCATGCCCTCGGTCATCCTGGTCAACGTCTGGAAGGGCATCCCGTTCTTCACGGTGACCTTCCTGGCCGGGTTGAAGGCGATCGACTCCGGCCTGCACGAGGCCGCGATGGTCGACGGCGCGTCGCCGTGGCAGCGGTTCGTGCACGTGACGCTGCCCGGGCTGCGCTACGTCATGATCGTCACGGTGCTGCTGTCGTCCATCTGGACGTTCAACAACTTCGACCTGATCTGGCTGATGACCCAGGGCGGGCCCGGCGACGCCACCGCGCCCTACGTCATGGTCGCCTACAACAAGGCGATCGCGCAGCTGCAGTTCGGCGCGGGCGCCGCGGTCACGCTGGTGATGGTGCCGGTCATCGCGGTGCTGGTGGTGATCCTGGTGCGGATGATGCGCAGCGGCGACGCCCCCACCGCGGCCGTGCTCGGGTCCGGGGGCCGGCGCCCCCTGCTGGGTCGGGCCCAGCGCCGGTCGCTGCTGTGGGTCACCGCCGCGGCCTTCACCGCGCTGCTGGCCTGGTCGTCGCCGCACATCTTCTGGAAGGCCGGGGTCGTGCTCGGCGCCTGCATCCTGGTCGCCGCCGTGGTCGGGCGGCTGATCTCGACGCTCGCCGCCCGCGGGCGGGTGCGGGCCGCGCGCACGGCCACCGGCGTCGGGTCGGGGTTCGCCCTGTTCCTGCTGCTCGGCTTCGTGATCGGCCCGCTCTACTGGATCGTGGTGACGGCCTTCAAGTCCGACACCCAGATCACCATGCGCAGCAACGACCTGTGGCCGACGCCGTGGAGCCTGGAGCAGTTCGGCGAGCTGTTCACCAGCCAGCCGTTCGGCACCTGGTACCTCAACACGATCCTGGTGTCGGTGGCCTCCACGGTCATCGCGCTGGTCTGCTCGGCGCTGGCCGGCTACGCGCTGGCCCGGCTGCGCTTCCGCGGGTCGCAGTCGTTCACCGTCACCGTGCTGCTGACCTACGTGATGCCCGGCGCGCTGCTGTTCATCCCGCTCTACCAGCTGATGAGCGGCTTCCGGCTGACCGACTCGCTGTGGTCGCTGGTGGTGGCCTACCCGACGTTCACGCTGCCGTTCGCGACCTGGCTGCTGGTCGGCTACTTCAAGTCGATCCCGATCGACCTGGAGGAGGCCGCGCTCGTCGACGGCTGCACGCGGCTGCAGGCGTTCCGCCGGATCGTGCTGCCGCTGGCCAAGCCCGGCCTGCTGGCGGTCGCGCTGTTCACCCTGACCAACGCCTGGAACGAGTTCCTGTTCGCGTTCGTGTTCATCACCAAGGACGAGTACAAGACGCTGCCGGTCGGGATGCAGTCGATGATCTTCGGCGACGTGGTGCCGCAGGGCCAGCTGGCCGCGGCCTCGCTGCTGATCAGCATCCCGGTCGTGCTCATGTACGCGTTCGGCCAGCGGTTCCTCACCGAAGGGCTCACCGCGGGGGCGGTCAAGGGATGACGAAGGGAACCACATGAGCGACTCCGTCCTCACCGAGGAGCACGTCAGCACCGCGTCGCGGCCCAGCGCGCTGCGCATCACCGACCTGCGGGTGGCCAACCTGCACGGGGTGCCGTTCCGCTCGTCGATCATCCGGCTGGACACCAACCAGGGCCTGGTCGGCTACGGCGAGGTCCGCGACCAGGCCAGCGCCACCTACGCGCTGATGCTCAAGAGCCGGGTCGTCGGCGAGAACCCGTGCGACCTCGACCGGATCTTCCGCAAGATCAAGCAGTTCGGCCACCACGGCCGGCAGGGTGGCGGCGTCTCCGGCATCGAGATGGCGCTGATGGACCTCGCAGGCAAGGCCTACGGGGTGCCGGCGTACGCGCTGGTCGGGGGCCGGTTCCGGGACACCGTGCGGTGCTACGCCGACACCCCGTCCCTGCTCGACCCGCACGAGATGGGAGCGAAGCTGCTCGAACGCAAGCAGCGCGGCTTCACCATGCTCAAGATGGACGTCGGCATCAGCCTGCTGTGGGACGTCCCGGGCGCGCTGATCGCCCCGGCGGGCGCCCGCGAGAACCTGACGACGATGCACCCGTTCACCGGCGTCCAGGTCACCGCGAAGGGCGTGGAGCACCTCGCCGACTACGTCGCGACGGTGCGCTCGATCGTCGGCTACGACGTCGCGCTCGCCGCCGACCACTTCGGCCACATCGCGCTGGACTCCTGCATCCGGATCGGGCGCGCCCTGGAGCCGTTCACGCTGGCCTGGATCGAGGACCTGATCCCGTGGCAGTTCACCGACCAGTGGCGCCAGCTGACCGAGGCCGTCGCCGTGCCCACCTGCACCGGTGAGGACATCTACCTCACCGAGGGCTTCAAGCCGCTGCTCGACGCGGGGGCGATCCGCGTCGTGCACCCCGACCCGGCCACCTCCGGCGGGATCGCCGAGACCAAGCGCCTCGGCGACTACGCCCAGGAGCGCGGGGTGGCGATGGCCCTGCACCTGGCGGCGTCGCCGATCGCCACGATGGCCAGCGTGCACCTGGCCGCGGCGACGGAGAACTTCCTGGCGCTCGAACACCACGCCGCCGACGTGGACTTCTGGTCCGAGCTGGTCACCGACCTGCCCCGGCCGCTCATCCAGGACGGCTCCATCGCCGTCCCGCAGACCCCCGGCCTTGGCTTCGGCGACATCGACGAGGAGCTGTTCCGCCGCCGGCTCGACCCGCGGGCGCCGGAGTTCTTCGCCGACTCCAGCCACTGGGACGCCGAGTCCAGCCACGACCGGCTGTGGAGCTGACCGGTGCGGATCGCGATCACCGGCGCCGCGGGGGCGCTCGGGCGCCGCGTCGTCGACCGCGCGGTGCGCGCCGGGCACGACGTGGTGGCGGTCGACCTGCCCGGGACCGACGCCGCGGCGGACGTCGAGTGGCGCCGGGCCGACATCACCGACCTGGGGCAGGTACGGGCGGCCCTGGACGGCGTCCGCGGGGTGGTGCACCTGGGGGCGCTCACCCACCCCCGCCACCCGGAGCCGGAGGTGTTCCGGACCAACGTGAACGGCACCCACCACGTCCTGGTGGCCGCCGAGGAGCACGGCGTCGACGCCCTCTGCCTGGCCTCCAGCGTCAACGCGATCGGCGGGGTGTTCAGCGCCGTCGCGCGCTACGACCGCTTCCCGGTGACCGAGCAGCACCCGAGCTACTGCGAGGACTCCTACAGCGTCTCGAAGTGGATCCTGGAGCAGGAGTCGGCGGCCTTCGCCCGGCGGCGACCGGACGCGACGTTCACCGCGCTGCGCCTGCACGCGCTGCGCGACGACCACGCCCACGCGCGGGCCACCATGAACGAGCTGCACGGCGTCAGCCAGCTCTGGGGCTGGACCTCGTTCGACTCGGCCGCGGCGGCCTGCCTGCTCGCCCTGCACCGCCCCACCGCCGGGCACGCGGTCTGCCACGTCGTGGCCGCGCGGACCACCAGCGACGCGCCGTCGGCCGAGCTGGCGCGCCGCTGGTACCCCGACGTGGCGGTCGACCGGCCGCTGACCGGGCGCACCGGCTTCTACGCGACCGACGCCGCGCACGCCCTGCTGGGCTGGGACGCCGGCGACGAGCACCCGGCGCTCTCCGATGCGGAGCGCGCCCGGTGACCGCCGCCGCGCTCAGCCGCGCCGGGCCCGCACCCACTCCTCGTACTCGGGGCGGGCCTCCTCGGACAGCGGGTAGTAGCGGCGCATGTCGCCGCCCTCGGCGAGGCGCTCGCGGGAGAACTCCTCCCACGCCGCGTGCTCGCTCGCCGTCGCCAGCAGCGCCTCCGCGAGCCCGATCGGCACCACGACCGCGCCGTCGTCGTCGGCCACGATGATGTCGCCGGGCTCCACCACCGTGCCCCCGCAGGCGATCGGGACGTTCACCGCGTGCGGCACGATATCGGTCTGCGTGTGGAAATTGGGCGTCGCGCCGCGCAGCCACAAACCGATGCCCAATTGCCGCGCCTTGCCGAAATCGCGCACGCAGCCGTCGATGACGACTCCCGCCCCGCCGCGCCCCATGAAATAGGTGAGCATCATCTCGCCGAACACGCCGCTGCCCATGTCCGCCCGCGCGTCGACGACGACCACGTCGCCGGGCTGGGTGTGATACAGCACGTGCCGGTGCAGCTGGCGCTCCGGGTCGGCGTACTCGTCGACCTGGTAGAGGTCCTCCCGCTTGGGCATGAACTGCAAGGTCAGGGCCGGTCCGGCCACCGTCTTGCCGGGGGTCGCGCTGACCGGGCCCTGGATGTGGGCGTTGCGCACTCCCAGCCTGCTCAGCTCGCTGCTCGCGGTCGCGCTGCCGACCGCGGCCAGCCCGGCCACCAGCTCGGCCGGCGGTCGGACGATGTCCGGCGTCTCGACCGTTCCACCGACAGATTGTCGCAGCATTGCGCGCACCTTTCCGCAGAGCCATCCGGTTGTGTTGCGAAAAGAGCGTAACCCGAGGATTGCGGGAGTGGTGGGTCGTGGCCGCGGTCGCCGGAGAAATCCACGAGGGGGCGGGCCGGACGGGCGGAGGGGGGCCGACCCGGCCCCGGCCGCGCGCCGCCGGCTGGTCCGCGCGCGGCGGCACTGGCCGAACCCCAACTTTCTACGTACTGTAGAAGTAGGCCGCGGGGCCGGACCGGCGCCACCGATCCGCACGACCGGGGCCGTCCCGGCGGAGCCCGGCACCGGTGGACCGGTGCCCGTGGACAGGGGGGTTGGGCGATGAGCGCCACGACGACCGGCGGCAGCGGTCCGGGCCGGACCACGAGTGCGCCAGGGGCGCGCGAGCAGCGGTCCCCGCTCGCGGCGGCGGTGCGCGGGCGGTTGCACGCCGTGGTGCCGCGGCACTGGTCCGTGCTGTTCGGCCAGGTCGCGGTGGGCAGCTTCGTCGTGCTCGTGCTGTCGGGGCTCTACCTGGAGCTGTTCTTCGACCCCTCGATGGCCACGACCGTCTACGACGGGCCCTACGAGAACCTGCGCGGGGTCGGCGTGAGCCACGCCTACGACAGCGCGCTCGCCATCTCCTTCGAGGTCCGCGGCGGGCTGTTCGTGCGCCAGCTGCACAACTGGGCCGCGTCGCTGTTCGTCGCCGCACTGCTGGCCGGCCTGGTCGTGGCGTTCTTCAGCGGCGCATTCCGGCGGCCGCGGCGCTCGATCTGGGTGGTCGGGGTGCTGCTGCTGTTCGTCGGGGTCCTCACCGCCTTCACCGGCGTGCTGCTGCCCGACGACCTGCTCTCCGGGACCAGCCTGCGCATGATCTCGGGCTACCTGCTGTCGATCCCCGTGGCCGGCACCTGGCTGCACTGGATGCTGTTCGGGAGCGAGTTCCCGGGCACCGAGGTCATCCCCCGGCTGCACGTCGCGCACCTGGTGCTCGCCGTCGTCATCGGCGCGCTGTTCGCGGTGCGCGCGGTGCTGCACGCCCGGCACGGGCACCCGCAGTACCCCGGGTCCGGCCGGTCGGAGGGCGACGTCGTCGGCGTCCGGGTGCTGCCCGGCTACGCGGCCCGGTCCGCGGCGCAGTTCACCGCGATGGTCGGCGTGCTGGCCGCGATGGCCGCCGCCTTCCAGGTCAACCCGATCTGGGCGTACGGCCCGGCCAACCCCGCGCACGTCTCCGGGGGGTCGACCTCGCCGTGGTACTTCGGCTGGGTCGACGGCGCGGTGCGGCTGTGGCCGGCGTGGGAGATCCGGCTGGGCGAGTACACCGTCCCGCCGTGGTTCTGGCCGTCGATGGTGTTCCTGCCGCTGAGCTTCGTCGCGCTCGCCCTCTACCCGGTGCTGGAGAGCCGCTTCACCCGGGACACCGCGCACCACCACCTGCTGCAGCGCCCGCGCGACGTCCCGGCGCGGACCTCCCTCGGCGTGCTGGTGGCCGCGTTCTACGGCTGCCTCCAGCTCGCCGCGGCCACCGACGTCCTCGCGTTCACCTTCCACCTCTCGACCGACGCCGTCTTCTGGGCCGGCCGGGTCGCCGTGTTCGTCGTGCCGGCGCTCGCCTACGCGGTGACCTACCGGGTCTGCCTCGGCCTGCAGATGGCCGACCGCGCGGTGCTCGAGCACGGCATCGAGACCGGCCTCGTCCGGCGGCTGCCCCACGGCGGGTACGTCGAGGTGCACCACCCCCTCGCCGGGTTCGACGAGCACGGCCGCCCGGTCCGGCCGGCGTACCGGGGAGCCCCGGTGCCCAAGCGGATGAACCAGCTGGTCGCGGCGGGTCCGCCGGCGGACTGACCCGGGACCGCCTGCTGGACCTGTCGACCGGGGCCGTCTTGGACCTGCCCCCGACCCCGGGGCGGCGGCAGAGTGCACGCCGTCGAAGGACCACCACCAGCAGGGACCAGAACATGCGCTTCCAGCACGCCGCGCAGCTCCGCGCGGACTTCCCGGAGCTCGTCGCGGGCGTGGTCGCCGCCACCGGCACCACCCCGGACGCCGACACCACCGACGCGGTGGCCCGCCACACGGCCACGGCCACCGCCCGGCTGGCCACCGTGGCCACCCCGAGCGGGTTCGCCGAGGTCCAGGCCTGGCGCCGGGCGTTCACCCGGTTGGGGCTGCGCCCCACCCAGTACCGCTGCGCCTCCGAGGCCCTGCTGCGCCGGTTCGCCCGCGAGGGCGCGCTGCCCCGGATCCACCCGCTGGTCGACCTGTGCAACGCGGTGTCGCTGGCGACCGCCCTGCCCGTCGCCGTGCTGGACCTGGACCGGGTGACCGGCGACCTCGTCGTGCGGCGGGCCACCGGGCAGGAGGTCTACCTGGGCTTCGACGGGGCGACCGAGCACCCGCAACCCGGCGAGGTCACCTACGCCGACGACGCGGGGCGGGCGCACGCGCGGCGCTGGACGAACCGGCAGAGCGGCCACTCCGCGGTCCGCGACGCCACGTCCTGCGTGCTCATCGTGGTCGAGGGCCTGCACGCCACGGCGCTCGCCGACGTGACCGCCGCGACCACCCTGATCGCCGAGGAGCTGGCCGCGCACTGGTCGCTCGACCCGATCAGCGCGGTGCTGCACGGCGACGGACCGACGGCCCTCGACCTGAGGTCCGCGATCACCGCGCGCTAGTGGTCGCGGTCGGACCGCGCGCCGAAGTCGCAGGCGTGAGCGATCCCCGCGCCGAGCTCGGCGACGTCGCCGGCATGGGCGAGCTCGTGCGGACCGCACCCGGCCTGATGTCGGCCATCGACGTGGTCGCCTCGGCCCTCACCGCCTGGCGGGCCGGGCGCACCCTGCACATCCCCGGCGCCACCACCTCCGCCATGACCGCCGTCCTCGCCCGCCTCGCCCGCGCCCTCACCCGCCGGGCCATGGAACGCGCCTTCCGCGGCTGAACCGGGCTCGGTCCCTGGTCGGATCGCCGGCCCCGGCCCCATGCTGAGCACATGATCCCGACCCAGGCCGGCGCCGGTGCGTGACTTCGTCGGCCACGGCCCCACCGCACCGCTCGACCGGTGGCCCGACGGGTCGCTGGTGGCGGTCAACATCGTCGTCAACGTCGAGGAGGGCGCCGAGGCGTCGTGGGCCGACGGCGAGGGCAACGACAGCTGGGGCGAGTACACGATCCCCATCGACCCGACCGTGCGCGACCTGGGCACCGAGGGGCACTTCGAGTTCGGCAGCCGGGTGGGCATCTGGCGGCTGGTGCGGCTGTTCGAGCGGTTCGACGCGCCCGTGACGTTCGGGGTGTGCGCCCGGGCGCTGGAACGCAACCCGCCCTTCGCGGAGTGGTTGCGGGCGAGCGGGCACGACGTGCTCGGGCACGGCTACCGCTGGGCCGAGGTGTCGCAGATGTCGGAGGAGGAGGAACGCGCCGACCTGGAGCGCGCGATGCGGGTGCTGCCAGAGCTCGTGGGGCGCCCGGTGCGCGGCTGGTACGTGCGGTCGTTCCCCAGCGAACGCACGCGCCGCCTCGCCGCCGCCCACCCCGACCTGGTCTACGACAGCGACTCCTGCAACGACGAGCTGCCCTACCGGGTCGAGGTGGACGGGCGGCCCTGGCTGGTCGTCCCCTACACCAAGGTGCACAACGACACCCGCTACTTCCTCGCCCCCACCTACGCGGCGCCGCGCCACTTCGCCGAGTCCCTGATCGGGGCGGCCGACTTCCTGCTCGACGAGGCCCGCCACGGCGCGGGCGCCCGGCTGATGAGCGTGGGCCTGCACCCGCGCTGGAGCGGCCAGGCCTCCCGCGCGACGGCGGTGCGCGACTTCCTGCACCACGTCACGACCACACCCGGGATCACCCTGGTGCACCGCGACCAGGTGGTGCGGTGGTGGATCGAGAACGTCCGCTGACGGGCGCCCCCGGCCGCCGCTGCGCGCCCGGGCCCGGGGGGACAAGCTGGCCACGACCACCTGCCCCCCGATGAGTGAGGACACCGCATGGCCACCTGGCTGATCACCGGATGCTCGACCGGGCTCGGTCGCGCGCTCGCCGACGCCGTCCTGGCCCGCGGCGACGAGGCCGCCGTCACCGCCCGCGACCCCGCCGCCGTGCGGGACCTGGTGAGCGCGCACCCCGACCGGGCGCTCGCGCTCGCGCTCGACGTGACCGACCCCGCCCAGGTCGCCGAGGCCGCGCGGCGCACCCGTGAGCGGTTCGGCGGCGTCGACGTCCTGGTCAACAACGCCGGCTACGGCTACCGCGCCGCCGTCGAGGAGGCCGACGACGCCGACGTCCAGCGGCTGTTCGCCACCAACTTCCACGGCGCGGTCGCCATGATCAAGGCCGTGTTGCCGGACATGCGCGCCCGCCGCCGCGGCACGATCGTCAACATCTCCTCGATCGGCGCCCGCATCTGCGCGCCCGGCTCGGGCTACTACGCCGCGACGAAGGCCGCGCTGGAGGCCATGACCTCGTCCCTGCGCAAGGAGCTCGCGCCGCTGGGCATCACGGCGATGTCGGTCGAGCCCGGCGGCTTCCGCACCGACTTCGCCGGGCGCTCCCTCACCCAGTCCGCCGAGCCGATCGCCGACTACGCCGACACCGCGGGCAGGCGGCGCAAGGAGCACGACACCGCCCACGGCAACCAGCCCGGCGACCCGGCCAGGGCCGCCGAGGCGATCATCACCGCCGTCGGGGCGGCCGAGCCGCCCGCGCTGCTGCTGCTCGGGTCGGACGCCGTCGACGCCGCCGGTGGCGTCCTGGACGCGCAGCGCGCCGAGCTCGCCGCGTGGAGGGCGCTGAGCACGAGCACCGACTTCGCCTGACCCGGCCGGCTCGGCCGCGATCGGCAACCCCGTCGAGGTCGACTGCCGGATCACGGCACCCGCGCGCCCCCGGGCAGCAGCGAAGCTGGTGCCCGGGTGGGAGGCCCTCCCACGGCATCTCGAGAGCGGGTGAGGCATGGGCGGGTCGTTGCCCCGGTCCGTCGACGACCTCCCCCTGCTGCCCGACCTGGTGGCCCCGCAGGCCTGGTCCGCCGATCTGGTCGCGGCCTCGGACGGGTTGTTCGAGCGCGGCGTCCGCGTCCTGCGCGACGGCGAGGGCGGGCTGCTCGTCATCGGCGACGCGGTGATGCGGGCGCTGGCCCAGGACCCCGCGGTCGGCGGCACCCCGGTCGAGTTCCTGACCGGCCGCGCCGGCGACCGCGTCCGGCGCGCGACGGGTGCGGCACCGCCGAGCGGCGCGGCGGCGTTCGACGCCTTCCTGCGCAACCAGGTCTTCACCATGAACGCGGCGCTGCACGTCGCCGTCCGCCGGGTCGTCGCCCGCCACCTGGTGCCCCGGGCCGTGCTGGGGATGGCGGGGCACGCCGAGCGGGTGCTGGTCGGGGTCCTCGACGAGGTGACGCGGGTCGGTGGGGTCGTCGACCTCGAGCGGGACGTCGCCGGGCCGTACGTCACCCGCTTCTGGACCGACCAACTGGGCGTGCCGGCCGGAGCGGCGCTCCGCGTCCAGCAGCTGGTGCACGAGATGAACCGGATGTTCCTGTTCGCGCCCACCCTCGAGGACCGGGCCCGGGTGCTCGCGGCCACCGAGGAGTACCTGGAGCTCGTCGGCCGGACCGTGGCGATGGCCTGGGAGCGCGGCGACAACGCCCTGCTCGGCCACCTCGCCCGCGGCCTCGACGGCATCGATCTCCCCGGTGCGCCGCCGGACCTCGGGGCGCTCGTGGCGGCCAACTTCTTCGACGGCTTCCACACCGTCGCCGTCGCGGTGGCCAACGCGGCCCGCTGCCTGCTGGCCGACGCCCCGGCCGCCGAGCGCGTGCGGCGCGCCCCGTCCCTGGTGGCGGCGGCCTTCACCGAAGGCGCCCGCCTCACCGCACCGCTCATGCTGACCACCCGGATGGCGCTGGGCGACGTCGAGCACGCCGGCCTGCGCATCCCGGCGGGCACGCCGATCACGATGGCCTGGATCGCCGCCAACCGCGACCCCGAGGCGTACGACGAGCCCGGCGGCTACCGGCTCGACCGGCCGCCGCGGCTCGGCACGACCTTCGGCGGGGGTGCCCGCATCTGCCCGGGGCGCGGCGCGACCCGGATGCTCGGCGAGGTCGCCCTCCGGGCGCTGACCGCCACGTCCGTGCAGGTGCGCCTGGAATCGCCGCAGCCGGGTTGGGTACCGGGCTCGGCCATCCGCCGGCACCCGGCGATCCCGGTGGTCGTGCGGCGGGTGGCTGCCGCGTGAGGACCGCCACGAACCCGAGCGGGGGCGGGGACTGACGTGCCCGCAGCCCGCTTCGTCGGCGTCGACGGCACCGAGGTCCTCCTCGACGTCCCCGCCGGGCAGACCCTCAGGCAGGCCGCGCTGGACAACCTGGTGCCGGGGATCATCGGCGAGTGCGGCGGCTTCGCCACCTGCGGCACCTGCCACGTCGTCGTCGACGAGCGGTTCCGGCCGCTGCTGCCCGCCCCCTCCGAGGACGAGGAGATCGTGTTGGAAGGACTGCTCACCCCGGTCACCGCGACCAGCAGGCTCGCCTGCCAGATCGCGATGACCGACGAGCTCGACGGCATCACCGTCCACGTTCCCGAGTCGCAGGGGTGAGCAGCATGGGGTCATCGATCGACGACGCCGTCCGGGCCGTGGTCGAGGGCGGGCTGCGGCTCATCAGCGACGGGCTGGTGGAGGGGACCGCGGGCAACGTCAGCGTCCGGCACGGCGACCTGGTCGCCATCTCGCCCTCCTCGATCGCCTACGACCGCGTCCGCCCGCAGGACGTGTGCGTGCTGGACCTCGACGGAACGCTCGTCAGCCGGGCCGACGGCCCACGGCCGTCCACCGAGACCGGCATGCACCTGCGGATCTACCGCGAGACCGACGCCCGCGCCGTGGTCCACCACCACGGCCTGGCCAGCGTCGCGGTGTCGACGGTCGTCGACGTGCTGCCCGCGCTGCACTACTACATCGTCCGCCTCGGCGGCCCGGTCCGCGTCGCCGCCTACGCCCGCTACGGGACCGACCAGCTCGCCCGCAACGTGCTGCTGGCCCTCCAGGGCCGCACCGCCGCGCTGATGCAGAACCACGGCGCGATCACCTACGGCCGCTCCCCGGAGCAGGCGTTCGACCGGGCGCTCCTGCTCGAATGGCTGTGCCGGCTGCAGGTGACGGCGGCCTCGATGGGCACGCCGCGGGCGCTGTCCGAGCTGGACCTGGCCGAGGTCGCCTCGGCCGCCTACGAGAGGTCGCCGTCGTGAGCACCGCCGCGAGCACCGCCGTCAGCCCTCGCACCGGTCCCCGCGTCGTGTGCGTCGGCCCGCACATCGTCGACGTCCTGGTGCGCCCCGTCACCGGAATCCCCGCCGGCCAGGGCGGCGCCCTCGTCGACCAGCTCCGGATCACCGCCGCGGGCACCGCCGCCGGGACCGCCGTCGACCTGGCCAAGCTCGGCGCCGAGGTCACCTCTATCGGGGCGGTCGGCGACGACACAGTGGGCAGCCTGCTGCGCATCCTGCTCGAGCAGCACGGGGTCGACGCGTCGCGGCTGGTCGTCCGCCCGGGCCTGGCGACCTCGGCCACCGTGCTGCCGATCCGCCCCAACGGCGAACGCCCCTCCCTGCACCTGCCCGGCGCCACCGCCACCCTGACCGGGGCCGACGTCGATCCCGCGCTCGTCGCCGACGCCGACGCCCTGCACCTCGGCGGACCCGACGTGCTCGGCGCGTTCACCGACGAGGCGGGCGCCGCGCTGCTGCGGCACGCCCGCGCGCACGGCACCACCACGACGGTCGACCTGCTCCGCTCCGCGACCGACCCGGCCCTCCTCGACCGGCTCACCCCGCTGCTGCCGTCCGCGGACTACTTCCTGCCCAACGACGACCAGCTCCGCGGGCTGACCGGGATCGACGACCTCGAACGGGCCGCCCGGACGGTGCGCGAGCGCGGCGTGGGCACCGTCGTGGTGACCATGGGCGGAGCGGGATCGCTCCTGGTCGGGTCGGGGCCGGCCGAGCACCTGCCCGCCTTCTCCTGCGACGTCGTCGACACCACCGGCTGCGGCGACGCGTTCGTCGCCGGCCTGCTCGTCGGGCTGCACCAGGGCTGGGAGCCGCGGCTCGCCGCCGCGCTCGGCACCGCGGCGGCGGGTCTCGTCGCCACCGGGCTGGGCTCGGACGCCGGTGTCGTCGACCTGCCCACCACCGTCGCCTTCTGGAAGGAGCGGGCCACCGACATCGGCGTCACCCCGCCGTGACCCGACCGACCACTAGACTGCCCGGGCGCTGGAGGGAGGCCGAACGGACGTGCACCCCTCCGGCCTGGACCTGGGCGCGCTCGTCGCCGGCCTCCACGAGGAGCGCGAGACGATCGGCAGGCGGTTCGCCCAGCTGCTGCGCAGCGTCGCCCCCGAGTACTACGCCATCGACGCCAGCGACTTCCAGGACGCCGGGTGGTCGGCTCTGTCGGTGGTGGTGGACGGCGCGCTGCTCGCCGTCGACGAGGGCAGCCACGCCGGGTTCCCGGTCGAGCTGGTGGCGGAGTCGGTGGCCGCGGCCCGCAACGGCCTGCCGTGGGAGGTCCTCGACCGCACCTACCACCTCACCCACCAGGCCGTGTGGGAGTCGGTGATCGGCGTGCTCACCGCGCTGCGCCGCCCGCGCCCCGAGGAGGCGTCGCTGCTGCGCACCGTCTCCGGCCGCCTCTTCTCCTACTTCGACCACCTCACCTCCAACGCCGGGCGGGTGTACGCGCAGGCCGAGCGCGAGCAGGACGGCCGCCGCGACGACCGGATCCGCGGCCTGGTCGTGCAGGTCCTCGACGGTGGATCGGTGCCCGAGGTCGAGCTCGGCTACCGCCTCGGAAGGACCCACGTCGCCGTCGTCGCCTGGGGCTCCGACGACGCCCGGGCCACGCTGAGCGCCGTCGCCCGGGAGCTGGCCACCGACGCGTTGATCGTCCCCGCCGGGGAGGACCTGACCTGGGCGTGGTTCGCCGTCGACGAGGTGGCGACCGAGGCCGCGCTGCGCTCGGCCCTCGACGCGGCCCCGACGGGCCGCTTCGCCCTGGGCGCACCGGCCGCCGGCGCACCCGGCTTCGTGACCGGCCACCAGCAGGCCCGGCAGGCCGCATCGGTGTGGGCGCGCAAGCTGACCGCCCCCACCGGATCCGCGCTCGGGTACGTCGACATCGCCTTCCGGGCCGTCGCGCTCGACAACGAGGCCACCGCCCGAACCTTCGCCGAGCACGAGCTGCGCCCGCTGCAGGCCGCGGGAGCACGCACGGCCGAGCTGACCGACACGGTGACGGCCTACTCCCGGTCGGGCCTCAACACCCGCCTGACCGCGAAGGCCCTCGGCATCGCCGAACGCACCGTGCGCTACCGCCTCGACCGGCTCGAAGCGCTACTCGGTCCGGGCTTCCGCACCCGCCTCCCCGAACTGGTGCTGGCGATCGCGCTGGCCGACTCGCTGACCGTGCAGCAGCGCAGCCGCAACCCTCGCGAGGTCTAGGCGAACCGCGCTCGCACCGTCCGCCCGGCCCGGGGCGAACGAAAGTCGCTCTCGTGCCGCCGCGCGGGACGAAAGTCGCTCTCGTGCCGCCAGGCGGGACGAAGGTCGCTCTCGCCCAACCGGGTTTCCGGCGTGCAACCCTGGGCGGGTCGACGTGACGGCAGGGGCCGAACCCCTGCTCGATCCGAGGACGCCCGCCGCGCAGACGCCGCCTTTCCCGGGTCCGGAGCTGGGCGCGTCGCCCAGGACAGTCACTGTTCAGGGCGCCTCCGGCGGCGCCTCCGCGGCGGGCGTCCTCAGCTCCAGCAGGGGTGCGAGGTGCTCCCCGGGGTGGGGTGGGCGCTGCGCGCCCCCGTGCCTCGCCCGGCTCGCGGCGGCTGCGCGCCGCCTCGCCGGGGACGAGCGCGACTTCACATTGCGCGCGGTGGAGCGAGCGCGACTCTCGTTGCGCCGGGCGGAGCCAGCGCGACTCCCGTCCCGCCGGGCGAGCGAGTGGCGCGATGGGCCAGCCTGGTTGGCCCAGCGCGCCGTTCGCTCGGGGCGAGGGGCGAGGGGCGAGGGGCGACCGGGGGCCCGAGCAACGGGGGGGCCGCCCGCCTCGTGGGACGAGAGTGACTCTCGTTCGACCGGGCCGGACGAGAGGGACTTCCGTCCAGCCGGCCGGACGAGCGTCACTCTCGTGCGGGCAGGGGGTGCTCGTTGATCGACACCCGGGCCAGGAACCGCGACACCAGGGCCACCTGGTGCTCCGGGGTCATCCGCACGGGGTCGATGATCGCCTGGATCGAGAGGGACTCGATGAGGGCCTGGATCTCGTCGACGATGAAGCCGGCGTCCTCGTCGCGGCGCATCTCGCCGGACTCCTGGGCCTGGGTCACGAAGCCTCCCCACATGGCGCGGGAGTTGGCGTTGGAGGTGCTGCGGATCTGGCGCAGGTGGGCGTTGCCCACCGTGTGGCCGAGGAAGCTGACGTCGACGTGGGCTTCGAGGAGTCGTTCGTCGTCGAGCGGGAGCGCTTCGAGCATGGCGAGGCGGAGGGCTTCCAGGCTGCTCTGCCCCTTGGTCGCCTCGACGATGCGGGCGCGGGCCCGGGCGAAGGCCAGCAGGTGGGCGGAGCTGAGGATGTCCTCCTTGTCGGTGAAGTAGTGCGCGAGGACCCCGACCGAGTGGCCGGCCTCGTCGGCGATGCGGCGGACCGTCGTCGCGTCCAGGCCGACCCGAGCGATCACCCGCCACGTCGCCGCAAGCACCTCTTGCCTGCGTTGGTCGTGGTCGACGATCTTCGGCATGGATCTCCTCCGGTGGGGCCTCGGCGTCGGGGCGAGTCTGTCGGTGGGCGCTCCCGCGCGGGCCGACTTCCAGGCACTTCACATGAAGATAATCTGACCTTAAGGTATATCGAACATCCGAACTAAATCCTGGACGCCCACGCTGCTACACCTGGAGGAACCCCGGTGACTCTCGCTGCCGATCAACCACTGCGGCTGTCCCGTCACGACCGGGAGCTGCGCGACAGGGCGGCGAAGGTCATCCCCGGCGGCATGTACGGCCACATGCTCGCCAACGCGCGGACGATGCCGCCGTCGTTCCCGCAGTTCTGGGCCCGCGGCGAGGGCGCCTGCGCGTGGGACGTCGACGACAACCGCTACGTCGACTTCCTCTGCGCCTTCGGCCCGATGCTGCTGGGCCACCGCAACCCGCTCGTCGACGAGGCCGCGGCCCGCCAGGCGGCCCTGGGCGACACGCTGTCGGGCCCGAGCCCGCGGATGGTCGAGCTGGCCGAGCTGCTGACCTCGACGATCCCGCACGCCGACTGGGCGATGTTCGCCAAGAACGGCACCGACGCGACGTCGACGGCCGTGCGGATCGCGCGCGTCGCCACCGGCCGCACGAAGCTGCTCAAGGCCGCCGTCGCCTACCACGGCGCGAACGACTGGTTCACCCCTCGCTCGGCCGGGGTGACGCCGCAGGACCGGGCCAACATCGTCGAGTTCGCCTACAACGACGTCGCCTCGCTGGAGGCCGCGGCCGCCGCCCACGACGGCGACGTCGCCGCGATCATCGTCGCCCCGTTCCGGCACGACTCGTTCGTGGCCCAGGAGCCGGTCGATCCGGCGTTCGCCCGAGCGGTCCGGGCGCTGGCCACCCGCATCGGCGCGGTCCTCATCCTCGACGAGGTCCGCAGCGGCTTCCGGCTCGACGTGCGCGGGGCGTGGGAAGGGCTCGGCGTCCGGCCCGACATGACCGCCTTCTCCAAGGCCCTCGCCAACGGCTACGCGATCTCCGCGCTCGTCGGGGCGGACGCGCTGCGCGAGTCGGCCTCCGAGGTCTACGTGACCGGGTCCTTCTGGTACTCGGCGGTGCCGATGGCCGCGGCCATCGCGACGGTGCGGCACGCCGTCGAGGTCGACGCCCCGGCCCTCATCCGGGAGCCGGGCGAGCGGTTCAAGGCCGGGCTGGAGGCCCAGGGCGAGCGGCACGGGCTGCCCGTGAGCCTCACCGGGCCGGTGCAGATGCCCCTGCTGGTCTTCGCCGACGACCCCGAGCGGACCACGGCGTTCGCGTTCACCGACGCCGCGGTCCGGCGCGGTGTCCTGCTGCACCCCTGGCACAACATGTTCCTGTCGACCGCGCACACCGTCGAGGTGGTCGACGAGGTGCTCGCGCTGACCGACGAGGCCTTCGCCGAGACCGCGACCGCGCTCCGGGCCGCCTCGTAACCACCGCTCCCCCGACGCCCCCCGCCGACCCCGGCACCACAGAGGAGACACCCCGATGAGTCCACTCCCCAGGCGCAGAGCCAGGAAGTCCCGGGTCGCCGCGCGAGCGGCGACCGCCATGGCGCTCGCCCTCGGGCTGGCCGCCTGCTCGGGCGCCGGGCCCGCGACGCAGGAACGCACCGGCATCATCCTGGGCCGGGCGATGGACGTCACCACGCTCGACATCTCCCGCTCGCTGTGCGACACCTGCCAGATCTACAACGCGGCGGTCTACGAGTCGCTGCTGCGGGCCACCCCCGAGGGGAGCCTGGAGCCGCTGCTGGCCGAGAGCTGGACGGCGAACGCGGACAACACCCAGTTCACGTTCACCCTGCGCGCCGACGCCGTGTTCTCAGACGGCTCACCCGTGGAGGCCAAGGACGTCGAGTGGTCGTGGGAGCGGCTGAAGAACCTGGCCGGGTCGCCGAGCTACTTCATGGCCGGCGTCTCCGACGTGCAGGCCCCGGACGCGCGCACGGTCGTGGTGACCTCGGAACTGCCGAACTCGGCGTTCTTCAACATCGCCTCCGCCGGCTACACGGGCGTCATCAACTCCGACGTCGCCGCGCAGAACGGCGCCACCGCCGACGCGAACGCGGCCTCGACCGACCAGGCCGAGCAGTGGTTCCTGGGCAACTCGGCGGGCAGCGGCCAGTACGTGCTCGACTCCTACGCCGAGGGCACGCAGCTGGTGCTCAAGCGCAACGACAACTACTGGGGCGAGGCGCCGAACTTCACCGACGTCACCATCAAGGAGGTCACCGACTCCTCCGCCCAGCTCCAGCAGCTCCAGCAGGGCGACATCGACGTGGCGATGCAGCTCAGCTTCGACGCGCTGGGCCAGATCGAGAACGACCCGAACCTCTCCACCGAGGTCGTCCCGTCGTTCAACTTCGTCTACCTCGCCCTGTCCCCCGGCAAGCCCGGCGGCGAGGCCCTGCAGGACCCGCGGGTCCGCGAGGCGATCCGCAAGTCCATCGACTACACCTCGGCGATCGACGCGACCGTGGCCGGCAACGGGGAGAAGCAGGCGACCGGGATCCCCAACGGCTTCGAGGGCACCGAGGGCCTGCCCCTGCCCGAGTACGACCCCGAGGGCGCCAAGGCGCTGCTCGCCGAGGCCGGCTACGGCGGCGGGCTCGCGCTGCAGGCCGTCTTCCCGACGTTCACGATCTACGGCGTCAACTTCGCCACCATGATGCAGTCGATCCAGCAGTCGCTGCAGGGCGTCGGCATCCAGCTCGACCTGCAGCCGCTGGAGTACCAGGCCTGGGCCGACCGCCTCGCCGAGGGCATCCCCGTGACGGCCGTCTACTTCGCCCCGGACCACCCGGACGCGATCCAGTACGTGCAGTACTTCGGGCTCATCGAGGGCTCGGTCTGGGCCGAGCGGGCCGGCATGCCGGTCAACCCCCAGGAGCAGCAGCTGGCGGTGTCCGCGCTGGCCCAGACCGGTGAACAGCGCACCGCGACCTACTCCCAGCTGGCCGAGCTGATGTACAACGACGCGATCATCCTGCCGGTGGTCAACCCGAAGTACCTGCTCGCCAGCTCGGCCGACGTCACCGGCAACAACCTCGACATCACCCGCAACCTGGACCTGACCCGCATCCGCTTCGCCACGGGGTGACCCGAGGCGCGGGGGCGGGCGCGCCCGCCCCCGCACCGGCTCCACCTCCCACCGAGCCCACCGCCCGCCCCGACCAGTGGACCCGAGCTGATGATCCGTTTCGTCGCCAAGCGCCTGGCCCTGATGCCCCTGCTGCTGTGGGGGATCGTGACCATCGCGTTCCTGCTGTCGCACGCCGTCGCGGACAACCCGCTCGCCTCGATCGTCGGTGAGCGCAACCTCGGCAACCCCGACGTCGTGCGGGCCGCCACCGAGCGGTGGGGGCTCGACAAGAGCCTGCCCGAGCAGTACTTCGTCTACATCGCGAACCTGCTGCAGGGCGACATGGGGACCTCGTTCCGCACCAAGGCCCCGGTGGGCGCGGACCTCGCCGTCCGCCTCCCCGCCACGCTCGAGCTCGCCGCCGTCGCCCTGGTGTTCGCGATCGTCATCGGGACCCTGCTGGGCGTGCTGGCCGCCCGGATGCGGGGCAAGCTCGTCGACGGCGTGGTGCGGGTCCTCGCGCTGCTCGGGTCCTCGCTCCCGGTCTTCTGGGTGGGGCTGATCTTCCTGTTCCTCTTCTACGCCACCCTGGGGGTCGCCGCGGGCCCTGGCCGGCTGTCCGCCCGCGTGATCCCGCCCCCGGACGCCACGGGCTTCTACACCGTCGACGCCCTGCTCGCCGGCGACTGGCCCCTGTTCGTCGACGCCTTCCAGCACCTGCTCATGCCCGCGCTGATCATGAGCCTGGCGCTGCTGGGCACCGTGATCCGCATCGTGCGCTCGCAGATGCTGGAGGAGCAGGGGTCCGACTACGCCCGCACCGCCCGGGCCAAGGGGATGACGCGCGGCCAGGTGCTCAACCGGCACGTCCTGCGCAACGCGATCACGCCCGTGATCACCATCGTCGGCGTCTCGGTCGGCCTGCTCATCATGGGCGCGGTCCTCATCGAGACGATCTTCTCCTGGAACGGCATCGGCACCTACGCCGTCGAGTCGTCCCGCGCGCTGGACTTCCCGGCGATCACCGGGGTGTGCCTGGTGGGCGGCTGCATCTTCCTGGTCGCCAACCTCATCACCGACATCGCCTACGCCGTCGTCGACCCCCGAGTGAGGCTGTCGTGACGCTCGCCGCCGCCCCCGACGCCGCGTCCCCGACGGCCGGGCCCCCGCCGCCGGGGACGGAGGTCCCGCTCCGCGGGCGGTTCCGCCGGCTGCTGACGCCCTCGATCCTCGCCGGTGCCGCGGTCGTCGCGGCGTGGATCCTGGTGATCGCGTTCGCGGGCGTGCTCGCGCCGTACGACCCCTACGCGGTGGCCGGGCCCCGGCTGAGCCCGCCGACGGGCGAGTTCCTCCTCGGCACGGACACCCTGGGCCGCGACGTGCTGTCGCGGGTGCTGCACGGGGCGCGGCTGTCGCTGCCGATCGCGCTGGCCACGATCAGCATCGCCGCGCTCGTGGGGAGCGTGGTCGGAGCGGTCGCCGGCTTCTACGGCGGCATCGTCGACGCCGTGCTCATGCGCCTGGCCGACATCACCATGGCCTTCCCCAGCATCCTGCTCGCGATGGCGGTGGCCGCCGCGCTCGGGCCCGGCCTCACCAACTCCTTCGTGGCGATCGTCGTGGTCTGGTGGCCCATCTACGCGCGGCTCATCCGGGGCCAGATCCTCTCGATCAAGGAGCGCGAGTACGTCACCTCGGCCAGGGCGATCGGGATGAGCCGCCTGAGGACCCTGCGCAAGCACGTCCTCCCCCACGCCCTCACCCCGGTGCTCGTCTCCGCCACCATGGACCTCGGCATGATCATCATCCTGGTCGCCTCGCTGAGCTTCCTCGGGCTCGGCGCGCTGCCGCCCTCACCGGAGTGGGGGGCGATGATCACCGAGGGGTCGGCGAACTTCTACCAGTGGTGGATCGCCGCCGGGCCCGGCCTGGCGATGGTCACGATCGTCCTCGCGGTCAACTTCCTCGGCGACAGCCTGCGCGACGTCCTGGACGTCAGGACCCGCGTCCGGTGAGCGGCGCACCCGATCCCCGAACGGAGGCGGACCCGATGATCGTCGCGACCGACGACGAGCGGCCCCTGCTGGAGATCAGCGGCCTGACCGTCGCGTTCAGCACCACCCGCGGCCCCGTCCAGGCCGTGCGCGGGGCGGACCTGACGGTCCGCCGCGGCGAGACCGTCGCCGTCGTCGGCGAGAGCGGGTCCGGCAAGTCCACGCTCGCCTCGGCCATCAACGGGCTGCTGGCCCCCAACGGCGCCGTGACGGCCGGGACGATCACCTTCGACGGCACGGACCTGCTCGCACTCCCCGAGCGGCGGATGAACGCCGTGCGCGGCAGGCGGATCGGCCTGGTCCCGCAGGACCCGATGTCCAACCTCAACCCGCTGGTGCCCGTCGGGCGGCAGATCTCGGAGATCTTCCGGATCCACGGCGTGGCCACCGGTCGCGCGGCCCGCGACCGCGCGATCGAGCTGCTCGGGTCGGTCGGCATCCCCGACCCGGGGCACCGCTACCGCCAGTACCCGCACGAGTTCTCCGGCGGGATGCGGCAGCGGGTGCTGATCGCGATGGGCCTGGCCTGCCGGCCCCAGCTGCTCATCGCCGACGAGCCGACCTCCGCGCTCGACGTGACCGTGCAGAAGATCGTCCTGGACCTGCTCGACGAGCTCACCACCTCGATGGGCACGGCCGTCCTGCTGGTCACCCACGACCTGGCGCTCGCCGCCGAGCGCGCCGACCGGGTCGTGGTGATGCACCGCGGAGCCGTCGTGGAGTGCGGCCCGACGGCGACGGTGCTGGCCGACCCGCAGGACGACTACACGCGCAGGCTGCTCGCGGCGGCCCCGAGCATGGCCACCGACTCCCTCGTCGACGGGGGGACGCCGACCGCCGCCCGACCCGTCATCGAGGTGGTGGGGCTGCGCAAGGAGTACCCGGTGCGCAAGGGCGCGTTCGGCAGGCGCGAGCAGTTCCTCGCCGTCGACGACGTCTCGTTCTCCGTGCCGCGCGGCCGGACCGTCGGCATCGTCGGCGAGAGCGGATCGGGCAAGTCCACCACCGCGAAGATGCTGCTGATGCTCGAGCCGAGCACGTCCGGCGACATCGTCTTCGACGACCGCGACGTCACCGGCCTGGCCGGGCCCGACCTGTTCGCGTTCCGCCGCCGGGTCCAGCCGGTTTTCCAGAACCCCTACGCGGCGCTCGACCCGCGGTACACGGTGGGCGACACCGTCCGGGAGCCGCTGGAGGTGCACCGGATCGGCACCCGCGTCGAGCAGGACGCCCGCGTCGCGGAGCTGCTGGCCCAGGTCGCCCTCGATCCCGCGCTGGCCGACCGGTACCCGCACGAGCTCTCCGGCGGGCAGCGCCAGCGGGTCGCGATCGCCCGGGCGCTCGCACTCGACCCCGAGGTCGTGATCCTCGACGAGGCCGTGTCGGCCCTCGACGTGCTCGTCCAGGCGCAGATCCTCGACCTGCTCGTCGAGCTGCAGCGCAGGCTCGGGCTCAGCTACGTGTTCATCAGCCACGACCTCGCCGTGGTGCGCATCCTGTGCCACCACGTCCACGTCATGAGGGACGGCCGGATCGTGGAGAGCGGATCGCCCGCCACCCTCTTCCGGGACCCGCAGCACGAGTACACGAGGGAGCTCCTGGCCGCCATCCCGATCGGCGCGCCCCGACCCGAGGAGGTCGAGGCGCCCACCGCATGACCCGCGGGGGTGAAGACGCGGTGGGGGCGACGCGGTGGGGCCACCTGGCCATCGCCTCGGCGACCGCAGGAGTGAGTCGCCCGTCGCCGGGCACCCCCCGTTCGGCCAGCCACCGAGCGGAGGAGGCGCAGTGCCGGTGACGCGGCGGGAACGGCGGGAGGGCGACCTCTCGATGGCGGTGGACCGAGACGGGGACGCGCGGGTCGTGCTGCGCGGGACGCTGGACCCGGAGCACGTGGCCTTCGTGCGCGACCCCGTGACGGCGCTGCTGCGCGACGTCGACCGCGTCGTCGTCGACATCACCGCCCTGTCCATCACCAGCACGTCGGTCCTGCAGGTCTTCCCCGACGCCCTCGACGCCGCGGGGGGCTGGCCCGCCGCCCGCCTCGCGCTGGTCTACCGCGACCGGACGATGGGGCAGGCCCTGCGCGCCTCCCGGGTCGCCCGCCGGGTCGCCGTCGCCGACGAGCCCGAGCTCGCCCTGCTGCGCTGCGCCGAGCAGCCCCGCGAGGTCCGGGCCCGGTGGACGCTGCCGCCCGGCCTGGACGCCCCCCGGCTCAGCCGCAGCCGGCTGGGCCTGCAGCTGGCCTCCTGGTCCTGCCCGGGCAGCGACCCCCGGCGCGTGGAGGCGGTGCTCAACGAGCTCGTCACGAACGCCGTGCTGCACGCCGGCACCGACCTGCAGGTCGGCCTCCTGCTCGACGAGGACGGGCTGCGCGTCGAGGTGCGCGACTCCCACCCCGCCCTGCCCGTGACCGACCCGCCCAGCGGGTACGGGCTGCGGGTCGTGGCGGCGCTGGCCGCGCAGTGGGGGGTCGACGAGCGCGCGGACGGCAAGACCGTCTGGGCCCGCTTCAGCTGCGACGGCCGCGCTCCCGGGCCCGGGCTGGACGCGTGAGGGCGCGGACGACCGTCACCAGCGGACGGCGAGCCCGGTGGCGGCCAGCGGCGCCACCGCCGCTCCGACCTGCTCGAAGCCCGCGCCGACGGTGTCGCCGCGCAGGTAGCGGGCGTGGATGTCCTCGGCGATCACCGCGGCCTTGAAGTAGCCCAGTGCGATGTGGAAGGCCAGGCCGCTGAGGTCGCGGCCGGTCACCGCGGCGTAGTGGGCGGCCAGGTCGTCGGGGCGCGGCAGCCGCGGGCTGGTGGAGGCCGCAGCGCCGCCGAGCACCGGGTCGAAGGCCGGGTCGGCGTAGGCGATGTGCAGTCCGAGGTCGGCCAGCGGGTCGCCGAGCGTGGCCATCTCCCAGTCGACCAGCGCCCGGACCACGCCCGGGTCGTCGGGGTCGAGGATGGCGTTGTCGATGCGGAAGTCGCCGTGCACGATCGCCGTGCCGC
This sequence comes from Pseudonocardia humida, assembly GCF_023898865.1. Lineage (GTDB taxonomy): Bacteria > Actinomycetota > Actinomycetes > Mycobacteriales > Pseudonocardiaceae > Pseudonocardia > Pseudonocardia humida. The sequence goes on from NZ_JAGSOV010000023.1 coordinate 241,491, forward strand.
TCTCCGGCGGGCAGTCGCGGGCCAGCCGCTCGTGCAGGGCCTCGACGTCGGGGAGCTCCCGGGTCGCGATCCGGGTCCACTGGCCGTACCAGCGCCGGACCTGGCGGGCCAGGTAGCCCTGCGGGCGGCCGAATCCGGCCAGCCCGACCGCCGCCGGGTCGACCGCGTGCAGGGCACCGAGCACCTCGACCAGGCCGCGCGCGCAGCGGGCGACGTCGTCGTCGGAGAGCGGGTCGAGATCGGCGCGGGTGCGCAGCACCGTGCCCGGCACGTGCTCGACGACCGCGAAGGGCACCCCGATGACCGCCGGGTCCTCGGTCATCGCCACCGGCCGGGCCACCGGCACGCCGTGCCCGTGCAGGGCGGCGACCACCCGGTACTCGCGGGCCATGTCGTGCGCGGACGGGTTGAGCCCGCCCAGCGGCGGGCGGCGCAGCACCCAGGTGGAGCGGCCGTCGGTGAGCCGGTAGGTGAGGTTGGACCGGCCGCCGTGCATCAGCTCCGCGCGCAGCGGCCCGGTCCCGGGCACCTCGGCGGCGAGGAACGCCTGCAGGGCGGGCAGGTCCAGGCCGGCCATGGCCGGGTCGGGATCGATGTCGACGCTCATGGTGCCCCCAAGGCTAACGCTCGTTAGCCGGCCGGAGCCGGCGGCCTGCCGGGCCGGGCAGCGCCGGCCGGGCGCGCTTCCCCGTGGGCTCACTATGATCGGCTAGCCGGTGGGAGGGGACGCGATGACGGTGGCCGCGAGCTCGCGCACGGACGACATCCGCGCCGCCGCGCTCGAACTTTTCACCCGCAACGGCTACCCGGCCACGACGATGGCCGACATCGGCGCGGCCGTCGGGATGCGCGGACCCAGCCTGTACAAGCACGTGGCGTCCAAGCAGGACCTGTTGGTGCAGATCATGACCGGCACGATGGACGCGCTGCTGGCCGCCCACCGCGCGGCCGTGGCCACCACCGCCGACCCGGTGGAGCGGCTGCGGCGCGCGGTCGACGCGCACGTCCGCTACCACGCCCGACACCGGCTCGAGGCGTTCGTCGGCGCCCGCGAGCTGCGCAGCCTGGCCGAGCCGCACCGGCAGGCGGTGCTGGGCAGGCGCGCCGAGTACGAGCAGGGGTTCCGCAGGCTCGTCCACGACGGCGTCGAGGTCGGCCGGTTCACCGTGCAGTCGACCCGGCTCGCGTCCTACGCGATCCTCGACCTCGGCATGGGCATCGCCGCCTGGTACCGCGAGGACGGCGAGCTCTCCGAGAACGAGGTCGCCTGGCAGTACACGGAGTTCGCGCTGCGGCTGGTCGGAGCCGGCTGAGCGCGCCGGGCGGCGCCTCACCGGATGCGCCGTTCGGCACCGGCCCAGGCCTCGTCCCGCAGCAGGTACTTCTGGATCTTGCCGGTGGAGGTCTTGGGCAGCTCCCCGAACGTCACCGTCTTGGGCGCCTTGAACCGGGCCAACCGCCCCCGCACGTGCTCGACGATCTCGGCCTCGGTCGCCGACGCGCCTTCGCGCAGCGTCACGAACGCGGCCGGGACCTCGCCCCACCGCTCGTCGGGGACGGCGATCACCGCCACCTCCAGCACCGCCGGGTGGTCCATGATCGCCTGCTCGACCTCGACCGAGGCGATGTTCTCCCCACCGGAGATGATCACGTCCTTGCTGCGGTCGCGCAGCTCGACGTAGCCGTCGGGGTGCACCACCCCGATGTCGCCGGTGCGGAACCACCCGTCCGGCGCGGCCGCCGCGGTGGCCTCGGGATCCTTCAGGTAGCCCAGCATCACGTTGTTGCCCCGCAGCGCGATCTGCCCGGTCGTCGTGCCGTCCGCGGGGACGTCGGAGCCGTCGTCGGCGATCACCCGGGCGGTGCAGGCGATCATGTTCCCGACGCCCTGGCGGGCCTTGAGCCGAGCCTGCGCGTCGCCGTCGAGGGAGTCCCACTCCGGGCGCCAGTCGCAGATCATCGCCGGGCCGAACGTCTCGGTCAGCCCGTAGAGGTGGGTGACCTCGAAGCCCAGCTCGGCCATCCGGCGCAGGATCGCCGGTGACGGCGGCGAACCGCCGGTGGCGATGCGCACGGTCGTCTCCACCGGGGCGGCCTGCTTCGCGTAGGCGATCATCGACAGCACCGTGGGGGCGCCGTTGAGGTGGGTCACGCCCTCGGCGCGGATCAGCCGCCACACCTCGACCGGGTCGACCCTGGGCAGGCACACGTGGGTGGCCGCGGCGGCGGTGACCGCCCACGGGAAGCACCAGCCGTTGCAGTGGAACATCGGCAGCGTCCACAGGTGCACCGCCGACGGCGTCAGCCCGGTGTGCCCCACCATCGCCAGCGCCTGCAGGTAGGCGCCCCGGTGGTGGTACATCACGCCCTTGGGGCGCCCCGTCGTCCCGGACGTGTAGTTGATCGACAGCAGGGCGCGCTCGTCGTCGGGGGTGTCGTGGCGCGGCTCGGCCCCGGCCAGCAGCCGCTCGTACTCCTCCCCCGCCCGGATCCGGGTGGGGGGGTCCTCCAGGCCCGACAGCGCCGCGTCGACCAGGTCGTCGAAGACGGGGTCGTGCACCAGCACCGCGGCCCCGCAGTGCTCCAGGATGTAGGCCACCTCGCCCGCCGAGAGCCGGGTGTTCACCGCCACCAGCGCCGAACCCGCCCACGGCACCCCGAAGTTGGCCTCCAGCAGCACGTGGGTGTTGGGCGCCAGCACCGCCACCGGCCTGCCCTGCGCCAGCGGCGCCAGCCCCCCGGCCAGCCGCGTGCACCGCTCGTGCAGCTCGGCGTAGGTCCAGCGCCGGCCGCCGTCGACCACGCCGACGCGGTCGCCGTGCGCGGCCGCCGCCCGGTCCAGGTACGCGGTCGGGGTCAGCGGCTCGAACGACAGGGCGTCCAGCAGGTCGCTCATCGGACACCGCCGCCCGTCCGCGCCCGGTGCTGCCCCCACCGCTCCCAGTGCACGACCTCCTCGACCGGGCGCCGCTTCGGCTGCGCCCACCGCCCCTGCGACGGGTAGCCCAGCGGGACCAGTGCCATGGTCAGCGCGTCGGCCGGCAGGCCGAGCAGCGCACGCAGCTCGTCCTCGTGGCCGCCGTAGAGGGTGGTCAGCGAGGTGCCGATGCCGTGCGCGCGGGCCGCCAGGCACAGCTGCTGGACCGCCCCGTAGATCGACGAGCCGACCCGCGGGCTGGTCGCGTCGGCCGCGCCGCGCAGCACCGGGAACACCCACACCGGGGCGTCGGCCAGGTGGTGGGCCAGGTGCTCGGCGCCGAGGTAGCCGCGCGGGGTGAGCCCGCCGTCGACCTCGCCGGCCAGGATCTGCGCCCGCCGGGCGCCGTAGGCGCGGTCCCAGTTCTCCCGGTACCAGGCCGCGACCGTGCCCTTGACCCCCGGATCGGTCACCACCACCCAGCCCCACTGCTGGGCGTTGCCGCCGGAGGGGCCGCGGACCGCCGCGTCGAGGACCTCCCACAGCACGTCGTCGGGGATCGGGTCGGGCGCCAGGTAGCGCCGGGCGGGCGTGGAGTGCAGCGCGTCCAGGACGGACAGCGACGCCGGGTCCACCACGGTGGTCCTCCTCGGGAGCTCGGATCAGGTCAACGGGGCCGACGCCGGGCGGGACAGCGCGACGTCCTCCTCCGCATCCTCGGGCACCGGCACCCGCCTCGGCAGCACGAGCGCGGCCAGGAGCGCACCGGCGACGGCGGTGCCCGCCGCGGCCAGCAGCGCGACCCGGTAGCCGGCCAGGGTGGCCTCGGCCACCGCGGTCCCGGTGCCGACCAGGTGGCGGGCCACCGCCGTGGACAGCAGGGCGACCAGGGCGATGGCCAGCGCGCTGCCGACCGCCTGGGTGCTGTTCAGCGCCCCCGCGCCGACGCCGTGGCGGTGCCGGGGGATGCCCGACATCGCGGTCACCGTGCAGCACACCCCGGCCGCGCCGGTGCCCAGGCCGAGCAGCAGGAACGCCGGCAGCAGCCCGCCCGCGTAGTCGGTGGCCGGGCCGAGCGCGAGCGCCAGCAGCACCGCCCCGCCCGCGACGCACAGCAGTGCGGGCGGCACCAGCGCGCGCGGCCCGACGTGGTGCAGGTTGCGCGAGGTGACCTGGGAGACGAGCACGATCAGGGCGGCCCACGGCACGAACGCCGCGCCGGCCTGCAACGCGCTCCAGCCCAGCACCTCCTGCATGAACAGCGAGCTGACGAAGTAGGCGCCGATCCCGGTACCCGAGGCCACCAGCACCAGCAGGAACGCCACCGACGTGCGGGTCCGGAACAGCGCGAGCGGCAGCAGCGGGTCGGCCGAGCGCGCCTGCAGCACCAGGAACGCCGCGCCGAGCGCGAGCGCGCCGACCGACGCGCCGAGCGCCAGCGGGCCGATCCCACCGGTCTGCAGCTCGGTGAGGCCCAGGATCAGCGCCGCGACCGCCGCGGTGGCCAGCAGCCCGTCGACGACCGCCAGGCGCTGGTGCGGCGCCCCGCGCACCGCGGGCACCAGCGCGAACGCCCCGACGAAGGCCAGCACGCAGACCGGCACGTTGACCAGGAAGATCCACCGCCAGCCGCCGGCCGTGGTCAGCAGGCCGCCGAGCACGTTGCCCAGGGTGGCGCCGCCCGCGCCGACCGCCGCCCACACCCCGAGCGCCCGGCTGCGCTCGCGCGCCCCGGTGAACACGCCGGTGAGCAGGGACATCGCCGCCGGGGACGCCATGGCCGCACCGACCCCGGCCAGCGCCCTGGCCGCGATCAGCAGCCCCGGTGACGCGGCCAGCGCGCACAGCAGCGAGCCGACCGCGAACACCGCGAGCCCGGTCAGGAACAGCCGGCGCCTGCCGAGCACGTCGGCGGCCCGGCCACCGAGCAGCAGCAGGCAGCCGAAGGTCAGCGCGAACGCGGTCAGCACCCACTGCAGCTGCGCCACCGAGAGCCCCAGGTCGGCGCGGATGGCCGGCAGCGACACGGTGACCACGGTGCCGCCGACCAGCAGGACGAACTGCACGCTGCAGACCAGGGCCAGGAACGGTCCCCGGCGCACCGCCGGGAACGGGGTCCCCGGACCGGCGCGCTCCGCGCCGGGTGCGGGGGACGGTGCGACGGACCGCTCAGACAACGTCGGCCTCGGCCGCGCCCAGCAACGGGCGCCGCGCGGTGACCGCGACGCCGCACCGGGCCAGCCGGCCCGCCTCGGCCGGGTCGTCGGAGAGCAGGACCACCGCGCCGGTCCCGGTGCCGAAGCCGGTGCCGAAGCCGAGGTCGCGCAGGACGTCCGCGGCGACCAGGTCCCGGCGCTCGTCGGGCGCGCCGCAGCCGGTCGGGTTCGCCCCGCCCGCGAGGCGGGCGAAGGCGTGCCCGCTGCGCAGGTAGACCAGCACCCCGCGACCGGCCGCGTCGATCGCGGCCAGCGCGGCGTCGAGCCGGGCGGCGCACCCGCAGCGCAGCGAGCCGAACACGTCGCCGAGCACGCACTCGCGGTGCACGCCGACGAGCACCGGCCCGACCGCGGTCGCGGGGTCGCCGCGGACCAGGGCCAGGTGCTCGTCGCGGCCCGGCGACGCGGGAGCGGTGCGGTCGGCGGCCGTCGAGCCGTAGCCGACGGCCTGGAACCGGCCGTGCGACGTCGGGAGCGCGGTCGCGGCCCCGCGCCGCGCCGACGGCTCGCGGCGCCGCCGGTCGGCGAGCACGTCCGAGACCGCCAGCAGCACCAGGTCGTGGCGCTCGGCCAGGGCGGTCAGCGTCGTCCGGTCGGCCGGCTCGCCCGCGCCGTCGACGGCCGCGGCGAGCACCGCGGCCGGGGCGAGCCCGGCGCCGCGGCACAGGTCCACCGCGGCCTCGGCGGGGCGCGCCCGCTCCAGCACGCCGGCGGCGCGCACCCGCAGCGGCAGCACGTGCCCGGGCAGCAGGAGGTCGGACGGGCGGGTGGCCGGGTCGGCCAGCACGCGGGCGGTCAGCGCGCGGTCCGCCGCGGAGATGCCGGTGGTGGTGCCCACCCGGGCGTCGACCGACACCGCGAAGGCCGAGGCGCCCGGGCCGTCGGAGTCCATCGGCGGGACGCGCAGCTCGTCGAGCCGGGACCCGGTCATGGCGACGCACACGACGCCGCTGGTCTCGCGCACCAGGAACGCCATCGAGGCGGTGCCGGTCAGCTCGGCGGCGGTGACGAGGACACCGCCGACCACGACTCCGGTGCCGGCCGCCGGGCCGTCGCGCAGGTCGTCGACCAGCAGCACCGGACGGCCGCGGCGCAGCGCCCGGTGCGCGGCCGCGACCGGGCCCGGGTCCGCGTCGGGCAGCACGACCAGGCGCTGGTCGGGGAGGTCGGCCCCGGCCGCCGGGGCGCTCACCCCTCCCCCGGCTGCGGCCCGGAGAGCACGTCGTGGCGGCTCGCGGCGACCAGGTCGGCGAACCGCACCACCTCGTCGGCCACCGTGTGCAGCTGCTCGACGACCCGCGGCTCGGCGCAGGCGCCGTCGCGGAAGCCGGTCTGCAGCGAGTTGACCGCCGCCCCGTACGGGGTGGCCCAGCCGCGCAGCGCGTGCACGATGGCGCGCAGCGCGGTGAGCGTGGTGACCGCGGCCTGCCAACCGTAGGCGGTGACGATCAGCCCCACCGAGCGGTCGGCCAGGTAGGGCAGCGCGTCCCCGCGCATGTCCTCCGTGTAGTCCAGGGCGTTCTTGACCAGTCCGGAGATGGAGCCGTGGTAGCCCGGCGACGCGATGAGCACGCCGTCGGCGCGGCGCAGGTGCTCGACCAGCTCGCGGGCCACCGGGCCGCCGTCGCCGGCCTCCGGGGCGTACATCGGCAGCCGGGCCAGCTCGGCGCCGGCGAAGACGCGGGTCGTGGCGCCCGCGGCGGCGGCCCGCTCGACCGCGATGCGCAGGGCCTGCTCGCTCGACGAGCCGGCGCGGACCGTCCCGCCGATCCCGACGACGTGCAGCGGCCGGGTCACGATCCCCCTCCCGCCTGCGCCGTCCGGTCGAGGAAGGCGGTGATCGCGGCCAGCGTGTCGTCGGGGTACTCCACCGGCAGGCCGTGCCCGCCGCGGGGCAGCACCTGCAGGGTCGCGTTCGGCATCAGCTCGGCGATCTCGACCGACTGGGCGACCGGGGTCAGCACGTCCTCGGCGCCGGCCAGCACCAGCGTCGGCGTGCTCGCCGACGGCAGGCCCGGGCGGGAGTCGTAGACGCGCAGCCCCGCGGCCTGGGCCTCGAACCCGGCCAGGGTGGTCGGGTGCGGGTCGGCGCGGACCAGCTCGGCCTGGGCCGCCGCGGCGGCGTGGTCGGCCAGCAGCCGCGGGGTGAACACCCACGGCATGCTGCTGATCCCGACGGCCACCGGGTCGACCCCGGCCCGGCGCAGCGCCAGGCCGGTGTCCAACCAGGCGTCCTGCACCGCGGTGTAGGACGGGAACGCGGTGACCAGCACGGCCCGCGACAGCACCCGCGCGTGCCGGACCAGCAGCGACTGCAGCACCGAGCCGCCCAGCGACCAGCCCACGGCGGCCACCGGGCCGGCCCCGAGGTGCTCGACCAGCGCCGCGGTGTCGTCGGCGAGGTCGTCGATCGCGTAGGGGCCCGGCGGCACGTCGCTGAGCCCGGTCCCCCGGTTGTCGAAGGTGATGACGGTGTACCGCTCGGCCAGCCGCGGCGCGAGCAGCGCCCAGGCCAGCGAGCTGGCGCCGAGCCCGGAGATCAGCAGCAGTGGCGGTCCGTCGCCCCGCACGTCGTAGCGCAGCGAGACGCCGTTGACCGTGGCGGTGCCCGAGGTGGGGGTGGTGGCGGTCGACATCGGTTCAGTCCCCTCCGACGAGCGTCGCGGCGCCCGCCCGGGTGGTCGGCTGCACGCTCGCCGGCACGTCCCGGTGGGAGGCGGGCGGCGTCCAGTGGTCGGGCTGGTCGGCCCACAGGTCCCGCAGCTGCGGGATGACCCGGGTGCCGAACAGGTGGGTGTTCTCCGCGGCGGTCTCCTCGGCCAGGTCGCCCATGTGCAGGCAGGCGATCAGCTGGCCGACCCGCAGCTCGGTGGCCAGCTCGCGCACGCGCTGGGCGACCCGGTCGGGCGTGCCTGCGATGATGTAGCCCTTCTCGTCGTACTCCCAGAAGCTCATCTCCCCGGCCGTGGCCCGCCTGCGGTCCTCGGCGGCCTGCGGCGTCGTGGTGCGGGCGAGCATGCCGCGCAGCGAGTCGGGCGAGGTGTATCCGGGCGGGGTGGCGAACCGGGTGGCCGGGTCCTTGACCCGCTGGAAGTAGCGCACCGCATCGGCGTACTTGCGCTCGGCCTCGGCGTCGGAATCGGCCACGCAGATGAGCTGGGTGAACGCCATCCGGTGCGGATTCAGGTCGCCGCCGTTCTCGGCCACGTAGTTCCAGTAGTTGTCCACGACCGGTTTCGCCGCGCGCAATCCGGAGAACGACAGGTGGCCGTAGCAGTAGTTCTCCCTGGTGACCAGTTCCCAGGTCTCCACGCTGCCCGAGCCGGGCACCCAGATCGGCGGGCGCGCCTGGACCGGGCGCGGCCACAGGTTCACGTAGCGCAACTGCGTGTACCTGCCGTTGAAGGCGAACGGCTCGGGCTCGCGCCAGGCCCGCAGGACCAGCTCGCGGGCCTCGTGGAACCGCTCGCGCAGCTCCGAGGGCGGGCGCGCGTAGGCGAACGCGGAGTCCATCGGGGTGCCGAAGACGAACCCGGCGATGACCCGCCCGTCGGACAGGCAGTCCAGGTAGGCCAGCTCCTCGGCCACCCGGGTGGGCGGGTTGTAGAGCGCCAACGAGTCGCCGATGACCAGGATCGCGGCCTTCTCGGTGGTCCCGGCCAGGCCGGCGGCCAGCAGGTTCGGCGAGGGCGTCATCGCGAACGGGGTCTGGTGGTGCTCGTTGACCGCCAGCCCGTCGAAGCCGTCGCGGTCGGCCTGCTGCATCAGCCGCAGGAACATCCGGTAGTTCTCGCCGACGCGGCGGGGGTCGGCCAGCCCGATCGGGCTGTCCACCCATGCGCCCTGCCCGGCGGCCGGGAAGTCCGCCGGGAGGTCGTCGTAGGTGACCTCCGCGAACCAGTGGAACTTCACCGTGCGTGCACCACCCTCAGGTCGGACCGGTCGGGGACGCGGCTATCGTCGAACGGCCCCGCGGGCCCGGCAATGGAGATCCGCACACTTCGCCCGGGCCCGGGACGGACGTCCTCACACCCGCCCGCCCAAAACGCGCGTGATCGCATCGTTATCCGTGGTTTTCGCCGCCCACCCATTGCGGCGGCCGGTCGGCAGCGCTTAGCGTCCCGGAACCGGCGCCACCGCGCCGCCCCTCCACCGGGGCTCTCCCCGGACCACCGCGCAGCCCACGGCCGATCCCGGCCCGCCCAGCGCTGCCCGCACGACCCCTGAACCCCCTGAACGACGCCGATGTCATCGAGGAGGTTGCCGACGGTGCTCAAGTTCTTCGCCATGCGCCTGCTGACCACGGTGCCCGTACTGGTCCTGGTCACGTTCGTGGCGTTCGGGCTGGTGCTGCTGATCCCCGGCGATCCGGCGGTCACGATCGCCGGACCCGACGCCACGGTGGAGCAGGTCGCCGCCGTGCGCGAGCGGCTCGGGCTCGACCGCCCCGTCGTGGTGCAGTACTGGGACTGGGTGACCGGGGCGCTGTCCGGCGACCTGGGCACCTCGCTGTTCACCAGCCGTCCGGTGGCCACCTCCATCGGCGACGGGCTGCCGGTGACCATGGCCCTCGCCGGCACGGCGCTGCTGATCTCGCTGCTGATCGCGGTGCCGACGGCCATCCTGTCCGCCCTGCGCCGCGGCACCTGGCTCGACCGGGTCGCCACCGTCGGCTCGTCGCTGGGCATCGCCCTGCCGTCGTTCTGGCTCGGCCTGGTGTTCGTGCTGATCTTCAGCCTGGGGCTGGGCTGGCTGCCGGCCACCGGCTACGTGGCGATCGAGGAGGACCCGGCGGCCTGGCTGGCCCACATCGTGCTGCCCGCGCTGACCCTGGGCATCGCGGGCGCCGCGGAGAGCACCCGCCAGCTGCGCGGGTCGATCATCGGCGTGCTGCAGCAGGACTACATCCGCACCGCGAGGGCCAAGGGGCTGCGGGCCCGCATGGTGATCGGCAAGCACGTCATGAAGAACGCGAGCGTGCCCCTGGTGACCGTGCTCGGCCTGCAGATCACCGCGCTGCTCGGCGGCGCGGTGCTGGTCGAGCAGGTCTTCGGCGTGCCGGGCCTCGGCCAGGTCGCCATCAACGCGGTGACCACCCGCGACCTCCCGGTCATCCAGGGCGTCGTGCTGGTCGCGGTGCTGGTGGCGGTGGTCTGCAACCTGCTCGTCGACCTCGCGTACGGCTACCTCAACCCGAAGGTGCGCCCCCGTTGACCAACATCGAGCGTCCCTCGCCCGCGGCCACCGGAGCGGCCGATCCGGCCACCCCCGACCTCGCCGTCGCCCCGGACGCACCCGCCGCCTCGGCGCTGCCCGCGGGCACGGTGCCCGCCGAGGCGACCGCGGCGGTCGTGCACGGCGGCGGCGCCTGGGCCGACTTCCGCCGCCGCGTGGCCCGCAACCGCGGCGCGATGATCGCGCTCGGCGTGCTCGCCCTGCTGGTGCTGGTGGCCGCGATCGGACCGTTCATCACCCCGGCCGACCCCAACCAGCAGAACCTGCGCGGGGTGCTGCTCGACCCGTTCACCGCGGGCCACGTCCTGGGCACCGACCAGCTCGGCCGCGACATCCTCAGCCGGCTCATCGTCGGGACCAGGGTGTCGCTGCTGGCGATCTGCCTCGCGCTGGCCGTGGCGATGGTGATCGGGGTGCCGCTGGGCTTCCTGACCGGCTACATCGGCGGCCGGTTCGACACGGTGGTCATGCGGCTCAACGACGCCGCGATGAGCTTCCCGCCGCTGCTGCTGGCCATCGCCCTGGTCGCGGTGCTCGGGCCGAGCCTGCGCAACGCCATGTTCGCGGTCGGCATCCTGATGGCCCCCCGCTTCCTGCGGCTGGTCCGCGGCGTGGTGATCGGGCTGAAGGAGGAGACCTACGTCGAGGCGTCGCGCAGCATCGGCACCCCGCCCGCGACGATCATCCTGCGGCACATCCTGCCCAACACGCTGTCCCCGCTGACGGTGGCGATCGCGGTCACCGCAGGCTACGCGATGCTCTCCGAGGCCGGGCTGAGCTTCCTCGGGCTGGGCGTGCAGCCGCCGGACGCCAGCTGGGGCTCGATGATCCGCGAGGGCTTCCTGTACTACGGCCGCTCGCCGTGGCTGGGGATCTTCCCCGGCGTGCTGATCGCGCTGACCGTGTTCACCTTCGTGACCCTCGGCGACGGCCTGCGCGACGCGCTGGGCCGCGAGGAGCGCACCGAGTCCTGACCAGCCCGCGCGAGATGTCCGGGAGGACGCCCGCATGACCCAGACCCTGCCCCCCGCCCCGGCTCCGCCCACCGAGACCACCCTGCTGGTCGAGGACCTGGTCGTCGACGTGCTGACCGAGCACGGCTGGGCGACCGTCGTCGACGGCGTGTCGTTCCGCGTCGCCCGCGGCGAGACGCTCGGCATCGTCGGCGAGTCCGGCTCCGGCAAGTCGGTGACCTGCCTGTCGATCGCCGGGCTGATGCCGCCCCGGCAGACCCGGGTGCGCGCGACGACGCTGCGGGTGCTCGAGCACGACCTCACCGCGCTCTCGCCCAAGCAGATGGACGACATCCGCGGCCCGCGCATCGCGATGATCTTCCAGGAGCCGATGACCAGCCTGAACCCGGCGTTCACCGTGGGCGACCAGATCGCCGAGGTGCTGCGCAGGCACGAGGGGCTGTCGCGGCGGGCGGCCCGGGAGCGGGCGATCGCGCTGCTGGACCGGGTCGGCGTGCCCAGCCCGCAGCGCCGCTACCGGCAGTACCCCTTCGAGTTCTCCGGCGGCATGCGGCAGCGGGTGATGATCGCGATCGCGCTGGCCTGCCGCCCGGACGTGATCATCGCCGACGAGCCGACCACCGCGCTGGACGTCACCGTGCAGGCGCAGATCCTGGAACTGCTGCGCGAGCTGCAGCGCGAGCACGGCATGTCGGTCATCTTCATCACCCACGACCTGGGCGTGGTCGCCGACGTCTGCGACCGGGTGCTGGTGATGTACGCCGGGCAGATCGTCGAGGGCGCGCCGATCGTCGAGCTGTTCGAGCAGCCCGGCCACCCGTACATGGAGGGCCTGCTGGCCGCGATGCCGCGGATGGACCAGCCGGCAGGCGAGCTGGCCAGCATCCCGGGCCACCCGCCGCGGGTCGGCGCCATGCCCGACGGCTGCCGGTTCCACCCCCGCTGCCGCTACGCCGAGGACCGCTGCACCGGCGCGGGGTCGCCGGAGCTGGTGCGCCTCGGCCCGACCCACACCACCCGGTGCCTGCGGCACCCCGAGCTGACCCTGCGAGGAACGCCATGAGCGAGCGTGCGAGCCCATCCGCGGGCACGGCGAGCGAGCCGGTCGCGAAGCCCGAGCCCGCCGGGGCGCTGCTCGAGGTCCGGGACCTGGTGGTCAGCTTCCCGGGCAGGCGCCGCCCGTTCCGGGCCGCGCCGCCGCCGCTGCGCGCCGTGGACGGCGTCGGCTTCGACCTGCACGAGGGCGAGACGCTCGGGCTGGTCGGCGAGAGCGGCTGCGGCAAGTCGACCACCGCGCGCGGGGTCATGCGGCTGGTCGAGCCGGCCGCGGGGTCGGTGAAGCTGCGGGGCCGCGAGCTGCTCGGGCTGCCGGCCGCGCAGCTGCGCGCGGCCCGCCGCGACGTGCAGATGGTCTTCCAGGACCCGTACTCCTCGCTGGACCCGTCGATGCTGATCCGCGAGTCGATCGGCGAGCCGCTCGACGTGCACCTGAAGCTGGGCCGCCGGGACCGGGCCGAGCGCGTCGGCGAGCTGCTGCGCCGGGTCGGGCTGCCGCCGGAGTACATGATGCGCTACCCGCACGAGTTCTCCGGCGGGCAGCGCCAACGGCTCACCATCGCCAGGGCGATCGCCGCCGACCCGAAGATCCTGGTGCTCGACGAGGCGGTCAGCGCGCTGGACGTGTCGACCCAGAACCAGGTGATCGGGCTGCTGGAGGAGCTGTCCGCGGCGATCGGGCTGACCTACCTGTTCATCGCCCACGACCTGTCGGTGGTGCGCCACATCTCCGACCGGGTCGCGGTGATGTACCTGGGGCAGATCGTCGAGCACGGCGACGCCACCCGGGTGTTCGACGCCCCCGCGCACCCCTACACCGAGGCGCTGCTCTCGGCCGTTCCGGTGCCGTCGCCGCGCGTGCAGCGCTCCCGGGAGCGGATCGTGCTGGCCGGCGACCCACCGGACCCGTCGCGGGTGCCGCCGGGTTGCCGGTTCCACACCCGCTGCCCCTACGTGATGGACCTCTGCCGCACCGAGGTGCCGCAGCCGACGCGCGCCCAGGGCTCCGGCGAGGTGGCCTGCCACCTGCACACCAGCGGCCCGACGCTGGCCGGGGCGTCGGTGCGCTCGCTCGGTGCGACCCGGCGGCAGCGGGTGCCGGCGTGAGGGCGGCGCTGTGGGAGGGCATCGGCTCGGTCGGGCTGGCCGAGCTGCCCGACCCCGAGCCCGGCCCGGCCGACCTGGTGATCGACGTGGGCGCCTGCGGCATCTGCGGCTCGGACGTGCACGCCTTCGCCGAGGGCGCGTGGATCTCGGCGGGCGCCCGGATGGGCCACGAGTTCGCCGGCACCGTGCGCGCCGTCGGCGCCGAGGTCAGGGGCATCGCCGTCGGCGACCGGGTGGCGGTCAACCCGATGGGCCCGTGCGGCGGGTGCGCGCAGTGCGCGGCGGGGAACACGAACCTGTGCGCCGCCCCGGTGCACGGCGCCGGCGGCGGGCTCGCCGACCGGGTCCTGGTGCCGCGCGCCCAGCTGGGCCGGCGGGTGTTCCGGCTGCCCGACGGGCTCAGCCTGGAGGAGGGCGCGTTCCTGGAGCCGCTGTCGGTCGCGGTGCGCGCGGTCCGCTCGGCGGCGCTCGACGAGCCGATCCTGGTGACCGGGCTGGGCTCGATCGGCCAGTGCGCGCTGCGGGCGCTGCTCGCCTACGGGGCCACCGACGTCGTCGGCATCGACGTGTCGCCGCCCCGGCTGGCCGCCGGGGCCGCCGCCGGCGCCACCGTCCTGGACGCCCGCGACGGCGTCGACGCCCTGAAGGCCCAACTGCTCGACCGCTGGGGCACCTCGACCTCGCCCTACCAGCCCGGCAGCGGCAACGTCGGCACCGTCGTCGAGTGCTCGGGGGCGCTGCCGATGCTGGAGCTGGCCACCGCGGTCGCCCGGGCCGCCGGCACGATCGTCGTGGCCGGGCTGACCAGCCGCACTCCCCCGCTGGACGTCAACACCGTCGTGCAGAAGGAGCTGCGGCTGCGCGGCAGCTTCGCCTACACCGCCGACGACGCCGCGGAGGCCTTCCGGCTGCTGGCCGACGGCCACGTCCGGGTCGCCGACCTGGTCACCCACCGGGTGCCGCTGGAGCGGGTGGCCGAGGCCTTCACCGCCCAGCACGCCGTGGACGGCTCGATCAAGGTCATGGTGATCCCGTGACGGCGACCATGACGGCCATCGGCTTCGCCAGCACGGGCGGTCCCGAGGTCATGGAGCGGTTCGAGCTGCCGGTGCCCGAGCCGGGCCCGGGCGAGGTGCGCATCCGCACCACGGCCACCGCGGTCAACCCGACCGACACCATGTACCGGCTCACGGGCCCCCGACCGGAGGAGGGCCTGGCCCCGCCGTGGATCCCCGGCATGGAGCTGGCCGGGGTGGTCGACGCGGTCGGTCCCGTGATCGACGACGATGCCGCGGGCTGGGCGGTCGGCCAGCGGGTGATGGCGATCGTCATGCCGCGCCGGCAGCTCGGTGGGTCCTACGCCGAGCTGGTCGTGGTGCCCGCCGACGCGGTCGCCGCCGTGCCCGACGCGGTCTCCGACGCGCAGGCGTGCACCCTGCCGATGAACGGGCTCACCGTCGTCTCGGCCCTGGCCCACCTGGCCCTCTCCCCCGGCGACATCCTCGGGGTCACCGGGGGCGCGGGCGCCGTCGGCGGGTACGCGATCGAGCTGGGCAAGCACGCCGGGCTGCGGGTCGTCGCCGACGCGAAGCCCGCCGACCGCGCGCTGGTCGAAGGGCTCGGCGCGGACGTCGTCGTCCCGGCATCGCGCGACGCGGCCGAGGAGACCGCGGCCTTCCGCGAGGCGGTGCCGGACGGGGTCGACGGGCTGATCGACGCGGCCGTGCTCGACGCCGCCGCGCTGGGGATCGTCCGCGACGGCGGGGCGCTGGCCACCGTGCGCTTCTGGGCCGGGCCCACCGAGCGCGGCATCCGGATCCACCCCGTCATGGTGCGCGACCACCTGCGCGACGGCGCCGGCATCGCCCGGCTCGCCGACCTGGTGCTGGCCGGGCGGCTGACCCCGCGGGTCGCCGACGCCCTGCCCGCCGCCCACGCCGCCGACGCGCACCGCCGACTGGAGGCCGGCGGCGTCCGCGGCCGGCTCGTGCTCACGTTCTGACCGACGGAGGTTGACCATGGGAACCGCCCTGGACGGCAAGGTCGCCGTCATCACCGGTGGCGCGAGCGGCATCGGCCAGGCCTGCGCCGTCCGGTTCGCCGAGGAGGGCGCCGACATCGTGATCGGCGACCTCGCCCCCGGCGACGAGACGGTGGCGCTGGTCGAGAAGGCCGGCCGCCGCGCGCACTACGTGCGCACCGACACCACCAGC
>NZ_JAGSOV010000119.1 GCF_023898865.1 Pseudonocardia humida
CGGTGTTGAAGGAGTCCTCGACCTCGGTGGACTCGGCGGTCCGGGTCTCGTTGTTCGAGTTGACGTCCACCACGTCGCTGACGCCGATGTTGGTGCAGTTCAGCGCCTGGATCGGGGCCGAGATCGGGGCGACGGCGTTGGCCGCGGCGCCACCGGCACCGATGAGGGCGTCGCCGCCGCTGACCGCGGAGTCGATGTCCGGGCCGGTCTGGGCGAACTCGCAGTCGTTGCTGAGGTTGCCCTTCTCGATGTTGGTGTACTCGACGGGGGCCGGGGCCTCGTGGTGCGAGTCGTTCGCGAACGCGAACGGGGTGAGGGCGATGGCGCCGGCGGCGGCCACGGCGGTGATGATTCCAGCCTTCTTCAGCACAGAGTTCTCCTGAGAGTTCGCAGGATTCGGCCGGAGCCGGTTCCCATTGAGAGTCGACGTTCGATTGCGGGGAGCCCTCGTCGACTAAGAGAAAGATATCCCATCGACTGCGGCCGACCTAATCCCGTACCGCCATCGGGTGATGCCGGATGTGCTCGGCGGGTTACGCACTCATTCGGGTGCATTCGTCGCCCGGCCGGTGCGGGCGGGGTCCGCGGACAGGCCGGTGGCCCGGACCGATTCGGTCCGGGCCACCGGGTGGAGCTGGGAGGCGATCAGTCCTCGACGGTGCCCTCGGTGTTGAACGAGTCCTCGACCTCGGTGCGGGTGGCGGTGCGGGTCTCGTTGTTCGAGTTGCTGTCGATCACGTCGCTGACGCCGATGTTGGTGCAGTTCGCCGCCTGGATGGGGGCGGAGATCGGGGCGACGGCGTTGGCCGCGACGCCACCGGCACCGATGAGGGCGTCGCCGCCGCTGACCGCGGAGTCGATGTCCGGGCCGGTCTGGGCGAACTGGCAGTCGTTGCTGAGGTTGCCGTCCTCGACGTTGGTGTACTGGACGGGGGCCGGGGCCTCGTGGTGCGAGTCGTCGGCGAACGCGAACGGGGTGAGGGCGATGGCGCCGGCGGCGGCCACGGCGGTGATGATTCCAGCCTTCTTCAGCACAGAGTTCTCCTGAGAGTTCGCAGGATTCGGCCGGAGCCGGTTCCCATTGAGAGTCGACGTTGGATTGCGGGGAGCTCTCGTCGACTGGGGAAAAGATATCCCGCCGATCGCGGGTCACCAAACCTCGTACCGCCATCGGGTGACGGCGGATCTGCGTCGCCGGTTACGCACCCGATCGGGGATGATTCATCGGTCCGGTCGGCCCGGTGGTGGACAGGCCGGTGGCCCGGACCGATTCGGTCCGGGCCACCGGGATGGTGCTGGGGATGGATCAGCCCTCGGTGTTGAAGGAGTCCTCGACCTCGGTGGACTCGGCGGTCCGGGTCTCGTTGTTCGAGTTGACGTCCACCACGTCGCTGACGCCGATGTTGGTGCAGTTCAGCGCCTGGATCGGGGCCGAGATCGGAGCGACCGCGTTGGCCACCAGGCCGCCGGCCCCGACCAGTGCGTCGCCGCCGCTGACGTTGGAGTCGATGTCCGGGCCGGTCTGCGCGAACTGGCAGTCGTTGCTGAGGTTGCCGTCCTCGACGTTGGTGTACTGGACGGGGGCCGGGGACTCGTGGTGCGAGTCGTGCGCGAACGCGAACGGGGTGAGGGCGATGGCGCCTGCGGCGGCCACGGCGGTGATGATTCCGGCCTTCTTCAGCATGGTCGTTCTCCTTGATTCGTCCGGCTGGAGCCGGAACCTCTTCTTCGATGTCGACGCTGTCCGCGGAGTCGGTCCCGCGGGTCCGTCGACCGATATGGCGCTATCCTGCTGTTCGCTGCCGGAGCACGTCGCGTAGGTCAGAGCTCCGGTGCAGCGGGTGGTGCTGCGAACCGCACACGCTTCGAGCGGGCACGTCGCCCGGGTTGGGGCCGCCCGCCCCGAGGTCACTCGCCGGGTGCCGGAGCGGTGACCGTGTTGTTCGAGTCCTCGACCTCGGTCTCGGTGGCAGTGGTGGTCTCGTTGTTCGAGTTGTCGTCGATGACGTCGGTGACGCTCACGTTGGTGCAGTTCAGCGCCTGGACCGGCGCGGAGATCGGGGCGACGACGTTGGCCGCAGCGCCGCCTGCGCCGATGAGGGCGTCGCCGCCGCTGAGGACCGAGTCGATGGCCGGGCCGGTCTGGGCGAACTGGCAGTCGTTGCCGACGTTGCCCTGCTCGACGTTGGTGTAGCCGGCGCGGGTGGGCTCATCGTGGTGCGGCGTCGTGGCGAACGCCAGCCCGCCCACGGCCAGCAGACCCGCGGTGGCGGTGGCGATGATGATCCCGGTCTTCTTCAGCACTGCTACTCCCGATGATTTCGCTGGACCGCGTACGGTCCGATTGCAAGTGGGCGTCGGACTCGGTGGTGACCCGTCGACGGAGCTGGTGTCGTCGGCGGGTCTCGGCCGCGGTGAATCCGTTGCCACTGCCAGGTCAACGAGAGGATCCGCGGCGGGGAACGCACTCGATCCGGTGAACGCATCGGGCCGGGAACGGCGGAGGGCGCGGACCGGTCCGGTCCGCGCCCTCCGCCCGATGTCGCCCGTCGTCAGTCGTCGATGCTGGTGTTGCCGGAGTC
>NZ_JAGSOV010000120.1 GCF_023898865.1 Pseudonocardia humida
CGAACGAGGTGGTGTTGCCGTCGCCGGTGACGGCCTGGTTGTCGTCGCCGACCACGTTGCCGTCTCCGTCGCCGACGAGGTTGCCGTCGTTGTCGTCGCCGACGATGTTGCCGTCGCCGCGGACGTTGCCGTCGCCGACCTGGTTGTCGTCGCCGGTGACGATGGTCGAGTCCTCGATGTCGTCGCCGGCCGCGACCGCGCCGTCGCCGGAGGCGACCACGGAGTCGACGTCGATGTCCTGGTCGAAGTCGCCGCCGCCGGTGTCGATCTGCTGGTTGATCGAGTTGTCGGTGATGGTGTCGCGGTCGTCGACGAAGTTGTTGGTGATGTAGTTGTTGAGGTACTGGATCGCCTCGTGGTGGCTGTCGCCACCGCCGTCGTGGTGCACCACCGGCGGCGGGGGCGTGAAGGACGCCGCGGCGTTGGAGCCGGTGTTGTAGTCGCGGGAGAAGTCGGCGGTCTGGTTGTCCTCGACCAGGACCAGCGCGTCGTGCACGTCGTCCGGGCTGAGGTTCTCCAGGCCGTGCTCGGCCAGGGTGGCCTCGGGGTTGTCGGCGAAGTCCTGGCGCAGGTCGTCGTTGAAGAGCAGCTCGCGGATGAACTCGAGCAGCGAGAGCGTCTCAGCCATGATGATCTCCGTGTGAGAGTCGGGAGGTTCGGTGTTCCGGGCCGGTGACCCGGTGCTGATGACGAAGGTAGGCAGCGGGGCCGGGCGGGCCATCGGGGATCGGCCAGGGTTCCCCCGTCCCCCCGATCGGGGGTCGGTAGGGGGTCCCGATAGGGGGATCGGGGGCCTCGGCCCCAATCCCGGCGACGGCCCTTGATCGGGGCTAACGGGCGGCGCGGATAATCCGATGCCGGGAGAGGGTGCTCCTCCGACGGGGACGTGCCGGCAGCGGGTGAGGGGACCACGATGAGCTACCAGCTCGGGATCGACCTGGGGACGACCTACACCGCGGCCGCGGTGTGCCGGTCGTCGGACCGGCGGTGGGTGGAGCCCGAGGTCGTCACCCTCGGCACGCGCAACGCCACCGTGCCCTCCGTGCTCTTCCTCGCCCCGGACGGCGGCGTCGTCGTGGGCGAGGCGGCGGAGCGCCGCGCGCTGACCGACTCCGACCGCGTGGTCCGCGAGTTCAAGCGCCGCATCGGCGACCCGACCCCCATCGTGGTCGGCGGTCGCCCGTGGGCACCCGAGGAGCTCTCGGCCCGGCTCGTGCGCTGGGTCGTCGACCGGGTCGCCGAGCGGGAGGGCGGCCCGGCGGTCTCGATCGCCGTCACCCACCCCGCCTCCTGGGGCGTGCACAAGAAGGAGCTGCTGGCCCGGGCCCTGGGCGGGCAGGGCCTGACGGTCACCTTCCTGGCCGAGCCGCAGGCCGCTGCGCTGCACTACGCGGCAGCCGAGCGGGTCGCCCCGGGCTCCACCATCGCCGTCTACGACCTCGGCGGTGGCACCTTCGACGCCGCCGTCGTGCGCAAGGGCGACTCCGGGGCGTCGGGCTTCGGGCTGCTCGGCCGCCCGGAGGGGCTGGAGCGCCTGGGCGGCATCGACTTCGACGAGGCGGTCTTCGAGCACGTCGTGCAGGGCATGCCGCAGGCCTTCGCCGGGCTCGACGACACCGACCCCGAGGTGCTGGCCGCGGTGGCCCGCGTCCGCCGCGACTGCACCGAGGCCAAGGAGGCCCTCAGCAGCGACACCGAGGTCTCCATCCCGGTCATGCTGCCCGGCGCCCGCGGCTCGGTGCGGCTGCACCGCAGCGAGTTCGAGGCGCTGATCCGCCCCCGCGTCGAGGAGACCGTCACCGCGCTGCGGGCGGCGATCGTCTCCGCGGGCACCAGCCCCGACGACCTCACCGCGGTGCTGCTGGTCGGCGGCTCCTCGCGGATCCCGCTGGTCGGCCAGCTGGTCTCCGAGCAGCTCGGCCGCCCGGTCGCGGTCGACGCCGACCCCAAGAACGCCATCGCCAAGGGGGCCGCGCTGTCGGTCTCGCCGAAGCCGACGGCGTCCTGGCCGGGGGTGGCGATCCCGCCGGTGGCCGCGGCCGCCGGCGCGGTGGCCGGCACGCTGGCCAGCGCGGCCGCCCCACCGGCGCCGGCCCCGCCGCGACCGGCCGTGGGCCCGGGCGCCCCCGGCCCGCACACCCCGCCGGGGGGCCGCGTCCCGTCCGGCCCGCCGCCGAACCGGCCGGGCGGGCCGGGGGGTACCCAGCCC
>NZ_JAGSOV010000121.1 GCF_023898865.1 Pseudonocardia humida
CGCCCTGGCCTGCCCCACAGCCTGGTCGAGCTGGCGCCGACGACACCAACACCGCGCCCGCACCAGCCACTACCAGCGCCAGGAAGCAACCCTCAACTGGCCATAACGATCTACGGCTGGAGTACTACGTCACCCTACGGCGGTGCTGGCCGATGGCCCGCGCGTGTCGCCGATGACGGCATCGGCCCACCCGGGCGGCGTCTGGTCCTCGGTCGGTGGGGGCTCCGAACAGCACCGGAGCGGGCTCCAGTACTTGACTGTCAGGCACTCAGAGGCGGTCGCCGACCTGGTGCTCGACCCGCGTTCGCGCTGGTAGACGGTCCGTTTGCGTCCACGCTCGTCCAGTCCGTCGCGCTTCGGTCGTCACTGAGCCCTTTCCAACCTCCTGCGGCGCGCACCGCACACGACCAGGGCGCCTGCAGGCATGGGCGAAGCGCCGTCCGGGCGCCTTGACTGCCAGGCACTCCGAGGTGGCGGCCAACCTAGTGCCGCGTGCCGGAAGTCGATTGACGGTGGGCTTTCGCGATAACCGTGTCCGCGTCTTTGGTCCAGACGAACGGGTGGCAGAGCTCGTTCCAGCCGTCGATGAACGCGGTGATCGCCTCAACGAGGTCGCGGACCGAGCCGTAGCTGCCGCGGCGGATGGCCTGGCCGGTGATGATCCCGAAGAAGATCTCCACCATGTTCAGCCACGACCCCGAGGTCGGAGTGAAGTGCAGGGTGACGCGCGGGTTGCGGGCCAGCCACGCCTTGACCGCCGGGTGCTTGTGGGTGGCGTAGTTGTCCATCACCAGGTGCAGCTTCCGGCGCGGGTAGGCCCTGGCCACCTGCTTGAGGAAGGTCAGGAACTCCTGGTGGCGGTGTCGGGGCAGACACGCCTGCTCGACCCGCCCGGTCGCGACCTCCAGCGCGGCGAACAGCGTGGTGGTGCCGTGACGGATGTAGTCGTGGGTGGCCTTCTCCGGTAGTCCCGGTCGGATCGGGAGGATCGGCGCGGTCCGGTCCAGGGCTTGGATCTGGGACTTCTCGTCCACGCACAGCACCACCGCCTTCTTCGGCGGATGCAGATACAGGCCAACGACGTCGCGGATCTTGGCGTCGAGTTCGGGGTCGGTGGAGAACTTGAAGGTCTCGGTGCGCCAGGGCTGCAGGTTCCACTTGCGCCAGATCCGGGCCACGGTGGCGAAGGAGATGCCCAGCTCGGCAGCCAGCAGCCGGGCCGACCAGTGCGTGACACCGAGGTGCTCGGGCGGGCGTCCGTCCTCGGTCAGGGTGGCGACCACGACGGCCACGTCGTCGATCTCGGGTGGGCGGCCGCTGCGTTTTTGGTCGTGCAGGAACGTGATGCCGCCGGCGTCGTAGCGGGCCCGCCAGTCCACCACCGTCGGGCGGCTGGTCCCGGTCCGGCGGGCGATCTCGGCGTTGGGCAACCCGTCCGCGGCCAGCAACACGATCCGCGCCCGCAACGCCAGCCCCGCCCGCACCGAACTCGCCCGGGTCAACGCCTCCAGACGTGCCCGATCACCCTCACGCAGCACCAACGGCGCAGCAACCGACATGCCTCATCGTCCCGCACCACCAACCGTAAACAGAGTTACGACACGCGACACTAGGACTGAGCCTGCGTTCGCGCTGCTAGTGGCCCGTCACGCAGCCTTGGCCGGGTAATGGGTCCAGGTCCGGATCGGTGACCCGACCGCGAAGTTGACTTTGGGCTCGGCGTGGATGTTGTGCCAGCGGACGTAGCCGGCGATCGCCGCGTTCTGCTCGGCGTGGCTGCGGTGATCGGTGCCGTTGAGGGCGAAGTAGCGCAGCGCGGCGAACTCGCTCTCGATCC
>NZ_JAGSOV010000122.1 GCF_023898865.1 Pseudonocardia humida
CTAGTAGGGCTTTGTTAGGTGTGTCGCTGCCGGGTCTGACACCAGGTCTGTGATCTTGTTCCGGGTGTGACTCCGGAGGAGATGGAGCAGGTCCGCCCGCGGATCGAGGCGTTCGCCGCGGACATGCTGGGCGGGTTCGCCCGCGCGGATCAGCGGGTGAAGGGGTCGCTGTATCTGCGTGGGCTGCTGCTGGATGGCAAGCGCAAGTCGATGCAGCCGATGGCCGCTCGGCTCGGGGTCGATCACCAACAGCTCCAGCAGTTCGTGACGTCCTCGACCTGGGACCATGTCGAGGTCCGCCGCCGGCTGGCGCTCTGGGCGGCAGGACCCGGGGGCGGGTTCATCGACCCGCAGGCCTGGATCATCGACGACACCGGCTTCCCCAAGGACGGCATCCGCTCGCCCGGGGTGGCGCGGATGTACTGCGGAGCGCTGGGCAAGACCGGGAACTGCCAGATCGGGGTCTCCGTGCACGCCGGCACCGACTGGGCCTCCGCGGCGGTGAACTGGCGGCTGTTCCTGCCCGAGTCCTGGGACGACACCAGCCCCGCCAGTGCTGCTGATCCTGCGCTGGCCGAGCAGGTCCGGGACCGACGAGCCCGGGCCGGGATCGGCGATCAGGTGCGGCATCGGGAGAAGTGGCGCCTGGCGCTGGACATGCTCGACCAACTCACCGACTGGGGCCTGCCCACCCGACCGGTCGTCGCGGATGCCGGCTACGGCGATGCCACCGAGTTCCGTCTCGCCCTGACCGAGCGCGACCTGCCCTACGTCCTGGCCGTGTCCCCGACCGCGACCGCCCACCCGGCCGAGGCGGTGCCGATCACCCCGGCCTACCGCGGCACCGGACGACCACCCATGCCGCGCTACCCCGACAAGGCCCTGGACCTGCGCGCCCTGGTCATGGCAGCCGGACGCGCCGCGGGCCGCTACGTGATCTGGCGCCACGGCTCCCGGGCCCACGCCGCCAACCCCACCGCGCGGATGCGCTCCCGGTTCCTCGCCCTGCGCATCCGCCCGGCCAACCGCCACATCCCGCGCGACCAGGACGGGATCCTGCCCGAGTGCTGGCTGATCGCCGAGTGGCCACCGGGCGCCCCGGAGCCGACCGACTTCTGGCTCTCGACCCTGCCCCCGACCACGCCGCTGCGGGAGCTGGTCCGGTTGGCGAAGATGCGCTGGCGCATCGAACACGACTACCGCGAACTCAAAGACGGCCTCGGCCTGGACCACTTCGAAGGCCGCTCCTACCTGGGCTGGCACCGCCACGTCACCCTCACCAGCCTGGCCCAGGCCATCTGCACCCAACTGCGTCACGACCCAAAAGCCCCTGCGCCGGCCTGACCCTCTACGCAGTCCTGCGCGAACTCCAGAAACTGCTGGTCGTCTGGGCCGGTGTCTGCCACACCTGCCAACGCACCTTCGACAACACGAGCTAACAAAGCCCTACTAG
>NZ_JAGSOV010000123.1 GCF_023898865.1 Pseudonocardia humida
CCGTCGGCCGCCTACGGGGTGCATTCCGAGGTCGGCACCCTGCGCAAGGTCCTGGTCTGCGCCCCCGGTCTCGCGCACACCCGGCTGACCCCGACCAACTGCGACGCGCTGCTGTTCGATGACGTGATGTGGGTGCAGAACGCCCGCCGCGACCACTTCGACTTCATGTCCAAGATGCGCGAGCGTGGGGTCGAGGTCGTGGAGTTGCACAACGTGCTCGCCGAGACGGTGGCGATCCCGGAGGCGAAGACCTGGCTGCTGGACCGCAAGATCGTCGCCAACGAGGTCGGGCTCGGGCTGGTCGAGGGCACCCGCGCGTTCCTGGACGGTCTGGAGCCCCGCAGGTTGGCCGAGTTCCTGATCGGCGGGTTGTCCACGATCGACCTGCCCGAGGATTTCCGCTCCGGGTACCTCGCGCTGGCCCGCGAGTCGGCTGGGGTGCCGGAGTACCTGATGCCGCCGTTGCCCAACACCCTCTACACCCGCGACACCACCTGTTGGCTCTACGGGGGGGTGACGCTCAACCCGTTGTACTGGCCCGCGCGCCACGACGAGACCCTGCTGATGAAGGCGGTCTATGAGTTCCATCCCGACTTCGTCGGCTCCGCGGTGTGGTGGGGCGACCCGGAGCGGGAGTGGGGCCTGGCCACCCTGGAGGGCGGCGACGTGATGCCGGTCGGCAACGGGGTGGTGCTGGTCGGGATGAGCGAGCGCTCCTCTCGGCAGGCGATCTCGCAGATGGCGGCGGCGTTGTTCGAGCGCGGCGTCGCCGAGCGGGTGATCGTGGCCGGGATGCCGAAGCTGCGCGCGGCGATGCACCTGGACACGGTGTTCACCTTCGCCGATCGGGACTGCGTCACCGCGTTCCCCGACATCGTCGACGGCATCCACACCTTCACCCTGCGCCCGCACGACAAGGACCCGGTCGAGGTCACCGAGGAGAAGTTGTCCTTCGTTCAGGTGGTCGCCGAGGCGCTGAACCTGTCGGAGCTGCGGGTCGTGGAGACCGGTGGCGACGCCTACGCCAGTGAGCGCGGGCAGTGGGACAGCGGCAACAACCTGGTCGCCGTGGAGCCCGGTGTCGTCTTCGCCTACGACCGCAACACCTACACGAACTCGCTGCTGCGCAAGGCCGGCATCGAGGTCATCACCATCGTCGGCGCCGAGCTGGGCCGGGGCCGGGGCGGCGGGCACTGCATGACCTGCCCGATCA
>NZ_JAGSOV010000124.1 GCF_023898865.1 Pseudonocardia humida
GGCGGGCGGGGCGGGCATCCTGGGTTGGCCGGCTGCGGGGTCGGTCGAGGACGGCGTCCCCGGTGGGTGGTGGGGAGGAGGTGGGGATGCGGGTGCCGACGACCACGGCGAGGGAGCTCATCGAGCACCTGAGTGAGGAGTTCGCCGCGGCCCTGCCCAGGGCGGTGGTGGAGGCCGAGGTGGCCACGGCCGAGCGTGAGTTGCGCGGGCAGGTCCCCGATGGTGCGGTGGCCGAGATGCTGCACCGGTTGGTCGACTGCCGGTTGCGGCAACGGGCTCAGGGTGCGCTGTGAGTGCTGCTCGGGGTACCGCGCCGCAGCCCGATGAGCGCAGGATGGGTCCGGTGGATGCGCGTCTGTTGCTGGTGGAGGACGACGAGCGGATCCGGTTGGCGCTGGCGATGGCTTTGGCCGATCAGGGCTGTGAGGTGTTGGAGGCCGCGTCCGGTGAGCAGGCTCTCGAGCAGTTGGCGACGGCTGTGGTCGATGTGGTGTTGTTGGACTTGATGTTGCCGGGGATGGATGGGCTCGATGTCTGTCGCACCCTGCGTTCGCGTGGTGATCTTCCGATCATCATCGTTTCGGCGCGGACCGATACCTCCGATGTGATCGCCGGGTTGGAGGCGGGGGCCGATGATTACGTGACCAAGCCGTTGGTGGCCAGTGAGTTGGCCGCGCGGATCCGGGCTCTGTTGCGTCGTCGTGATCCCGGTGGTGTGGGGCCGCGGGTGTTGCGGGTCGGGGAGTTGGAGGTCCGGCCTGATGAGGAGGTGGTCCGGCGTGGTGGTGAGGAGGTGCACCTGACTCGCACCGAGTTCGGGTTGCTGGTCGAGTTGGTGCAGGCTGGTGGGGCGGTGGTCTCGCGTGAGGACTTGCTGCGGCGGGTGTGGGGTTATGACTACTTCGGTGATACCCGGTTGTTGGACGTGCACGTGCGCCGGTTGCGGCGCAAGGTCGAGCGTGATCCGGACCAGCCGGAGTGCGTGCTGACCGTGCGCGGGCGCGGGTACAAGGTGGCCCGCACCGGGTAGGTGGGGGC
>NZ_JAGSOV010000125.1 GCF_023898865.1 Pseudonocardia humida
GGTCTGATGGCTCACCTGGATCCGAAAGGTGAAGGGGACAGTAGCATGCCAGGAAAGCGGCAGTCATGCTCAGGCGTATGAGGTGACGTGCCGCGGGACCCGTGCGATATGGTGAAAGCTGGATTGCCTGAACCCCAATCTCCAGTCGATGAAATGCGCCATCCACCGGAAAGACGCCTGGAACCGGTGCCGTGTCTTGTGGCGGCGTATTATGGCCGCCGTCACAACCCCGAGGTGCGGAGCGATGTCCAACGAGGACATTCAAGGAGATGAGTGGGGCACCTAAGTCGCGCTATCACGTATGACGAAGACGAACGTGGGATCGCCTAAGGGGCGCGAGCCCTAAGGTGACGGAGGCCCCGTAGTAGTCGTGGGAGCAACGCCCCACCAAGGGGAACGGGAAAGCCGTTCACAGGGCGAAGGGGGCCAGGTGATCGGACGCTCATGGCCCGAGAGGTATGCGCAATGCAGAACGCCGAAACGGTACTGAGTGTCCTGCGTGATCGTGGTAGGCGTGGCCTGCCGCTCGAAGAGCTGTATCGACAACTGTTCAACCCCCATCTGTATCTGTTGGCGATCGGGCGCCTGTACTCCAACCACGGAGCCATGACGCCCGGGGTCGACGGGGAAACCGCAGACGGCACGTCACTGGCCACGATCGACCGCATCACCGATGCGATGCGCCACGAGCGCTACCGATTCCGGCCGGCACGACGGGTCTACATCCCGAAGAAGAACGGGAAGAAGAGGCCGTTAGGTCTTCCGTCCTGGTCGGACAAGATCGTCGGGGAGGTCGTTCGCCTCCTCCTGGAGGTGTACTACGAGCCGCAATTCTCCGACCACTCTCACGGGTTCCGTCCACGCCGCGGCTGCCACACCGCCCTCGGCAAAGTAGCGGATACCTGGACGGGCACGACCTGGTTCATCGAGGGTGACATCGCCGACTGCTTCGGCTCGCTGGATCACGACGTGATGCTGTCGACCTTGGCTGCGAACATCCACGACAACCGGTTTCTGCGGCTGCTGCGCAAC
>NZ_JAGSOV010000126.1 GCF_023898865.1 Pseudonocardia humida
AGGTCGAGCGGGGGCACCGGGAAATCAGAGGCCAGCTCGATCGTCTGCTCCCTGGCCCGGCGCTCCGGCACCAGGAACGCGATCACCAACACCGCCACCAGCACGATCCCCACCGTCACCAGCAGCGCCGTCGTGCTACCACCGGTCGAGCGCCACGCCCGGATCGCGAAGATCGTCAAGATCCACAACAGGCTGCCCGGGACCAGCACCTTCCACCCCAGGCGCATGAACTGGTCGTAACGGAACCGCGGCAACGTCCCCCGCAACCAGATGAACAGGAACAGGAACAGGAACGTCTTGATCAAGAACGCCAGCATCTGCAACCACCCGCTGGCGTTCAACCCCGACAACGGCCACGGCCACATCCCCCCACCCAGGAACAACGTGGTCGCCATCGCCGAGACCGTCACCATGTTCACGTACTCGGCCAGGAAGAACAGCGCGAACTTCAACGACGAGTACTCCGTGTGGAACCCACCCACCAGCTCCGACTCCGCCTCCGGCAGGTCGAACGGCGCCCGGTTGGTCTCCCCCACCATCGCGATCACGAACACCACGAACGACGGGACCAACAACAACACGAACCACGAACTCGCCTGCGCGGCCACGATGTCCGCCGTCGACAACGACCCCGCGTACAGGATCACCCCCACGATCGACAGACCCAACGCGATCTCGTAGGAGATCACCTGCGCCGCCGACCGCAACGCCGCCAACAACGGGTACGGCGAGCCCGACGCCCAACCACCGAGCACGATCCCGTACACCCCGATCGAGGAGCAGGCCAGCACGACCAGCACCCCGACCGGCAGGTCCACCAACTGCAGCACGGTCGGCTCACCGAAGATCGTGACCTCGCCACCGAACGGGATCACCGAGAACGCCACGAACGCCGGGATCGTGGAGATCACCGGGGCGATGAAGTACACCCGCTTGTCGGCCGCGGCCGGCATGA
>NZ_JAGSOV010000127.1 GCF_023898865.1 Pseudonocardia humida
GTCTTGTATTTGTTGGCCATCGTCGTCACGGTCGAGCGATGCTTGGCTGCCAGGGTTTTGAGCATGGAAGTCTTCATGACCCATTCCAGCCGGTCTAGTCGGAAGACATCGCCGGCGAGCAGGTAGTACTGGACGAGGCCCCGGTACCGTGATCCGTAGATGCCAACGATCGTGTGGTCGTCATGGTTGGTCAGCTCGGGTCTGTGCGCAGGTTTGCCGCGCGTGAGGTAGGGGGTGCACTTTGCCCGGATCACCGCCTTGGGCACGCGGAGCGCGACTGTGCCGTTGGCCGTGCGACGGCCTCTGGTCATTTTGCGGTCGTTGTGGAGGACGGTGATCTCGTAACCGAGGAAAGACGCCGCTTGGGTACGGGCGTGTGTGATCAAGGTCTTCTCTTGCGAGAGTTCCAGCTTGAGATCGTCGCGCAGGAACGCCGCGAGACGGTTCTTGATCTCCTCGGCTTCGGCCTTGGGTCCGGTGAACCCGAGCAGGGTGTCATCGGCGTAGCGTGCGTATCGCAGCCGCCGGTAGCCGGGATCTTGGGGATCCATGCTGGGCATACCGTGTAGCCGCTTGCGCAGTTCCCGCGTTGCGGTGTGATCGCCGCGTCGTCGGGCACGTCGCAGTGCTGATTCGGTCCTTCGGTAGACGGGGTTTTTGGCCCTTACTACGCCTCGGGTGTATTCCGGGATGAGAACCGTCTCGACGAACCTGTCCAGCCGATCCAGGTAGATGTTCGAGAGGACGGGCGAGGTCACCCCACCCTGCGGCGCGCCGGAGAGTGTGGCGTTCCAGACCCAGTCCTCCAGGTATCCGGCTTGGAGCATGTTGCGCAGCAGCCGCAGAAACCGGTTGTCGTGGATGTTCGCAGCCAAGGTCGACAGCATCACGTCGTGATCCAGCGAGCCGAAGCAGTCGGCGATGTCACCCTCGATGAACCAGGTCGTGCCCGTC
>NZ_JAGSOV010000128.1 GCF_023898865.1 Pseudonocardia humida
AGGTCGGCGTTCTCCAGCTTGAGGCCGATCTTCTCGGAGATGACCTCGCCGCCGGTGAGGATGCCCATGTCGGTGAGCATGGCCTCGCGGCGGTCGCCGAAGCCCGGGGCCTTGACGGCGACGGACTTGAAGGTGCCACGGACCTTGTTGACGATCAGGGTGGCCAGGGCCTCGCCCTCGACGTCCTCGGAGATGATCGCCAGCGGCTTGCCGGTCTGCATGACCTTCTCCAGCAGCGGGAGGAGGTCCTTGACCGTGGAGATCTTGGAGGAGACCAGGAGGATGTACGGGTCCTCCAGCTCGGCCTCCATGCGCTCGGCGTCGGTCACGAAGTAGGGCGAGATGTAGCCCTTGTCGAAGCGCATGCCCTCGGTGAGCTCGAGCTCCAGACCGAAGGTCTGGCTCTCCTCGACCGTGATCACGCCCTCCTTGCCGACCTTGTCCATCGCCTCGGCGATCAGCTCGCCGATGGTGGAGTCCGCGGCCGAGATCGAGGCGGTGGCCGCGATCTGCTCCTTGGTCTCGACCTCCTTGGCCGACTTCAGCAGCGCCTCGGAGACGGCCTCGACGGCCTTCTCGATGCCCCGCTTGAGGGCCATCGGGTTCGCGCCCGCGGCCACGTTGCGCAGGCCCTCGCGGACGAGCGCCTGCGCCAGGACCGTCGCGGTGGTGGTGCCGTCGCCCGCGATGTCGTCGGTCTTCTTGGCGACCTCCTTGACCAGCTCGGCCCCGATCTTCTCCCACGGGTCCTCGAGCTCGATCTCCTTGGCGATCGACACACCATCGTTGGTGATGGTGGGGGCGCCCCACTTCTTCTCCAGCACGACGTTGCGACCACGCGGGCCGAGCGTCACCTTGACAGCGTCGGCGAGGGTGTTCATGCCCCGCTCGAGCCCGCGGCGCGCCTCCTCGTCGAAAGCGATCATCTTCGCCA
>NZ_JAGSOV010000024.1 GCF_023898865.1 Pseudonocardia humida
GCTGCGCGCCCGCCGGCCGGGCGAGAAGCTCTACCTGGTCTGCGACAACTTCTCCCCGCACCACCACGCCAAGGTCAAGACCTGGTGCGCAGACAACACCGTCGAGTTGGTGTTCCTGCCGACCTACGGGTCCTGGCTGAACTGGATCGAGAGCGAGTTCGCCGCGCTGCGCTACTTCGCCCTCAACGGCACCGATCACCGCAGCCACGCCGAGCAGAACGCGGCGATCGCCGGCTACGTCCGCTGGCACAACATCCACGCCGAGCCCAAGGTCAACTTCGCGGTCGGGTCACCGATCCGGACCTGGACCCATTACCCGGCCAAGGCTGCGTGACGGGCCACTAGGGTCAGGTCGCGTGGGGCTGATCTTCAACGATGTCGCCGGCGAACTCCCGCTCGTGCAGCGGGTGTGGTCGGCGACCTGTGACGCCACGATCGGTTTCAGCTCGGCGGTCAAGGCCTCGTCCATGATCTGTTTCGCGCGAAGCGGTGGCGGCGTGACGGTGCACGTCAAAGGACCGGAGACGGCGGGCACCCTGATGACGTGCCCCGATGGCTGGGAGTTCTTCGGGGTGGAGTTGCGGCTCGGTGCGTATCTGCCGCTGTTTTCGCCCTCCAGCCTGACCGATTTCAAGGATGCGTTGTTGCCGACCCTGGCGGGTGACCGGATCCTCTTGGACAACCGAGTTTGGGAGATGCCGACGGCGCAGAACGTCGACGTCTTCGTCGATCGACTGGTGCGCGCCGGATTGTTGGTCTTCGACCCGCTGGTCGACGATATCCGGCACGGCGAACGCCCACGCGACATGTCGGAACGGATCGCGCAGCTCCGGTTCCGCCGGGCGGTTGGGATCTCGCATCGCAAGGTCGTCAGCATCGAGCAGGCTCGGCACGCCGCCCAGCTCCTCGCCGCGGGGAGATCGATCGCCCATGTGGTCGCTGCCTGCGGCTACTACGACCAGGCGCAGCTCGGGCGGGCGATGCGGGCGGCGACCGCTCACACTCCGGGCGAGTTGCGGGACGGCGTCGAGTTCCTGGCGTTGTGACGCGGGGTTCGGTTCGATACAAGACGGACCGAACGGCGCGATGATTAACTCCCCGGCGTGCGAAAACTGATCGAATACAACCACCTCTCGATCGACGGGATGATGTCCGGCGACGCCTGGTGGGCCGGCCAGAGCAAGATCGTTCCCAACGACAATCACTTCGCCTATCAACTCCAGCTGCTGTCCTCGGCCGTCGGCCTCGTGCTCGGCCGGGCGACGTACGAAGGTTTCTCCCAGACCTGGCCGACGATGACCGGCGACGTCGCGGACAAGATCAACGCGCTGCCCAAGTACGTCGCCTCGAGCACGTTGACCGACACCACATGGAACGCCGAGGTGCTGAGCGGCGACGCGGTCGAGGCTGTCGCCCGGCTCAAGCGGGACGGCGACGGCACCTTGATCAAGTACGGCAACGGCCTGTTCAGTCGGGCCCTGGTCGAGGCGAGGCTGCTCGACGAGCTGCATCTGAGCGTCTCCCCCTTCGTCGCCGGATCGGGTGAGTCACTGCTGTCCGGCCTGGGCCCGACCGCCCTGGAACTGATGAACGTGACCGATCTCGGCAACGGCACGGTGGTGCTGGCCTATCGGCCCGCCCGCTAGTCAGGGCGGCATTAGGTGAGTCCATGATCATGGCGAAAGGAATCGACTTGTCCCACGGCACGTACGCCTCCGTGAACGGCATCGACCTCTATTACGAGGTCCTCGGCGCCGACCAGCCCGGTCCGCCGTTGATCATGCTGCACGGCGGCGCGTACACGTTCCATCTCAGCTACGACCCGCTGCTGCCGACGCTGACCGCCGAGCGCACGGTGATCGGCGTCGAGTTGCAGGGCCACGGCCACACGGCCGACAGCGACCGTCCGTTCTCGATCCGACAGTGCGCCGAGGACGTGATCGCGCTGCTCGATCAGCTCGGCATCGAGCAGGCCGATTTCATGGGCTACAGCCTGGGCGGGCTGGTCGCGACCGACCTTGCCGTGCTGGCGCCGGAGCGCGTCGGCCGGCTCGTGCTGGCCGCCTCCCATTTCGGGCCGACCCGGTCGAAGGGCTACTACCCCGAGATCACCGCGCTGGAGCTGCATTCGCCTCGGATGCCGACGGAGCAGGAGTCCGCGGCCATGATCAAGGCCTACACCGACGTGGCGCCGGACCCCGACGCGTTCTTCCCGTTCGTGTCGAAGATCCAGCCGGCGGTGCACGACTTCGGGGGTTGGACCGATGATCAACTAGCACGGCTGATCATGCCGGTCCTGATCATCATCGGCGACACCGACTTCGTCCGGCTCGAGCACGCCGTCGAGATGAAGCAGCAGCTGCCGAACGCGCAGCTGGCCATCCTGCCGGACACCAAGCACCTGCAGGTCATCCGGCCGGGCCTGGTGTTGCCGATGCTGGAGTCCTTCCTGAACCAGTGATCAGGCCGGGACCTATCACTCACCTTCCGGCGGCGGGTGCTCAGATGCATTCCGCATGGGCGAGCCCGCGGCCGTCCAGACGGGCCGCCGAGGCGGCCTGGGCGGCGCCGGCGATCGGCTGCTCGCACCGGCAGCACGTCGCGCCGCAGGCCCCACATGAATGTTGCGGAGCTGATCGCACTGCTCAACACCTCTCCCGCCGACGCACCGGTCGGCGTGATGACGTGGGGCCGTCAGGTATGGTCATCGACGTCGAGACCGGGCCGGTACGGACCATCGAGTCGACGATCGCCGACGACGGAACGACCGAGATGGTGTAGGTCACCGGTGTCGGTGGCAGCGGTCGCCGCGCCGTCGCTGATCACGTGGGCCTGCCCCTGTGGGGAGCTGATCACCCTCGATCACCGTGCGGCACCGGCCCGCACTCCGATTGAGATCGGTAGCTGACCGAAGGAGGATGCAAGAACGGAGTCGAGGGCCGCGGCTGAACCGATGCGAGCTGTCGACAGCACGCGGCGAGGAGTTCGAGCGGGAATTCCGGAACTCGCAGGCTTGTCAATATCGGAGGAATACATGCTCGGTGATCACCCCATGGACGTGCTGCTCTTGGCAACCGACCTGCAGGCATCTCGGGACTTCTACCTGCACAAAGTCGGCCTCGAGATTGTGCAGGAGAAGGAGGGTGCCGTGTGGTTCAGGTGTGGCGGCGGTAGCCGCCTCGCTGTCGGCCAGAGCACGATTGGTACCG
Source organism: Pseudonocardia humida (assembly GCF_023898865.1). GTDB lineage: Bacteria > Actinomycetota > Actinomycetes > Mycobacteriales > Pseudonocardiaceae > Pseudonocardia > Pseudonocardia humida. The sequence continues at coordinate 3,210 of NZ_JAGSOV010000024.1, forward strand.
CCGATGAGCAGGACCAGGCCACGTGGCGGGTTGATGACGTGGCCGCGGAGGTCGCGGAGTTGCGTGCCCGCGGGGTCGAAATCCTGGACGTTGACCTGCCGGAGATGGGAATCAAGACGATAAACGGAATCGCGGATGTCGGGCACGCGTATGCGGCATGGTTCGTCGATCCGGGCAAGAACTCGCTTTCGATCCTTCAGTTCAAGTAGCTCGGAGTCCGATAGCCCTGATCGCTCCACGCGGGCGAGTGTCCCATCCGGTGCAACGAACTCGCGAAAACACTCGCCGCCGAAATCGTTGCCGATCCATACACCACCGGCGCCCTGTTCAGGTCGCTCGATGAGGACACCTTAAACCAGCTCTACCGCTGGATCGCGAACGTGTTCCCTCCCGAGTCCCCCACGTATCAGGCGGGTGTCTCTTTCGTGACACCCGAACTCAGGGCTGCAGACCTCTGCCGGCACACGATCAGTGCGCTAGCCCGCCACGGCACGCCGAAATCGGTCCACCACCTCCGGAAGCTCGTCGACGACTTCCCCGACCGACTTGACCTACACTCCGCCCTCCTCGAGGCCCGGCGCTCCGCACAAGCCGACGCCGTCACCCATCCCACCCCTGAGCAAGTGAGCCTTTGCCAACCTGGTGAGGGGGCTGGCCAGCGGTTGTGCGGCGTGGCGTGCGGCCCGGGAGTGGATGTGCCAGCGCTGCGGCCGTCGTGGACAGCTTGGTGGGGGCGGTGGTAAAGGTGGTGCCCACCGTCCTGGGCGGACGGATCGATCGCGTCGCCTTCGCGGTTGGAGTGTCCGACACTCCTACGTCCGACCTGTTCCCTAGAGTCCGGCGGGTGAGTGAGAACGAAGCGTTGGATCGGACCCGCCGAGACTACGACGAGGTCGCCGAGTTGTACGACGACATGGTGCGACAGGGCGACCAAGTCATCGATGCGCTGTCAGCAGGGATGATCAACGCTTTCGCCGACCTCGTCCGCGCCGGTGGGTCGGTGGGTGCTGTGGTCGATGCGGGTTGCGGTCCCGGACAGTGGACCGATCACCTGGATCGAGCCGGTATCCGGGCTTACGGGATCGATCTGTCACCGGCCATGGTCGCGATCGCCCGCCGGTATCGTCCCGACCTGCGCTACGAGGTCGGTTCTATGCTCCATCTCGACGCAGGGGACGAGTCGATCGCGGGCATCCTGGCGCACTTCTCGTTGATCCACACGCCGCCGGACCTGCTTCCGCGCGTCCTGACCGAGTTCGCCCGAGTGGTAGAGCCGGGCGGACCCCTGCTGATCGGTGTGCAGATCACCGACACCGCAGACGCCAACGGTTGGGTCCCGTACGACCACAGAGCCTCACCGGCGTATCTGTGGACCCTCGACGCGCTCGCCGACCGACTGCGCGAGCACGACTTCGCCGAGCTCGGACGCCTGCGAATCGTTGCTCCGGCGCCAGGCAAGCCCCCCGCCGGATACCTGCTGGCGCGCCATGACGCCAGAAGTAACGAATGAATTTTGCCGACCTGGGCGGGCAGTCAGCGGTGTGCAGCGTGGCGTGACCTCGAATGGGTGAATCTCCTGGTAGACGGGCGATTGCCTAGATCAACACGTCCCACCAGGAGCTTCAACGTGCTGTCCTACCCGTCCGGGATGACCGTGTCCAGCCGCGCCCTCGGCGTGCTCTCCGATGCGCTGCGAGCGCAGCGCAACCAGCGCCGAACCCGGTGGCGGAAGCTCTCGCCCGGCCGGCAGGCGCTGCTCGTGGTCGCGCACCTGCGTAAGGGCGAGACCTACGCCGACCTGGCCTGCGGCTTCCGCATCGGGACCTCGACGGTGTACCGGTACATCCGTGAGGCGCTCGAACTGCTCGCCGCGATGGCTCCCACCCTGGCCCAGGCGATCGAGGTCGCCCGCCGCAAGGCGTTCGTGATCCTCGACGGCACCCGCTGCGCATCGACCGGGTAGGCATGACATCGGGCTATGACCGGGCCTTCTACTCCGGCAAGCACAAGGCCCACGGGCTGAACGTGCAGGTCGTCGCCGACCCGATCGGCCGGCTGGTGTGGATCTCGCCGCCGCTGCCCGCGCGAGACATGACATGGGCGCTGCCCGTGAGCACGGGATCATCGACGCGCTGGCCACCCACGAGATCCCCGCGGCGGCCGACACCGCCTATCAGGGCGCCGGGCCGACGGTCGCGGTTCCGCAGCGGCGCCGTCGGAAGGATCTGGGCACCGGCCGCTACCGGCGCCTGTCCCGGAACCAGAAGGACGTCAACACCGCCCACGCCCGCCGCCGTGGACCCGGCGAGCGGGCCAACGCCGAGCTGAAGAACTGGCGGGTCCTGCGGAAGATCCGCTCCAGCCCGAACACCGCCCACCGGCTCATCGCCGCAGTTCAGACCCTCATGATCGCCAGCGCATGATCAGGTTGGCAAAGGCTCAGTGCGTGACCTGCTGCGTGACCGTTCCCGACGCCTCGTCCGCAGCGCGGCACGATCGTCCCGGCCATCGGCTCGACCGCGATCGACGAGCTCAGCGCCCGAACTCCGCATCAGCGCAACCCGGTAAGCCGATGGTCCGCCGGTCCGTGACCGGGAGCGCGCAGCCACCGCGTGGACGTGCGGCGTCGGCCGGCGGTCGAATTGATGAGCCTGCCGACCGATGACTTTCGGCAGGCGCGCGGGTCAGCACTGTGGAAGCCAGTCCGAGCGAGGGAGCAGCGCATGACCAGCATCCACGAGAACCCGACCCAGCACGAGGCGTCGGCCGCGTCCGCCGTCCCCCCGATCGTTGACAGGGGGGCCTGGCAGGCCGCCCGCGACGAGCTACTGGTGCGCGAGAAGGCGCACACCCGCGAGGGCGACGCGATCGCCGCGGCCCGCCGTCGGCTCCCGATGACGGAGGTCGACGCAACCATCACCGTCGTCGGGCCGGACGGGCCGACGACCCTCCTCGACCTGTTCGATGGCCGCGAGGAGCTCGTCGTCTACAAGCACATGTGGCACCTGGGCGAGCCGTTCGAGAACCAGTGCCCGGGCTGCACCCTGACCTACTTCGCCGTGCAGAACCCGGCCTACCTCCACGCGCGGGGCGTCTCGTTCGCCGTGTTCGCCAAGGCGCCTTACCCCGACCTCGCGGCGTTCGTCGGCTTCATGGGCTACCCCCACCACTGGTACTCCGTGGCCGACGTCGAGGACGACATCGTGAGCGGCGACGACTTCGGGACCTGGGTGTGCTTGCTGCGCCGTGGCGACCGGGTGTTCCTCACCAACACCGTCACCGGCAGGGGCTGCGAGGCGACGATGCCCGCGCTCGCCCTCCTCGACATGACCGCCCGCGGTCGCATGGAAGCCTGGCAGGACTACCCCGATGGCTGGCCCGAAGGCAAGAACCCAGGCTGGTTCTGGCGCAGCCACGAGGACGGCATCGGGAACAACTGGACCGGCGGGCGGCCCACCGTTCAGTGGACCCGTCCCGGCGTCGGAGTGGTGACGTCCGAGCCCCACCGTCACCACTGACGCCACCGGGACAGCACGACATCGAGAGTCGATCTTCGGCACCACGGCCGCCTCCGTCGACGGCTTCATCGGCTGCGGCAGGGACCGGTCGCGGCTCCGCTCGTCGTCGTCGGCGTCGCCCCGTCGTGGCCGGTGCGTGTGGGCCCTGGGCTCTGGGTGCGAGTCTGAGTGCGAACTTGTGCTCGTCGGGCGCGAATTGCGCGACGCTTGCGAGCACCAGAGCGGCGAGAGCGCAGGTACTAGCTGTGAGCGACATCACTCGACCACGTCTCGGTCGACGGAAGGTTCTCCGGCGACGACTGGTGGGCCGGGCAGTCGAACGTCGCCCCCAGCGGGCGGGAACAGCGGCAGGTAGGCGCCGGGCCGCAGTTCGACGCCGAAGAACTCGCAGCCCTCCGGGCAGGTCAGGGCGGTGCCCGCCGTCTCCGGTCCGCGGACGTGCACCGTCAACCCGTCGTCGCTCCGGGCGAACGCGATCATGGATGAGGCCTTGGCCGCCGAGGTGAAGCTGGTCGCGGCGTCACAGCTCGCCGACCACACCCGTCGCACCAGCGGGAGTTCGCCGGCGACGGCGTTGAAGACCAGTCCCATCGGGCCGCGATCCTAGACCTCATCGCGGCCCGGCCCTGGTCTCCGCGGCTTCGGTCGCCATGCCGACTCCTCTCGCCGGGTCGGCGGCCACCGTGAATCAACCTGTCGGCCGATACGGGGGCGGAGCATCCGGCGATGTGGCCGAGGCCGCCCGACCCGGACCCGGCGACCATCACCGCTGTGAACGGGATGATCGGTGGAAGCGGCATGATGCTCCGAGCGCCGAGGTCTTCCGGTTGAGCGAAAGGTTGGCGACGGTGAAGGCCGCCGACCTGAGTTCCACCCGGTACGGCGAGCTGAACGTCTTCGACGCCGATCGATGGCGGAGGCCACATCGCCGCGTTCACCTGCCGCCCAGCTCGACGACGCCGCGTACGCCAACCGCACCCGCCATCAGCAACTGGCCGGCCGGGCCACTCTCGACGTCACGGACGTTCGCTGAGGAACTCCACCACCGCGTCCACGAACTCCGCGGGCCGCTCGACGTTCGTCAGGTGCATCACGGGCATCTCGGTGTACCGCGCGCCGGGGATGATCGCGGCGAGCTCCTGGCCGTGGCCCGCGGAGGTGACGGTGTCGTGCTCGCCCGCGATGACCAGCGTCGGGCTGCGGATGAGCGTGGCCGTGCGCCGCAGGTCGTAGTCGCGCACCGCGGCCCAGCTGCCGGCCACGCCCTCGCGCCGGGTGGCGAGCAGCGTGCGGCGGAAGCCCTCGACGACCTCGTCCTGCAGCATCCGGGCCGGGAACCAGTTGTGCAGGAACACCTCCGCAGTGGCGCGCATGTCGGGGGCGGCCAGCAGGTCGGCGATCGGTCGGTCCCACTGGTCCGGCGGGCCCAGGTACGCGGCGGTGTTGGCCAGCACGAGGCGGTCGACGCGGTCCGGCGCGTGGATGCCCAACCACTGCGCGACCATCCCGCCGAGGGACAGGCCCAGCACGTGCACCCGCGGCAGGTCCAGCGCGTCCAGCAGCTCCACGACGTCGCGCCCCAGCCGGTCCAGGGAGTACGGGCCGCTCGGGACGTCGGAGGTGCCGTGGCCGCGCGCGTCGTAGCGCAGCAGCCGGAAGTGGTCGGAGAGCGCCGGCACCTGGCCGTCCCACATGTGCAGGTCGGTGCCGATGGAGTTCGCCAGCACCAGCACCGGCCTGTCCGGCTCCCCGTCGAGGCGGTAGCCGATGCGCACGCCGTCGCCCGTGGTGATGGCGCTGGGGGTCGTGGTGTCCATGTCCCCAGCCTAGGAAGAGATCTGCAGATTGCCATGACAAAGAACGGACCGTCTCTGTAGGCTCCTCCGACAATGTCCGACTTCACGCTCCACGAGTTGCACTGCTTCGACGCGGTCGTGGGCGAGGGCGGCTTCCAGGCCGCCGCCGAGCGGCTGCACCGGTCGCATCCCTCGGTCTTCGCGGCGGTGGCCAAGCTGGAGCGTCAACTCGGGCTGAGCCTGCTGGACCGCTCGGGCTACCGGGTGCGGCCCACCGAGGCGGGGCTGGCCTTCCACCGGAAGGTGCGCTTCCTGCTGCACGAGGCCGAGGACCTCCGGACCTACGCCACCCAGCTGGCGATGGGGGAGGAGGCCGAGCTGCGCGTGGTGCTCGGCGACCTCTGCCCGTTGCCCCCGGTGCTGGAGCTGCTGAGCCGCTTCTTCGCGCACCGCCCGCAGACGCGGCTGCACCTGCAGTTCGAGACCGTGACGGGCCCCTGGGAGCGACTGCTGGAGGACCGGGCCGACCTCATCGTGCACCGGGTCCCCACGAGCGACGTCCGGATGGAGTGGATCGGGCTCGGCCGCGTCGCGCTGGTCCCGGTCGTGGCGCCCGGCTTCCTGCCCTTCCCCCCGACGGCGGACATCACGCCGCAGCGGATGCAGACCCTCACCCAGTGCGTGGTCCGCGACTCGGCGCGGCACCCGTCCGAGCCGGGCCACTTCCTGGTCGAGGGCGCTCCCCGGTGCTCCGTGCCGGACCACCTCATGAAGAAGGAGCTGATCCTGCACGGCATGGCGTGGGGGCACCTGCCCCGGTTCCTGGTCGAGGCCGAGTTGCGCGACGGTCGACTGCTGTCCATCGCCGGGCGGCACTTCCCCGGCGTGGTCGAGGAGCTCTCGGCGGCCCGCCGGCGCGACCGGCCGCACGGGCCGGTCGCCGACCAGCTGTGGGAGTTCCTGGCCGAGCAGGCACCGGTGCTGCGGCCGGCGTTGGGCCGGGTTCCCCGGGCGAGGCGGGCGTCGCCGTGCTGAGCGGGATCCACGGGCTCAGCCGCGGATCGCCTCGACTGTGCTGAGCACCGCGAGGACCACCAGGATCGCGGCCACCACGCGGGTCATCCAGCGCTGCGACACCACCCGCCGCAGCCGGTTGCCGGCGAACACGGCGAGCGCGGACACGGCCCACAGCGCGAGGAGGGCGCCGACCCCGACGGCGAGCGGGTCGGTGTAGCGCGCGGTGAGTGTGGCCACGATGATCTGCGTCGGGTCGCCCAGCTCGGACAGCAGGGTGGTGCCGAAGCACAGGGCCACCACGCGCCACGGCGTCGTCGGCGTCGCCTCGGGGATGCCGTCATCGTCGTCGTCCCCGCGCAGCAGCAGGACCGCGCTGACGAGGAAGATCACGGCGAGCGCGGCCGCGAGCGGCCGCTCGGGCAGCAGGCCGACGAGGCTCCCGGCCACGACCGCGACCACCACCTGCACGAGGAAGGCCGCGGCCACGCCCAGCAGGACCAGCCGCGCCGGGAACCGGCTCGCGAGGATGAGCGTCACCAGGCCACTGGTGTCGGCCAGTTCGGCGAGGGCGACGATGCCGAAGGTGACGGCGATGACGACGACCACGGAACGGCGCTCCCGTCCCGGCTAGTCGTCGTCGGGTGCGCCTGGGACCGCCGGCGCCTCGATGCCCGGCCGCTGCTCGTCCTGCTCGGCGCCCGGTGCGTCGTCGACCGGGACGAGCCCGAACACCGAGAAGCTGACGACCCAGTAGGCGACGTACCCCGCCAGCAGCACCACCCCGTGCCAACGCCGCAGGTGGCCGGTGAACAGCGCGTACGCGGCGAACCCGTTGATCACGACGAGGGCAGGCAGGTGCCAGCTGAAGATCTCCGGTGTGATCAGGAGCGCGCCGCCGACCAGCGCGATGATGCCGACCTTCGCGGTCACCGAGAACACGACGCTGCCGATGATGTTGCCGACGCCGATCGCCGGCGCCCCCCGCCGGGACGGCCGCACGGTGAGGAAGATGTCCTCCAGGGAGAGCACCACCGTCGCGATCGTCGCCCCGAAGACCGTGCCGCTGATCGCGAAGTCCTCGAGGATGCCCTCGGTGCCCTCCGACATGGCCCAGGCGCCGACGACGAGCCCGACCAGCGCGAGGAGCGCCAGCAGGAGCAGCACTCCTCCGGGCCGGTCGTTCGCCTTCGCCCGGCCCAGCTCGCCGGTCTCGTACAGGCCGGCGCCGCCGTCGCCACCGGCTCCGCGACCACCCCCGGCGGCGGCACCGACGAGTTCGGGGCTGTCCACCGCCTCGAGCACTTCGGCGCTGCGGAAGGTGGGCACCGCCCGCCGCTTCTCGCGGTAGGCGATGTAGGCGATGAAGAGCACGAACAGCCCGATGAGCACGATCCCGGAGACGACGCCCAGCCCGCCCTGCAGCGCGGGCACGATCAGCACCAGGGGGGCGACCGCGAACAGCGCGATGTAGTCCTTGGGGATCTCCACCCGGCTGGGTGCGAGGAGCGCGGCGAGCGCCAGGACCAGGCCGGACAGCGAGATGACGGTCCCGAAGATCACCCCGAGCGCGACGTCTTCGAGGCCCTCCAGGTTGAGCACCACGCCGAAGGCGAGGTCGTCGAACTCGATGCCGGTGAACAGGATGGCGAGCAGGAACAGCGAGACCGCCAGGCCGCGCGCCGCGCCCACCAGGTAGGTGATCAGCTTCTCGGCGCTGTAGACCAGCAGCGCCGTGCCGAGGGCGAAGATGATGATGGAAGACATCCGGTTGCTCCCCCTTGAGCGGAACGGGCAGTCAGTCGCCGAGCGCCCGGACCCGGTGCGGGCGCGGGACCAGCCGGGGGTCCTCGTCCCGCGACTGCGCGTTGGCCGCCTCGACCGCCCGCGCCACCAGGTCGTGGTCGGGCGAGAGGTGGCAGACCGGGTCGGTGCGGGCGGCGTCGCCGGTGAGCTGGAACGCCTGGCAGCGGCACCCGCCGAAGTCCAGCTCCCGGCGGTCGCAGCTGCGGCAGGGATCGGGCATCCAGTCCGTCCCGCGGAACGCGGTCATCACCGGGGCGCCGGTCCAGATCCGCTCCAGCGGTTCCTCGCGGACGCTGGCCCGGGGCAGCGGCAGCGACTGGGCGGCAGGGCAGGGCAGCACGTCGCCGTTCGGCGTGACGGTCAGCTGCCGGGCCGCCCAGCCGCCCATGCAGGGCTTCGGGTAGCGGCTGTAGTAGTCGGGGATGACGTAGATGACGTCCATCCGGTCCCGCAGCCGCTCGCGGGCGGCCCGCACGACGACCTCGGCCGCCTCGAGCTGGGCCCGGCTCGGCAGCAGTGCGTCGCGGTTGCGCCAGGCCCAGCCGTAGTACTGGGTGTTGGCCAGCTCCACCCGGTCGGCGCCGACGTCCTCGGCCAGCGCGAGCACGTCGGCGACGCGGTCGATGTTCTGGCGGTGCAGCACCACGTTCACGGTGAGCGGCCAGCCCAGCTCCCGGACCACGCCCATCGCCTCGATCTTGCGCCGGAACGATCGCGTCCCGGCGATCCGGTCGGACACCGCGGGCTCGTCGGCCTGGATGCTGACCTGCACGTGGTCCAGGCCGGCGGCGCGCAGCTCCTCGGCCCGCTCGCGCGAGAGCCCGAGGGCGCTGGTCACGAGGTTGGTGTAGAGGCCGAGGTCGTGGGCGGCCGCCACGATCTCCACGAGGTCGCGGCGCAGCAGCGGTTCCCCGCCGGACAGGTGGCACTGCAGGACCCCGAGGTCGCGGGCCTCGGCCAGCACCCGCCGCCACTCGTGGGTGGCCAGCTCGTCGGAGTAGTCGGCCATGTTCAGCGGGTTCGAGCAGTACGCGCAGGCCAGCGGGCAGCGGTAGGTGAGCTCGGCGAGCAGCCCGAAGGGGCTATCCATCGGCGGGCACGAGCTCGACGCAGCGCCGGGCCGCGAGCCGGGTCAGGAACCGCCGGACCTCGTCGTCGGGGACGACCTGGTACCGCGCGCCCAGCTCGTCCACGATCTCGGCGACGGTGCGCCGCCCGTCGCACAGCCCGAGGATGTCCGCACCGCTGCCGTGCAGGACCACCACCGTCTCGGGGTGCAGCAGGACGTGCCGCTGCCGGGTCGGGTCGAAGGCGAGCCGGACGTGGCGGGCCAGCCGCGGCCGGTCCGAGCCGGTCACCGCGGGGGGCCGGGTCGGGGCCGGGTCCACGGCGGTCACCGCGGGTAGGCCTGGTCGATGGCGTCCATCATGCTCCACAGGACGTCGCACTTGAACGACAGCGCGTCGACGGCGCGGGCCTGGGACTCGGCGGTCAGGCAGTGTTCGGTGACGACCTCCAGGGCGTGCTCGCAGTCGCGGGGCGCCTGCTCCAGGCGGGCGCGGAAGTAGGCGAGTCCCTCGGGGTCGATCCACGGGTACCACCGCTCGAACGCGGCCAGCCGCTCGGCCATCAGGTCGGGGGCGAACAGCTCGGTGAGCGAGGACGCCACGGCCTCCACCCACGGGCGGGTCCGGGTGAAGGTGACGTAGGCGTCGACCGCGAACCGCACCCCCGGGACCAGGTGCCGGTGGTCCCGGACCTCCTCGCGGCTCAGCCCGGCGGCCTCGCCGAGGCGCAGCCACGCCTCGATGCCGCCTTCGCCGGGGGCGGTGCCGTCGTGGTCGGTGATCCGGCGGATCCAGCGCCTGCGGACCTCGTGGTCGGGGCAGTTGGACAGGATCGCCGCGTCCTTGCGGGGGATGTTCTCCTGGTAGTAGAAGCGGTTGGCCACCCAGCCCCGCAGCTGCTCGCGGCTGAGCCGGCCGGCGTTCATCCGGACGTGGAACGGGTGCTGGTCGTGGTAGCGCCGCGAGTGCGCCCGCAGCGTCTCGACGAAGCCGTCGTCGCTCCTCGTCGTTCCGGTCGTCCCGGCTGTCGTCGTCACGGGCCCTGCACCTCGATCTCGAGGCCGTCCATGGCCACCTCCATGCCGCTGTCCCGCAGGATCCGCCGCTCGGGCGAGTCCGCCAGCAGGATCGGGTTGGTGTTGTTCATGTGTACGAAGATCGTTCGCTTGACGCCGAGCGAGGGGAGCTGGGCCAGGCTGCCGTCCGGGCCGTCGATGGGCAGGTGGCCCATCTCCCGCGACGTCTTGGCGGCCAGGCCGAGCCGGACCAGCTCGTCGTCGCGCCAGCAGGTCCCGTCGATCAGCAGGCAGTCGCAGCCGGAGATCTCGGCGCGCAGCGCGGGGGTCAGGGCCTGCACCCCCGGCAGGTACACCAGCGTGCCGCCGCTGCGCTCGTCGGTCAGCCGGTAGCCCACGACGCGGCCGTGGTCCACCCCGGGGCCGAACCGGGTCCGCTTGGTGGTGGGCACGTCGAACGCCCGGCAGGACAGTCCGTCGGCCAGGGCCAGGTCGGTGCCGGGGACCACGGCCCGCCACTCGACGGGGCAGTAGCGCTCCAGCGTGCTCAGCACCCCCGAGCCGTCGCAGAGCGTCTTGTGCACCGACGGCGTGGCGTAGAGCCGCAGGGCGCGGGCCTCGCGCAGCAGCAGCAGGCCCAGCGTGTGGTCCAGCTCGGCGTCGGTGAGCAGCACCGCCTCCACCGGTGTCGTCCGGCCGTCGTGCGGGTGCAGGTCGGGGGAGGCCTCGATCTGGGTGCGGACGTCGGGCGAGGCGTTGATCATGAACCAGCGCCGCCGGCCGGCGCTGACCGCGACCGACGACTGGGTGCGCGCGGGGGCCGCCCCGGAACGGACCGCGGCGCACACCGGGCAGCCGCAGTTCCACTGCGGGGAGCCACCTCCCGCGGCCGAGCCCAGCACCCGCAGCCACATCCAACCACTCCGTTCGTCGACGACGGGGAGAACCGGGGAGGGGGGGGGGGGGGGCGGGGCCCCCGCGGCCCCGCCCGGGAAAGAACCGGGGGCAGACCGGGTGAGGGCGCCGGACCAGGTCCGGCGCCCTCCCGTCGGAGCTAGTCGTCCATCTGGGCGACGTACATGGTCACCTCGGGCGCGACTCCGATCTCGTCGAACTCGGGCGTCTCCCACACTTCGAGCGAAGACTCCATGAATCCACCTCCTCTCTTCTCGGCCGGGATCCTCACGATTCCGGCAGGGCGAAGACGATCAGCGCGCTGCCGTGGCCCGCCCCGAGCATCCCGGGCAGGAACCCCTCGGCCCACCCGCCCCACCCGACCGGCACGGCGATGTACTGCCTGCCGTCGACCATGTAGGTCGAAGGGCTGCTGTGGTGGCCGCTGCCGCACTGGAACTGCCACAGCAGCTCCCCGGTGCGGGCGTCGAGGGCGTTGAACTCGCCCGACGGTTCCCCGGCGAAGACCAGGTCACCGCCCGTGGCCAGCACCGAGGCGCACATCGGCAGCTCGTTGCGCCAGCGCCACTTCTCCTCGCCGTCGGCGTCGAACGCGCTGATGGACCCGGTCATGTCCTCGATGTCCACCTGGACGCCCGCGCCCCAGTACGGGATGGACTCCTTGAACTCCCGGCGCCGCCGCGTGGCCGTGGCCCCGACGTCCTGGACCGGGACGTAGAAGAGCTCGGTCTTCGGGCTGTAGGCCGCGTGGGTCCACTCCTTGGCGCCCGCCGGCCCCGGGTAGAAGTGGACCGGCACCCCCTCCTCGTCGGGGTAGACCTTGGCCGTCACCCGGCCGTCCCTGGTGATCGCGCCCCAGGTGATCCGGTCGACGAAGGGGGTGATGTTGACCAGCTCGCCGTTCGTGCGGTCCAGGACGAAGAAGTAGCCGTTCTTGTCGAAGTGCCCGAGAAGCTTGCGCCCGTCCTTCTCGAACAGGATGCACTCGGCGATGCTGTCGTAGTCCCACACGTCGTGCGGGGTGCACTGGTAGTGCCAGCGAATCTGACCGGAGTCGACGTCGACGGCGATGATGCTGTCGGTGTAGAGGTTGTCGCCCTCGCGCACGCCCCCGTCGAAGTCGGGCGCCGGGTTGCCGGTGCCCACGTAGAGCAGGTTCGTCTCCGCGTCGAAGGTGCCGGTGAGCCAGCAGTTCGCGCCGCCGCGCGCCCAGGCCTCGCCGTCGGCGGGCCAGGTCTCCGAGCCGGGTTCGCCGGGCTTCGGGATCGTGTAGCAGCGCCACTGGTGCTCGCCGGACCCGATGTCGAACGCGTCCAGATGGCCGCGCACCCCGAACTCCCCGCCGGAGCTCCCGACGATGACCAGGTTCTTGACCACCAGCGGCGCGACCGTGGCGCTCTCCCCGGCCCGCACGTCGCCGTAGGTCTTGTCCCAGACCCGCTTGCCGGTGGTGGCGTCGAGCGCCAGCACGTGGGCGTTCGCCGTGACGACGAAGACCTTGCCCTGCGCCACCGCGACCCCGCGGTTCACGTTGCCGCAGCACAGCGACACGTCGAAGGGGACGGCGTGCTTGTACCGCCAGATCTCGGTGCCGTCCTTCGCGTTCAGGGCCCACACCCAGCCGTCCCAGCCGGCCAGGAACATGATCCCGTCGACGATGATCGGGGTGGCCTCGAACGAGTAGGTCGACGCGCCGGCGATGATGCCGCTGGAGCCGGCCTGGAAGATCCAGGCTGGTCCGATGCGCTTGACGTTCTCGGTGTTGATCTGGTCGAGCGCGCTGTAGCGCTGTCCGTCGTAGGTGCCGTAGTAGGTGAGCCAGTTCTCCGGCTCCGAGCGGGCGTTGAGGATGCGCTCGTAGTCGACGCCCTCCACGACCGGCGGCGCGATCTCGTTGCCCGGGAGCTTGCCGCTCAGCTTCGCCTGGTCGACGGCCTCACCGGCATCGACGTACTCAACGGTCATCGTCTGCTCCTCTCACGGCCGCGGCTGGTCGGGACGGTCGAGGCGGGCCTCCGGCGGGACGTCGCCCAGCACGACGATGGCCCCGGTCAGCCCCCGGCCCTCGTCGTTGCCGGTGGGCGAGCTGAACCAGTAGTAGCCCGGACCGTCGAGGTTGAGGGTCGCCCTGCCGCGCGAGTGGTTCACCAGCCAGATGAACTTCCGGTCGCCGTTGCTCGGCAGCAGCGCGCAGTGCGTGTTCAGGTCGTCGTTGATGATCTCGAGGTCGATGTCACCCCCGTGGGGCATGACCAGGATCGACGGATCCCAGGCGATCTCATCGGGCCGGATGCGGATCGTCGCCGACATCCGGCCGTCGGCGCCCTCCGTCGCCTGCCCGATGCTCCCGGTACCCAGAACCCGGCCGATCGCCGCTCTGTTCTGCACGTTCAGCCCGAGCTGGCTCAACAGGTCGGATCGTTCCTGCGCCATCGTCATCGGCTCCACCTCCTCATTGAGAAAACGCCTACGTCAACGTGCGTCGATCGTCATCGCGGTGGTGGCGCCGATTAATCAGGAAAACCGATCCGCCACAGCGCGGCAGGCAGTGCCGGACATCGGGGCGTCATTCGTACCGCCCGATTCCGGTTGCTAGATTGATATTCGGTCACCCTACGCCGGATGAATCACACCGACAAGGGTGATCGCCAATTCGGCCCGGCCCGCACCGTTCACCGGTCACGAGCTACCGTTCGCACCCGGTACGCGACCGCTGCGGGCGCGGGGGAGGTCGTAGCGGTCGAGGTTCATGACCTTGTCCCAGGCGGCCACGAAGTCGTGCACGAACTCGCCCCCCGCGTCGTCGCTCGCGTAGACCTCGGCCACGGCCCGCAGCTCGGAGTTCGAGCCGAAGACGAGGTCGACGCGGCTGCCGGTCCACCGCAGCTCGCCGGTGGCGCGGTCGCGGCCCTCGAACGTCGCCGCGTCCTTCGACGTCGCCGTCCAGGTGGTGCCGGTGTCGAGCAGGTTGACGAAGAAGTCGGTGGTCAGCCGGCCGGGCGTCGAGGTGAACACGCCCACCGGGGACCGCCCGGAGTTCGCACCCAGCACGCGCAGGCCACCCACCAGTACCGTCATCTCGGGCACGGTCAGGGTCAGCAGGTCGGCCCGGTCGACCAGCAGGTGCTCCGCGGGCCGGCGGTGGCCCTTCGCGAGGTGGTTGCGGAACCCGTCGGCGACCGGCTCCAGCGCGGCGAAGAACTCCGCGTCGGTCTGCTCCGGCGAGGCGTCGGTGCGCCCCGGGGCGAACGGGACCCGGACGTCGTGGCCCGCCTCCGCCGCCGCCCGCTCCACCGCGGCGCACCCGCCGAGCACGATCAGGTCGGCCAACGAGATCCTCTTGTCCCCGGTCTGCTCGTCGGCGAACGCCCGCTGGATCCCCTCGAGCGTCTCCAGCACCCGGGCCAGCGTGTCCGGGTCGTTGACCGTCCAGCCGCGCTGCGGCTCCAGGCGGATGCGCGCCCCGTTCGCGCCGCCGCGCTTGTCGCTGTCGCGGAACGTCGAGGCCGACGCCCACGCGGTGGAGACGAGCTGCGCGGTCGTCAGCCCGGAGTCGAGGACCCGGCCCTTCAGCGCGGCGATGTCGGTGTCGTCGACCAGCTCGTGGTCGACGGCGGGGACCCGGTCCTGCCAGAGCAGCTCCTCCCGCGGGACCAGCGGGCCGAGGTAGCGCTGGATCGGCCCCATGTCCAGGTGCGTCAGCTTGAACCAGACCCGGGCGAAGGCGTCGGCCAGCTCCTCGGGGTGCTCCAGGAAGCGCCGCGAGATCGGCTCGTAGCCGGGGTCGAACCGGAGCGCGAGGTCCGTCGTCAGGATCGTCGGGGCGTGGGTCCTTCCCGGGTCGTGGGCGTCCGGCACGGTGCCGGCACCGGCGCCGTCGCGCGGGATCCACTGCCACAGACCGGCCGGGCTCAGCTCCAGGTCCCACTCGAAGCCGAACAGGTTCTCCAGGAAGCTGTTGTCCCACCTCGTCGGGGTGGGCGTCCACGTCCCCTCCAGCCCGCTGGTGACGGTGTCGGCGCCCATGCCGGTGCCGTAGCTGCTCCGCCACCCCAGGCCCTGCTCCTCCAGGGGGGCGGCCTCCGGTTCGGGGCCGAGGTGGCGGTCCGGGTCGGCCGCGCCGTGGGTCTTGCCGAACGTGTGCCCGCCGGTGATCAGGGCGACGGTCTCCTCGTCGTCCATCCCCATGCGCCGGAACGTCTGGCGGATGTCCCTGGCCGAGGTGAGCGGGTCCGGCACGGTGTTCGGGCCCTCCGGGTTGACGTAGATGAGGCCCATCTGGTCGGCGGCCAGCGGGCCCTGCAGCTCCCGGACACCGCCGTGGCGCTCGTCGCCGAGCCAGGCGCGTTCGGGGCCCCAGTAGAGGTCGTCGGGCTCCCAGACGTCGGCCCGGCCGCCGGCGAAGCCGAACGTCGAGAAGCCCATCGACTCCAGGGCGCGGTTGCCCGCGAAGACCATCAGGTCGGCCCACGAGACCCGCCGGCCGTACCTCTTCTTGACCGGCCAGAGCAGCCGGCGCGCCTTGTCGAGGTTGCGGTTGTCGGGCCAGCTGTTCAGCGGGGCGAAGCGTTGCATGCCGGCGGCCGGGCCGCCCCGGCCGTCGGCCACGCGGTAGGTCCCGGCGCAGTGCCACACCATCCGGACCACGAGCGGCCCGTAATGGCCGAAGTCGGCGGGCCACCAGTCCTGCGAGGTCGTCAGCACCTCGTCGACGTCGCGGGCCAGTGCGTCGAGGTCGAGCGTGGCGAACGCCGCGGCGTAGTCGAAGTCGGCGCCCAGCGGGTCGGCCGCGGCGGGGTTGCGGCGCAGGACGTCCAGGTCGAGCTGGTCGGGCCACCAGTCGCGGTTGCCGGTGCCGTCCCTGGGCGGCCGGGTGCGGCGCACGGGCGAGGCGGGCAGGCCGAGGCCGCCCGCGCTCTGGTCGTCCATCCCGCCGACGACGGCGTCCGTGCTGTCAGACACGCGAACCCTCCAGAACTCAGATGCCCAGCGCGCGGCGCACCGCGGGCGCGTTCCGCCGGGAGACCGGCACCACCTCTTCCGCCCGGTCGTCCATGACCAGGGACAGCTCCCCCTTGGCCCCGCGCTCGACCTCGCGGATGCGGCCGAGGTTGACCACGTACCGCCGGTGCACCCGCAGGAAGCCGGCGTCGGCCAGCTCACCGTCGAGCTTGTCCAGGCTCGGCGAGGCCGCCCGCAGCCGCCCCTCGTCGGTGGACAGCCACACGTCGTTGCCCTCCGACTCGGCGAAGGACACCTCCGGCAGCTGCAGCAGCACCATGCGGTTGTCGCGCACGGCGACCAGCCGACGCGGCTTCACCCCGGTGCTCGCCGGTTGCTCCGCGTGGGGCACCTGGGCCCCGTCGGACGCGCTGAACCAGATCAGGTTGCCGATCAGGTGCCCGGACGAGAACACCGGCCGGATGCTGATCGAGGTCGGCTCGTCGGCGAGGTGGGTGAAGATCTGCGTCGAGCCGACCCAGTCCGGGTTGCGGGCCGCCTGGCTGCTGGCGTACCGGGCGGCGGCGATCAGCTCCGGCAGCCCCGGGTTCCACCGCAGCGTGGGGTCGACCGCGGGGGTGGAGGCGGGCACGCCCAGCAGCACGCTCGCCGTGTCGTCGGCGATCACCACCTTGCCCGCGGTGTCGACCGCGGCCAGCGCCGCGCCCGAGTGCACCCTGGCCTGGGTGAACGACGCGACCAGTTCGGCGCCGCTGTCACGGGCGCGCCTGGTCAGCAGGCACTGGGTCTTGGTGACCGCGTTCGCCAGCCAGCTCACCGCCGGGCCGGGGAGCTGGCTGCGCCAGCAGGAGATGTTCAGGACCGCGATCGGCTCCCTGGTCACCACGTCGCGCACCGCGATGCCCGCGCAGACCCAGCTGTGGAACGCCTGGCACCAGTGCTCGGCGCCCCTGATCAGCACCGGGCCGTGCGCCTCCAGCGCGGTGCCCATGCCGTTCGTGCCCGCCGCGCTCTCCGACCAGCAGAACCAGGGCGCCAGGTTGGCGTCGGAGGCCCTGGCGAGCGTGGCCGGGTCGCCCCACTCGCCCAGGATCCGGCCGGTGGCGTCGGTGACCGTGACGACGCCGTTGAGGTGGCCCACCTCGTGCGCCACCGAGGCGGCGCAGAAGCCCAGCTCGGTGAACACGACGTCGTGCTCGGGCGTGCGGTCGACCTCCGCGACGGCGATCGGCGCCTCGGTGAGGAGCGGGTCGACCCGGTAGCGCTCCCGGCAGCGGTGCCAGGAGATCGCCACCACCGGCCGGACCCCCGGGACCTCGTCCTCGCCCCGCACGAAGCGCTCCCACGCCGTGAGCACGGTGCCCTTGCCCCGTCCGTGGCCCGCCATCGGTTCGAGCCGATCTACATCGGTCATGGTGGAGACCGCCTTTGGTCGATCCCGAACGCCCCCGCGGGCCTGCGCCGGTCCGCTCCGGTCACCGATCATCACGACCGGGCGGCGGACCGGCACCGGGCCGCGCGTCTTCCTGCTTCACTGTTCTGGGCTGCGTCGCATACCGGCACCACCCACCCTAGGAACCTCCATCGGGCCCTGTCACGCCCTCGGTGGATCCGAAACCCGGCCGGGCACCCGGAGAAGATCGGAAACAGGGTCCGCGCCTGCGCTATTCGATCTCCCCGGCGTTCCGCCGGTCGGGGGAGCGCCGGCTCTCCGGCTGATCTTCGGCCGAGCCCGTCGCTGCTGGGGCGATGCGCGGAATTGATCGACGTGTTTCGCGGCGCTTTGATCTTCTCGGCGAGAAAATGCTGGGAGAACTCCGCGTCGTGGCGAGAACGGCGGGATCGACGCCGATGTCGACTTCGGTTGCCCCGCGGATCAGCGGGGGTCTTTCGGGTCGATGCGCAAAGGCGATCATGTCGGCGCCGTCACGGGTCTCAGCCCGACCGAACCGCGTGATCATCGTACGAAAACGAGCCGCGTACTGCGCCTGACCGTCGGGTCGGGTGGCACGTGGGGGACGGTGCCCAGCCCAGGAGGGCGGCGAGGCCTGCGAGCAGCCCGAAGGCCCGGTCAGCGGCTGCCGTCAGCCCGTGCCGGGTCCGGTGATCACGGCCCGGTAGAGCCGGTCGTACGCCTCGGCGCGGTCGCGGTAGTGCTCGCGGTGCTCGGGCACCGGGTGCAGCGTGGGCCCGGTGGGCACCGGCTCCCGCGCGGTGTCCGGCGCGAGCACCTCCAGCGCGTGCAGGGCGGTGCCGTGCAGGGTGGCCCGCTTCATGGTCACCGGTTCCACCGGCGTGCCCAGCGCGTCGGCCAGCACCTGCAGCCAGCTCGGCAGGTCCTGGGTCACCCGGCCGCTGGCCAGGATGCGCTGCGGGTCGGCGGAGGTGGTTCGCAGCTGGTCGGCGATCCGCTCGTAGGACAGGGCGACGCCCTCCATCGCCCCGCGGAACAGCTGCCCGCCGGTGGTGGCCCCGGAGACCCCGCTGATCACGGCGCGCGCGTCGGCGGCCCAGCCGGTGGAGCGCTCGCCGGACAGGTACGGCAGGACCAGCGGTGTCGTGGGGTCGGGGGCGGCGGCCATCAGGTCGGCCGGGTCGGTGTCGCCCAGCTGCACGGTGTCGTGCAGCCAGCTCAGGACCCGCCCGACGTCGTTGAGCGCCCCGCCGAGCAGGGAGCGGCCGGCGTCGACCCGGTAGCACCACAGCCCCGGCGGGATCCGCTCCGGGATGTCCCGCACGAGCACGCGGATCGCGCCGCTGGTGGCCGCGGCCACCGCGGCCGTCGTCGGGTCGGCCGCGCCGGTGCCCAGGTTGCTGGCGAAGCCGTCGGAGATGGGCGCGAACCAGCGGGCGCCGTCGAGGGCGGGCCAGCGCTTCGCCACCTCCGGATCGACGTCGGTGAGCGGGTCGCCCGGGTCGCGCACCTGCGACAACCGGTCGGGCTCGACCCCGGCCGCGGCCAGCATCTCCGGGTCCCACCGGCCGGTGTGGCGGTCGAGCATGCCCGTCCAGGCGGCGGTGGCCGTGCCGGCGGCCGTGGTCCCGAGCAGTCGCAGGTAGGCGTACTCGCCCAGCGACATCCAGCGCCGCGCGGCGGCGAACCGGTCGGGGTCGGTCTCGCGCAGCCAGCGCAGCCGCGCGGGCAGGTAGCTGCTGTGCAGCCGGACCCCCGTGCGCTGGCGCACCTGCTCCTCGTCGTGCTCCCGGCGCAGCGCCCGGACCTGGGCGCCGCACCGCGAGTCGGCGTAGGTGTAGCAGGGGGTGACCGCTCGGTCGTCGGCGTCCACGCCCACCAGCGACGACGCGAACGTGTCCAGCGCGACGCCGCCGATGCGGCCCTCCGGCGCGGCCGCGGCCAGCTCGGTGATGATCTCCGCCAGCTCGTCGACCACCTGGTCCGGGTCGATCTCGCTGGCGCCGTCCGCGCCGGTGCGGAACTCGTGCGCGACCTTGGACCGGTCGCCCCCCACCGGCCGCCCGGCGGCGTCGTAGACGTCGCCGCGGCTCGCGGTCGAGCCCACGTCCATGGCCAGCACGAACGGGTCCAGCGCGTCGTCCAGCCCGACGCGACCACCGCTTCCGGCCATCAGCTCCGCTCCCGCGAGGTCGACGTCGTGTGGGTCGGGAACGCTACCGCAGCGGCCTCGCGGCCGCCGGGTCGTGGGCGCACCCGCCGAGGATCATCACTGCACGGAGTCGGCGTAACACCTGGCGTGGTCACGCCGAACGACCGACAGTGCGGCGCCTCGGTTCGAGCCGTTGACACCATCGGCCCCGGGAGGACGACTGTGGGTTACCGGCTCGGCGTGGACCTCGGGATGACCTACACGGCCGCCGCCGTCGAGGTCGACGGCCGCGCCGAGGTGCTCGGGCTGGGCATCCGGGCGATGCAGGTGCCGTCGGTGGTGTTCGTCCGCGAGGACGGCGGGGTCGTCGTCGGGGAGGCGGCCGAGCAGCTGGGCGCCACCGACCCGGCCCGCGTGGTGCGGGAGTTCAAGCGCCGGATCGGCGACCCGGTGCCGATCCTGGTGGGCGGCTCCCCGTTCTCGGCGCAGGCGCTGACCGCGCGGCTGCTGCGACGGGTGGTCGACGTCGCCACCGAGCGCCGGGGCGGCCCGCCCGAGCGCGTCACCGTGACCCACCCGGCCAACTGGGGGCCGTTCAAGCGCGACCTGCTCGGCCAGGCGGTCGAGCTGGCCGGTCTGCGCGGCGTGCCCACGAGCACGTGCACCGAGCCCGAGGCCGCGGCGATCGCCTACGCCTCGCGCGCCCGGGTGGCGCTCGGCGAGCGGGTGGCGGTGTACGACCTGGGCGGCGGCACGTTCGACGCCGCGGTGCTGGTGCGGGGCGAGACCGGCTTCCGGCTGGCCGGGCCGCCCGAGGGCGTGGAGCACCTGGGCGGCGTCGACTTCGACGAGGCCGTCTTCCGGCACGTGCTCGCCGCGGCGGGCGCCGACGCCGACCTCGACGACTCCGACCCGGCGGTGCTGGCCGCGCTGACCCGGCTGCGGCGCGACTGCGTCGAGGCCAAGGAGGTGCTGTCGTCCCACGTCGACACGGCGGTGCGGGTGGCGCTGCCGGGGATCGACCGCTCGGTGCGGCTGACCCGCGGCGAGCTGGACGACATGCTCCGCCCCGCCGTGGACGAGACGGTGGCGGCGATGCACCGGGCCCTGGAGTCCGCGGGCACCGCGCCCGAGGGCCTGTCCGCGATCGTCATGGTGGGCGGCTCGTCGCGGATCCCGCTGGTGAGCCAGGTCGTGTCCACGGCGTTCCGCAGGCCGCTGGCCATGGACAACCACCCCAAGCACGACGTCGCGCTGGGCGCCGCGTTGCACGGCGCGCCCGTCCGCCGGGCCGCGGCCCCCGTCCCGGACGCCTCCGCGGTCACCGCCGCGGTGGCGGTGGACCCGACCACCGTCGTGCGACGCGCGGCCGCGGGCCCGCCCGCGCCCGCCCCGCACCAGCCGCACCGCCCGGACCGGCCGCACGTGCGGCCGGCCGCCCCCCCCGGACCCCCCCCGCGGCGCCGGGCGCCGCCGCGGGCCCGCCCGCGCCCGCCCCGCACCAGCCGCACCGCCCGGACCGGCCGCACGTGCGGCCGGCCGCCGACCCGGGAACGCCCCCGCGGCGCCGGACGCCGCTGCTGGTCGCCTCCCTCCTGGTCGCCGTGGCGATGGCCTCGGCGATCGCGGTGATCGCGGACCCGCCGTGGGCGGAGGTCGTGCACCGGGAGCCGGCCGGCTCGGCGGGCGCGTTCCCCCCGTTCGTCCCGTCGAACGGCGACTCCGAGGTGGTGCCGGCGCCCGTCGTGACGAACCTCGCCGCCGTCACCGGCGACACCCCCGGGCTGTACGGCGGCACCCGGACCAACGCCTGCGACGCGCAGGCGATCCGGACCCACCTCGAGGCCGACCCGGCGAAGGCGGGCGCGTGGGCGAGCGCGCTGGGCCTGGCCCCCGCCGCGATCGGCCCGCTGCTGGCGTCGCTCACGCCGGTGACGCTGCGCACCGACACCGCCGTGACCAACCACGGCTTCGAGGACGGGCGCCCGACGCCGTTCCAGTCGGTGCTCCAGGCGGGCACGGCCGTCCTGGTCGACCCGCTCGGCCTGCCCCGCGTGCGCTGCTACTGCGGCAACCCGCTCGCCGAGCCCGACCGGCGGTCCGCCGTGCGCTACACCGACCCGGCGTGGAACGGCTTCGCCGAGGACGCGGTCACCGTCATCACCCGGGCCCCGGCGCAGGTCCGCGACTTCGTCGTCGTCGCGCCGGGCACGAACGAGGTCGTGACCCGGCCGCGGGGGACCAGCGGCGAGCAGGACCGCCCGGCCGACCCGGGCCTGGCGGCGAAGGTGGGGGAGTCGATCGCGACCGACTCCGGCGCCGGAGGGGCGGCGCCCGGCGCCGTCGCCGACCCGGCGGTGCCGGCCGCCCCGGACCCGAACACCGTGGACGCCGCGGACCCCGCGATCCCGCCGACCGTGACCACGGAGCCCGCCGTACCGGGACCGAGCGCGGAGCCGGACGTCGTCATCGCCACCGACCCCGGCGTCACCACGGCGACCGACGGCGCGCCGCCCGGTGCCGTGGACGAGCCGGTCGCCGACCCGGACCCGGGCGCCCGGTCCCAGGTCGAGCCGGACCCGCCCACCGCCGTCGAACCCGATCCGGTCACCACCGACCCGGACGCCGCCACCGACACCGGCGAGGCCGTGGTGCAGGTCGACGGCTGACCGGCGCCGGCTCGGGCGCTACCGCTTGCGGCCGATCCCGCCCACCTCGGCGACGTCGAGCTTGCGGCCGAAGACCGTCTCCGCCGGGCGCCACTGCGTGATGTCCACGACGCCGGGCTCCAGCACCTCCAGGCCCTCGTAGAAGCCGGCGATCTGCTCGTAGCTGCGCGCGTTGTAGGGGACGCCGCCGCTGTCGGCGTACTGCTCGACCGCCGCCAGGTACTCCTCGCTGCTGTCGGTGCCGTCGCTCTCGACCAGGAAGCTGCCCGACGGGAGGCGGGCGAGCAGGCGGGACAGGATGGAGCGGGCCTCGTCGTAGTCCTGGACGTGGCCGAGCACGCCGATGAGCAGCAGCGCGATGGGCCGGTCGAAGTCGAGGGTCTTGGCCGCCTCGTCCAGCACCTTGTCGGGGTCGTGCAGGTCGGCGTCGATGTAGTTGGTGACGCCCTCGGGGGAGCTGGTCAGCAGGGCGCGGGCGTGGGCCAGCACGAGCGGGTCGTTGTCGACGTAGACGATCTTCGACTCGGGGGCGGCGGCCTGCGCGACCTCGTGGGTGTTGTTGGCCGTCGGCAGGCCGGTGCCGATGTCGAGGAACTGCCGCACGCCCTCCTCCAGGGCCAGGTGGCGCACGGCGCGGTAGAGGAACTGCCGGCAGGCGCGGGCCTTGTCGCGCTGCTCGGGGTAGACGGCGAGGAACTCGTCGCCCGCGTCGCGGTCGGCCTGGAAGTTGTCCTTCCCGCCGAGCCAGTAGTTCCAGATGCGGGCCGAGTGCGGGACCCTGACGTCGATGTCGCGCAGCGCCTGGCCGCCGTTGCTTCCCTGTGCCATCGGTGGTCCCACCTGTCGTGCCGAACGCTGTCGTCCGCACCTTAGTACGACCTCGGGCCGGAGGTCCGGCGCTGATCGAACCGTCACCGGTCACGGGGTGCAGTCGACGGCTCGCCGAACGCGCGCGACACGCCGCTGCGGTCCCGGGGGCACGGCGCTCACCGACCGGGTGGCGCCCGATAGGGTGCCGCCTGCGCTGCGTACCGTGAGGATCACGCAACCCGATCCCGACCACGCCACCAGAATGCCCGGAGGACCGTCATGGGTGCTGAACCGAAGGCCCCACCGCTGGAGGACCGCACCGACGCCAGTGCTCGCGGCGGCATAGAGCGCCACGGCGTCGACCGCATCCCCGACGCGGAGCGCACGTCCACCCCCGGCATCTTCGCGATGATCTTCGTGGGCTCCTCGGTGG
The DNA here is from genome assembly GCF_023898865.1 of Pseudonocardia humida. GTDB lineage: Bacteria > Actinomycetota > Actinomycetes > Mycobacteriales > Pseudonocardiaceae > Pseudonocardia > Pseudonocardia humida. Next base: position 26,782 of record NZ_JAGSOV010000024.1, read on the forward strand.
GGCTGGGTGCGGTGGCGTTCGGCTGGATCGGGATGGGCTTCGGGCTCGGGGTGTGGGACACCATCGCGGCCATCGCCGTGGGAACCCTGGTCGGGCAGGTCCTGCTGGTGCCCCTGATCCTGCTGGGCTCGCGCACCGCCACCAACGACGCCACCGCGTCCGGGGCCACCTTCGGCGTCCGCGGCCGGTTGATCGGCAGCACGATCGGCCTGCTGAGCTGCCTGTTCTCGGTCGCGCTCACGACGTGGACGAGCGGCTCGGCCGGGGTCGCGGTGGCCGGTCGGCTGCTCGGCACGCCGGACACCGCGGCCACCCAGGCGGTGGGCTACGCGGTGGTCCTGGCGGTGTCGGCGGCCATCGCGATCTGGGGCTTCCGCTGGCTGGTGCGCGCCAACGTCGTCCTGGTGACACTCGGCGGGCTGTTGCTGCTGCTGATGCTGGTCGCCTTCGGCGGCGCCATCGACTGGGGCTACGCCGGCGGCGAGCCCGTGCTCGGGTCGTACTGGCCGACGTGGTTCCTGGTCGCCACCACCATCGGGGTGTCCGGCGCGCTCGTGGTCTGCACGATCGTCGGCGACTGGACCCGCTACATCCGCTCCGACCGGCACTCGACCAGTTCGCTGGCCTGGATCGGCTCGATCGGCGTGTTCATCGGCTTCGTGGTCCCCGCCGCGATCGGCGCGCTGGTGTCGACCTCCTCGCCCGGCTTCGCCGACCCGGCGGTCCCCTTCGCCGCCACGCTGGCGAACGAGGCGCCGTCCTGGTACGCCGTGCTGCTGCTGCCGCTGGGCGTGCTCGGCGGTGTCGGCCTGGTCGCCTCCTCGCTCTACAGCGCGGGCCTCGACCTCGACGCGCTGGTCGTGCGGCTGAGCCGGCTGCAGGCCACCGCGGTCATCGCGGTCGTCGCGGTCGTGCTGATCTACCTGGCGGTCGCCTCGCCGAACATCATCGAGGTCGCCTCCGCGGCGCTGCTGGTGATGGCCGAGTTCGCGGCGCCGTGGGCGGTCGTCGTCGGGATCAACTTCCTGCGCACCGGCGGTCACTACGACCCCGACGACCTGCAGGTGTTCAACCGCCGCGAGACCGGCGGGCGCTACTGGTTCAGCGGCGGCTGGAACTGGGCGGCCACCCTGGCCTGGGCGGTCGGCTCGGTCGCCGGCCTGCTGACGATCCAGACGCTGTCGTTCACCGGCCCGCTCTCGGACATCGCCGGCGGCGTGGACATCAGCCTGCTGCTCGGCGCCGTCGTCGCGGCCGCCATCTACCTGCCGTTCTCGGGCAACCGGGAGATCGCACGGGCCTGACCGGCCGCGCCGAGCGGGCATGACCCCGGAGGTCATCGACGGCATGACCCGGTCGCGGGACGGTGAGCGCACCGAACCGCGAGCGGAGGAGCCTGCGATGCCCTACTTCGACACCCCCGACGGCAACCGGCAGTTCTTCAAGGACCTCGGCGAGGGGCCGCCGGTCGTGCTGGTGCACGCCTGGTCGCTCAGCTCGGCGATGTGGGAGTACCAGCTGCCGGTGCTGCTCGGGGCGGGATACCGCTGCATCGCCATGGACCGGCGCGGCCACGGCCGCTCCGACCAGCCGGCCACCGGCTACGACCTGGACACCCTGGCCGACGACCTGGCCGCGCTGATCGACCGGCTGGACCTGCACGACGTCCGGCTGGTGGCGCACAGCATGGGCACCTGCGAGATCACCCGCTACCTGGCCCGCCACGGCTGCGGGCGCGTCTCCCGGGCGGTCTACCTGGGCGCCATGACCCCGTACCTGAACGGGGCGGTGGGGCCGCAGCCCGTCGAGGCGACCCTCGCGGCGCTGCACGCCGACCGGCCCGGGTGGTTCCGCGACGCCGCCCCCGCCTACTTCGCCGCGCCCGCGTCCGGGGTCTCGCATGCGCTCGTCGACGACGGCGTCACCACCATCCTGGCCACGCCGCTGGAGGTCCAGACGGCCTGCCTGCGGGCCACGTTCGGCACCGACCTGACCACCGACCTGGCCGCCGTCGAGGTGCCGGCGCTGGTCGTGCACGGCGACGCCGACGCGTCCGCGCCCATCGACCTGACCGGGCGCCCGACGGCCGAGCTGCTGCCCGACGCCCGGTTCGAGCTCTACCCGGGCGCGCCGCACGGGCTCTACGTGACCGAGCGCGAGCGGCTCGCGCGCGACCTGCTCGGCTTCCTTGGCGGCTGAGCCCGGTTCAGCCGAGGCGGACGAGCCCCGCGGCGCCGTCGACGGTGATCCGCTGGCCGGTGCGGATGGCGGCGGTGGCGTCGGGGACCCCGACGACCGCCGGGATGCCGTACTCGCGGGCCACGACCGCGCCGTGCGAGTTCGACCCGCCCATCTCCATGACCAGCCCGCCAGCGGTGAGGAACAGCGGGGTCCAGCCGGGGTCGGTGGAGGGCGCGACCAGGATCTCGCCGGGTTCGAGGTGGGTGTCGGCGGGGTCGAGCACGACGCGGGCGGGGCCGGTGACCTCGCCCGCCGAGGCCGCGGTGCCGACCAGCGCGCCCTCGACGGCGGTCGGGGTGAGCAGCGCCTCGGGCTCGGTGCCGTCGGAGAGCAGGATGCGCGGGACGTGCCGGCGGCGCAGCTCCCGGTCGTACTCGGCGCGGCGCTCCGCGACGACCGACCGGTGGTCGGCGCCGTCGACGGCGCCGCGGACCTCGGCGAGGTCGAGGAACCAGACGTCGTCGGCGGCGTCCAGCAGGCCCCGCCCGGCCAGCTCGTCGCCGACCGCACCCAGTTCGACGCGGGCGGCGGCGAGGAGGCGGACCAGGTAGTCCTTGTGCGTCTCGCGCAGCCCGGCGAGCTCGCGCATCCGCCGCAGCGCCCAGCCGACCAGCCGGGCCCGCACCGGCGAGCGGCGCCGCACGCGGGCGACGACGTCGTCGAGCGTGGCCAGGGCGGCCGCCGTGCCGCGGGCGAACACCGCATCCGGCGCGGCGGCGGGGTCCTGCAGGCGCAGGTAGTTGGCCAGCACCCCGAGCACGTACGCCGGGTCGTCGCGCCAGCGCGGCATGCCCGCGTCGATCTCGGCGACGGCGCGGTGGCCGTGCTCGCGCAGGAAGCCGTCGAGCTCGCGGCGCAGCACGGGGGGCAGCGGGCCGGTGCCGGCGCTCAACCGGGCCGCTGACGCCTCGTCGGCGCGCAGCCGCTCGGCGATCCGCCACAGCTCGAGGTCCATCTCGGTGGTCACGTTGTGCGGCAGGGAGCGCAGCAGCTCGTGGGTGGTGTGGGCGTCGATGTCGGGGCCGGCCAGGCGCCGGGCCGCGCCGAGCATCACGAACCCGGCCCCGGCCGCGGGCACCACCGACGGCAGCACGGGGAAGACCCGGCGCAGCAGCTCGAGCGCCCGCTCGTGGCGGGCGGCGGCAGTGTCGGCCGCGGGCAGGCCGTCGGTCAGCCGGGCGCCGATCCGGTCGATGCGCCGCCGCGCGGCCGCCGGGCTCACCAGGGCCCGCGCGATCTGCACCGGCACGGCGAACCGCACCAGCGCCCGGGCCACCCGGCGGGCGAACGGCAGCGGCGAGCGCGAGCCCGCCGCGTACTCCGGGCGTTCCAGCAGCGCGCGCACCACGACCGCCGACCGGGCCTCCATCACGCCGAGGACCAGCGGGAGCAGCCGCCTGCCGACCGGGTTGCGCAGGGCGGCGGTCATGTCGACGAAGACGCGGCCGCCGGCCACGGTCATCGCCACCGGGCCGGTGGGCTCCTCGGCGGGGAAGCCGAAGGCGAGGCGCGAGCCGACCGCCCCGATGACGCGGAACGCGGAGATCCCCAGCGGCGTGATCGGCCGGGTCAGGCCCTGGGCCAGGCTGAGGTTGAGGTAGGCCCGCAGGCCGGGGCCGGTCGGCGGGGGGACCGGGTGCAGCGTGGTGATGGGGCGCGACTGGGTCAGCCAGGCGCGGCCCCCGCCGTCGTAGGCCCACTCGATGTCCTGCGGGGACCCGTAGTAGGCCTCCACGCGCCGCCCGAGGGCGACCAGCTCGCGAACCTGCGCGTCGGTGAGGGTGCGCTCGTGCGCTGCGCCCGCCCGCTCGACGCGCTCGGTGCCGCCGCCGGGCAGCGCCCGGATCTCGACGGCCTTGTCGCCGGGTCGGTAGTCGACCGCGGCGGTGTCGGCGGGGCCGTCGACGACGACGTGGTCGGGGTTGACCGCCCCGGAGACGACCGCCTCGCCCAGCCCCGGGCTCGCGTCCAGGACGGTCCGCGTGCGCCCGCCGCTGACGGGGTCGGCGGTGAACAGCACGCCGGCGCTGCGCGCGTCGACCATCCGCTGCACGACCACGGCCAGCGCGACCGTGCGCTGGTCGATGCCCGCGGTGTCGCGGTAGGCCACGGCGCGGTCGGTCCACAGCGAGGCCCAGCAGCGGCGCACGGCGTCGAGCACCGCGCCGGTGCCCACGACGTTGAGGTAGGTGTCCTGCTGACCGGCGAAGCTGGCCGTGGGCAGGTCCTCCGCGGTGGCCGAGGAGCGCACCGCGACCGGGACGTCGTCGCCCAGCCCCGCGTAGGCCGCGCTGACGGCCTCGGCGACGGCCGGTGGCACCGGTGCCCGCAGCAGGGCGTCCCGGGCGTGCCGGGCGAGCTCGGCGTCGCGCTCGCGGGCGACCACCGCGTCGAGGCCCGCGGCGCACGCGGCCTCCCGGTAGGCGTCGGTGACGACGCAGAAGCCGGTCGGCACGGCGAATCCGGCGGACAACAGCTCGGCGAGGTTGGCCGCCTTGCCGCCCACGAGCTCCGGGCTGCGGGCGGCGGGGCTGTCGAGACCGACGACTGTCATGCCGGTGAGCTTAACTCAACGCGCGATGAAATACGAGGTGAACACCGGACGTCGCCGCGTCGCCTGCCACGCGGCGATCGATGCGCATGCGGGTGGCGTCCCGACGATCACCACCGTTGCCGGGCAGCCGTCCGAGTGAACAACGGGCACGACGTGGCCACGGAGAGTGCTGTTACGGGGAGTGAGGGAACGGCGGGTCGACGATCATGCCGATGCCCGGCCGATGATCGGGACGACCATTGCCGGCAGCTCCCGGGTGGCTCTCGGAGGGGGCGTCGGAGTAGGGCGAGCGGGGCGACGGGGTGGGCAGTCGTACCAATGGCGGCGTCCGCCCGCCCGCCGCCTTATGGATCATCGAATCGGCCGGGGATCCGCACCGGCGTACGCCCGAACGCAAGCGGGCGCTGAACTGGCGGGAATTCGCCAGGGCCGGGGCTCGCGTCGCGGGCGAATGATGGAGCGACGTCGACGGTGTGCCGATTCCGGCGGGCGGCTGCGGCGCCGAGGTGCGTCGCGCCCGTGGCGGGATCGGGGGAACCGGCCGAACCGCCCGCCCGGTCGGTGCTCCGGAGCCGGGACGAGGAAGCTCGCCCGGATCGTCACGTTTCGTCCGGTCGGCCGGGGTGATCCAGGCATAAGTCCAGGTCAGGTACCTGTCGAAGCGGACCCGACCGGGCTCGGGCCGGTCGGGCCCGGGTCGACGGCGACGGCGGTGGGGCCGCGGCCCGACGGACGGGCGGTGGGTGGGCGGAGCTGAGATCCACATCGGACCCCGCGGTGCGGATCCGCGCGGCGGGCAATGTGGATGGACATCGATTCCCGGTGCGCCGGGGAGTGAACGGATGTGTCGAACGACTTCCGTTCTTATGGCGATCTTGTTACGGCTCCGCGGTGGCTTTGCTTGAGGGTCCGTGCGGCAAGCGGTCGACGAGTGGCGACCGGCGTGGCGCATTAAGTGCACCGGATCGGTCACTACGCCACACAGAGTAACGAGCCGAGTGGAGAGAGTAGTCGCCGTCACGCTGTCAACGGCGTGCGCTGCGGGAATGCGACAACCGCTCCGGATGCGCGGTCCGCTCGGCCCTCGATGCCGACACATCGGCGCTCGGTGGCCTCGATCGGGTGGCAGGTGTGAGGCACATCGCTACTTTGAGTTGAGTGTTGCGCTAGTGTTCCCCGATCAATCGGCCGGCCGGATGACCCCGTCATGGACGTCCGAACTCGGCCCTGAGTACCCGAACGGATCGCCCCCTCGATGCAGCCCACGAGCTCCGGTCAGCTCGACCCCGCCGAGAACGACACCTGGAACAGGGTGCCGTCCCCTCGCCGCGGCCCCGACGCGACCGGTGCGGAACCGGGCGGCAACGAGCCGGCCGCCGACGGTGGAGGGTGGGTGCGTCGCTTGCACGTCGAGGAGTCCGCGGCCCGGAACGACGAGGGCGCCGCGCTGTTCGCGGCCGGGCGGTACCGGGAGGCGGTGCCGCAGTTCGAGCAGGCGCTCGCCGGCTGTCGCGCCGTGCTCGGCCCCGAGCACGCCGCGACGCTGATCGTCGCCGGCAACCTGGGCGTCGCGCAGGTCGCGGCGGGGCAGCGCAGGCGCGGCCTGAAGCAGGTCGTCGACAACCTGGCCGACCGGGTGCGCGTCCTGGGCGACGACCACCCCGACACCATGACCGCGCGCGACGCGCTCGCGGCGGTGCACCGCACCCAGGGCAACGCCGACGACGCCGTCGCGATGTCCGGCAAGGTCGCGCTGCAGCGGGCCCGCCGGCTCGGCCCCACCCACCCCGACACGCTCACCTCGCGGATGGGGCTGGCGCTGGCCCACGCGGCTGCGGGCGACGTCTCCTCGGCGCACCGGCTGCTCGTCGCCGCCCTGACCGACGCCGAGGAGACCTACGGGGCCCGGCACACCTACACGGCCATGCTCCTGGAGTGCGGTCACGCCTGGGGACTCATCGGAACCAGCGCCTGATGGCCCGGCTCCGCGTCCTCCCCCCGCCGCCCGTCGCCCACCGGTCCCCGGTCCGCGACGGGGTCTCCACCCGCCCTCCGACGGGAGTGCGTGGAACTCGACCTGCGCCGGCCTTCACCCACGGGGCCGGCGCATGAACAGATCGAGGTGATCCGATGTCGGCTCCCTACGACAGTCGTGCCGGCGGCCAGCCGTCGGACGACCGCGGTGGGTACCCGCCCACTCCGCCGTCCGGCGGCTACGCGGCCCCCGACCGCTACGGCCGATCCGGCGGGTACTCGGACGCGCCGGTCGGGTACGCCGACGGCCCCGCCGGTCACCAGGGCGGTTACCAAGGCAGCTACCAGGGCGGGTTCCAGGGCGGCCAGCAGGGCTACCCGGGCCCGCCCGCGCAGCAGGGCGGCCTCGGCGCCGACTTCGGCGGCTTCGGCCGCCCCGAGGCACCGGCCCAACCCGCGGGCGGGGCGTACAGCGACGAGGCGCTGCTGAACCGGCTGGGTTACGCCCAGGTGCTGTACCGGGAGATGGGCGGGTTCAGCAACTTCGCCATCTCCTTCACCATCATCTCGATCCTGGCCGGCTGCCTGACCTCGTACTACATCGCGTTCAACAACGGCGGCCCGGTCGCGGTGACCTGGGGCTGGCTGCTGGTCGGCGCGTTCTCCGTGCTGATCGCGATGGCGATGGGCGAGATCGCCTCGGCGATGCCCACCGCGGGAGCGCTGTACTTCTGGGCGTCCAAGCTGGGCGGCCCGGCCTGGGGCTGGTTCACCGGCTGGTTCAACCTGGTCGGGCAGATCGCGGTGACCGCGGCCATCGACTACGGCGCGGCGATCTTCACCACCGCGCTGCTGAACCTGTGGTTCCCGGGCCTCGGCACGGAGACCTTGACGATCTTCATCGTCTACACCGCCATCATCGCCCTGCACCTGGGTCTGAACCTGCTGAGCGTGGGCGTGCTCGCCCGGCTGACCGCGGTCTCGGCCTGGTGGCACATGGTGGGCGTGGGGCTGATCGTGGTGGTGCTGGCCGTGGTGCCGCGCCACCAGTCGGCGGCCTTCGTCTTCACCGAGACGATCAACAACTCCGGGTTCTCCGACACCGCCTTCTGGTTCGTGTTCGGCATCGGCCTGCTGATGGCCCAGTACACCATCACCGGATACGACGCGTCGGCGCACATGAGCGAGGAGACCCGGCAGGCCTCCCGGGCGGCGGCCTGGGGCATGGTCATGGCGGTCGTCGTCTCGGTCGTCTTCGGGTTCGTCCTGCTGGTCGCGGTGACCTTCGCGATCCCGGACGTACAGGGCACGCTCGACGCCGGCGCCGACGCCGTGGTCTACATCTGGACCGAGGCCCTGGGCGAGGGCTGGGCGGAGTTCATGCTGATCATCGCCGTGGTCGCGCAGCTGTTCTGCGGGACGGCGTCGGTCACCTCGGCCTCGCGGATGATGTTCGCGTTCTCCCGCGACGGCGCGGTGCCCGGCCACCGGCTCTGGCGGCAGGTGGCGCGCAACCGAGCCCCGGTCAACGCGGTGATCGCGATCTGCGTGCTGGCCTGGGCGCTGATGATCCCCACCCTGGTCAACGGCGCGGTCGGCTACCTGGTCGGCACCTCGATCGCGGTGATCGGGCTGAACATCGCGTTCGCGATGCCGATCATCCTGCGGATCAAGGCGGGCGACCGGTTCGAGCGCGGCGCGTGGAGCCTGGGCAACCACTACAAGTGGATCTCGCCGATCGCGGTGGGCTGGATCGCGCTGGTCTGCGTGCTGTTCCTGCTGCCGGTCTCGCCCAACGGCATCCCGGGCGCGGAGGAGTTCGACTGGGAGGTCGTCAACTACGCGCCGCTGACGGTGTTCGGGGCGTTCGTGCTGTTCGGGGGCTGGTACGTGCTCTCGGCCAAGCGCTGGTTCAAGGGCCCGGTCCGGGAGGCCACGAGCGAGCAGGGCCTGGCCGCGATCGAGGCGCAGCTGCGCGCGTAGCCCCCGCGACCGCGGTCGGGATGGTGCCGCCGCACCGTCCCGGCCGCGGTTCCCCCGCCCGGTAGCGTCGGGGCATGGCCACCGAGACCACGCCGTGGCAGCGGCGCCCTGGCTTCCTGCGGGTGCTCGCCGTCCTGTGCGCGCTCGCCGCTGTGGGGACGCTGGTCGTCGCCCTGCTCACCCGGGAGTGGTGGAACCTGGTGTTCACGGCGGGGTTCGCCTACGTCGCGGTGACGAGCCTGCGGGAGGCGGGCCGCAAGGACCCGGCCTGACGGCGCTACCGCGACGGGCGGTCGTCAGCCGGTGGCCTCGTCGCTGACCGGGGCCTCGGTCCGGTCGAGCAGCGCCCAGGCGACGGCCGCCGCCGCCTCGGCCTCCCCTGCGGCGATCAGCACCGCGAGCTGGCGGTGCGCGGTGATGTCGACCAGCTCGTCGACCCGGCCCTGCACCGGCTGGTCGCGCGGCGCCAGCCGGCCGGAGATCAGCGAGTTGTAGGCCAGCTGGTAGGCGATGTTCTGGGTCGCGACCATCACCGCGCGCCAGAACACCAGGTTGCGCCGGTCGAGCTCGACCAGGTCGGGGCCCGCGCCCGCGAGGTCGTCGGCGGCCGCGGTGATCGCCGCGACATCGTGCGGGGTGGCCCGCTGGGCGCAGCGCCGGGCGGCGTCGGACCCGATGGCCTGGCGGGCCTCGATGATGTCGCGCTCCAGGTGGCCCACCGCGCCGACCTCGGCCAGGTCGAGCAGGACGCCGAGGTCGCCCTCCGTGCGCCAGTCGCGCACGGTCGTCGAGGCGCCCTGCTGCACCCGGATCAGGCTGGAGTGCTCCAGGCGGGACAGCGCCTCCCGGACGACGGGGCGGCTCACCCCGAACCGCTCCACGAGCGTGCGCTCGGAGGGCATCCGGGAGCCGGGCGGGAGATCGCCCTCGAGGATGGCCGCGCGCAGCTGCTGGAAGACCGCCTCCACCAGGCCGGCGCGGTGCACGCGGTCGAGGGTCACGGGGGCACCGTGGCAGAGCCGGACCAACTGGTCAATTGGTCCGACCAGTTGAGCCGCGTTCTGGCCGATCGCGACACGACTTCGCAACCAGTTGCCGAGAAACGTCAGTGATGGCGGTCTGGACGCCCGTCGGCGAGTGCGCTGTCGAACAGGTCGGCGACCTGGTCGAGCGCGTCCACCACCGGCCCTCCGTCCTGCTCGACGCGGGCGCGCACGAGCGCGCCTTCCAACGCCGACAGCGCCAGGCCCGCGAGCCGCTCGGCCCGTCCGGGTGGCACGCCGCCGGCGACGAGCCCGTCCCGCAGGATGCGCGACCAGGCGGCGAACGCGGCTCGGCCGACCTCGGTCACGCCCGCCTCCTGGGGAGCGAGCTCCAGCAGGACGGTGGTGATCGGTGAGCCGTCGCGGAACCGCGAGTCCTCCAGCCAGCCCACCACCATCCGCGCGTAGCGGCGCAGGACGTCGGCGGGCGAGGCTTCGGTCTGCGCGAGCTCGGTGAGCGTCGCGGTGACCCGCTGCCCGGCGTACTCGACGACCTCGACCCCGATCTGCACCTTGCCCTGGGGGAAGTAGTGGTAGAGCGAACCGCGGGGGGCCCGGCTGGCGGCCAGGATCTCGTTCAGGCCGGTGGCGCCGTAGCCCTGGCGCCGGAACAGCTGGGCGGCCGCCCGGACGAGCGCTGCGCGGTGGCGCGGCGGGGTGGGCATGGGCGGACCTCCGGGGATGGGCTCCGGAGCCTATTCTATGTAGACTGGTCTACATGAACGACGCCGTCCTCGACCACCTGCGAGAGCTCAACGCCACCGCGGCGTTCAACCGGTGGGCCGGGTTCGAGGTCGTCGCGGCGCGGCCGGGCGAGGTCTCGCTGCGGCTGCCGTGGCGCGCCGACCTGGGGCAGTACGCCGGCACCCTGCACGCCGGCCTGATGTCCGCGCTGGTCGACACGGCCTGCGGCTACGCGGCGCACACCGCCGTCGGGAAGCGGGTCGTGGCCTCGCACTGCGCGGTCGACTACGTGGCCCCGGGCGCCGGGCCGGCGTTCGTCGCCGCGGCCCGCGTCGTGAAAGCCGGCCGCCGGCAGATCTTCACCCGGGCCGAGGTGCACGGCGAGCGCGACGGCGGGCAGGTGCTCATCGCCACCGGCGGCACCATCCTCATCCCGCTGGACTGAGGCCCCGGCCGCGCGAACGCGGCCGGGGCCCGGGACAGCGGTGGATCAGGAGCGGGGCTTGCCGGAGGGCGGCAGCGTGCCGTGCATCGCGGCCTCGGTCCGCTCGGCGACGGCGGGGTCGGTGACCTTGACCGAGCGGGCGTCGGTGGCCGGGTCGCCGCTGGTCTCGGCGACGACCACACCGGGCTCGGCGGTGGTCGGGGCGTCGATGCCGCCGGGGCGGCGGCGCGGGCGGACGAACAGGAAGAGCCGCCGACGCCCGCGGGCGCCCCCCTCGGTCGCGATCCGGCCGGTGTCCCCGGTGGTGGACGTGCCGCCGCCGGTCGCGCTGGCGCTGTCCGACGAGCCGGAGTCGGCGGAGCGGCCCAGCCGCTGCCTGGCCGTCTGCGCCGCCTGCCCGGCGACGGCCTTGCCCTTCTCGGCCAGCCGGGCGGCCTCCGGGCGGGCGGCCAGCTGCCGGGCCTGCTCCGGCAGCTTCCGCGCCTGCTCCCTACCGGCCGGATGGCCCAACACGTATCCGATGCCGAGCGCGATCGCGTGGCTGGCGAGTCCCATCAGAATTCTCCTTCTCGAGTCCGTTCCCGGTATTCACGGACGAGCCGGGCCGGGCGTTCCTGCATGCCCTGCCCGGCTCGTCCGGTGGCTTCTCGGAATGGGGTTTACCGGCTCACGTGATCGGCAAACCGAATTCCTCGAGATCCTTGGTCAGCGACGGCGGGAGCGGGCGTCGTCGTCGACCTCGATCTCCTCGCGGCGCACCTCGTCACCCACGGTCTCGGTCTCGCGGACCGTCTCGGTGCCCAGTCGCACCCGCTCGACCGGCACGGCCTCCTTGTCGACCACGGGGCGCTCCTCGCGGAGGGTGACCTCGTGCTCCTCCTCGGAGATCGCCGGGCCGTCGACGGCGTCACCGCGGTTGGCGTCGGTGATCGGCTCGCGCTCGACGCGGACCTCCTCGCGCGACACCGGCACCTGGACCTGCTGGTGCTCGGTCACGACGTGCTTGCGCAGCCGGGCCCGGCCCGCCTCGCGGGTCTCGGTGCCGACGTTGAGCCGCTCCTCGGAGCGGGTCATGGCGTCGTCGGTGTTGGGGCCGCTGGTGTCGTGGCCGCGACCCTCGAGGCCGCGGTCGGTGGCGCTCCGGTCCTGGTAGTCGCTCCGCTCGGTGTCCCGCAGCTCGTGGCGCCCACCCGCGGTACCGGTGGTGCCGGCGGCGCTGTAGTCCGCGCCGGAGGTGGTGCGGTCCGTGCCGGAGGTGCCGTACTCGCCGCCGGAGGCGTAGTCCAGGCCGTAGTGGCGGTAGAGCCGCTCCTCCTCCTCGACCGACAGGTGGCCCTCGGCGTCGACGTTCGGGGCGTCCTTGACCGTGGCCTTGTCGTAGCGCACCACCACGTCGTCACCGCGGCTCTCGGCGCCGGCCAGCGGGACGAAGCTCTCGTTGAGCCCGAACAGACCGGTGTTGACGGTGATCCACTTGGGCTGGTCGGTCTGGTCGTCGAAGTAGACGTGCCCGACCTTGCCGATCTTGTCGCCGTCGCTGTCGTAGGCGGTGGCCCCCACCAGGCTGCGGATCTGGTCCTGCGTGAACATCGAGAATCCCACGTCCTTCCCAAGTGCGTTTGTGGCGGTCGTCAGTCGATTCCCGGGCAGTTCTTCCGCCGCTGCTGCTGCTGACCCGGACGTTCGTAGGGATACCCTCGTCCGGTCCACCCACTCATATCGAATGCAGAATCTTCATCGATCACGGGTTACGCCGAACGGGGTCAGGGTCGACTGCGCTCCGTCACCGGGCCGTGCCGGACGAGGGAGGCCAGCTCCCGGTGGACCGAGCGCCTGCGCAACGGCGGGCTCGGGGCCCAGGCGGCCTCGGCCATCCCGGCGAGCACCTCGGCCAGCGCCGTGCGGGAGTCGATCGCGGGGTCCCAGCCCAGCTCCCGGCGGGCCCGGCCGGTGTCCAGCAGCGGCACGGCGAACGCCAGGTCGATCCAGCCCGGGGCGAGCGGCTGCAGGTGCGTCCGCCAGCCCAGCGCCGTGGCCGCGCGCAGCACCCCCCGCGGCACGTGCACGGCGGGGGCGCCGAGCACGTCGGCGATCAGGTCGCGGGTGACCGGCGGGTCGGCGGCGAGGTTGAACGCCCCGGTGGCCCGCCGTTCGAGCACCCGCACGATCGCGTCGGCGACGTCGGAGGCGTGCACCAGGGGGATGGACAGCCCCCGGTCCAGCGGCAGCAGCGGGACGTACCCCAGCAGCGCGGCCGGCAGGTACGCGGGCAGCCCGTAGCGCAGCAGGGCGCTCGCCGCTCGTCGCTGCACGATGAGCCCCGGGCGCAGCCGGGCCACGGCGACGCCGTCGGGGTGGGACCGCTCGTGGTCGTCGAGCAGGCGTTCGGCGGCGACCTTCTCGGTGCTGTAGGCCAGGGAGTCGATGCCGTCGGTGGGCCAGGCCTCGGTGACGCGGGTGGCGTCCGGGCCCGGGTCGTCCGGCCCGGGGGAGTACGCCCCGGCCGAGGACATGTGCACCAGGTGCGGCACGCCCTCGGCCTCGGCGGCGTTCAGCACGGCGCGGGTGCCCTCGACGCCGGTCCGGTCGAGGTAGTCGGTGTCGTGCGAGGGCTGGAACCCCCAGGCGAGGTGCACGACGGCGTCGGCGCCGCGCAGCACGGGCCGCAGCGCGAGGGAGGCGTCGGGCCCGGCCAGGTCCAGCGCGACCCACGACGCCACGTCGTAGGGCGCAGCAGGCGCGGGCGGTCGCCGGCACACCCCGACCACCTCGTGGTCGTCCCCGTCGGCCAGCCGGTCGAGCAGGGCGGTGCCCACGTTCCCGCTCGCCCCGGTGATCACTATCCGCATGCGGTTCCCGCTCCCCGGTACCTCGCTGGTGCCGCCGTCGGACGTGCCCGGGGAGGTACGGGGTCAAACAAACCCACCCCGAGGGGTCGTCTACTACTCCACAGGATCGATGACGCTGCGCTGTTGCGGTCTGCCCGGCGGGAAACGGTGGGGACGACGTCACCATCCGAAGGAGAACCACCACGATGAGCAGTCCGAACTCCGCACCGGCCGGATCCACCCGGGTGACCGAGCGACCCCCCGCCCGACTTCGCCGAGCGGATGGGGGTGGACGCCGCCGAGGGCGCCGACCAGCTCGTCCGGGAGGCGGCCCACGTCGAGGTCGCCAAGGCCGACCTGCGCGTGCAGGGCTGACCCCTCCCGTCGAGAACGAAGTTGTCGTCGATTGGACCGGTCCAAAATCACGGCAGCTTCGTTCTCGACGGCTGTGGCAGTGCGTGTCAGCCGATGGGCGGAAGGGGCTCGCGCAACGACGTGGCCCGAGCCCCCCAGGCCCCGAGCAGCCTGCGCTCGAGCCGCTCGGCCAGGAACGAGCTCGCCCGCACCCCGAACACCACGTCGGCGGCCAGCTCCGGCTCGGCGGCCAGCAGCGGGCGGATCACCCCGCGGCGCACCAGCTGCTCGTGCACCGCGTCGGCCTCGACGTGCTCGGCGTAGAACTCGGCCACCTCCGGGCCGAGGCCCATCCGCGCGATCGCCCGCACGAGCCGGTCGGACCCGGGCGACGAGGTCAGCTCGACGGCCGCGAACTGCCCGACCAGCGCGCCCCGCAGCGCCCGGTGCAACCCGAACATCGACATCAGGGTGACCTCGGCGAGGGTCTCGGCGGGGGCCAGGTCCAGGTAGGCGCCGTAGCCGTCGTCGAGGCCCGCGGCGCGCATCATCGCGGCGAACAGCCGCGCGTGCACCCGCTCCGGGTCGCCGGAGCCGTACTCGTCGTGCTCCACGGTGACCAGTGCGGCCTTCGCCGCCCCGTGCAGCCGGGGGATCACCCACGCCTGCGGGTCGGCCTCCTTGAGGTGGTACATCGACCGGTGCGCCAGGTACTCCCGGAACTGCCACGGCTCACCGTCGCGCAGCAGGTGGTGGGAGACCCCGGTGCCGTCGGCGTCGGTCGGCTCGGTGAGCAGCCCGGCCATCTCGGCGTCGACGTCGGCGGGCCCGCGCACGTCGTCGACCGGGGCGTCCTCCCGCAGCCGGGCCAGGAACGCGCGCTCCAGGTCGCGGCGCACCGTCAGCAGCTCGGGGTCCCACTCGCGCTCCGGGTCGACGCCCGCGAAGCCGCGGTAGTGCAGCTCGTAGAGGCAGTAGAGGGTCAGCTGCGCGTCCTCGCCGTAGACGTCGTCGGGGACCGCGTCGAGCGCGCCGCCGGGTCGCCCGCCGGTGCGCAGCGCGTCCAGCACCGCGGCGGAGAGCGGCCCGCGGGGCGCGGGCAGGGCGGGCTCGGTGGTGGACGGGGCGGGGGCCTGCCGGGTCAGGGTCATCGTGACCCACCACCCCGGTGGGCGCGCCGCTCCCGGTCGCGGTGGCTGGTGTCGCAGAACGGGAAGCGGCGGCTGCGCCGGCAAGTGCACAGCGCGGTGACCGACCGCTCCGACCGCACGACCTCGCCGTCCGGGCCGGTGACGTCGACCGGGCCGTTGACCAGCACCGGGCCCTCCCCGGTGATCTCCACCCGGTTGCGCCCGCTCACCGCTGCGCCCCCGGCATCCGGCCCTCGATGACGACGATCTCCTCGACGTGCTGGCCGGGCACGATCATGCCCTGGGCCTCCAGCAGCGCCGCCCTCGCCCGCATGACCGGCCCGAACGGGATCGCCGCGCGGGCCACCACCTCGCCGGTCAGCCCGGCCGCGGCCATCGCGTCCAGGGTGGCGTCCTCCCCGCACACCTCGGACTGCACGACGAGCGCCCGCCCGTCCGCCGTCAGCACGTCGGGCAGCCCGGAGGTCAGGCGGTCGAGCAGCAGCCGGCCGTCGCGGCCGCCGTCCCAGCAGCGGGCGATGCCGTAGCGGGCGGGTGCCTCGCGCTCGGCGGGCACGTAGGGCGGGTTCGCGACGACGACCTCGAAGCGCCGTCCGCGGACCGGCTCGAACAGGTCGCCGCGGCGCACCCGGACCGAGGCCCGGTGCAACCGGGCGTTGAGCCAGGTCGCGGCGGCCGAGCGGCGGGACAGGTCGACGGCGGTGACCGACGCGGCCCCGGCCCCGGCGGCGGCCCCGGCCCCCGCGCCCGGGCCGGGGGCGACGGCGCGCACGGGGGGGGGCCGCACCCCCGCCCGGAGCACGTCGACGAGCAGAGCGGTGTCGCGGTCTGCCCGGTAGACGCCGGGCGGGCGAAGAAGAAGCACGAGGATCAGTGCCCGGCCCGGGCACGATCAAACTGCATCCTCGCCCGCTGGGCGGGTACCCGCCCGGATGGTGCGACCCGAGGATGCCGCCCGAACCGTACGTGTCGTCCCGGTCGACACCGGCGACGCCTTCTGGGACGACGGCACCGCCCTGCGCGCCGCGCTGGCCGAACCGGTGCCCCGCATCCCGCCCGTCTTCGGCTACGACGAGCGCGGGTCGCAGCTGTTCGAGGCCATCACCGAGCTGCCGACCTACTACCTGACCCGCGTGGAGTGGGACCTGCTGCGCCGGCACGCCGACGACATCGCCGCCCGCCTCGACACGGACATGCTCGCCGAGATGGGCAGCGGCAGCGCCAAGAAGACCGCCGTGCTGCTCGGTGCCGCCGCGCGCCACCGACCGCTGACCTACCTGCCGATCGACGTCAGCCGCGAGATGCTGGAGGCGAGCGGGCGCGCGCTCGTCGAGCAGGTGCCGGGCCTGGACGTCGTCGGGCTGTGGGGCCGCTACGAGCAGGGGCTCGCGCACCTGCGCTCCGCCGACCGCGACGGCCGGCTGGTGGTGGCGTTCCTGGGCAGCAACATGGGCAACGCCACCGACGCCGAGCGCGCCGACCTGCTGGCCGACATCGCCGCCACCCTGCGCCCCGGCGACGGGTTCCTGTTCTCGGTCGACCTGCTCAAGCCCGCGGACGTGCTCGAGACCGCCTACAACGACCCGCCCGGCCACGACGCCTTCGCCGGGTTCCGACTCAACCACCTGACCCACCTCAACCGCCGCTTCGGCGCCGACTTCGACGTCGACCGGTTCCGGCCCCTGGCCCGCTTCGACCCGGGCACCGGCATGGTCGAGGGCCACCTCCACGTCCTGCGCGAGCAGCGGGTCCGGCTGCCCGGCCTGGACCTCGAGCTGGACCTCGCCCGCGGCGGCTCGATCAACGTCGGGTTCTCGGCCAAGTTCGACCGCGACCGGCTCGCGGCCGAGATCGCCGCGCTCGGCATGGACGTCGAGCACGAGTGGATCGACCAGCGGTGGCGGTACGCCATCGCGCTCGCCCGCCGCCGGTGACCCCCGAGGGATCGATGCGATCCGCTGCATCCGGCACACAAGGCGTCGCCGTGGGCCGGTAGCGTGCCCGGAACGGGCCGCCGCGGTGGCGGACGGCGAGGAGGGCGGACGGGTGCGGCACCTCGTTCCCGGCGCGGCCGCGCGTGCCGCCCGGGAGTCGGCCCCCGAGCCCCCCGTGCTGACCGCGGCCGACCCGGCCTCCTTCGGCTGGACCGTCGTGCACCGGCGGCTGCCGCGAGCCGCCGAGCAGGCCCGCAACGCCAACCCGTACCTGCCCGAGCAGACCGGAGCGCTCGACCGGCTCGTCGCCGAGCTGTCCGGCGCCGTCGGCCCCCTCACCGACGACGGCCCGGACACCGCCACCTGGCGCGAGTGGGGCAAGGGCCACGTCGGGAAGGCCTGGGACGAGGTGCCGCTGCTGTGGGCGGAGACCTTCTTCCACCGCAGGCTGCTCGCCGCGGTCGACTTCTTCGTGCCCGGACCGTGGCACTGGCTCGACCCCTTCGCCCACCTGAAGACGGCCCAACTGGTCGACCCGCTGCTGCAGGCCGAGCTCGCCGAGCTGGACTGGGTCACCGACGTCGATCCCGACCGCCGCGCACGGGCGCTGCTGATGGCCGCCGTCCGGGGGGCCCGCGCCGACCTCGGCGTGGCGGCGCACTCGGCCCGGTTCGGGCCCGACGGAGCCGCCGACGAGCCCGACCCGACCCTCGTCGTCGACGACAGCGCGGCGCTGTGGGAGCTGCTGGCGGCTGGGCCGGCCGTGGTGTGCCTGGTGGTCGACAACGCCGGGCGCGAGCTGCTGGCCGATCTCCTGCTGGTCGACGAGCTGCTGGAGTCCGGGCGGGCCGGGGAGGTGCTGCTGCACGTGCGGCCCGTGCCGTTCCACGTGGTCGACGCGACCGCGTCCGACGTGGCGGCGGCGCTGCGCAGGCTCGGCGACGCGGGCGGCTACGCCGCGACCGCGGCCCGCCGGCTGCGGGAGGCCTTCCGCGGCGGGCGCATCCGGCTGCGCACCAGCTGGTTCCACGTCGGCCCGCTCGGCTTCGACGCCATGGCGGGCGAGCTGGCCGCCGACGTCTCCGGGGCCGGCCTGACGATCCTCAAGGGCGACCTCAACTACCGGCGGCTGGTCGGCGACCGGGCCTGGCCGCCCGGCACCGGGCTCGCCCACGCCACCGCCCACCTGCCCGGCCCGGTCGTCGCGCTGCGCACCCTGGAGTCGGAGGTCGTGGTCGGCGTGCCGGAGGCCAGGACGGCCGAGCTCGACCGCCGCGCGCCGGACTGGCGGATCGCCGGCACGCACGCGCTCGTACAGCTCGTGCCCGGGCGCGCCGCGTCGGCTGGTCCGGCCGGGTGAAAGCGTCCCGCGACCGTGAGTGAGGGAGCCGTGAGCAGCTCGGACACGCCCAGCAGGGCGACCCTGCCGACTGCCGCGCTGGTCGTCGGCTGGCTGGCCGGGCCGCCCTGATCGCGACGACGGCCGTGCGCCGAGCCCGGGCCTGACTCCCTCGAACGGGGCGCTCGCCGGGTCCACGTGCCCGGGGCCGCGAATCGCGGCCGCCGCCCGGCCGTACGAACCGGCGAACCGCTGGTGCCCGGTGGCAGGGTGACCGGTGTGCAGCCGCTCACCGGACGTCCCGACGAGCCGGTCGCCGTACCGGCGGTCGTCGCCGCGATGGCGCGGGGTCGGGCGCCCGAGGTGGTGTGGGTCAACGAGCTGGGCGGCACGACGTTCCGGATCGGTCCGCACTACGTGAAGTGGTCGCCCGCCGGTGCCGGCCTCCCGCCGCTGGCCGGCGAGGTGGCCCGGCTGAGCTGGGCCGCCCCGTTCACGCCGGTGCCCGAGGTCGTCGAGCACGGCCGCGACGCCGCCGGCGAGTGGATGGTCACCGCCGCGCTGCCGGGCGGCAACGCGGTCGAGCCGCGCTGGAAGGCCGACCCGCGCACCGCGGTCACCGCACTCGGACGCGGGCTGCGCGCCCTGCACGACGCCCTGCCGGTGGACCGGTGCCCGTTCACCTGGTCGGCGGCGGACCGGGTCGCGTCGGCGCACCGCAGGTCCGCGGAGCTGGACCCGGCCCGGTGGCACGCGAGCCATCGGGACATCGACGTGGCCGCGGCGCTCGCCGCCGTGGCCGAACCACCCCCGGTCGACCGCGCCGTCGTCTGCCACGGCGACGCCTGCGCGCCCAACACCCTGCTGACCGACGACGGCGCCTGGAGCGGCCACGTCGACCTCGGCGCCCTCGGCGTCGCCGACCGCTGGGCCGACCTCGCGGTGGCCACCTGGAGCACGCAGTGGAACTACGGCGACGGGTGGGAGCGCACCCTGCTCGACGCGTACGGCGTCGAGCCCGACCCCCGGCGCACGGCGTACTACCGGCTGCTGTGGGACCTCGGGCCCTGACCGCCGTGCCCGGCGCCACACCCGTCGGCCCGGACCGGCGCCGTCGGGTCGGGTAGAACTGCGGTGCACCGAGGAGACCGCCATGACCCCACCCCCGAGCCCGTCGGCCCCGCCGGCCGCGGCGACCGACGCCCCGCGCTGGTTCCGCACCGCGCTCGCCGTCGCGCCGCGGCACCTCGACACCACCGTCGAGGGCTGTCGCGTGCACCTGCGCTGCTGGGGATCCGCGGAGCTGCCGGGGCTGGTGCTGGTGCACGGCGGCGCCGCGCACTCGGGCTGGTGGGACCACATCGCCCCGTTCTTCGCCGAGACCCACCGGGTCGTCGCGCTCGACCTGAGCGGGCACGGCGACAGCGGCCGGCGCCCCGACTACGACATGCGGATCTGGGCCGACGAGGTGCTGGCCGCCGCCGCGGCCGGGGGCATCACCGGGGCGCCGCTCGTCGTCGGGCACAGCATGGGTGGCTGGGTCGCGGCCCAGGTCGGGGTGGAGCACGGCGACCGGGTCGACGGCATCGCCATCATCGACTCCCCGCTGAACGACCAGCCCCCGGAGGAGGACGGCCTGCGCAGGCGCCGCAGGCAGACCCGGGTCTACCCGTCCCGGGAGGAGATGGTCGAGCGGTTCCGTACGATGCCCGAGCAGGACGTGCTGCTGCCCTACGTGCGCCGCCACATCGCCGAGCAGTCCGTTCAGACCGCCGACGGCGGCTGGACCTGGAAGTTCGACCCGACGATGTTCGGCAGGCGCCGGCTGCTGCGCGAGATGCTGCCCCAGCTGCGCTGCCGGGCCGCGTTCATCCGGACCGAGTTCGGTCTGGTGCCGCCGTCGATGGCCGCCGAGATCGACGCCCTGCTCGGGCACCGGGTGCCGATCGTCGAGCTCCCCGACGCGGGCCACCACCCGATGCTCGACCAGCCGCTCCCGCTGGTCACCGCACTGCGGATGCTGCTGATGCAGTGGGCCCGCCCCTGAGGCGTGGCAGCCGCACCGGCGCTCGGGCGCTAGTCCAGCCGCTCCTCGTCGTTGTGCCACCCGGCACCGGAACGGATCTCACCGCGCCGCCGCGACTCCACGCCGACCAGGACGGCGAGCACGACCAGCAGGACGAGTCCGACGATCACGACCGCGATGAGCATGGCGCCGCTCGATTCAGGTGTTGTGGCCGGATGGGCCGGGAGGTCCCTGGGTGCCGCCGCGCGTCGCACGCCGGCGCCCGCTCGTGCCGGCCACCCAGGTCAGCACCAGCCCGACGACCCCGACGATGATCAGCACCACGAACAGGACGTACTGCCAGGGTTGGTCGCCCAGGAAGTTCGGCATGACGCCGATGCCGACCGACGCCAGCGTCAGCGTGATCGCCGCCCAGAGCGACGAGCGGGAACCGGGCTCCTCCGCCGCGGGCGGCTCGGCCCGCAGGCGGTCCTCGAACGCGGCCACCGCCGCTGACACGTCGGCTGAGGTCAGCTCGGGCGTGCGGCCGCTGTCGAGGACGGGTGCCGCCCGCCGGCCGAGCTCGCCGGCCAGTTCGCGGTCGTAGCGGGCGAGCGCGTTCTGCCACTCCTGACGACCGCCGTCGGTCAGGTACCGCAGGACCGGGTGCGGCTCCTCGGCGGCCGGACCACGGTTCGCGCCGCGGGCAGGGCTGTTCGGCATTCTTCCCACTCCTCGGCTGGTTCCGGGCCTTCCGCGAAGCAACCCAGCGGCCCGGGAACTGCCAGGTGGAGGCCGGTCACATGGGTGTTCATCCTGTCGAGTAGCTTGGTGCACGCCACCACGACGCACCCAGCGCCGTGGCGGTACGCTGGGTGTCGAGTCACTTGATGGCGGCATGCTGGCAGCATAGTGCTATGTTGCAACTTGTGCCAAGCGTCACGCTGAGCGCTGGTTGACGGGTAACGATCCGGTCGCTGCGGAACGACATGCAGCAGCCGACTGGCAGGATCACCGACCACCTCGACGAGGCGGTCGGTGATCTCCCCATGGGGTGGCCGGGCTGCGGCCCGGTCACGAGGAGAACGGAACGGAATTGGAAGACCCCGCGGCAATGCGACGCAGGCTCAGAGTCGAGCTGAAGCGCCTTCGGACGGCCGCTGGCAAGACCCAGCGCGACGTCGCCCAGGCGTTGTACTGGTCGCCGTCCAAGGTGATCCGGATCGAGAGCGGTCAGGTCGGCATCACGGTCACCGACCTGAGGGCCCTCGCCGCGCTGTACGGGTTGGCCGACGAGGAGCAACTCGCGGCGCTCACCGAGATGGCGCAGGGCTCGAAGCGCCAGCCGTTCGCCGAGTTCCGCGACGTCCTGTCTCCCGACACGATCAAGTACTACGGCTACGAGGCGTCCGCATCCCTCATCCGGCAGGTCGAGCCGCTCCTGGTCCCGGGTCTGCTGCAGACCGAGGAGTACACCCGGGCGATTCTGCAGTCCTCCAGCAAGATCAGCTCCGAGGAGATCGACCGGATCGTCGAGAGCAGGCGCAACCGCCAGGAGCTGCTCGAGCGCGAGACTCGGCCGGAGGTATTCGTCCTGCTCGGCGAAGCCGTCTTCCGGCAGGCGGTCGGCGGCGTCGAGGTGATGCGCAGCCAGTTGGAGCACCTGCTCGCGCTCAACGACAACGGCGTCGCGTCCATCAGGGTCCTGCCCTTCGAGCTGAATGCGCACGACGGTATGCGTGGTCCGTACGTGCACATGGAGTTCCCCGATGTCGCGGACCCGGACGTGGTCTTCCTCGAACACTCGCGAGGCACCTCGTCGTTCAGCGACGACCTCGCGCTGACGGCCGACTACCAGGAGAAGTTCTTCGCCCTCGAGGACATCGCGGCACCCGCCAAGGCGTTCCGCACGTATTTCGACCGTGCGATCGACAGCTTCTCGGGAGGTTCCACCTGACGTCCTAGCCGACAAGAGCAGTCACTACCGTGCCGCACCCACCGTGTCAAGGGTGCGGGTGACGAGCCTCCGGACAGCGCACATCTCGATGCTCTGAACCGGGGTCCTCGGTTGCGAAGCCCCCGCTCAGCGGTGGCATTGCCCTGTGCGGGTGCATACGCTCGCCTGGGAGTGCGGGGGTCGGGAGCCGTGTGGTCACTGCACATGTGCCGCGGGCACGGCTCCTGCTGACTGGGAGGGCTGTCGGTGGGCGGTGAGGGGTCTGGCTGGCGAAAGAGCTCGTACAGCGACACGGATAACTGCGTGGAAGTCAAGCTGTTGCTGGGTCACGCATTGGTGCGTGATTCCAAGAATCGGCGCGCAGTCGTCCTCGATTTCAGTGTCCCCGAATGGCGGGCGTTTCTCGACGGTGTGCGGTCGGGCGAGTTCGATCCGGTCCACCACGACCCGCGGCGGTGAGCCGCCGCGGGGGGGGGGGGGGCCGCCCCCGTGCGGGGGGGGGGGCCCCCCCCCCCCCCCCCCGCGGGGGGGGGCGCGCGGGGGGGGGGGGGGCCCCCCCCGCCACCGTGCCTGGTCGGTGCCCCTACCGCTTCTCCCGCCACGACCGCTCGAACGGCAGCCGCCAGGCGTGCGGGACGATCAGCTGGTGGATGGCGTTCGGGCCCCAGCTGCCCGGCGGGTACGACTTGACCGGCGGCGGGTTCTGCAGCAGCGGCTCTGAGCGCTCCCACAGGCTCTCGATGCCGTCGGCGGTGGTGAACAGCGTGTGGTCGCCGCGCATGGCGTCGAGCATCAGCCGCTCGTAGGCCTCCAGGACGTCGCCGGCGCGGTCGGTCTCCTGGGTGGAGAACTGCATGCTCAGCTTGTCCAGCTTCATGCCCGGCCCGGGTCGCTTGCCGTAGTAGGACAGCGAGATCCGAGACTCGTCGGCCAGGTCGAACGTCAGGTGGTCGGGGCCGGCCTGGCCCACGCCGGAGTCCGCCGGGAACATCGACCGCGGGGCCTCCTTGAACGCGATCGAGATGATCCGCTGGCCCTCCGCGAGGCGCTTGCCGGTGCGCAGGTAGAACGGCACGCCCGCCCAGCGCCAGTTGTCCAGGAAGGCGCGCAGCGCGATGAAGGTCTCGGTGTCCGAGTCGCGGGCCACGCCCTCCAGTTCGCGGTAGCCGCCGAACTGCCCGCGCACCACGTCGGTGGGCATGATCGGCAGCAGCGACCGGAAGACCTTGTTCTTCTCCTCGCTGATCGCCCGCGGTTCCAGCGCCGTCGGCGGCTCCATCGCCACGAACGCCATGATCTGGAACAGGTGGGTGACGACCATGTCCTTGTAGGCGCCGGTGGCCTCGTAGAAGTCGGCGCGCCGGTCGAGGCCGAGGGTCTCGGGGACGTCGATCTGGATGTGGTCGATGAAGTTGCGGTTCCAGATCGGCTCGAACAGCCCGTTGGCGAAGCGCAGCGCCAGTACGTTGAGCGCGGCCTCCTTGCCCAGGAAGTGGTCGATCCGGAAGATCTGGCTCTCGTCGAAGGTGAGGTGCACGAACCGGTTGAGGGCGACCGCGCTCTCCAGGTCGGTGCCGAACGGCTTCTCCATCACCACCCGCGCGCGGTCGACCAGCTTGGCGTCGTGCAGCAGGGTGATGACCTCGCGGGCGGCCTTGGGCGGGATGCTGAGGTAGTGCAGCCGGTGCACCTCCTGGCCGTCGCCCAACTCGCGCTCGGCCTCGGCCACGGCCCCGGCCAGCGTCTCCGACCCGGACTTGCTGCAGCAGTAGCGCAGGTTCGCGGCGAACGCGTTCCACTGCTCGTCGGTCAGCCGGTGCTTGCCGAACTCGGTGATCGCGCTGCGGGCGAACTGCCGGAACTCGTCGTCGGACATCTCCTCGAGCGACGAGCCCACCACCCGGATGTTGGGGGTGAGGGCCGAGGTCGCCAGGTGCGCGAGCCCCGGCAGCAGCTTGCGCCGCGCCAGATCGCCGGTAGCTCCGAACAGGACGATGACGTGCGGCGGAAGGCTCTCCGGCAGGCGTCCGTACGGCCGTGAGCCAGGGGCCGGGTAGGCGATGGTCTGCGGCGGGTAGTTGAGCACGCTGAATGGTTGCACTACCGGGCCTCCCGCGCACCGCTTCGTCGATCTCCGATGGAGGCTCTTCCCACGTGCTACCGCTGGTGCGACGGAGCGTGCCGGGTCGGGACGACGTGCTGGAGGTGCTCGCGGGTCCACTCCCGACGGCAGCGGAGCGCGCCGGCGTCGTCGGGCTGCTGCGCCCGCCCCCGCCACCCGCACCGGCAGGCCGGCAGCAAGGCCGTGAACGTGCCGGGGGCGCAGCGGGTGACGTCGGTCCAGGCGTCGGAGAGGGCGCCGTCGCGGTACCGGCCGACGACGAAGCCGGCGTGGTTCCCGATGCCCTCGTCGGAGCCGCCGATGAACAGCATCCGGGCAGTGTGCAGCCGGGCGGTGACCGCCGGTAGCGCCGATCGTCGCATTCGGTGCGGTGGTTACAGGCTCACCGTGGTGCCGCGGCCGGTGGCCCGGGCGCGGTCCAGCACGAGCCGGGCCGCGGCGGCGTCCTCGACGGCGTGCCCGGTGGACTTGTAGACGGTGATCTCCTCGTCGGAGGTCCGTCCGCGCGCCGTCCCGGCCAGCACCTCGCCGATCTCGGTGACCGCCGCCGGGTCGAGGCCCTGCAGCTCGTGCGCGCCCGCGGGCGACGGGTTGGTCGCGGCACCGCGCCACTCGACGAACACCCGCCGGTCGGCGAGCAGGTCGGGGGGCAGCTCCGGGCCGAAGCTGCCGCCCACCGACCCGACGTGCGCGCCCGGGCTCAGCCAGGACGTCCGCAGCACGGGCTCGCGGGCGTCGGTGCAGCAGCAGACGACGTCGGCGCCGCGCACGGCCTCCTCGAACGAGCCGACCGCCCGCGCCCTCGGGTGCTGTGCGGCGAGGGCGGACGCGTGCGCGGCGGTGCGCGAGGCGATGCGGATCTCGGCGAAGTCGCGGATGCGGTCGAAGGCGTCCAGGTGCGAGCCGCCCTGCACGCCGGCGCCGAGGATCGCCAGCACCCCGGCGTCGGGGCGGGCCAGCGCGTCGGCGGCGACGGCGGCCGCGGCGCCGGTGCGCGCGGTGGTGATGCGCGTGCCGTCCATGAGGGCCAGCGGCGTGCCGGTGGCGTCGTCGAACACGGCGATCAGCGCCTGGTGCGAGGGCAGGCCGTGGTCGTGGTTGTCGGGGAAGACCGACACCAGCTTGACGGTGAGCCCGGCGCCGGGCAGGTGGGCGGGCATCGCGGCGAGCACGCCGGCCCCGGCGAAGGCGCCGGTGCGCGGCGGTGCGCTCGTCCCGCCCGCGCTGAACCGCCGGAACGCCTCGGCGAGCGCGGGCAGCAGGGCGTCGAGGTCGAGCAGCTCGGCCACGTCGTCGCTGCTCAGGACCAGGATCTGGGGCATCTCGGGCTCCCGGCGGTTCAGGGGGTGGGCAGCGAGGCGGTGAGCACCCGGGCGATCCAGTCGCCGTAGCGGCGCACCGGCCAGCCGCGCTGGACGACCAGCTGACCGTAGAGGTGCAGCGAGGTCAGCGACCAGATCACGTCGCGGAGCTCGGCGTGGCGGGCCGGACCGTCGGGCAGGTGCCGGCACACGGCGTCGGCCAGGTGGCCGGCGCCGACCAGGCGCTGGTCGTCGAAGGTGCGCACGATGGCGGCGATCTGCGGGTCGGTGTCGGCGGCGGCGAAGACCGCGGAGTAGATCGGGTACGCGCGCGGAGCGGCGTCGGCGGCGAACTCGGCGAGCCGGGCCACGACCTCGGCGGCCGAGGGCGCCTCGTACACCCGGCGCATCTGCGGGCGCTGGGCCAGCGGCACCGGCTCGGCGTCGCCGACCAGCATCGACTCCGCGGCCTCCTTGAGCAGGTTCGCCTTGGAGGTGAACGCGGCGAACACGGTCGGGGTCGACACCCCGGCGGCCTTGGCGATGCTCGCGATCGACGTGGCGGTGTAGCCGTCGGCGACGAACAGCTCCCGGGCCGTGTCCAGCACGCGGGCCCGGTTGGCCCGGGCCTGTTCGCGGCGCCCGCTCGCGTCGTAAGCCCTTGACGTCATCCACCCAACCTAGCCTATATTCAATATAGTCGCAGTTAATCGAATGATCCAGGGGGACCCGATGGAGCTGGACCACCGCGTGACCGGGGAGGGTCGTCCGCTGCTGCTCGTGCACGGGGCGGCCGAGGACGTCGACATGCTGGCCCCGCAGGCCGAGGCGTTCGCCGCCCGCGGCCGCCGGGTGCTCTGGTACAGCCGTCGCGGCACCGGCGCGAGCACCCGCACCGGCTGGCCCGACGGCGGCGTCGCCGCGCACGTCGACGACGCGGCCGCGCTGCTGCGCGGACTCGGCGCCGCACCGGCGACGGTGCTGGGGTTCAGCTCCGGCGGCGTGATCGCGCTGGCGCTGGCCGCGCGGCACCCGGACGTCGTGACCGAGGCGATCGCCTGGGAGCCGGCGGCGCTCGGCGTGCTACCGGACGCCGACGCCCTGCACGCCCAGGTCGTGGCGCCCATCGACGCGCACCTGCAGGCCCACCCCGACGACTGGGCGGGTGCCTACGCGGTGATGCTGGACGTGCTGTCCGAGGGCCGCGCCGACATGGCGTCCGAGGCGGTGCGCCTGCAGACCGTCAACGCCGAGGCCGCCCTGCGCGACGACGCCCGGATCATCACCCGGCACCGCTTCGCCGCCGGTGAGCTGCCCGCCGACCGAGTGGTCATCGCCGTCGGCGGGGGCACCAGCCCGCTGCACGCGATGATCGCCGAGCGGCTCGCCGAGCTCGTCGGACGTGCGCCGCTGGTCGTCGAGGACGCCAAGGACCACGAGGTCTACCTGCAGCAGCCCGACGTCCTCGCCGACGCCCTCGCCCCCCGCTGACCGGATCAGGCGGGGGTGGGGGCGGCGGGCTTCGCCGGCGTGCGCAGCCAGGCCTGGAAGAGCGCCTCGAGGTCCTGGCCGGAGATCTCCTCGGCGAGCTCACGCAGGTCGTCGGTGCGCACCGGGGTGAGCTCGTCGCGGTCGGCCCACTGGCGCAGCACCTGCGCGAAGGCGTCGTCGCCGATCGTCACGCGCAGCGCCTGCAGCGCCATCGCGCCCCGGTTGTAGACGGCGGCGTCGAAGAGGTTCGGCGCGCCCGGGTCGGCAGGCGGCACCGTCCAGAACGGGTCGTCGGCGGGGACGGCGAAGGCCTCGTCGAACTGCTGCTGCGGCGTCGGGCCGCCGGTGTTCTGCGCCCACAGCCACTCGGCGTAGGTGGCGAAGCCCTCGTTGAGCCAGATGTCCTCCCACAGCGCCGGGGTCACCTTGTTGCCGAACCACTGGTGGGCCAGCTCGTGGGCCACCGTGCTCTCGGTCGGGACGCCCGAGTAGATGGGGCGGGTCTGGGTCTCCAGGGCGTACCCGGGCTCCTCGTCGTCGTCGACGATGGCGCCGTAGGAGCCGAAGGGGTACGGGCCGAAGACCGACTCGAAGTACTCGATCATCGCGGGCTGCGTCGCCAGCACGGCGGCCGCGGCGGCCTGGTCGAGGTCGGCGTCGACGGCGTTGACGATCGGCAGCCCGCCCGGGCCGGTGTCCTCGGTGAGGAGGTAGTCGCCGGTCGAGGCGGTGGCCAGGTAGCTGGCCTGGGGGTCGTCGGCCTCCCAGGTGTAGGTGGTGCGGCCCTCGGCGGTGGTGGGCTCACCCGGCAGGCCGTTGGCGATCGCGGCCGTGCCCTCCGGCACGTCGATCTCGAACGAGTAGGTGGCCTTGTCGACGGGGGTGTCGTTGACCGGGAACCAGGTCGATGCGCCCTCGGGCTCGTTGGCCACGAAGGCGCCGTCGTCGAAGGAGACCCAGCCGTAGAGGGCGCCGGTGGCGTCCTCGGGACGTCCGGTCGTGCCGCCGTAGTCGACGCCGACGACGAACTCGGCACCGGACTCCAGCGGCTCCGCCGGCGTGACGACCAGCTCGCCCGACCCGTGGGTGTGGGCGGCCGGGGTGCCGTCCACGGTCACCGAGGTGACCTCGAGGGCGCGCAGGTCGAGGCTGAAGCTGCGCAGGCCGGCCGTGGCCGTGGCGGTGATGTCCGCGTGCGCGGTGAGCGCGCGGGTCTGCGGCGTGTAGCTCAGGTCGAGGTCGTAGTGCGCGACGTCGTAGCCGCCGTTGCCGGCGGCGGGGAAGTACGGGTCGCCGCCGCCGGTGGAGCCCTCGACCGGCGGGCCGGCCTGCGCCGCGACCGGGACCGCGCCCGCCGCCAGCACCAGGACCGATGTTCCCAGGAGCGTCGCGATCCGCGCGCGGAGCCTCATGCCGGGGGAATCTACGCCCGATCGGGGCGATGGGCGTCGGATCCGGCGTGATCCCGGTTCCGCGCACGGGGCTCGGTGCGGCGCCACGGGCGCGCCGACCGGACGCGGTGCCTGACGTCCGGTCGGCGCGCCCGGCGAAACCTCAGGCGTTGTCGTCGCTGGCGTTGATGTCGCCGTTGACGCCTTCGGGGAAGAACCCGCCCGAGGTGACGCTCTCGGGGTTGAGGTAGACGATGTTGAGCACCTGGCCGGCGCTGCGGCTGAACGCGATCGCGTTCTCGTCGGTCGGCACGATGTTGGGCTCGTCCTCGAAGGTGAGGCCCTGGTCGAGGTCGTCCTCGCCGTCGAGGCCGTCGCGGGCGTCGGAGATCTTGTCGGCCAGGTCGACCGCACCGCGCGCCTGCAGCGTCGCCCGGATGAGCCCGGCGTGGTACGCCTCGACGGCCAGGATCCCGGCCGCGGCCTCCAGGAACGTCTTGTTCTCGATGAGCGGGGCGGCGCCCTTGTAGGCCGTCACGCCGACGTCCTCGAAAACGAAGGCGGCGAGCAGGAAATTGTCCTCGCTGCCGAATGCGTCGAACTTCTCGTGCTCCTTGATGAGCCCGGCGGCGATGGCCGCGGCGGTGAACGCCTCGTCCAGGTCGATCGCGGGCCGGGCGACTTTGGCGTCGCCGAGCGCGGTGCGCAGGAAGTCGACGTGCGCGCGCTCGTCGTCGGCGATCTCGGTGGCGTTCGCCTTGAGCGTCTTGTCGTGGAACATCACCTTGCGGCCGCCGGTCACGCCGCCGACCTTGCCGATGCCGTCGATCTGGTCGTCCTCCAGGCCCTTGCCGGTGACGGCGCGCAGGTAGAACTCCGCTTCGAGGTACTCCAGGTTGAGCGCGAAGTTGAGCACCGCGGCGTCGCTGACGGCGGGGTCCTCGGTCACCTCGGAGACCGTGCCGATGGCCGCCGTGCCGCCAGGGCCGGCCCCACACGCGGTCAGGGCGCCGCCGCCGACGATGCCTGCGGTGGTCAGGCCGGCCGCGCGCAGGAAGCGCCTGCGGTCGACCGCGTTCTCCGCGCTGCGGTTGATCGCTTCACGCACGAACGCCTTGCTGAAACCTTCGAACACCGGGACTCGTTTCTTCTCGGGCGCAGCATTCATCTCTCGGCGCCGGTCGAGGGGAGTAGGACGCGTCAACCGGGGATCACGATCAATTCCGCCGTCCAGTTCGGACCGACGGGGCGGGACCGGTGAATGGTCGATCTCGCGCGGGTAACGGCAGCGCGCCCCCCGGCGGGCTCGGACGGGTGCCTGCCGCGCCCGGCGTCGTGATCGACACGGCGAGCGGGCCGGGCTGGGCCGGATGGCTGTGGGGACGGACGCACGACTGGCGGTGTGACATCGCGCGGGCGGTCGGGGACCCTCGTAGCGGGGGGCGCCACCCGTGGCGCCGGGCGGGGGCGGGGATGGCGGCGTGGACGGCGGGGTCGATCGCGGCGGTCGAGGAGTGGCTGCGATTGCTCCCGGGCTCGGCGCTGCCCGGTCCGTGGACCCGCCGCGGCGAGGCCGCGCCCGCCGCCGAGGACGGCTGGCTGCGACTCGACCTGCGTGATCGCCCCGACCTCGCCGACCTGCTCGAACCGCCGTTCGTGCTGGCCGGGCGGGAGGGGCCCGAGCAGTCCACGGCCCACCCCGTCGACCGGTTCCACCTGCTCGACGGCGTGCTCCTGCTGCGCGAGCCCGACGGCGTGCCGCCGGGGTCGCGCTGGCTGTGGAGCCCGAGCGCGACGCCCCGGGCCGCGGTGGAGCGCCTGCTCGACGGCCTGCGCGAGCTGCGGGACGCGCCACTGGCCGAGGCGCTGGCGGCCGGACGGCTCGACGGCCCGCCCACCTCGCAGGCCGCCGCGCCGCCCGGGCTGTCGGACGCACAGGTCGAGGCCTACCGGGCCTGTCGCAGCCCGGGGCTGCGGGTGGTCTGGAGCCCGCCGGGCACCGGCCGGACGCGGGTGCTCGCCCGGGCCGCCGAGGACCTCCTCCGCGCGGGCAAGCGGGTCCTGCTGGTGTCGACGGCCGCGGTCATGGCCGACTCGGTGCTGCTGGAGGTCGTGCGCTCGATGCGCCCCGGGCGCGGCCAGGTCGTGCGGGCGGGTGTCCCGGTCCTGCCCGGGCTCGACGACCTGCGCCTCGACGCGCTGGCCGCGCGGGTCTCCGCCGACGTCGACGCGCGCCGGGCGCTGATCGCCCGCAGGCTGACCGACCTCGCCGGGACCGACGAGGAGATCGGCGAGCTGGCCGCCCGGCTCGACGGCTACGACCCGGAGGGCTACCGGGCCGCCGCGGCCAGGGTCGCCGCCGCCGGCCGCCGCGAGGAGCTGCGGACCCGCTACCAGGACACGTTGCGCGCCGCCGAGCTGGCCTACGGCCGGGTGGTCGCCGCCCGCCGCGAGCACGACCGGCTCGTGGCGGAGGCGGCCTCCCTCGCCGTGGCCCGCGGGGCCATGGTCCGGCTGCCCGAGCTGCAGGCCGAGCTGCGCGAGCTCGACGCGCGGGACGAGGCCCTGCGCGCCGACCTGCGCGCGGCCGAGGGGCGCTCGCGCAGGCGCGCGAAGCAGCTCGGCCAGGAGGTGGAGACGTTCGGGCAGGGCGCCGTGGCCCGCCGCCGCGAGCTGTGGGACGAGATCATCGCCGCCCGCCGGGCGATCGGCTCGACCACGCCCGCCCGACTGGGCCGCCTCGACGGGGCCATCGCCCGCGCCGAGCGCGCGGCCACGGCGGCGTGGCTGGCGTTCGAGCCCGTCGAGTCCGAGCTGCGCCGCCTGGAACGGGCGATGGAGCAGGCCAACGAGGTGGGCCGGCCGAGCGCCGCCGACCACGCCCTCGTCGAGCGCATCGAGCGCGAGCGGCTGCCCGCGCTGCACGAGCGGTGGACGCGCCTGCGCGCCATCCGCGCGCAGAGCGCGGGCGACCGCAGCGCCCACGAGGAGGAGCACCGCAGGCTGGCCGAGCGGTCGGGCACGCTGCGCGCCGACGCCGAGGCCGAGATCGTCGGGGCGGCCGGGCTGGTCGCGACCACGCTCGCCCGCTCGCGGAGCGAGCCGGTCGCCGCGGCCGACTTCGACGTCGTCCTGGTCGACGGGGCGGAGGCGGCGGCGCTGGCCGAGGTGCTGCTCGTGCTCGGCCGGGCGGGGGAGACCGCGGTCCTCGTCGGCGACGTCCTGCTCCCCGGGCCGGTCCTGCCCGCCGCGGTGGCGACCAGCGAGCACCCGGCGGTGCGCACCTGGGTGCGGGCCGGCTGCTTCGGCCACGCCGGGATCGGCACCCCGCAGGACGCGCTGGCCCACGACGGGTGCGTGGCGCTGCTGGAGCGGTGGCGCGGCGGCGCCGGGCTGCGCCGGCTGGTCAACGACCTGGGCTACCAGGTGCTGCGCGGGCCCGACGCCGAGCAGGACGAGACCGAGGTCGTCGTGGTCGACGTGGCGGCGCTGCCCGACCTGGCCGCCGTCCGGCGTGGACCGTCGGGCGACCCGTGGTGGATGGCGGGGCTGGTGCTCGCCCCGGCGCTGGCGCGGGGGTCGGAGCCGGTGACGGGCGTGCTGACGACCTCGCGCGCGCAGGCCGAGCTGACCCTCACCGCGCTGCGCGACCGCGACCCGCTGACCGGCTGCGGCCCGGTGACCGCGTTCCGCGGGCGCGCGCTCGACACCGCCGTGCTCGACCAGGTCGACCACGCCCCGGACGCGCGGGCCTTCGCGCTGGGGGTCACCCGGGCCCGCCGCCGGCTCTACGTCCTGGTCGACGGCACGGCGCTGGCCGCGGCCACCGGCCCGCTCGCGGCGCTGCGCCAGGCCGTCGAGCGCGGCGACGCCCGCACGTGGAGCGCGGCGGCACTGCTCGGCCTGGACGGGCCGGCGCCCTACCGCGCCGACCGGGTGCTCGCCGAGGTCGGCGACCCGCTGCGGCGGGCCGCGACCGCGCTCGACGTCTCCGCCGAAGACGACCTGCGCGCCGAGCTGGAGCGCCGGCTGGGTGCGGCGCGCGACTCGCTGTGGCTGTGGTCGCCGTGGCCCGCCGGGGTGGTCGCACCGCTGGTCGGCGCCGCGGTGGAGCGCGGCGTGCGGGTCAAGGCGTTCCTGCGCCCCGACGACGACGGCGCCGACGCCCTGCGCGAGAGCGGGGCCACCGTCGTCCGCACCGACCACGGGCCCCGCCGGGTCGCGCTCGTCGACCGGCGGACGGTCCTGCTGGGCAGCGCCGTGCTGCCCGACGGCCCGCGCGACCCCCGGGAGGCGCTGCTCGCCGTCGAGGGCCGGGGGCCGGCCGAGCGGCT
Organism: Pseudonocardia humida; assembly: GCF_023898865.1. Classification (GTDB taxonomy): domain Bacteria; phylum Actinomycetota; class Actinomycetes; order Mycobacteriales; family Pseudonocardiaceae; genus Pseudonocardia; species Pseudonocardia humida. The sequence goes on from NZ_JAGSOV010000024.1 coordinate 59,913, forward strand.
GCTCGTCGAGCTGGGGGCCGACGCCACCGCCGACCCGTGCCCCCGCGCCGACCCGGTGGACGTGCGCGGCGGGGACCCGGACGTCGGCCGCGAGTGCCGGTCCGGCGACGCCGAGGTGGAGCTGGGCGCGGGCTGATCCGCGTTACCCCCACCCGTCCAGCGGGAACACCACCGCGACGGGATCATGACGGGGAGCCGCGGCCGCCCGGGGTCGCGGCGCGGAGGGGGGATGTGGACGTGTCGTCCGCCGGATCGACGAGCCGGGCGCACCCGCTCGCGCGGCTGCTGGTGCTCGCACTGCTGGTCCTGACGAACGTCCTGGTCGGGTCACCGGCCCTGGCCCAGGACGCCGAGTCGTTCGGCGACCTCGACCCGGCGCGCCACGTCTACGACACGACCGGCTCCTCGCTCGACGCCGCCCAGCTCGCCGACGTCGAGGAGCGCGTCGCGCGGCTGGGTGCGGCCGGAGCGGACGTCGTCGTGGTGGTGCGGGCGCTGGACGCCGACTCGGACGACACGTTCGACCAGGTCGAAGCCCTGCACCAGGAGTGGGCGCGGGTCAGCGGGACCGACCGGGACCGGGCCGCGGCCGTCCTGGTCAACCGCAACCCCGACGACCCGACCGACGCCCGCGCCGGCCTGTTCGTCGGGCGCGCCTTCGCCGAGGGCAACGTGCCCGAGGGGGAGCAGCGCGACATCGTCGAGGAGGCGCTGATCCCGCCGCTGCGCGACGGCGACGTGCGCGGCGGCCTCGTCGCCGCGCTCGACCGGCTGGAGAGCAGCATCCGCTCCGGCCCGCCGGTCAGCGCGTTCGACCGGTTCGCCGCGGACGCGGCCCGCAGCTGGCTGCCGTGGACCGCGATCGGCCTGGCCGCGGTGGGCCTCATCGCCTCGCTGGTCCTGCACCGCGGCCGCTCCCGCACCCACCGCAGCACCCACGAGCCGATCACCGAGCGCCCCGACGACCTGCCGCCCGCCCTGGGCGGGGCCCTGGTCGCCGGCGGCCCGCCCATGCAGGTCGTGCCGGCCGTCCTGCTCGACCTGGCCGGGCGCGGCGCGGTCACGATCGAGGCCGAGGACGAGGGCAGCTGGGCGAGCTCGCCCAAGGTGCGGGTGCGGCTGGTCGACCGCGCCGCCGTGCGCGACGACGTCGAGCGGGTGGTGTGGGACCGGCTCGCCGAGAAGGCCGAGGACGGCGTCGTGCGCAGCAGCCACCTGGCCTCGGTCTCCACGTGGTCGGGCCAGGTGCGCGACGCGGTGCGGGCCCAGATGCGCGAGCGCAAGTGGCTCGACCCGCGCGCCGCGCTCGCGCGGGGCCTGCTGGCGGTGATCGCCGCCATCTGCCTGGTGACCGGGATCTTCGCCATGCTGCTCGCCGGAGTGGGCAGCGGGCCGCTGCCGGCCTGGATCGGGGCCGTGGCGCTGCTCGCGGTCGCGGTCACCGCGTTCGTGCTGCTGGTCACCTACCCCGCGCTCACCCCCGCCGGGCTGGAGGCCGCCGTCCCGTGGACGGCCTACCGCGACGGCCTCAAGGCCGCGGCGAAGGACGAGGACGCCCACCTCGACCTGGACGCCGCCCTCCCCGACGCGGTGGCGCTGGGCCTGGGCGACGCGCTGGGCGAGCGGTTGAAGAACGCCACCGAGGCGGGGGTGCCGCTGCGGGCGTTCGCCTCCGGCCGGGCCGACGACGCCGCCCACCTGGCGGCGTTCCCGTGGTGGGTCGCGTTCAGCAGCAGCACCGCGGGCACCTCCTCGACCGGCACGGTCAGCGGGACCGGCGCGGGTGGTGGTGGCGGCGCCGCGGGGAGCACGTAGGCGAACGTCGCTACGGAGGGTGTTGCACCACATCGTCCGATCGACTCAACCCCGTCCCGACCTCGGGGAACGGGCCCGATCCTGTCGGTCCCGGCCGCCACGATCGTGGGCATGATCAGAGAAACCGTGCTGGACACCGTGCCCGACACCGACACCCCCGGCGCCCTGCGCCTGTCCGTCGACGGCGACACCGCCCGCCTGACGTGGTCCACGGCGAACCCGGACGACCCGTCACCGCCGGGCGGAACGACCTTCGACGTCCCCGCCCGGTCCCTGCTGCTCGCCCTGCGCGCCGCCTGGGACGACCGCCACGCCGGCACCTCCGACCTCGACCCCGCCCCGCCCCGCAAACCCCGCCCGGGCCCGATGAACGGCCGCGTGCCGTGGACCGCCGAGCTGGACACGACGCTGAAGGACGCCTGGCTGAACTCCGCGGACACCACCCCGGCCTTCGACCTCATCGGCACCATCGCCAAGGACATGGGCCGCAGCCGCAACAGCATCCGCGCCCGCCTGGCCCGGGTCGGCTGCGACCCGGACGTGCCGGGGCGGGTGCTGCGGGAGGAGGAGTGAGTACCTCACCGGCGCGTGCCCCTCAGCGCGACGCGCGGGGATGGTGTCGCCCTGGGGCGGCACAGGATGACGTCCTCGTAGCGGGCGGCGAGTGCTTGCCTCCAGCACCGGCTGCCAACGTGTGCGCACCGGCACGGGTCCGGGGTCATCGGCCTCCAGCAGCCGGCGGATCTTCCGCAGCTCCACGACCAGGTCGTCGCGCTCCTCGGCGGAGCCCGCGGCGCTGACGATCTGGTCGTGGGCTTCGGTCATGCACGTCTGGACGTCGGTGTCTGCGGGTGAGCGTGCGCGATCGGCGCCGCTCCGCGGAGTAACTGGTGCGCCCCGGACCGCCGCGAGGCGGCGGGCGCCCGGACCGGTGCCACCCGTTCCTGCGGGACGGGACACCCTCTCTCCGGGACGCGCTCCTCGGCCACCAGGTGAGTCCCGGACGGTGGCAACGTGCCACAACGCCTGGTTCAACGGCGTGCCTCTGCTGACGGTCCGTGTCGGTGATCGTGCCGGACGGCGGTCCAGCCTGTCGGTGCGGCCCGCTACCGTCCCGGACGGCTCCCCGCCCGCTCCTGGAGGTGCTGCGCATGCGGCTCGTGACCATCGACGGCGTCGACGCCGACAGCATCGCCGCGCAGGTGCGCGCCCGCACCTTCGCGGCGGGCCTCGTGGCGGCGAAGCTGCGCGGCGTCCTGCACATGGAGTGGGACGACGCCGGCGACACGCTCTACGCGGAGGTCCGCGGTCTCGACGGCGAGTGCCACGAGGTCGAGGTCTCGTTCCGCCGCGGAGCCGGCGGGAGGCTGGTCTTCCTGGGCGGCGAGTGCACGTGCCCGACCGGCATCGACTGCGCGCACGTCGTCGCCGCGGCCGTCACGCTGGCGCAGGCGCCGCGCCGGCCGGCGCAGGCGGCGAAGCGGGAGGACGCGTGGGTGCGCGAGCTCGACGCCCTGCTCGCGCCGGACGAGCCCGGGTACCGACCGGCGGCGGGCACGGTGCCCGTCGCGATCGAGTTGTCGGTGCGGTCTGGTTCCGGCCGCGGCGGCGATCCGGCATCGCTCTCGGCTCGGCTCGTCCGGCCGGGGCGCACGGGGTGGGTGGCCGGCGGGTTGTCCTGGGGTCGGATCGGGCAGCCGTACCAGGCCGACGAGTACCGCCCCGAGCACGTCCGGCTGCTGAGCGAGCTGTACGCGGTGTACCGCTCGACCGACCAGCAGAGCCGCTACTACTACGCCCCCGAGGACCGCAGCATCGACCTCGACCGCTTCGACAGCACGCGGCTGTGGGCGCTGCTGGAGGAGGCCGACGAGATCGGCCTGCAGATCGTGCACAGCCGCAAGCGGCTCGGCCAGGTCGAGCACCGGCGTCGGGCCGAGCTGCGCCTGGACGTCACGGCCACCGACGACGGCGGGCTGCAGGTGGCACCCGCCCTGCACCTCGATCCGACCGGCCCCGGCCGGGCGGAAGCGCCGCTGCTGCTCATCGGGGAGTCCGGGCACGGGGTCGTGCACACCCCGGTCGGGCCGGACGGTGCGGTCGACCCGACCAGCCGCGGGTTCGGCCTGGCCCGGTTGACGACACCGGCGCCGCCCGGGCTGCGCCGCATGGTGCTCGACGGACGCAGACTCCCAGTGCCCCACGGGCAGCTCGAGCGCTTCCGCACCGAGTTCTGCCCGCGGCTGAGCCGCCTCGCGCCGATCTGCTCGTCCGACGGCGCGTTCGAACCTCCCCGCACGTCCGAACCGACCCTCGTGCTGCGCGCGGCCTTCGGCGACGGACACGAGCTGGGGCTGGACTGGGTGTGGTCCTACGACGTCGGCGGCGCGCCCGTGCGCACGCCCGTCGACCCGCCCGCTGCCGACGACGCACTGCGCGACCGGGTCGCGGAGCGGGCCGTCCTGGACGCGGTGCGCGACCTCGGGGTCGAGGTCCCGGGCCTGGACACCGGATCCGGTCGGTCGGCGCACACCGAGCTGCGCGGCCTGGACACGATGCGCTTCGCCACCGAGGCCCTGCCGCGGCTGGTCGACGTGCCGCGCCTGGTGGTGGAGGAGGAGGGGGAGCCGCCCCGCTACCGCGAGGCGGGCGAGTCGCTGCAGGTCGGTGTCCGCACCGAGGCCGTGGCGGGCGACAACGACTGGTTCGACCTCGGTGTCCGGGTCAGCGTGGAGGGCCGCGAGGTCCCGTTCGCGGAGCTGTTCGTCGCGCTCGCGGCGGGCGAGTCGCACCTGCTGCTGGACGACGGCGCCTACTTCGCCCTCGACAAGCCCGAGCTGCAGGCCCTGCGCGCGCTCATCGAGGAGGCGCGGTCGCTGCAGGACGCGCCCGGCGGGCTGCGGATCAGCCGGTTCCAGGCCGGGCTGTGGGAGGAGCTGGCCGCGCTGGGCGTCGTCGAACAGCAGGCCCGCGCCTGGCGCGAGCAGGTCGGCGGACTGCTGGCGCTCGGCGAGGTGGGCGGGGCCGAACCGCCCGCCACGCTGACCGCGCAGCTGCGGCCCTACCAGCGCGAGGGCTACGAGTGGCTGTGCTTCCTCTGGCGGCACGGCCTGGGCGGGATCCTGGCCGACGACATGGGGCTGGGCAAGACGCTGCAGACGCTCGCCCTCGTCGGCCACGCACGGCAGGTCGCGCCTGAGGCGCCGCCCTTCCTGGTCGTCGCGCCGAGCAGCGTGGTGGCGGTCTGGGCGGCCGAGGCCCGCCGGTTCGCGCCCGACCTTGCCGTCGTCACGATCACCGACACCCTGCGCCGCAGCGGGCGGCAACTGGCCGACGTCGTGGCCGGTGCGGACGTCGTCGTCACCTCCTACGCGCTGTTCCGCCTCGACATCGAGGCGCACGAGGGCGTCCGGTGGTCGGGGTTGGTGCTCGACGAGGCGCAGTTCGCCAAGAACCACCAGTCCAAGGTGCACCAGTGCGCGCGCCGGCTGCCGGCACCGTTCAAGCTGGCGATCACCGGGACGCCGATGGAGAACAACCTGATGGAGCTGTGGTCGCTGCTGTCGATCACGGCGCCGGGGCTGTTCCCGAGCCCGACCCGGTTCCGCGACTCCTACGCCCGCCCGATCGAGAAGGGGGCCGAGGGCGCCCCTGAGCTGCTGGCCCGCCTGCGCCGCCGGATCCGTCCGCTCGTGCGCCGCCGCACGAAGGAGCAGGTCGCCCGCGAGCTGCCGGCCAAGCAGGAGCAGGTGCTGGAGGTCGAGCTGGACCCGCGCCACCGCCGGCTCTACCAGCGCCACCTGCAGCGCGAGCGGCAGAAGGTGCTCGGGCTGCTCGACGACGTCGACCGCAACCGCTTCACCATCCTGAAGTCGATCACACTGCTGCGCCGGCTCAGCCTGCATCCGGCCCTGGTCGAGCCGGAGCAGGGCCACCTCGGCTCGGCGAAGATCGACGCCCTGCTCGAGCAGCTCGGCGAGGTCGTCGGCAGCGGGCACCGCGCGCTGGTGTTCAGCCAGTTCACCGGTTTCCTCGCCGAGGTCAGACAGCGCCTCGACGCCGCCGGCATCACCTACGCCTACCTCGACGGCTCCAGCCGCGACCGACCGGCGATCGTGCGCCGGTTCACCGACGGCGCGGCGCCGGTGTTCCTGATCAGCCTCAAGGCCGGCGGCTTCGGGTTGACGCTGACCGAGGCCGACTACTGCTTCCTGCTCGACCCGTGGTGGAACCCGGCCACCGAGGCGCAGGCGGTCGACCGCACCCACCGGATCGGCCAGACCCGCGCGGTCATGGTCTACCGGCTCATCGCCCGCGACACCATCGAGGAGAAGGTGCGGGCGCTGGCCCTGCGCAAGGCGGCCCTGTTCTCCGGGGTCATGGACGAGGGCAACGCCTTCGGCGCGGCGCTCGAGGCGGACGACATCCGCGCGCTGGTCTCCTGACGCACCGGCCCGCCCCAGGGACGGAGCGGCCCGGCGCGTTCCGCGACGTCGCCAACGTCCCCGCCAGTGCCTGACCGCGCCGCCCGGGTCGAGCCCGGGGGGTCCGCCGCATCCGGATGCGGCGGACCGGTTCCGGTCAGCCCGCGGGATCGGCTTCCCAGGCGGCCCGCCATGGCCGGACCACCCGCAGCCGGTCGCTCATCACCGTCGTCCGGTCGGCCCAGGCGTCCCGGGGCCCGCCGAGGGAGTGCTCGATGAACCGCAGGAGGAAGTAGGACACCGCCCAGTGCGCGCCCAGGTCGAGCTGCTCGTCGCGGCAGTCCAGCGGCATCAGGTAGACCGTGTCGTCATCGGTCCCGTCGGCCCAGGTGAAGGTGATGACGAGGGTCGTGCCCACCGCGGCGGCGTCGATGAGCCGCATGCTGCGCAACGGCTCGGGCTGCTGGTCGCCGGGCAGCACGAGGGCCGAACCGCCGCCCGACTCGACCACGGTCGGCTCGGACACACCGGGGTCCAGGGCCTCCGGCGAGTAGTCCCGCCGGATGGTCGCCGCGATCTCGGCCAGCTCCTCGGCAGTCATCGGGACGAAGGTACCGGTCGCGATCGGGTCCTCACTCAGAGCAGCGAGTCGTTGACCCAGCCCGGGCAGAGGTTCTCCGGACGGTGCGGGAGGGGAGCTTGCAGTAGGCGGTGACGACGCCGAACGGCTCGTCGTCGGCGGCGTCGCGGGACGGCTTCTTGTCGACCTCCACCCACACCGAGATCACGCCGTGCCCCCGCACCCGCAGCTCGGCGATGTAGCGGACCCGGTCGCGCGGGGCGCTCAGCGGGAGGGCGCTGCTGACGACCCGCTCGATGACGTGGTCATCGACGTTGTCGTCGAGCCACCCGTGCAGCCAGCCGAAGGCGCTGGTGCCGGTCCGGCCCTGGCGCAGCACGACCACGTCCCCGGTGGGTCCACGACCGCCGAGTGGCAGAGGTACGGGGCCCACGCGCCGCTGTGCAGGATGGGATCGCCGCTGAGGCCGGGGCAGTCGACCGGGCGAGCGGGCCCGACCGGCACGTCGGCCTGGGCCGTCCCGGCGGCCAGCGCGACGCCGACGAGTGCGGCGCAGCACGCCGCGGCGATCCACGGCTCCGGGGGTCGCCGGCTCAGCCGACGGCGCCGACCACGGCCGCCGACATCGCCTCCATCCCCAGCGCGTTGGGGTGCACCGGCGCCGCCGGGGACGTCGGGGCCAGGCCCTCGACCCACTTCACGCCGGGCGGCGTGCAGATGTCGTGGCCGATGGTCGGGGTGTAGGTGTCGACGTAGTCGACGCCGGCCAGGGTGGCCTGCTCGGCGAGCATGTCGTTGAGGCGCTTGGTGGTCTCGCGGAGGTACTGGGTGTCGCCGGGGCTGAACGGGACGGCGGGGAAGCAGCCCGGTCCGTCGTCGGGGACGATCGTCGGGTAGCCCACCAGGAGCACCTCGGCGGCGGGGGAGCGAGCCAGGATGCCCAGCAGGGCCGCCCGGACCTCCGGGGCGGTGCCGTCGATGCGCTCGGCGAGCTCGTCGGAGCCGCCGGAGTCGTAGAAGTCGCGGCAGGCGGCGCCGTCGGGCTCGGCGGGGGAGCGGGTGGCGCACTCCTCGACGATCTCGGAGAAGCCGATGTCGTTGCCGCCGATGCTGATCGTGACCAGGTCGGTCTCCGCGCCGAGCGCGTCGAGCTGGGGCGGGTTGGTGCCGGCCTCGGTCTCCTGCGGGGCGGTCAGGTCGGCGGTCTTGGCGCCGCTGCAGCTGACGTCGAGGAAGGAGGCCGTGGCGAGGGCCTGCGAGGTCAGCGCCGGGTAGTTGTGGTCGGAGCGGGCGCAGCCGGGCGGGGAGCCGTACTGCAGCGGGATGAGCGGACCCGCGGCGTAGGAGTCGCCGAGCGCGACGTAGTCGGCGGGTTCGGCGGCCGACGCCGCCGTGGTCGGGACGAGCGCGGCGGCCACGCCGAGCAGGCCGGCGAGCAGGGCGCGGGCGGCCCGCGATCGGTGGGGTTGAGCCGACCGGGGAGCAGGACGGATCACGCGGACCTCCAGATCCGGGGGCGGGGGGCGACGACGCTATCGGCGCGCCCCCGCGCGCCGCAGCCGCTGACCGCCGCAGCCCGCGGCCGCCGTCCGGCCGGACCCGACGGTCGCCCCGGTCGGCACGTGGCCCAGCTCGGGACGACCCGGCGGGAACTGTCGGTGGTCGTTGCGATGCTCAGCACCATGACGACGACGATCCCGGCCCGCCCCACCACCACCACCGACGGTGGGCCCGCCTGCCATGCCCCGCTGCCGCCGGTGCGGACCACCACGACCGAACCGCGGCCGCCGCCGAGCCGGCCGCCGTGACGGGCGGCGCGCCGCTCAGCGGGTGAGCCGGTCCAGGAACGCGATCAGCAGCGCCTCCCGCAGCCGCGGCGGGGCCACGTCGAGCAGCGCGTTCACCGGCGCCATCCGCTTCGGGACGGTGAGCGCCCCGTCATGCCCGGCCAGCCCGGCGATGGCCAGCAGGCCGTCGAACGCGGCGTCGTCGAGGGTCGCCGGGTCGAGGGCGGCGGCCGCGTCGCGCAGCTCGGGGGCCACCTCGACCGGCCCGGCGGCGACGGCCGCGGCCACCGACTCGTCGAGCGCGGTGAGGAAGTCGTCCACGCCGTCGGCGGTGGCGGCGCACACCGTGAGGTGCAGGGTGGCCGGTAGGTCGCGGAAGGCCATCTGGGGTTGGACGAACCAGCCGCGCTCGCCCATCTCGTCGCTGAGGGAGAACACGTCGAGCGCCCCGTCGGTCTGCACGGCCAGCAGCGAGGAGTCGGGCTCGGCGGCCAGCGCCAGGTGGTCGCGCTCGGCGATGCCCGCGGCGAGGCGGCGCGTCGCGGCCAGGGTGATGGCGACCAGGTCGCGGTAGCCGTCCACGCCGATGTGCTGGACCACCGCCCACGCCGCGGCGAGCGGGCCGCCCGACTTCGTCGACTGCGTGGTGGCGTTGAGCATCGTGTAGCCGGGCCAGTCGGCGGTGGCGAAGAACTGGGGGCGGCGCAGGTCCGCGGTCCGGTGCAGCAGGAGGGAGACGCCCTTGGGGGTGTAGGCGTACTTGTGCAGGTCGACCGACAGGCTGGTCACGCCGGGGCAGCGGAAGTCCCACGCGGGTGGTGCCGGCTCGGCCCAGGGCAGCACCCAGCCGCCGATGCAGGCGTCCACGTGGCAGCGCAGCCCGCGTTCGGCGGCGGCCGCGGCGATCGGCTCCACCGGGTCGATCACGCCGTGCGCGTAGGACGGGGCCGACACCGCCACCAGCACGACGTGCCCGGCGTGCGCGTCCATGGCCGCGGCCATCGCCTCCGGGACGGCCCGCTTGGTCACCGGGTCGACGTCCACGGCGACCAGGCGGACGCCGAAGTAGTGCGCCGCCTTGTGGAACGCGCCGTGCGCCGTCGTCGGCACGACCATCACCGGGTCGGCGACCGGGCGGGCGTCCCGGGCGGTCTGCACGGCCAGCAGGATCGACTCGGTGCCCCCGGAGGTGACCGTGCCCACGGCCGAGTCGGGGGCGCCGGCCAGGGGGCGGGTCAGGGCCACCAGGTCGCGCTCCATGGCGGCGAGGCTGGGGAACGCCGTCGGGTCCAGGCCGTTGGTGGAGGCGAACATGGCCAGCGCGCGCCGGCCCACCTCGTCGGCGTCGGCCAGGCCGGAGTCGTAGACGTAGGCCAGCGTCCGCCCGCCGTGGGTGGGCAGGTCACCGCGGCGCAGCGCGGTCAGCCGGTCCAGCAACCCGTCAGCCACCATCGGTGCTCCGTTCCTGGGCGGGGTGTTCGTCGAGCGCGTAGCGGCGCAGCCAGAACAGGCTGGCCGCGACCAGCACCGCGGGCACCACCGACACCCCCACGGCGATCGCGGTCAGCGCGGAGGCGGGCTGGGTCACCTCGACCCCGGCCGTGGACGGCAGGTAGCCGCCCAGCTGCAGGATCAGCGCGTACAGGCCGGGGCCCAGGGCCAGGCCGAGGGTCTCGGCGGCCGTCCACACGCCGGTGAACACGCCGATCCGGTTCACCCCGGAGAGCCGGGCGTCCTCGCCGGCCACGTCGGGCAGCATCGCCAGCGGGAAGACCTGGGTGCCGGCGTAGCCGATGCCGGTGATCCCCGCCCCGACGTACGCGGCCGGCGCCGAACCCGACGCCGTGCTCAGCAGGGTCAGCGAGCCGAGCGCGAGCACGGCCGAGGAGACGAGGTAGCCGGCGCGCTTGCCGTGGCGCAGGGCGACGCGCTCCCACAGCGGGGTGACCAGCAGCGCGGGGCCGACGAACGCGGCGAACAGGATCGTGGCGGCGGCCGGTTCGGTGATCAGGTGCCCGGCCACGTAGGTCACCCCGGCCAGGATCGAGCCGATGGCCAGCGCCTGGATGATGAACGCGACGAGCAGGTGGCGGAAGTTCGCGTTCGCGCCGACCAGCCGCAGCTGGGTGGCCAGCGAACCGGACGCGGCGACGCGCCCGGCCGGCGGCACCCCGCGCGTGCCCAGGTACGCGCCCACCGTGCCGAGCAGCAGCAGGACGCCGACGTAGGCCCCCATTGCGGGGTAGCCGAACGCCTCGACCACCAGCGGCGCGGTCGCCCCGGAGAGCAGGATCGCCACCGCGAGCACCGCGACCCGCCAGGTCATCATCCGGGTGCGCTCGTCGACGTCGGTCGTCATCTCGGCCGGCATCGCGTTGTAGGGCACCTGGAAGAACGCGTAGGCGGTGGCGCAGGCCAGGAACAGCAGCGCCACGTACCCGCCGGCGAGGGCGGGCGGGGCCTGCGGACCGGCGAACATCAGCGCGAACGTGACCGCCACCGCGACGCCCGCGTAGAGCAGGAACGGGCGGCGCACGCCGCTGCGGTCGCTGATCCGCCCGGCGATCGGGTTGAGCACGACGTCCCAGCCCTTGGGCACCAGCACCAGCACGCCGGCGACGCCGGCGGCGACGCCGAGGTCGTCGGTCAGGTAGGGGAGCAGCAGCAGGCCGGGGACGGTGCCGAAGGTTCCCGTGGCCACGCTGCCCAGCGCGTATCCCCGGCGCACGCCGGCGCTGAGGGCCATGGCCCGACACTATGGCGCCCCGCGTCCACGATCCAGATCCGCCGGCGGGCCGCTCGATGATCGTCATCGAACCGATGTCGGGTCGGCCGGGCGGATGCCGCAGTGATGGTTGGACCGTCTCCCAGGGGGAAACCACGCGCCGCACGGACGGATGAACGCAAGGCTGACGAGGGGCAGGGCAGTGGCAGTGGCGAACGCGCGATCGACACGCGAGCGGAGCGGACCGCCGCCCGGCGACGACGCCAGCACTCCGGCACAGATCCCGGCGCGCGGCTGGTGGCAGGTGACCAAGCGGGCGTTCGCCGAGGGCAAGAAGGACAACGTCTCGATCCTGGCCGGCGGGGTGGCGTTCTTCGCGTTCCTCGCGCTGTTCCCGGCGATCATCGCGGCGCTGACGCTCTACGGGCTGGTGGCCGACCCGACGACCGTCGCCGACCAGGTCGCCCAACTCGCCCAGCTGCTCCCGGAGACCGCCCGGCCGCTGGTCGTCGACCAGCTCAACTCGGTGGCGGCGGGCAGCGGGGGCGCGCTCGGGATCGGGCTGATCGTGTCGCTGCTGGCCGCGCTGTGGAGCGCCTCCGGCGGCACGATGAACCTCATCGCCGCCACCAACGTCGCCTACGACGAGGACGAGAGCCGCGGCTTCTTCAAGCTGCGCGGCCTCGCGCTGCTGCTGACCCTCGGCGCGGTCGTGTTCGTGCTGCTGGCCGTCGCGCTGGTCGCCGTCGCCCCGGTCGTGCTGGACGCGCTCGGGCTGGGCGGTGTCGCCCTGGTCGTCGCGCAGGTGCTGCGCTGGCTGCTGCTGGTCGCGCTGGTGATCGCGGCGCTGGCCATCGTGTACCGGGTCGCCCCCGACCGCGACGCACCGCGGTTCGCCTGGGTCAGCACCGGCGCGATCGTCGCGACCGTGCTGTGGATCATCGCCAGCGTCGCGTTCAGCCTCTACGTCTCGAACTTCGGCAGCTACAACAAGACCTACGGCGCGCTGGCCGGCGTCATCGTGCTGATGCTGTGGCTGTACCTGACCAGTTACCTGGTCCTGCTCGGCGCGGAGATCAACGCCGAGAGCGAGAAGCAGACCAGCCAGGACTCGACGACCGGTCCGTCGGCTCCGAAGGGGGAGCGCGGCGCCGAGGCGGCCGACAACGTGGCCGCCGATCGGGGATGATCGACGTTCTCCCGGGCTCCGCTGTGGAGCCGTCGCAGAATTGATCTTCTTCGGTTTCGGGCCGTTCCGGGCGGCGTCGAAAGACGATCACCGCTGATCCCGCGACCGCGCCGCACGGTCATGACGAATGCTGGCGCGCCGACCCGCTCAGCCCGCTGAGCGGGTCGGCGTTCCGGCGCGGTGGTGCGGGTCGGGTGCGGGGTGGCGGGTGAGCGGGGGGCGCGCCGCCCGGGGGCGGTAGTGGCCGATGAGCCGGAAGTCGCTGGCCCCGATCAGGCGGGAAGACCGTCCGTGGTCGTAGACCCACACGGTGAAGCCCTCGTCCAGTTGGCGGGACGTCCAGCGGTCGGCCTCGTCGGCGTCGTCGGTCTGGGAGACCCGCACCTCGTCGCGGCGGGGTGCGTCGAGCGGCCCCTCCAGTGCGCGAGCGTGCAGGTGATAGCGGCTCACCCGTCCGGTGGGAGAGTGAGGCCCGAACAGGGCAGCGAGTCAGGTCTCAACACCTCGCAGACTCTAAATTTTGACTTCACACCCGGCCAGCGACCAGCTGGGTGATGCTCCGTTCACGTACAGTCACCCCGCGTCCAGCCGCCGATCAGGGCCCGTCACACTGGCCCTTCCGGCTGGCTGGAGGTGTGCGATGGCGTCGGCGTCGAGTCCGACCGTGTGGCGGCGGTGGTTGGCCTTCGAACTCGTGCGCCTGCGGCAACGGGCCCGGCTCGAGCAGCGGGACGTGGCGCGCGAGCTGCGCTGTTCGGTGGCCAAGATCAGCTACTACGAGACCGCCGAACGGCCGGTCGTCGTCCGCGATCTGGACGAGGTCCTGCTGCCCCTCTACCGGGTTCCCCGGGAGCGCTGGCCGACCTACCTGCAGGCGGCCAGGGACTCGCGGCAGAAGGGCTGGTGGGAGCGCTACGACGCGGTGACGCTGCCGGGCTGGTTCTCGCTGTTCGTCGGGCTGGAGCAGGGCGCGTCGGTGATCCGGGTCTACGAGGCCCAGCTGGTGCCGGGGCTGCTGCAGACTCGCGAGTACGCCGAGGCGGTCTCCCGCAGCGGGACCGCCGAACGCACCGACGAGGAGGTCGCGCGGCACGTCGAGCTGCGCATGACCCGCCAGGCCGTGCTCGACCGCGACCCCGACCCGCTGCGCCTGTGGGTCATGTTGGACGAGGCCGTGCTCCGCCGAGTTGTGGGTAGTCCGGCCCTGATGGCGGAGCAGCTGCGCCACCTCGCCGCGATGGCGCAACGCCCCAAGGTGACCATCCAGGTGATGCCCTACTCCGGAGGAGCGTATCCGGGAATGACCGGCCGGTTCCAGATCCTGGATTTCCCCTGGCCGTCCGATCCGGGACTCGCGTACGTGGAGCACCGCGCCGGATCGCTCTACCTCGAAGAGCCCAACGAGATCTCCGCGCATTCGGTCGCCTTCGAGCACATGAGCGCGAACGCGCTCTCTCCGAGCGAATCCCTTACTCTGATCGCCGACGCGGCGGAGGAGTTCGCGTGACCCGTATGCACTCTCGGAGGCAATCACATGGCCGAACACCTGGGTGAACACCGGAACGCCGCCGCCGTGGGCGACCGCTCGGACGATCTGGAGTGGCGGATCTCCACCTTCAGCGGCGACCAGGGCTCCTGCGTGGAGCTCGCGTTGGCCCCCGACGGGCGCGTCGCCGTGCGCAACAGCAACCACCGCGGTGCCGGGACCGTGTACTTCACCCGCCGGGAGATGGAGGCCTGGGTCAGAGGGGCCAAGGCCGGTGAGTTCGACGACCTGACCTGATCCGGCCGGGAGTGCCCCCGGCCCGTCAGCGGGTCGGGGGCGTGCTGCAACCGGGGCGTGGCGCTCACCGATCACCTGGCCGGTCTCGGTCCGGAGCCCCTGACCGCCCTGCTGGCGAGCCGGCCCGACGTGCTGGTCGAACCGGTGCCGCGCAGCTTCGGGGAACCGGCGGCCCGGTCGACCGGCGCCGACTCGGTGGGCCGCGCGCTCACCGGATGAACCGGGACGAGATGGCCGTCGCCCGGGCCGTCGCCGTGCGCGGCCGGCGTCGGCCGCGGAGCTGGGCCCCGACCTCGGAGCGGGTCTCGACGCGGCGGCCGTCGCACTGCTGGCCGACGCCGTCGGGCACGGGCGTGACGTGCGCTTCCAGTATCGCAACCGGGCGGGCGACCGCACGCTGCGCGACATCCGCCCGCACGAGGCCCGCGACGGGTACCTCATGGCGTGGTGCCACCTCCGCGGGGACGAGCGCGGGTTCGCCGTGCGGGGGATCGAGGCCGTCGGGCTCGCGGAGTGAGGCGGCGGGAGCGCACCACCGGCGGAGCGGCCGGATGGCTCCGCCGATACCGTGGAGGCCGTGAGCGGCCACGACGACGAACAGCGGTTCGGTCTGACGACGACCTCACGCGGCCCGGCCGTGGTGGTGGGGGTGTCCGGTGAGCTGGACCTGCACTCGGCGCCCCGGTTGATGGACGTGGTCGACGAGGCCATGCGCGACCAGCGGACCGACCTGGTCGTCATCGACCTCTCCGCCGTCGACTTCCTGGGCTCCTCCGGGCTCGGGGTGCTGGCCAACCTGGCCACCCGGGCCACCGTCCCCACCTCGCACCGCCAGGACGGGACCGCCCCACCCGCGGCGCTGCGGGTCGTGGCCCCGCCCGACCACCGGCCCGTGACCCGGCCCTGGGCGGCCATGAGCCTGCAGCAGATCCTGCCGCTCTACCCGACGGTCGACGACGCGGTCGAGGGCGGCCTCGAACCCTGACGGGTGAGTCCTCGAGCCCTTCCGGGCGATCCGGCTGTCCTGGGCTGCGACCATGTGCGTCGATGGGTACAACTGAGTGGTGAGCGACCCGACGGCCGGCGGCGAGCAGCCGCGCAGGAGCGCCCGACCGGAGCCCGCCGCGCGGGCCGACCCGGGGGCGATGGCCAAGGCCGACGTGCGGGCCATCCTGGCCAAGGCCCTCGGACTGCGCCGGATCGTCGAGCTCGCCGCGGAGGCCGCGGCGGCACGGGTCGACGCCGGACTCGCCGAGCCGTCGCGCCCCCGGCCCCGCCGTCCCCGGCCCACCTGAGCGGCACCGCCACCGCCGATAGGGCCGTTACGCCCTGGCGGAGCGCGGCCGGTTCGGGGATGATCTCGCCGCCGGCCGGCGTTGCCACCATGGTCGACAGCGTCCGCACGGACGCCCCCTTCGCGCGGGTGACGACCACCCGCGCCGCCGAGAGGAGAGCAGCACAGATGTCAGCCCCTGCCCGCGGGCACGGATCCGAGCTGACGGCGGTCACCGACCGCCTGGTGATCGAGTTCGCCGACGTGATGCCACGCGGTGTGGTGGAGGCCGAGGTGGCCGCGGCGGACCGGGAGCTGCGCGGGCAGGTCCCCACCGGCGCGATGGCCGAGATGCTGCACCGCCTCGTCGTCACGCGCCTCGTCGACCGCGACCTGACGCCGCAGGGCTAGCCCCCGCCCGGGATCCGCCCGGACGACCCCCCGGCGACCACCAGCGCGTCGCGCCTACTCGACGGGCGCGGCGTGGATCCGGCCGCGCACCTCGCCGAACCCGACGCGGGTGCCGGCCGGGCCGGGCGCGGTCGCGGTGATGACGACCTCGTCCTCGTCCTCCAGGAAGCTGCGGGTGCCGCCGTCGGGCATCGCGATGGGCTCGGTGCCGTTCCAGCACAGCTCGATCAGCGAGCCGCGCTGGCCCGGCTCCGGGCCGCTGATGGTGCCCGAGGCGAAGAGGTCGCCGGTGCGCAGCGTGGCCCCGTTGACCGTCATGTGGGCCAGCTGCTGGGCCGCCGTCCAGTACATCCCGGCGAACGGCGGGTGCGAGAGCACGTGCCCGTTCAGCGCGACCTCGACGGCCACGTCGAAGCCCCACGGCTCGGCGTCGTCGTCGTCGAGGTAGGGCAGGGGTCGCGGGTCGCGCGGCGGGGGAGGCACCCTGGCGTGCTGCAGCGCCGCCAGCGGCACCACCCACGGCGACACCGAGGTGGCGAAGGACTTGCCCAGGAACGGCCCGAGCGGCGCGTACTCCCAGGCCTGGATGTCGCGCGCGGACCAGTCGTTGACCAGGCAGGCGCCGAACACGTGCCGGTCGAAGGCGGCCAGCGGCACCGGGCCGGAGGCCGGCGCGCCGACCACGAAGCCCAGCTCGGCCTCGATGTCCAGGCGCACCGACGGCCCGAACACCACCTCGCCCTCCGGCGTGCGCCGCTGCCCGCGCGGCCGGGTGACCGGCGTCCCGGACGCGACGACGGTGCCGGCGCGGCCGTGGTAGCCGATCGGCAGGTGCTTCCAGTTGGGGGTCAGCGGCTCGGGGGAGTCGGGGCGGAACATCCGACCGAGGTTCGCGGCGTGGTGCTCGCTGGCGTAGAAGTCGACGTAGTCGGCCACCGTGAACGGCAGCTGCAGCCTCGCGTCGGCCGCGGGCAGCAGCAGCGCCTCGACGGTGCCGCGGTGGCGCTCGTCGGTGAGCCATGCGGTGAGCGCGGCGCGCACCTCGGCCCAGACGGCCGGTCCGGCGGCCAGCAGCCGGTCGAGGGTGCCCGCGGCGAACAGCCGGGTGCGGTGGGGCAGCAGCGCGGTGGCGGCCGAGGTCAGGTCGAGGACCTGGTCGCCGATGGCGACGCCGACGCGCGGGCCGTCGGGCAGGACGACGCTGCCGTAGGGCAGGGTCTGGATGCCGAACGGGTGCTCGGCGGGGACGTCGAGCCAGGTGGCTGGCAGCTCGCCGGTGGTGGCCGCGGAGGTCATCGCCCGACCATCCCGGCCAGCAGGGCCTGCACCTCGTAGACGTCGGCGCCCTTGCCGAACTGCCGCTGGATCGGCTCGGCCGTGCTGGAGATCCAGATCTTGAGCTCGGCGTCGAGGTCGAAGGTGCCCGCGGTCTCCACGGCGAAGTGCGTGATGCTCTTGTACGGCACCGTGTGGTACTCGACCTTGCGCCCGGTGACGCCCTGCTTGTCGATCAGGATCAGCCGCCGGTCGGTGAACAGGAACGCGTCGCGTACCAGCTGGTAGGCCGCGATCACCTGCTCCCCCTGCCCGAGCAGGCGCGCGTAGTCGCGCGCGGCCTTGCCCGGATCGAGCCGCGACGCGTTGCCGGTGATCCCGCTCAGCAGACCCATGCCGCCACCGTACCGATCTCCGGCCGGAGTTCAGGAAAGCCACGATGCTGCCCGCAGAGGGCGGCATCGTGGCTTTCCTGAACCGGGCGAGCGGGGTCAGGAGAGGTGGTGGACCTCCTGCAGGCCGTAGACGGGGGTGGGGATGCCCTCCAGCCGGGCCTTGAGCTGCAGGGCCAGGTAGAGCGAGTAGTGGCGCGACTGGTGCAGGTTGCCGCCGTGGAACCACAGCGCCTCCTGCTGGGTGGGCTTCCACATGTTGCGCTGCTCGCCCTCCCACGGACCGGGGTCCTTGGTGGTGTCCGAGCCCAGGCCCCACACCTTGCCGACCTTGTCGGCGACGTCCTGGCCGATCAGGTCGGCGGCCCAGCCGTTCATCGAGCCGTAGCCGGTGGCGTAGACGACCAGGTCGGCGGGCAGGACGGCGCCGTCCTCCAGGACGACGGCGTCCTCGGTGAGCTCGACGACCTGCCCGTGCGCCAGCTTCACCTCGCCGTTGGCCACGAGGTCGGCGGCGCCGACGTCGATGTAGTAGCCCGAGCCGCGGCGCAGGTACTTCAGGAACAGCCCGGACCCGTCGTCGCCCCAGTCCAGCCGGAACCCGGCCTGCTCCAGCCGGTCGTAGAAGTCCTGGTCGCGCTCCTTCATCTGCTGGTAGGCCGGGATCTGGAACTCGTGCAGGATCCGGTAGGGCAGCGAGGCGAAGGTCATGTCGGCCTTCTGCGTGGTCATCCCGGCGGCCAGGGCGCGCTCGGAGTACAGGTCGCCCAGCCCGATGTCCATCAGGGTGTCGGACTTGACGATGTGGGTGGAGCTGCGCTGGACCATCGTCACCGACTCGGCGCCGGCCTCCCACAGCGCGCCGCAGATGTCGAACGCGGAGTTGTTCGACCCGATGACCACGACCTTCTTGCCGACGTACGCGTCCGGGCCGGGGTGCTGGGAGCTGTGGTGCTGCTCGCCCGTGAACACGTCCTGGCCCTTGAGCGTCGGGACGTTCGGCTTGCCGGACATGCCGGTGGCCAGCACGAGCTGCTCGGGCCGCAGGGTGACCTCCTCGCCGTCGCGGTCGACGACGACGGTCCACTCCTTGCTCTCGTCGTCGAAGGAGGCCGACTCGCAGGTCGTGGAGGACCAGTAGTTGATCTCCATCACCCGGGTGTACATCTCCAGCCAGTCGCCGATCTTGTCCTTCGGCGCGAACACCGGCCAGTTCGGCGGGAACGGCAGGTAGGGCAGGTGGTCGTACCAGACCGGGTCGTGCAGGCACAGCGACTTGTAGCGGCTGCGCCACTGGTCGCCGGGCCGGGCGTGCCGGTCGATGACGACGTGCGGGACGCCCAGCTGGCGCAGTCGGGCGCCGAGCGCGATCCCGCCCTGCCCGCCGCCGACCACCACGACGTAGGGCTGGCGGGTCTTGCCCATCTCGTTCAGCTCGGCCTCGCGGGCCTCCTTCCAGGTGACCCGGTCCTTCGTCGCGCCGTGCTGCACGCCCTTGGGCCGCTCGCTGCCCTGCGGCTCCTCGTGGCCCTTCAGCTCGTAGAGCGTGGTGAGCAGGGTCCAGGCGCCCTCGTCGGTGAGCCGCAGGTGCCCGCGGCCGCGCCCGACGGCGGTCTCGAACTCGATCCAGGCCTCGACGACGCCGTCGGCCCCGGTGGGCTCCTCGGTGGTGCGGAAGCCGCTCGGGTCGACGGTGTCGAGCACGGCTGTCAGCATGTCGGTGACGCCGTCGCGGCCCTCGACGGTCTTGAGGTTCCAGGTGAACGCGACGAGGTCTCGCCAGAAGCAGGTGGTGGCGAACAGGCCGGCCGCGCGCTCGACGTCGCGGGCGGTCAGCGCGGCCTCGAAGTCGGCGAGCCAGCTGTCGACCCGCTGCGCGGGTGAGGTCGTCGCTGCCGGATCGAGGGTCTGGGTCATGCTCGGCTCCCCGCTTCGTCGCGTGCCACACCGTCAGACGACGGCGTCCTCGTGGCAGGAAACACCGCGGATCACCGTCCGGGCAGGGTTGCCACGAGGTTGCACCCCATCGGACCTGGCCGATTGGCCCAGCTGGATACTCCGGGGATGGACGCCCGGGTGGTCGTGGTGGGGAGCCTGAACGCCGACCTGGCGGTGCCGGTGGCGGGGCTGCCACCGGCCGGGCAGACGGTCGCGGCCACCGGGGAGGTGCTGCGCGGTCCGGGCGGCAAGGGGGCCAACCAGGCCGTCGGGCTGGCCCGGCTCGGGCGGGCCACGGCGATGGTCGGCGCCGTCGGCGACGACGCCGAGGGCCGCACGATGCGCGCCGCGCTCGCCGCCGAGGGCGTCGACGACCGGCACGTCGCGACGGTGGACGTGCCGACCGGCCTGGCCGTGGTGCTGGTGCACGGCGGGGAGAGCACGATCGTGGTGGCCGCCGGGGCCAACGGCACCGTCGACGCCGACCGGGTGCGGGCCGCGCGGGCGGCGCTGGCCGGCGCGGCCGCCGTCGTCACCCAGTGCGAGGTGCCGGACTCGGCCATCGCCGCCGCGGCCGAGCTGGCCGGCGGGCTGTTCGTGGTGAACCCGGCCCCGGCCCGCGCGCTGCCCGCCGCCGTGCTCGACCGCGCCGACCTGCTGGTCCCCAACCGCGGCGAGCTCGCGACCCTGGCCGGCGCCGAGGAACCGCGCGGCACCGACGCCGTCGCCGACCTGGCCCGTGCGCTGCGCCCGTCCGCGACGACGGTCGTCACCTGCGGGGCAGAGGGGGCGGTGGTCGTCGGACCGGACCGGGTGGTGGCCGTGCCGGCCGCGCCCGCCCGGCTCGTCGACGCCACCGCGGCAGGCGACAGCTTCGTCGCGGCACTGGTCGACGCCCTGGTCGGTGGGGCCGACGTCGTCGAGGCCACCGGCTGGGCCGCGCGCGCCGCGGCGATCACCGTCGGCCGGCCGGGGGCGATCGCCGCGCTGCCGCGTCGAGCGGAGCTGTGAGTCGAGCGCGGCGTGAGCGGCCGGTGCGTCGCGCGCGCCGCGCTCGGGTACACACGGTGATCCACCCCGTCCCGTGACCGATCCGCAGTACCCGATCCGCATACCACCGTGGAGGTGCCGGAAAGTGTTGCCCAGAGACCTGCTGGCCGACGCGTTCGCCCGCGTCCAGGAGGAGGTGCACGTGGCCGTCGAGGGTCTGACCGAGGACCAGCTGGCGCACCGGCTCGCCCCCGACGCCAACTCGATCGCCTGGCTCGTCTGGCACCTGCTGCGCGTCCAGGACGACCACGTCGCCGAGGTGGCCGGCCGGGAGCAGGTCTGGACCGCGGGCGGCTGGGCCGCCCGGTTCGCCCTGCCCTTCGACGACTCCGCCACCGGGTACGGCCACTCCTCGGCCGACGTCGCCGGGGTGCGCGCCTCCGCCGAGCTGCTCACCGGTTACTGCGACGCCGTCACCGAGCAGACCCGCGACTACCTGGGCACGGTGCAGGCCGAGGACCTCGACCGGGTCGTCGACGAGCGCTGGGACCCGCCGGTCACCCTGGCGGTGCGGCTGGTCAGCGTGATCTCCGACGACCTGCAGCACGTCGGTCAGGCCGCGTTCGTGCGCGGCGTCGTCGAGCGGGGCTGACCGCGCCGTGATCGTCATCCTGGCCGCCGACGGGATCGTCGTGCAGGACGCCGACGACCTGGACGCGCTGCGCCTGCGCACCGAGCTGGGGCCGGCGGCCGCGCGGGTGGCGCTGCAGACCACCGGCAGCGGCGCGCTCGTCGGCGAGGACTGCGCCGGGCTCGACCTGGCCGTGCTCCGCTCGCGGGCCAAGCTGCTCAGCACCGCCCCGGACTGGGCAGCGCGCTGGGCGGCGATGGTGGAGCGGGCCGAGCGGGGCGGCCGGCTCACCGAGGACCGCCGGTCGGTGCGGGTGCCGATCGAGCGCTGACGGTGGGAGTCCCCGGGGTCAGAAGACCTCGGGGCAGTGCGGCGCCCGGGTGCCGGCGAACGCCCGCGAGGCCGGGACGAGCGCGCCCGGGGTCAGCTCCTGCACGCGGCCGGCCCCGGCGAGCTGGACCAGGGTCGGGCCGCCCAGGTAGGCCGCGCCCAGGTCGGCGACGTCGAGGCGCAGGTCGGCGGCGTCGCCGCTGCGCGAGACGCTGGCCGGGCCGTCGGCCTGCGCGGTCAGCCGCCAGCGCGCCGCGTTCCACGGGCAGAAGCCGTCGGACACCTCCAGCACGACGTCGACGGGGCCCCCGTAGCGCCGCTGCACGAGCGCCCGGTCGAGGTCGACCAGCCGCACCCACAGCGAGTCGCGGTGGGTGGCGACGGCCTGGCGCGGGTCGTGCAGGAGCTGGGTGATCGGGTCGTCCACGGCCACGTCCGCGGTGACCCCGCCGACGAGGTCGTAGTCGAGCAGGTGGCGCCACAGCGCGGCCGCGGCGACCGGGGTGGCGGCCACGACCTCCTGGACGTGGATGCGCCCGTCGGCGCCGCGGTCGCCCCAGCCGCGGCGCGTGCGGAAGATCGCGTAGCCGTCCGGGTGCACCGCGAAGCGCAGCTCGGAGTTGCCCTGCCTGCGCTCCGGGAGGTCGGCCAGGACCATGGCCCAGAACAGCTCGTCGCGGTCGAGCCACCCGGGCCACTGCGCCGACACCCGGTCGTAGACCGGGGCCAGCAGCGGCACGGCCCGCTCCCGCGGCAGCTGGCGGACCCGGTCGGTCCCGAGGTCGACGCCGGGGCGGAACGCCGTGTCGGCCGGCACGTCCAGCGACAGGAAGTGCGCGGCCCGGCCGTAGCCGAACCGGCCGTAGATCGGCGCCTCGGACGCCCACAGCGCGGCGACGGCCTCGCCGCCGGTCTCGTGCAGCCCGTGCAGTTGGGTGCGCATCATCGCGGTGAGCGCGCCGCGCCTGCGGTGGCCCGGCTTCACCGTCACCGCGGTCACCGCCGCGACCGGAGTGGGCCCGGCGCCGGGGAACGTGACGCGCCGACCGAGGATGCCGCAGGTGCCGACCAGCTCCTCCGACCCGTCCCCGCCCCGGTCGACGGCCACGTGGAACCGATGGGTCGCGAACGACCGGCGCGTGTACGGCTCGCGCTCGACCCACTCGTCCAGGAAGGCGGTCGAGGAGACGCCCATGAACTCCTCGAAGTCGCCCTCGACGGTCGGTCGCACGGTCAGCTCGGCCACCCGGCATTCATAACCCACCGGACGCCACCGGGGCAGTCCGTTGTCGTGGACGTGCCGTTTCCGGCTCGACGACGTGCCCCTCCACGCCTCGGCCGGACCACCTCGAGCTGCACGGCGGGCCCGAACTCGCAGGCGAGCTGCTCCGCGAGCTCCCGGCCGCGCGCGTACCAGCGGCGCATGGCCTCCTCGTCGGGGAAGGCCGACTCCCGGGGGTCGTCCGGTGGTAGACGGCCTGGATCTCGCGGTCCCACTCGTCGACTCGACGCCGAGCCGGGCCGGGACGCCGTAGCGCTCGTGCAACTCCGCCACCGGGGTGTCCTCGGGGTCGGGGCCGTCCACCCGGGTGATCCAGATCGGGTACTGGTTCGGCCACTCCGGCGAGAGCCGGACCTGCCGCACGCGGCTGTGTTCGTCCTGCGCACCCACCTCGGACCCGACGGCGCCCAGGTCCTCGCCGACCGATGCGGTCACCGACGGGATCGGCGAGGTCGCCGCGAACAGCTGTCCCGCTTCGGGGGCGTCGTGCCGCATTCCCGTCGCCTCCTGGCTGTCCGTCTCACCGGATACGCGACGTGTGACATGGGGTTCACCGGTTCCGCAACGGCATCCGGGTGACACGCGGGAAGTGATCGGCGGCTGCTCCGCTCGTGTTCCGAGCCCGTCGGGACATGGTGGGCTCAGCCCTCCAGCAGCGCCCGCGCGGCGCGCAGCACGTGGGCGCGGACGGCGGCGGCGTCGGACAGCGGTCCGCCCACCAGCACGGAACGGGTCAGCGAGAGCCCGAGCAGCCAGGCCAGCAGCAGCTCGCCGCGCACCGCGGCGTCGTGCGGGTCGTCGGTGGCGGCCTGGGCGGCGAACGCGGCGGAGTAGGCGGCGGCGAGCTGCTCGCGCACCTCCTCACCCACCTGCTCGCTGGTCGCGGCCCGCAGCACCGCCAGCAGCGTCTCGGTGCCGTAGCGCTCGCCTTCGGCGGTCAGCATCGCGTCGAGGCTGCGCTCCAGCAGGTTCTCGGCCGGCCCCTCCAGCAGCTCCCGCGCCTCGCCCTGCACGGCGTTGGCGAACAGCCCGCGCTTGTTGCCGAAGTAGCGGAACAGCAGGGCCTGGTTGACCCCGGCCCGGTCGGCGACGGCGCGGACGGTGGTGGCGTCGTAGCCGTGCTGGGCGAACAGCTCGCGGGCGGCCGCCAGCAGCGCGTGCCGGGTGGCCGCGGAGTCGCGCGGTCTGCGCCCGGTGCCGGCAGCCGGTCGCTGCGTCATGGCCCTCCTCGGCGTCCGATCGGATGAGTGCACATCGGATCGTCCGGTGGATCGTTACGCGTGTGGTCGGCGACGCGCCGGGGTACCTCCCAACCCGATCGGCGAGCAATCGTCGCCGACGAGCAGGAGGTGCTACCCGATGGCCCAGCGAGACTACGAGGAACAGCCCGAGGCCCCCGACCTCGGTGCGTCGGTGCAGCTGGAGAACCAGCAGCAGATGGTCGGACCGCCCGGTGGTGACCCCCTCGACGCGGGTTACGTGCCGCCCGACCGCCCGTACGCGGCCACCGAGCACGGGGTGACCGGCCAGGAGATGGCCGACGGCGAGTCGATGGACCAGCGGCTGGCCCGGGAGATGCCCGAGGAGGAGTCGGCCGACCCGGACCGGTCCGGACGGCTGACGGTCGCGGGCCAGGGCGCGGCCCTGGAGACCGCGGACGATGTCGACGGCGTCGACGTCGGCATCGACGGCGGTGCCGCGTCGGCGGAGGAGGCCGCGGTGCACGAGAGCACGGACCCGGTGTCCGGGTTCGAGTCGGAGCCCTCGGTGGCCGACCTGCCCGAGCTGGCCGACCCGGAGGTCGAGCGCAGCCTCGCCGACGACCCCGAGTCCGACCGGGCCGAGCGGGAGGCGGCCCGGGACGCCTGGAGCGGCGAGGACAGGGCGGCGCGCATCGACGCCGGCGCGCAGGCGTCCGGGGCGTCGGCGTCCGCGTCGGGCCGCGACGACGTGGGGCCGGTCTAGCCGCGATCGCTGCGGCGCCGGCTACTCGGCGACGCTGCGGGTGATCCGGGCGATGGCCTCGTCCAGGTCGACCTGGGCCGTCTCCTGGCCGAGCGCCACCACCTCGAGGGTGGCGTGCACGAACCGGTGCAGGAGGTCGTGGTCGACCTCGAGCACGGCGCGCCCGTCGGTCGAGCGGATCTCGATCTCGACGATGCGGTAGCCGGAGGCCGTCTTCGGGGTCATCCGGATGTCGCCCTCGCCCGCAGGCTCGTCCAGCGCCTGCACGACGAGGTCGCGGGCCACCAGCCACTCGATCCAGTGACCCTGCTGGATACGCACGGCGAGCGTCACCGCGAACGGGTCGCAGGCCTGGTAGCTCCATCTCGTCACGATCGGGGTGGCCTGGCCGTGCAGCACGGTGAACATGTCCTGGCGGACTGGTTCGCTGGTCATCGGTGGCTCCCGGGCGGTCCCTCGCCGTCGCTGTTGCGGCGGGCTCGTGCTGGGACATTCGCGCCGCGAGCGCAGAACGCTGCACGACACCGGGCGTATTCACTCGATCAAGTGAGCAACCGGCACCTACCCATCCCCCCTGGCGGTCACGGTGCGTGTCGGGCGGGTCGCGCGCTGCTCCACCCGCACGGCCTGTCCGTCCGGAGGTGCGCCCGACCCGGCCCTGCTCACTAGTGTGGGACGGGCGTGAAGATCAGCGCTGTGACCAAGCGCGGCGATCGAGCGCCGTGATCAGCAGAGCCGCGATCAAGAGGTGAGCCCATGAACCGGTCGGCCCAGGCCTTCTACGAGGCACGGGAGTTCCTGATCACCCACCGTGAGGACTACGACACGGCGTACCGGGACTTCCGCTGGCCCGAGATCGACGAGTTCAACTGGGCGCTCGACCACTTCGACGCCGTCGCCGCCGACCCGCGGCGCGGCGCGGCCCGCGCCCTGTGGATCGTCGAGGGCGACGGGTCGGACGCGCACTGGACGTTCGCCGAGCTGTCGGCGCGGTCCAACAAGGTCGCCAACTGGCTGCGCGCCAGGGGGGTCTCCCGCGGCGACCGGATCATCCTCATGCTCGGCAACCAGGTCGAGCTGTGGGAGACGCTGCTGGCGGCCATGAAGCTGGGCGCGGTGGTCATCCCGGCCACCACCCTGCTCACCGCGTCGGACCTGCGCGACCGCCTCGACCGCGGCAACGCCAGGCACGTCGTCGTCGGGGCGGGCGACGCCGCCAAGTTCGACGACGTCGAGGGCGACTACACCCGCATCGCGGTCCGGGGCGCCCCCGAGGGCTGGCACGCCTACTCCGACGCGGACGCCGAGCCCGACGCGTTCACCCCCGACGGCACCACCCGCGGCAGCGACACCCTGCTGCTGTACTTCACCTCCGGCACCACCGCCAAGCCCAAGCTCGTCGAGCACACCCACGCGTCCTACCCGGTGGGGCACCTGTCGACGATGTACTGGATCGGGCTGCAGCCCGGCGACGTGCACCTCAACATCTCCTCGCCGGGCTGGGCCAAGCACGCCTGGAGCAACGTCTTCGCCCCGTGGATCGCCGAGGCCTGCGTACTGGTCATGAACTACACGAAGTTCGACGCCGAGTCGGTGCTCGGCGTGCTCGACCGGTGCGGGGTCACCAGCTTCTGCGCCCCGCCGACGGTGTGGCGGATGCTCATCCAGGCCGACCTGTCCGGGTTGGCGAACCCGCCGGCCAAGGTCGTCGGGGCAGGCGAGCCCCTCAACCCCGAGGTGATCGAGCAGATCGAGAAGGCATGGGGCCTGCGCATCCGCGACGGGTTCGGGCAGACCGAGACCACCCTGCAGATCGGCAACCCGCCCGGGCAGACGGTCAAGCCGGGCTCGATGGGCCGGCCGATCCCCGGCTACCCGATCGAACTGGTCGACCCGGCGACCGGCGAGCCCGCCACCGAGGGCGAGATCTGCATCGACCTGTCCCGCCGCCCCCTCGGGCTGATGGTCGGCTACCACGGCGACGACGAGCGCAACGCCGAGGCGATGGCGAGTGGCTTCTACCACACCGGCGACGTCGGATCCCGCGACGATGAGGGCTACATCACCTATGTGGGTCGCGCGGACGACGTCTTCAAGGCCTCCGACTACCGCATCAGCCCCTTCGAACTCGAATCCGTGCTGATCGAGCACCCGGCGGTGGCCGAGGCGGCCGTCGTGCCGTCGCCGGACCCCGTCCGGCTCGCGGTACCCAAGGCGTACGTTGTACTGGCGGCGGGCCACGAGCCCGACGAGCGGACCGCGCGCTCCATCCTGGAGTTCGCCCGGGACAACCTGGCTCCGTACAAGCGGATCCGGCGTCTGGAGTTCGGCCCGTTGCCCAAGACCATCTCGGGCAAGATCAGGAGAGTGGAGCTGCGCGGCCGCGAGGCCGAACTGCACGCGGACTCGTCCGCGGTCGCGCAGGGGGAGTTCACCCTGTAGGCATCGCGGAGTAACCGTACCGACACGAGATGCGACATCACGTGTGGTCGGGTCGGGTCGGGCACGGAGCAGGTGAGGGGAAGAACGTGGGACAACCGGGGGATCCGGCCGGTGGGTCGATGGCCGAGCTGATGGCCGGCATGCCGGAGGTCTGGCGGCGGCTGCTGGCCGAGCACGTGCCCGACCGCATGGGGCGCTGCCGGGCCTGCCGCAGCGTCAGCGGCGCGGGGGAGCGCTGGCCGTGCTCGCTGGCCCGCATCGCCGACGACGCGCAGCGCATCCACGGGTTGCAGCTCGGCCGGGCCGTCGGGGAGTAGTGCCGGCCCGGCCCTGGGTCCGACCCGCGGGCCTGCTGCTGGGCGGCCTCGCGGACGCGCTGTTCGGCGACCCCGCGCGCGGCCACCCCGTGGCGGGCTTCGGCGCGCTCGCCACGGCCCTGGAACGGCGCTGGTACGCCGACGCCCCCGGGCCCGGCGCCGCGTACGCGGCCGTCCTCGTCGGGACGACGGTTGGCGCCGGGGCCCTCGTCGAGCGCGCGTGCGCGCGCCACCCGCTCGCCGGCCTGCTGACGACCGCGGCCGCCACCTGGGCGGTCCTGGGCGGTACGTCGCTGGCCCGGCACGGCAGCGCGCTCGCCGACGAGCTCACCGACGGCGACCTGGCCGCGGCCCGCGTCCGGCTGCCGAGCCTGTGCGGGCGCGACCCGGCCTCCCTCGACGTCGCCGGGGCGGCCAGGGCGGGCACCGAGTCGATGGCCGAGAACACCTCCGACGCCGTCGTCGCGCCGCTGCTGTGGGGGGCCGTCGCGGGCGTGCCCGGCCTGCTCGGCTACCGGGCGGTCAACACGCTCGACGCGATGGTCGGCCACCGCTCCCCGCGCTACCTGCGCTTCGGCCGCGCCGCCGCCCGCCTCGACGACCTGGCCAACCTGCTGCCCGCCCGGGTGGCCGCCGCGCTGTTCGCCGCGCTCGCCCCCGCGGTCGAGGGCTCGCCCCGGGCCGCGCTGGCCGCCTGGCGGCGCGACGCCGCCGCCCACCCCAGCCCCAACGCCGGCCCGGTCGAGGCGGCCGCGGCCGGGGCGCTGGGCGTCGCGCTCGGGGGGCGCACGGTCTACCCGCACCGCGTCGAGGAGCGCCCGCGGCTCGGCTCCGGGCCCGCCCCGGCCCCCGCCGACCTGCGCCGGGCCGCGCGGCTGTCCCGGCTGGTCGGGGTGGCCGCGCTGGCCGTCGCGGCGGCGTTCGCCGCCCTGGCGCGCGCGGCAGGCGGTTGACGGGCAGGCGAGCGGTCAGCCGTCGTCGCCGGCGAGGGCCCGTCGCAGCTCGGCCTTGTCCTGCCTGCGCCTGCCGTCGCGCTGGAGCAGCTCCAGCCGGACGAAGTAGACCAGCGCGAACAGCGCGATCACCCCGAAGGTGATCCACTGCAGGGCGTAGGACAGGTTGGTGAACGGGGCGCCGCCGGTCTCGGGGGCCACCTGCACCGGCGTGAGCACGCCCGGCTGGTCCGCGGAGAGCTGCAGGCGGCCCGGCTCGACGGGCAGCCCGCTGGCCCGCGCCACGGCCGCGGAGTCGGCTGTGTAGAGCAGCAGGCGCCCGTCCGGGCCGGGGGTGGAGCGGTCCTCGGGGTCGGGCTGGTCGACCCGCAGGCGCCCGGTCAGCGTGACCGGTCCCGCAGGCGGGGCCGGGTAGGCGGGCACGTCGGCGCCGCTCCTCGCGGTGACGGTGCCCCGGTCGACCAGCAGCACGCGGCCGCTCGCGGTGCGCAGCGGGGTGAGCACGTCGACGGCGGGCTTGCCCTCCACCACCCGCAGCCGCACGACCGCCTCGGCCTCGGGCAGGTAGGTGCCGGTGACCGTGGCCTGGCGCCACTCCGTCGACGCGTCGACGCCCGGGCCCGGCGCGACCAGCTCCTCGAACGGCGCCGGTGGGGTGGCGTAGGAGGCGTCGATGGCCTGCTGCTGGGCGTCGCGCACGGCCTCGCGACCGAACTGCCACGGCGCGAGCAGCGTGAACGCGGCCACCGCGAAACCGATGACCACGACGACCAGGGCGATCCAGCCCGGGCGCAACAGGAACCGCACGCCTCCACCGTATTCGCCCGGCCCGGTCGGCGTCGGCGCGGTCCGCCCGCGCTGCGGCGTTCGGAGCAAGTGTGTCCGAACGGCCACGGAGCGCGACCACCGAGGTCCAGACTCGCCGCGCCGAGCCACCGACCGGCGGTGGCGGCGGAGGAGGAGACGATGGACTGGCGAGACGAGGTCGTGCCCCCGCAGGTGGTCGACGCGGCGGCGGCGCACGGTCTGGGGGCGTTGCTCACCTCGGCGCGCGGCTCCGGGCTCACCCCGGTCGTCCGCATGATCGGCGGGGTGGTGGCGCTGCTCGTCCTGCCCTGGCTGGTCCTGACGGGCCTGATGGCCCTGCAGGTCGCCCACCCGGTGGTCGTGGTCGCCTTCGTGGGGGTGCTGCTGACCGGTGCGGCCGGGGCCGGCGCGCTCCGCGCCGCGAACCCGGTGCTGTACCTGTTCGAGGGCGGCGCGGTGGTCAGCGCCGACCGCAGGCGCGCGATCCAGGTGGTGCCCTGGGCCGAGCTCGTGCCGATCGAGAACGAGCGACGCGGCGTGCCGTTCGGCGGCGCGAGCGGCCCGTCGATCACCGTGCTCGACGTCCACGGGCCGCGCGGACGGGTCTTCCGATGCGAGGGCCGCGAGGCCGTGCGGCTGGCCGACGTGATCGCCTCCGTGGAGCTGCCCAGGGCGAGGGCGGCGCTGCGGCTCGGCTCCCCGGTCCGCTACGGATCGCTGACCCTCACCCCGGACGCGCTGGTGGTCGGGCCGCTGCCGACCCCGTGGGCGGACGTGACGCGGCTGCACGCCGTCGACCACCACGTGGTCGTGGGGGGCGTCTTCGACGTCGGGCCGGTGGAGCTGCTGCGGGTGCCTCGGCGCGAGGTGCCGCACCAGCGCACCCTGATCGCGCTGGGCGAGCAGCTGGGCGTCGCGGCCCGCCAACCGCACGCCGGCTGACCGGGGCGGGGAATCCGGTTGAGCGGTCGGGGACCCCTCGACGAGGCTCCCCGCGTGGCCCCACCCGCGCACCGCGACCTGCGCTCGCTCCCCAAGGCCCACCTGCACGTCCACCTGGAGAGCACCGTCCGCCCCGCCACCCTGGCCGAGATCGCGCGCGGCAACGGCCTGCCCGCTCCGCCGTCGCCGGCGCTGTTCGCCGGGTTCGGCGCGTTCGCCGAGCACAGCGGCGCCGTCCGCGACGTGCTGTGCCGCCCCGACGACTTCCGCCGGATCGCCGTCGAGTTCTGCGCCGACCAGGCCGCCGACGGCGTCCGGTACGTCGAGGTCACCTTCACCGCTCTCGGCCACGGCAGCCGCCTCGGCGACCTGGCGATGCCGCTGGAGGCCGTGCTCGACGGTCTGGTCGAGGGCGCCGCGACCACCGGCATCGGCTACGGCGTGATCCTCGACCACCCGCGGCGCCGCTCGGTGGAGCGCGCCCGGCGGACCCTCGACCTGGCGGTGCGCCACGCCGCAGACGGGGTCGTCGGGATCGGGTTGGCCGGGCGCGAGGAGCACCCCGTCGAGCCGTTCGCCGAGGTGTTCGCCGACGCCCGCGCCGCGGGCGTGCACGTCGTGCACCACGCGGGCGAGACGTGCGGCCCCGCCAGCGTCCGCGCGGCGCTCGACGCCGGCCGGGCCGAGCGGATCGGCCACGGCATCCGCGCCCTCGACGACCCCGACCTGGTCGCCGAGCTGCGCGAGCGCCGGATCCCGCTGGAGGTCTGCCCGTCGTCGAACGCGGCGCTCGGGCTCGTCGGCTCGCTCGCCGGGCACCCGCTGGCCCGGATGCTGGCCGCCGGGCTGACCGTGGCGGTCGGCACCGACGTCCCGGACGTCACCGGCCGCGACCTCACCGCCGAGCTGGCCGCGGTGCGCGACACCCTCGAGCTCGACGACGCGGCGATCGCCGGGCTCAACCGCACCGCGATCGACGCCTCCTTCGCGCCCGCGGCGGTGAAGGCCGAGCTGCACCGGGGGACGGCGCGGTGGCTGGACGGCGTCCCGGACCCGGCGTAGCCCCCGACGGCCCGCCGCGTCAGCTCGGCGCGTGGACCAGCTCCACCCGTGGCGAACGGCATCGGCTCGGTGATGTCGCGGAGCCCGGTGCGGTGACGACACCGTGGGCGGGAAGTGGCTCACGCCCGTCAGCGCGACACCCGCCCGAGTACCGGCTCGACGATCGGGCCGCGGCCAAGGCCGGAGGCGGGCAGCGACGGCGGGCTGCGGTCAGCCTGCGATGAGATCGCGGACCAGGGCCGCAGCGGCGACGGCCAGGCCCGCCACGGCGATGATGCGCTCGGTGCGGCGGTTCGCTGCGTCCGACGGCGACGGACGGGGTGCGGGTGCGGGAGCGCCGCCGCGACCACCGCTGCGTGGCGATCCGACGGGGCGGGGCCACATCAGTCGGGGCAGCCCCAGCGCCCCGTCGCGGACGAAGAGCGGCACCGACCGCCACTTGGCGCCGCGATGGAAACCGCAACTGCCCCACAGGCCGGCGACCGAGTGGTTGCACGGGCTGCCGCTCGCCGTCTCGGCGCGGCACTGGGTGGTCCTGGCGAACAGGACGTAGATCACCCACGTCAGCGCGACGATGCCCGCCGCGTCCCAGGTGCCTTGCGCGGCCAGCAGGCCGGCCGCACCGGCCAGCACCCAACCCCACGCGCGGAAGGTCGAGCGCCGCGATCGTGTCCCCACCACTACCTCCGGACGTCCCGCGGCCGCGGGCGCGACCGCCGAGGGCAGGACCGGGCGCCGTCGACGACGGATACCCGGTTGCGCGGTCAGCCCGAAGTGGCGGCGTTGACGGCGTCTTCGGCCAGATCGAGGGCTCGTCCCACTCGGCCGATCGGCTCGGCCTGGGAGATGACGACCGTGCTGCCCTCACGGGCCGACTCGTAGGCGACGCCGTCGAAGCCCGTGTCGTCCCCCCGGCCGTCGCGGGCGAGCGGGCGGACCGTGCCGGTGCCCTTGCCGTCGATCAGCTCCTGGTACCGCACAGCCAGGTCGATGTCGGGCATGTCCACCGACGTGACGGCCACGCGCACGACTCCGCGACGCCCGTCGCGGATCTCGAACAATGCTCTGAACAGCGCCTCGCACGGGTGCTGCAGGAAGAACTCGCGCACCTGGCCGGTGGCGTGGGCGGCGCAGTCGTCGTCGGCGCGGGCGGACGGTCGATCGACCTGGTCGGCCAGCCGTTCGAGGCGCGCTGCGACTCGGGCGGTATCGGCGTCCCGGGCCACCGCTCGCTCGCCGTCGGGCAGGCCGTGCACCTGGAGTACGAACGCGCCGAGCAGGACGGGTACCGGTTCCGGGCCGTGCGGGCGTGGCCCCCGGGCGCGGAGCCCGTCGACCCGACGGCGGGCGGGTCGTCGAGTGCCTACCGCAGCAGCCTGACAGTGGCCCGGGACGACGAGCCGGACCGCTGAGCGGGGCCGGCACGTACCGTGCCGGCGTGGGACTGCGTGGGGCGCTGCTGGTGGCCGGGACGACGTCGGACGCGGGCAAGAGCGCGCTGGTGGCGGGGATCTGCCGGTGGCTGGCCCGGCGCGGGGTGGCGGTGGCGCCGTTCAAGGCGCAGAACATGTCCAACAACTCGGTGGTCACCGCCGACGGCGGCGAGATCGGGAGGGCGCAGGCCATGCAGGCGCAGGCCTGCGGGCTGGCGCCGAGCGTGGCGTTCAACCCCGTGCTGCTCAAACCGGGCAGCGACCGCAGCGCGCAGGTGGTGGTGCTCGGGCGCGTCGACGGGACGGTGAGCGCGCGGTCCTACCGCGACCGCAAGGCCGCCCTGCTGGACGTGGTCACCGACACGCTCGCCGAGGTGCGCAGCCGCTACGACGTCGTGGTCTGCGAGGGCGCCGGGTCGCCCGCGGAGATCAACCTGCGGGGCACCGACATCGCCAACATGGGGTTGGCGCAGGCGGCCGACCTGCCGGTCGTCGTGGTCGGCGACATCGACCGGGGCGGCGTGCTCGCCCACCTGTTCGGCACCGTGGCCGTCCTGGACCCGGCCGACCAGGCCCGCGTCGCCGGGTTCGTGATCAACAAGTTCCGCGGCGACCCGAGCCTGCTCACCCCCGGCCTCGACCAGCTGCGCGCGCTGACCGGGCGCCCGACGCTCGGGGTGGTGCCGTGGGCCGACGGGCTGTGGCTGGACGCGGAGGACTCGCTGGCCGCGGTGGCCGACGGCGTGCTCGGTCGCCCGGCGGCGCCACGGGGGGAGCAGTGGCTGCGGGTGGCGGTCGTGCGGCTGCCCCGGATGTCCAACAGCACCGACGCCGAGGCGCTGGCCTGCGAACCCGGCGTCGCGGTGCGCTACGTGACCGAGCCGTCGCGGCTGGCCGACGCCGACCTCGTCGTGCTGCCCGGCACGAAGTCGACCGCGTCCGACCTCGGGTGGCTGCGCCGCACCGGGCTGGCCGACGCCGTACTGGCGCACGCCCGCGCGGGACGGCCCGTGCTCGGCGTCTGCGGCGGCTACCAGATGCTGGGCCGGCGGATCGCCGACCCGCACGACGTCGAGGGCGGGTCGGCCGACGGGCTCGGGCTGCTCGACCTGGAGGTCGAGTTCGTGCCCGACAAGCACCTCGGGCGCCCGACGGGCACGGCGTGGGGCGAGCCCGTGCACGGCTACGAGATCCACCACGGCCGCGTCGTCCGCTCGGCCGACCCGCCCCTGCTGCGCGGCACCACCGGCCCGGACGCGGGCTCGGACGCAGGGGCGGTCGTCGGCACGCACTGGCACGGCCTGCTGGAGAACGACCGGTTCCGCCGCGTCCTGCTGGGGCGCGCCGCCGAGCAGGCCGGGCGCAGCGGCTTCCGCGCGGCCCCCGACACCGACTTCGCCGCCGAGCGCTCCGCCCAGCTCGACCTGCTCGGCGACCTCGTCGAGCAGCACCTCGACACCGCGGCCCTCGAGCACCTCATCGCCCACGGCTCCCCGCCGGGCCTGCCCACCGTCCGCACCCACCTCGCCGACCGCTGACGCCTCCCCGGGGCCCTCGTGGCAAGGGCGATGGGATCGGTCACGAGGGGGGCGCGGGGGTGGCGCGGCTCTGGCAGGGTCGCGATCGTGACGACCGCACCGACGCTGCCGGGCTTCCCGTTCTCCGCCGTGGTCGGCCACGACGACCTGCGGTTGGCGCTGCTGCTCAACGCGGTGCACCCGGGCGTGGGCGGGGTGCTGGTGCGGGGGGAGAAGGGCACCGCCAAGTCGACGGCGGTCCGCGCGCTGGCCGCGCTGCTGCCGGAGCTGGCCGTGGTGCCCGGCTGCCGCTTCGGCTGCGACCCGGCCGACCCCGACCCGTCCTGCCCGGACGGCCCGCACGCGCCGGCCGGCCCGCCGGAGCACCGCTCGGCCCGGCTGGTCGAGCTGCCCGTGGGCGCCACCGAGGACCGGCTGGTCGGCTCGCTCGACCTGGAGCGCGCGCTGTCCGAGGGCGTGCGCGCCTACCAGCCGGGCCTGCTGGCCGACGCCCACCGCGGGGTCCTCTACGTCGACGAGGTCAACCTGCTGCACGACCACCTCGTCGACCTGCTGCTGGACGCGGCCGCGATGGGCCGTGCGCACGTCGAGCGCGACGGCGTCTCGGTCTCGCACGCGTCGCGGTTCCTGCTGGTCGGCACGATGAACCCGGAGGAGGGCGAGCTGCGCCCCCAGCTGCTCGACCGGTTCGGGCTCGCCGTGGAGGTGCGGGCCGCGCGGGACGTCGACACGCGCGTCGAGGTGGTGCGCAGGCGGCTGGCCTTCGAGGACGACCCGGCCGGCTTCGCGGCGCGCTGGGTCGACGCCGAGCGCGCCACCGCCGAGCGGATCGCCGCCGCCCGCACCCGGGTCGCCTCGGTGGTGCTGCCCGACGCCGAGCTGCGCCGGATCGCGTCGGTCTGCGCCGCGTTCGACGTCGACGGGATGCGCGCCGACCTGGTCATCGCCCGCGCGGCCGCGGCGCACGCCGCCTGGCGGGGCGCCGGCGCCGTCGCCGAGGAGGACGTGCGGGTGGCGGCCCGGCTGGCGCTGCCGCACCGGCGCCGGCGCGACCCGTTCGACGAGCCGGGCGTCGACGAGCAGGCCCTGGACGACGCGCTGCGCGAGGCGGGCGAGCAGGAGCCACCGGACGAGCCGGAGGGCCCCGACGGTGGTCCGGACGGCCCCGACGACGGCCCCGGCCCGGACGGCCCCACCGGCCCCCCGCCCGGACGGGGCGCGGAGCCGCAGGGCCCGGCCGAGCCCCCGACCGAGGCGCCCCCGACCGAGCCGCCGGCCCAGCCGCCGCGGGCCGGCGGGGACGGTCCGACGGGCGTGGCGTCGCCGGGGGAGACGTTCCGCGCCCGCCGG
Organism: Pseudonocardia humida; assembly: GCF_023898865.1. Taxonomy (GTDB): domain Bacteria; phylum Actinomycetota; class Actinomycetes; order Mycobacteriales; family Pseudonocardiaceae; genus Pseudonocardia; species Pseudonocardia humida. Next base: position 95,547 of record NZ_JAGSOV010000024.1, read on the forward strand.
CTGGAGGTGCCCGGGGTCGGCGAGGGCGCCCCCGGGAAGCGCTCGCGCGCCCGCACCGACTCCGGCCGCGTGGTCCGCGCCTCGGGGGCGCGCCCGACCAGGGCGGCCGATGTGCACCTGGCGGCCACCGTCCTGGCCGCCGCGCCCCACCAGCGGGTCCGCGGGCGCTGCGGGGGTCGGCTGCGGCTGCGCCCCGACGACCTGCGCCACGCCGTGCGCGAGGGCCGCGAGGGCAACCTGGTGCTGTTCGTGGTGGACGCCTCCGGCTCGATGGCCGCCCGCACGCGGATGACCGCGGTCACCGGGGCGGTCCTCTCGCTGCTGCGCGACGCCTACGAGCGCCGCGACCGGGTCGGGCTGGTCAGCTTCCGGGCCCGCGAGGCGCAGGTCGTGCTGCCGCCGACGTCGAGCGTCCCGGCCGCGCAGGTGCGGCTGGCCGACCTGCGCACCGGGGGGCGCACCCCGCTGGCCGACGGCCTGCTGCGGGCCCGCCGGGTGCTGGAGGTCGAGCGGCTGCGCGACCCGCGCCGCCGCCCGCTGGTGGTGCTGCTCACCGACGGCCGGGCCACGGTGCCCGCCCGCGCCGGCAACGACCCGGTGCACGACGCCTGCCGGGCCGCCGCTCTGCTGGCGGCCGACGGCGTGGCGACGATCGTGGTGGACTGCGAGAGCGGCCCGGTGCGCCTGGGCCTGGCGGCCAGGGTGGCCGCCGCGGCCGGCGCCGAGCTGGTCGGGGTCGGCGCGCTGTCGGCCGACCGCGTGGTCGACGTGGTCAACCGGGGTCGTGCAAGGAGAACGGGGCTATGACCCTGTTTCCCACGCACGACCGGAACTGAGGAGGGCGGATGCCGCAGGGGCGGGTGACGACGACCCCGGACGACGGGCTGACCACCAGGCAGCGCCGCAACCGGCCGCTGGTGATCGTGCACACCGGGGAGATGAAGGGGAAGTCGACCGCGGCGTTCGGGTTGGCGCTGCGCGGCTGGAGCCAGGGCTGGTCGATCGCGGTGTTCCAGTTCGTGAAGTCGGCGAAGTGGAAGGTCGGCGAGGAGGAGGCGTTCCGCGCGCTGGGCGCGGTGCACGCCGAGCACGGCACCGGCGGTCCGGTCGAGTGGCACAAGATGGGCGTGGGCTGGTCGTGGACCCGCAAGCGGGGCAGCGAGCAGGACCACGCCGCCGACGCCGCCGCGGGCTGGGCGGAGATCCGCCGCCGGATCGAGGCGGGCGCGCACGACATGTACGTGCTCGACGAGTTCACCTACCCGCTCAAGTGGGGCTGGGTGGACGTCGACGAGGTCGTGGAGGTGCTCGCCGCCCGTCCGGGGCACCAGCACGTGGTGGTCACCGGCCGGGACGCCCCGGCCGCGCTCATCGAGGCCGCCGACCTGGTCATGCAGACCACCAAGGTCAAGCACCCGATGGACGCCGGGCAGAAGGGCCAGCGCGGCATCGAGTGGTGAGCCCGTGTCCGCCACGAGCGGAACGGCCACCCGTCCGGCGCCGGCGGCTGCCATGATCGGCGGCGTGGACCTGCCGGCGTCGCTGCAGCGGATCGTGCTCCCCTTCGGCCAGTGCTACGCCTGGCGCGACGGCGACGAGGTCACCCTCGTCGACACCGGCCCGCCCGGGTCGGGGGAGGCCGTGGCGGCGGCGCTGGGCGGGCTCGGCCTCGACCGCGACGCCGTCGTGCGGATCGTGCTCACCCACCACCACCCCGACCACTCCGGGTCGGCCGCGGAGATCCGCGGCTGGAACGGGGCGGAGCTGGTGGCGCACGCGGCGGAAACCGCCGTTGTCCGCGGCGAGGCCGCGCCGCCGCCGCTGGACCTGCTGCCCGCCGAGCAGCAGCTGTGGGCCCAGCTCGGGGTGGACGACTCGGTCCCCCCGCCGCCCTGCCCGGTCGACCGCGAGGTCACCGGCGGCGAGGTGCTGCCGTTCGGGGGCGGCGCCACCGTGGTGCACGGGCCCGGGCACACCCCCGGCAGCATCGCGCTGCACCTGCCCGGTCCGCGGGTGCTGTTCACCGGCGACACGGTGGCCGAGAGCCAGGGCGCGGTGATCCTCGGGCCGTTCAACCTCGACCGGCAGCAGGCCCTCGCCGCGTTCCGCCGGCTGATCTCGTTCGACGTCGACGTCGCCCTGTTCGGCCACGGCGAGCCGGCCTCGGGTCCCGAGCTCCGGGCGGCGGTGCCCGGTCCCTTCGCGGGCTGAGCGGGCGAGGAGATCGATGGACCGGCTGACCGCGGGCTCGACGAGCGCATCGACGACCTGGAGGCGCTGTACCAGGACCTGCACGCGCACCCGGAGCTGGCGTTCGAGGAGCGGCGCACGGCGGCACTGGTGGCCGGGCGGCTGGCCGCCGCGGGGTACGCGGTGACCACGGGCGTCGGCGGGACCGGGGTGGTCGGCGTGCTCGACAACGGCGCCGGCCCGACCGTCCTGCTGCGCGCCGACATGGACGCGCTGCCCGTCCGCGAGGTCGAGCGCGTGCCGTACCGCGGCACCGCGACCGCCACCGACCCCGACGGCGCCACCGTGCCGGTGATGCACGCCTGCGGGCACGACACCCACGTGACCGCGCTCGTCGGCGCCGTCGAACAGCTCGCGGCGACCCGCTCGGCGTGGTCGGGCCGGGTGCTGGCGGTCTTCCAGCCGGCCGAGGAGATCGGCGCCGGGGCCCGCGCGATGCTGGCCGACGGCTTCCTCGACCGGTTCCCCCGCTTCGACGTGGCCCTGGGCCAGCACATCACCTCCGCCCCCAGCGGGCACCTCTACGCCCGGCCCGGTGTGTTCATGGCGGCCGCGGACAGGCCACCGCGGCGCTGCTCGTCGCGGGCCGGGGCCTGGCTCGCCGCGGCCGATCACAGAGGCTGATCACCGGCCCGTCGCGGGGTAGTGTCGGGCCACGTGGAGTACACGCGTCTGGGAGATTCCGGGCTGAAGGTCTCGCGCATCTGCCTGGGGATGATGAGCTACGGCACGCCGAAGTGGCGGGAGTGGGTGCTCGACCTCGACGCCTCCCGCCCGCTCGTGCGCAGCGCCGTCGACGCCGGCATCACCTTCTTCGACACCGCCGACATGTACTCGGCGGGCGTCAGCGAGGAGGTCACCGGCACGCTGCTGGGCGAGATGTTCGCCGACCGCGACGACTACGTGCTGGCCACCAAGGTCTTCATGCCCTCGGGCGAGGGCCCCAACGACCGCGGGCTCAACCGCAAGCACATCCTGGCCAGCATCGACAAGTCGCTGCGCAGGCTGGGCACCGACCACGTCGACCTGTACCAGATCCACCGCTGGGACCCGACCACCCCGATCGAGGAGACCATGGAGGCGCTGCACGACGTCGTGCGCGCCGGCAAGGCCCGCTACATCGGCGCCTCCAGCATGTACGCCTGGCAGTTCGCCAAGGCCCAGCACACCGCCGAGCTCGGCGGCTGGATCCGGTTCGCCTCCATGCAGGACCACTACAACCTCGTCTACCGCGAGGAGGAGCGGGAGATGCACCCGCTCTGCCTCGACCAGGGCGTCGGGGTCATCCCGTGGAGCCCGCTGGCCCGCGGCCGGCTGGCCAAGCTGCCCGAGGAGCGCACCACCACCCGCTCGTCGAGCGACCCCATCGGCGACCGCATGTACACCGAGGCCGACGACGCCGTCGTGCACGCCGTGGCCGACGTGGCCGAGGCGCGCGGCGTGCCGCTGGCCCAGGTCGCGCTGGCCTGGATGCTGCACAAGGACGCGGTCACCGCGCCGATCATCGGGGCGACCAAGCCCGGCCACGTCGAGGACGCCGTGGCCGCCGCCGACCTCGAGCTCAGCGACGAGGAGATCGCCGCGCTGGAGGGGCCCTACGTGCCGCACCCGGTGCTCGGGCACGAGTGACACCGCGCGCTCTCGTCGTCGCGGCGCCGTCGTCGGGCAGCGGCAAGACGACCGTCGCCACCGGCCTGATGGCGGCGCTGCGCCGGCGCGGGACGTCGGTGGCGCCGTTCAAGGTCGGACCCGACTACATCGACCCCGGCTACCACACGCTGGCCGCCGGGCGGCCCGGTCGCAACCTCGACCCGGTGCTCGTCGGCGCCGACCTGATCGGTCCGCTGGTCCGCCACGGCGCGGCCGGCGCGGAGATCGCGGTGGTCGAGGGCGTGATGGGGCTGTTCGACGGCCGGGTCGGCGACGGCGCGGGCTCCACCGCGCAGGTGGCCGGCCTGCTGCGGGCCCCGGTGCTGCTGGTCGTCGACTGCCGGGGCCAGTCGCGCTCGCTGGCCGCGCTGCTGCACGGCTTCCGCTCGTTCGACCCGGACGTGCGGGTGGCGGGCGTCGTGCTCAACCGGGTCGGCAGCCCCCGGCACGAGGCCGTCCTGCGGACCGCGGCCGAGGAGGTCGGGGTCCCGGTGCTCGGCGCGCTGCCCCGCCGCGACGCCCTCGCCGTCCCGTCGCGGCACCTGGGCCTGGTCACCGCGGCCGAGCACGGCTCGGCGGCCACCGCGGCCGTCGACGCGATGGCCGAGCTGGTGGCCGAGCACGTCGACCTGGACGCCGTCGTCGCCCTCGCCGCCCCGCTGCCCGCCGGTCCGGCCTGGGCGCCGCAGGTCGAGGCGGGCCCCCCGGTCCGGGTGGCGGTGTTCGGGGGAGCCGCGTTCACGTTCGGCTACGCCGAGCACGTCGAACTGCTGGCGGCGGTGGGCGCCGAGGTCGCGGTCGTCGACCCGCTGCTGGACGAGGAGCTGCCCGCCGACACCGCGGCGCTCGTGCTGCCCGGCGGTTTCCCGGAGGAGCACGTGGCCGCCCTGGGCGCCAACGAGGCGCTGCTCGCGGCGGTGCGCGCGGCCGTCGCGGCGGGGGCTCCGGTGCACGCCGAATGCGGTGGGCTGCTCTACCTGTGCACCGAGCTGGACGGCGTGCCGATGGCCGGGGTGCTCCCGGCCCGGGCCGCGATGACCGGGCGCCTCACCCTCGGCTACCGCGACGCCGTCGCGCTGAGCGACTCGCCGCTCTTCGCCACCGGCAGCCGGGTGGCCGGCCACGAGTTCCACCACTGCGCGGTCACCGCACCCGCCGGCCCCGCGCCGGCGTGGGGCCGGCGGGGAGGGGTGCCGGAGGGGTGGGTGCACGGGCGGGTGCACGCGTCGTTCCTGCACACGCACCCCGCCGGGCACCCGGATGCGGTGGTCCGGTTCACGAACTCGGCCCGCCGCGTCCCCATCGATACGACGTGATCGATCGTCGTGCCGCACGCGGTGAGGACGGCCAGTGCGAGCACGGCGACCATGACGACGAGCAGGAGCGCGACGGCGTGCCCGGCGCTGGGACGGCCTGCCGGCTCCTGCCGCTCCGAGGACCCCAACAGGTAGGTGGCGGCCGTGGACGTGCAGCTGGTCGCCGGTGAGGTCGGCCGGCGAGCAGTCGAGGGCCTCGGCGAGGCGCTCGATCAGGCCTCGTGCGGAGAAGTTCCGGTGCCCGGTCTCGAGCTGGGAGGGGTAGGGGACGGAGATCCCCACCCGGTCGGCCACGACCTCCTGGGCCAGGCCGCGGCGCCGGCGGACCAGCCGTACGCGGGCGCCGATGGCGGTAGCCGCCGTGCTTTCGTCCACGCTCGGAACCACCCTCCCGGCACGCCTCCTCGGCCGCCCCGGCCCGCGGTGCTGTGATCGACCGGTCACTCGACCGTACGGGCGTCGTGGCGTGAGGTGCGGCGGTATCCGTGGGCGCGTCCGGCCCTCTACCCCGTTGACGGCGGATTGCGGCTCCCGTTCCGCGGATTTGCCAGCTACCGTCGAGTAACAACCCTCGACGGGGAGGTGGGCCATGACGCGCATCGGGCTCGTTCTCGGGGCGGGAGGGATCCTCGGATCCGCGTGGATGGCCGGTGCGCTGGCCACCCTGGCCGAGCACCTGGACCGCCCGCTGGGGGAGGTCGACCTGCTGCTGGGCACCAGCGCGGGCAGCGTGCTGGCGGCCGCGCTGCGCTGCGGGATGACCGTCGACGAGCTGGTGGCCCACCAGCGCGGCGTGCCGCCCGGCGAGATCGCCCCCGACCTGGACGGCGGCGACCTGCCCGACATGCGCACCATCGAGCGCGAGTCCGGCGACGGCCGCCCGCCGCTGCCGCTGCCCTGGATCGGTTCCCCGCGGCTGCTGGTCGCCGCGGCGGCGCACCCGCTGCGGACGAACCCGCTGATCGTCGCGTCCGGGCTGCTGCCGGCCGGGCGGGCGCAGATGAGCTCCCTGGTCCGGATGGTCGTCGCGCTGCAGAACCGGCTCGGCGTCACCACCGACGGCTGGGTCCCCGGCGAGCGCCTCTGGGTGGTCGCCGTCGACTACGACTCCGGGCGCCGGGTCGTGTTCGGCCGCGAGGGCGCCCCGCCCTCGACGGTCGGCGACGCGGTGCTCGCCTCGTGCTCGATCCCCGGCTGGTTCACCCCGCGGGTGATCGGCGGGCGCCGCTACGTCGACGGCGGCGTGGCCTCGTCGACGTCGGTCGGGCTGCTGGCCCGGCCGGGCGCTCCGCCGCTGGACGAGGTGTACGTGCTGGCCCCGATGGCCAGCCACGCCTACGACCGCCCGCGCGACCCGGTGGCCTGCCTGGAACGCGCGATCCGCCACGTGCTCACCCGCTGGCTCGACGCCGAGGTCCGCGCCGTGCGGGCGACCGGCACCCGGGTCACCGTCCTCACCCCCGGCCCCGCCGACCTCGCCGCCATGGGCGCCAACCTGATGAACCCCCGTCGCCGGTGCCGGGTGCTCGACACGGCCCTGGGCACCTCGGCCGCCGCGCTGGCCGAGGCCGACGGACCGGGGCAGCGGGCCGCCTGAGCGGTTGATCACCGGGTCGGGTCGGCGCCCGGGCCGTGGTGGCATCCTCGACCGGGTGACGACCTCGACCCCGCACCGCACCGACGCCCGCCTGCGCATCGACCTGTGGAGCGACGTCGTCTGCCCGTGGTGCTACCTGGGCGCGGCGCGGCTGCGCAAGGCCATCGACGGCTCGCCCCGCGCCGACTCGATCGACCTGGTGCTGCACGCCTACGAGCTCGACCCGACCGCCCCCGCCCGGGCCCGCCCCAACCTGGAGTACCTGACCGCGAAGTTCGGCGTGCCCGCGGCGCAGGTCGAGGAGATGGAGGCCGGGATGGCCGCCCGCGCCGCCGCCGAGGGCCTGCCCTACACCGCCCACCGCCCGCACGCCGCCACCTTCGACATCCACCGCCTGCTCGCCCACGCCGCGCAGACCGGCGCCGCCGAGCCCCTGATGACCGTCCTGCAGCGCGAGCTGTTCTCCGGTGGCCGCGACGTCTTCGACCACGCCGTCCTGGCCGACCTCGCCGCCGAGGTCGGGCTCGATCGCGGGGCCGCGGCCGAGGTGCTCGCCGGCACCGCCCACACCGGCGACGTCCGCGCCGACATCGCCGACGCCCAGCGCATCGGCGTGCGCGGGGTGCCGTTCGCGGTGCTCGCGGGCCGGTTGGGGGTGTCGGGGGCCAGCGAGGTGGACGGGTACGCGCACGCCATCGAGCGCGCGTGGGAGATCGTCGACGAGGGCTGAGCCCCGTTCGGGGACCGGTGCGGGTGTGACGCCCCGCCCGCACCGTGGACGTCGACCCCTTCCCCACCCAGACTGACGGGGTGGATCGCGGGAAGGTGACCTCCGTCGGGTCGGGGCCGAGCGGGCGGGCCGCGGTGGGGGACCGATGATGGCCGAGCCCTACCTGGCCGGACTCGACCTGGCCGGTCGCCGCGTCGTCGTGGTGGGCGGCGGTTCGGTGGCCCAGCGCCGGCTCAGCGGCCTGCTCGCGGCCGGTGCCGACGTCGAGGTCGTGGCCCCGGCCCTGACCCCCGCCGTCGAGGGCATGGCGACCGCGGGCGAGCTGCGCTGGACCGCCCGCGGCTACCGCGACGGCGATCTCGACGGCGCCTGGTACGCCCTGGCCTGCACCGACGACGCCGAGGCGAACGCCGCCGTGGGCGCGGAGGCCGAGCGGCGCCGGGTGTTCTGCGTCCGCGCCGACCACGCCCCCTCCGGCACCGCCGTCACCCCGGCCGTCGGCCGCCACGACGGCCTGACCGTCGGCGTGCTGGCCGGCAGGCGACCCCGCCGCGCCGCCGCCGTGCGCACGGCCCTCGTCGAAGCCCTCCAGGCCGGCGTCGTCGACGACACGGCCGAGCCGGTGGCACCCGGGGTCGCCCTGGTCGGCGGCGGCCCCGGCGACCCCGAGCTGATCACGGTGCGGGGCAGGCGCCTGCTGGCCCGCGCCGACGTCGTCGTCACCGACCGGCTCGGCCCCCGCGACCTCCTCGATGCCCTCGGCCCGCACGTCGAGGTCATCGACGCGTCCAAGATCCCCTACGGGCGGGCGATGAACCAGGCCCGGATCAACGAGCTGCTGGTGGAGCACGCGTCGGCCGGCAAGTTCGTGGTGCGCCTCAAGGGCGGCGACCCCTACGTCTTCGGCCGCGGCTTCGAGGAGGTGCTGGCCTGCGCCGAAGCCGGCGTCCCGGTGACCGTCGTCCCCGGGATCACCAGCGCCTTCGCCGCCCCCGCCGTCGCCGACGTCCCGGTGAGCCACCGCGGGGTGGTGCACGAGATCGTCGTCGTGTCCGGGCACGTCGCGCCGGACGACCCCCGCAGCCTGGTGGACTGGCCGGCGCTGGCCCGGCTGCGGGGCACGATCGTGCTGATGATGGCGGTGGAGCGCATCGCGCTGTTCGCCGACGCCCTGGTCACCGGGGGCCGGCCGGCCGACACCCCGGTGGTGGTGGTGCAGGACGGGACGACCCGGATCCAGCGGACGGTGCGGGCGACGTTGGCCACGGTGGCGGAGGTCGTGGTGGCCGAGGGCGTCGCGCCGCCTGCGGTGGTGGTCGTGGGGCCGGTGGCCGGGCTCGTGGCGGGGGCGGTGACGGTCGACCGGCTCGGCTGAGGGCGGTGGTCAGCAGGCCACCGGCGGGGTGATCGCGGAGGCGCCGCGGATCAGCCACACCGGGCTCGAGCCGTCCATCTCGTAGGCCAGGTTCCAGTAGGTGCACTCCTGGCCGTCGGGGCCGTCCTCGGCGGCCTGCGTGCTGGTGAAGGTCATGTCGACCTCGATGGTGACCGGGTCGATGTCGCGCACGGCGGTGATCCGCGCGTCGACGATGATGGTGGTGAGCTGGCCCTCCGCCCAGGCGTCGATGCCGCCCTGGAAGGTGGCGGAGTCGGGGCTGAAGTAGGCGAAGGCGTCCTCGTAGCGTGCCTCGTTGATGCCCAGGATGTACTCGCGCAGGCTCGACCGGGCGTCCACGGCGGCCGGGTGGGTGACGCTCGGGTCGATGGCGACGGTGGCGTCGAACGGGATGTCGATCGTCGTCGAGGTGGGGGGCGGCGGTGTCGTCGTGCGGCTGGTCGACGGGGCGGCGGCCGTGGTCGTGGTCGTCGGCCCGCTGCCGGTGGAGATGGTGGGCGGGCGGTTGAGGTACCAGGCCAGCATGCCCGCGCCCACGATCACGACGACCGCGGCGGCCACCCCGGCGATGATCGGGCCGCGGCGGTGCCGGGCGGCCATCGGCGGGGGCGCCCAGTGCGGCGGCTGCTGCGGGCCGGCGACGGCGCGGGTCGGCGCCTGCTGGGCCGGGACGGGCTCGGTCGGCGGGGGGTCGGCGGACTGGCCGCCGTAGGGGGCCGAGATCCAGGCCGGGACGCGCGGGGTCGGGCCGCTGGGGCCCTGCCCGGGGCCGGCGAAGGCGGAGGGTCCGCTCGAGCCGGCCCGGTCGGCCTCGGCGAAGCCGGGGACCAGCGGGCGCAGCGGGGCCACGCCGGGGACCGACCGGGGGGCCGCCCAGGTGACGGTGTCGCCGTGGGTGGGACGCTCGCCCTCGATGACCGCCCGGGTGACCGGGCGGCCGGTGCTGCGCTGCGCGGCCTGCATCTCGACCGCGGCGTCGGCCGCGGAGGGGAAGCGCTCGGCGGGCGACTTGGCCATCATGCGCTCGATCGCCCGGGCCACGACGTCCGGCACGCCGCGCGGGCGCAGGTCGGGGACCGGGTCGCGGACGACGCGGGCCACCGTGGCCAGCAGGTCGTCGTGGCCGGTCTCGGAGGTGAAGGCGGGTCGGCCGACCAGGAGGGTGTACAGGGTGGCGCCGAGGCCGTAGATGTCGGAGGCGACGGTCGCGGTGCCGTCGAGCAGCCGTTCGGGGGCCGCGAACGCGACGCTGGCCTTGACCCGGCCGTCGGTGGTCTCGGTGACGCCGGGCAGGCGGGAGATGCCGAAATCGGCCAGCTTCGGCTCGCCGTACTTGGAGACCAGCACGTTGGCCGGCTTCATGTCCAGGTGCAGGATGCCGGCGCGGTGCGCGGTCTCCAGCGCGCCGGCGACCATCACGCCGATCTCCAGGACCTCCGGCCAGGGCAGCGGGCCGTCCCGCGCGATGCGGTCGCCCAGCGACCCCTCGCTCATCAGGTCCATCACGATGTAGGCGCGGCCGGTGTCGGTGGTGCCGCCGCGCAGCACGGTGACGATGTGCGGGTGGCCGGACAGGGCCCCCATGGCCTGGCACTCGCGCAGGAAGGCCCGGCGGACGCTGTCGCCGTTGAGCCGCTCCTCGATCACCTTGACCGCGACCGACCGGCCGAACTCGGGCTCCTCGACCTTGAACACGGTCCCGAACCCGCCCTGGCCGATCACCTCTGGGTTCTCCAGGCCGGGTATCTCCAACGGGGGAACCGAGGTCACCCGCGCAGTGTAGAACCGGTCGTCCGACCACCGGCCGGCGTGCACACCCGCAGGCGGTCCACCAGCCGGTACGCCGCTGCGTGACCGGCCCGACACGCCACCGGGCCCGACCACCGTTCGGCGGTCGGGCCCGGTCGGGTGCAGCGGGGGCTCAGAGCTGGAGCAGCCGGTCGAAGAAGCTGCGGTAGCGGCGCAGGGCCAGCCGCAGGTCCTCGGTGGAGGTCTCGTCGGCGTCGAGGCCGTGCTCGAGGTCGCTGCGCTGCTTGCGGAACAGCTGGTCCAGCTCGTCGAGCAGCTCGCCGACCAGCTTGTCGGCCTTGGCCACGGCCTGGCGGGGCTCGTCGACGAACTCGACCTTCACCGCGTCCCAGCGGGTCGTGTACTCGTCGACGCGCGAGCTGGGCACGAGCCGCTCCAGCTTGTCCGAACCCGCCGTGCCGGTGGTCGCTGTGCCGGTCGAGGTGCCGGTGGCGCTCGTGGCCGAGGCGTCCGCGTCGGCGGTGCGCAGGTCGGAGTCGGCGTGGCGGCCCGCGGTGTGGCCCTCGGTGTGGCCCTCGGCGTTGCGGCCGGAGCGGTCGACCGATTCGGCGCTGTGCGGGTAGCCGCCCTCGGTGCGGGGCTCGTCGGTCGCCGTGGCGTCGGTCGGGGTCGGGTCGGGGTCGCCGCGCAGGTCGGCGTCCTGGGCGTCGAGGCGCTGGGTGCCGCCGTACCCGTCCGCGTTCCCGTGGGTCCCGTCGGTGCGGTCGGTGCCGTCGGCCGCGTCGCCGTGGCGCTGGGCGTAGCCGCCGGGCTCGCGGGCCGCGGCCGTGCCGTCGACGTCCTCGTAGCGCGCCGCGTCGTCCTGGGCGGTGACGTCGACGTCCGAGGCCCGGTAGGCGCCGCCCTCGGGCCGCGGGTCGGTGTCGGTGTGCCGGTCGGCGGTGGTCATCGCTTCTGCTCCTCGGTCGTCGTGGTCACGTCGGTGTGGGCGACGCCGTTGCGGGTGCCGTCGGTGCTCGGGTCGGCGGCGTGGCGGGGGCCCTCGACCTCGTCGTGGCGGCGGTCGTCGTGGCGGTCGTCGTGCCGGTGGTCGTCGTGCCGGTGGTCGTCGTGCCGGTCGTCGTCGTGCCGGTCGGAGTGCGTGCCGAGCAGGGCCTCGACGAGCGAGCGGTACGAGGTGAGCGCGGTGCGCTGCTTCTCGGTGTCGACGTCGCCGTCGGCGTCGCGCACGGCGCGGGCGTCGCGGTAGTGGCGAACCACCTGCGGGTGGTCGACGGAGATGTCCTCGGCGCGGCGGTCGAAGTCGCCCTCGGTCGGGTAGCCGCGCACCCGCATGATCTCCACGACCAGGTCGTCGGCCTGGCGCAGCGAGCCGGCCGGGTCGTCGACGAAGTCGCGCTGGACGGCGGCCCAGCGCTCGGTGAAGCCCTCGCGCTCCTCGGGGCGCAGCTCGCGGATGTCGAGGTCGCGCACCCGGCTCTCGCGCTCGGTCAGCGCGGCCTCGGCGGACCGGCGGTCGCCGGTCTCCTCTACGCTGCGCTCGTACTCCTCGCCGTAGTGCTCGCGCAGGCGCTGGGAGCGGCGCTGGCGGGCCAGCACGAAGCCCCCGGCGGCGAGCGCGAGCACCACGATGACGACGATCAGGACGATGACGGTGGTATCCACCCGGACACACCTCTCTCGTGGCGGTTGCCTCACTCCATCCGAGTGAAGAACTTGACAGGGGAGTTCCCGACCCGCTCGTGAACTCAAACCTCGCCGTGGCGCGACCGCGTTGACCCGGGCCGCACCGTGTGTTGCAGTTCCCGGGACGGCAGTGCAGGAAGCCGGTGCGAGTCCGGCGCGGTCCCGCCACTGTCACCGGGGAGCGCACGCCCACTTTCACGACCACCGCCGCGGTACGGCGGGAAGGTCGGGCGCGGCGCATCGATCCGGGAGCCAGGACACTCGCCGCCGTCGCTGGACCCCCGCGGATGAGGGCGCGGACCCTCGAGGAGGAACGATGACCGGCGACCCGTCGGCTCCTGCTGTGCTGTCCCCTGCGTTGTCGGCTGCGCTGTCCGTCGCGGACGCCCAACCGCCACCGGCGCGCGCGTCCGGCACCCTCGTCGGGGTGGGGATGGGGCCCGGCGACCCCGACCTGGTCACCGTGCGGGCGGCCGACCTGCTGGCCGAGGCCGACGTGGTGTTCGTGCCGGTCGCCGACCCGGGCGGGACCGGGCCCACCGAGCAGATCGCGCTGCACTACGCCGAGGCGTGGCGGGTGGAGCGGCTCGTGATCGCCCCGCACGGGGACGAGCGCGCCTGGGACGCGGTGGCCGCGGCGGTGGCCTCCTGGTTCGGGGAGCACCCCGGCGGCCTGGCCGCCTTCGCCACCGTCGGCGACCCCTGCGTCTACTCGGCCTTCACCTACCTGGCCGACGCCGTCCGCGCTGTTGCGGGCGGGGTGGACGTGCGGATCGTCCCGGGGATCACCGCGATGCAGGACCTGGCGGCCCGCGCGGGCACGCCGCTCGTGCAGGGCCGCGAGGCGCTGCAGCTGTTCCCGGTGACGGCCGGGGCGCAGCGGTTCCGGGAGGCCTGCGAGCGCGGCGACGCCGTCGTGGCCCACGACCTCGGCGGGATGCCGCCCGAGACGCTGGCGGTGCTGCGCGAGACCGGCCGCTTCGACGACGCCGTCTACGACGCCGGAGGGCCGGACCCGTCGACGCTGCTCGTCCCACCCGCCCGCGCGGGGCGCGGCGGACCGCGGCGGGGGCGGTGATGGGCGCGCTCGAGGTGGCGCTGGCCGCCGTCCGGCCGGTCGACGCCGCGGCCCGCGCCGCCGCCGCCGAGCGGCTGGACCGGATGACCAAGCCGCGCGGCGCTTTGGGCCAGGTCGAGGCCCTGGCCGTCGACCTGGCCGGGATCGCCGGGGCGTGCCCGCCGCCGGTGCCCGAGCCGGCGGCGGTCGCGGTGTTCGCCGCCGACCACGGCGTGCACGCCCGGGGGGTGACGCCGTGGCCGCAGGAGGTCACCGCGCAGATGGTCGCCAACTTCCTGGCCGGGGGCGCCGTGGTGAACGCCTTCGCCCGCCGGGTCGGGGCCGGGGTGCACGTCGTCGACGTCGGGGTCGCCGCGCCGCTGGACCCCGCCGACGGCCTGCTGCTGCGCCGCGTGGCGCCCGGCACCGCCGACATGACCGCCGGGCCCGCGCTCGACCGGGACCGGGCCCTGGCGGCCGTCGAGGTCGGCATCGCGGTCGCCGGGGAGCTCGCCGCGGCCGGCAACCGGTGCCTCGTGACGGGCGACATGGGCATCGCGAACACGACCGCCGCCGCCGCGCTGGTCTGCGCGTTCACCGGGGCCGACCCGGCCGCGGCCACGGGCCGCGGCACCGGCGTCGACGACGCCACCCTGGCCCGCAAGACCGCCGTCGTCGCGCAGGCCCTCGCGCTGCACCGACCCGACCCCGCCGACCCCCTCGGCGTGCTGTCGGCCTTCGGCGGCCTGGAGCACGCCGCCCTGGCCGGTCTCGTGCTGGGCGGCGCCGCCCACCGGCTCCCGGTGCTGCTCGACGGCGTCAACGCGGGCGCGGCCGCGCTCGTCGCGGCCGCGTTCGCGCCGGCCGCGGTCGGCTACTGCGTGGCCGGGCACCGCTCCGCCGAGCCGGGCCACCGGCTCACCCTGGCCCACCTGGGCCTGGTGCCGCTGCTGGACCTGGGCCTGCGGCTGGGGGAGGGCACCGGCGCCCTGCTCGCGCTGCCGGTGCTGCAGGCGGCCGCGCAGGCGATGCAGGACGTGGCGACCTTCGACGCCGCCGGGGTGGTCGACAAGAACGGGTAGGGCGCGGCTCAGGATTGGGACGGCTCAGGATTGGGACGGCTCAGGATTGGGACGGCTCAGGATTGGGACGGCTCAGGATTGGGACGAGGGGGCCGAGTCGGAGCCGCGCTCGCCGTGCGGGCGCAGGCCCGGCCAGCTCACCCGGATCAGGTGAATGGCCAGCGCGCCGATGACCGCGGCGTCGACGGTCAGCGCGAGGCGCTGCAGCAGCCCGCCGGGGTCGAACCCGAGGGTGACGTCGACCAGGTCGGGGAACCAGTCGCCCAGCCGGCTCACCACGTAGGCGACCGCCAGGCCCGCGGTCCAGGCCGTCAGCGCGCGGACGACGCCCGCGGTCGGCCGCCACGCGGGGTCCTCCCGCAGCCGCGGCACCAGGGCCCACCCGCCCATGGCCAGCAGCGCGAGGAACCCGGCGCCGGCGATCTGGTGGATCCACCCCGCGACGGTCTCGACCGACGGCGACCGGTCGGTGGGGAAGACCGTGGCCACGACCAGGCAGCCCGCCCAGGCCGACAGGTAGGCGGCGGGCTTGCCGCGCAGGCGAACGCCCGCCCGGGCCATCCCGAGCAGCAGCGCGACCATCGCCGCGGCCAGCGTGAGCGCCGCGGAGTCGGCCGGCGGGCCGCCGCCGTCGACGAACACGTACATGCTCAGCGGCTGCGATATCGGGTCGACGTCGGACCAGAAGGCCACGGCGAGGTAGACGACGAGGCCGAGGGCCCGGGCGGCGGCGACCAGCGCGACGAGCGCGAGCACCAGCGACACCAGACCGAGGCGGAGGCCGGAGCGCTGCACCCCTCCATTCTGCGACAACGCAGCGTGGTCAGGGGTGCTCCGACGCACTGACCGGCGGCTGATTCCCGGACATGTTCACCCTGGCGGTGACCGCCAGGTGGTCGCTGGGGCCCCGATGGGCTACCCGCACGTCGTCCAGATGGGCGCCGCGGGCCAGCAGGTGGTCGAGCTGCATCCGCGGGCGCCACGCCGGGTAGGTCGGCCCGGCCGGGGCCGTGGGTCTCCACCCGGTGCCCCGCAGCGCCGCCCGCAGCGCCCGGTGCGGCAGGTTGAGGTCGCCGGCCAGCACGGCGGCCGGGCCGCCCGCCGCCGCCCAGGACAGGGCGCGGTGCAGCTGGCGGACCGCGCGCCACGTCACGTACGTCAGGTGCGTGCCGGTGAGCACGACCTCCCGGCCGCCGGGCAGCTCCAGCCGCGCGCGGACGGCCACCCGCGGCTCGCGGTCCCAGGCGGGCGGCCGGTCGACGCCCGCGGGCGTGCGGCGCTGCGCCGCGCCGCCGGGCAGGGCCAGCCGGGCCACGTCGTGCAGGGGGTGCGGGCTGAGCAGCCCGATGCCGTAGGCAGGCCCGCCCGGGTCGGCGCCGTCGTCGGGGAGGGCGTCCCAGCTGCGGACCGGCTCCCCGAGCAGGGCCGGGGCGAACACGCCGTGCCAGCCGAGCTTGTCGGCCAGCACCGAGAGCTGGTCGTGGCCGCCGGAGCGGGACAGCTCGCGGTCGATCTCCTGCACCGCGACGGCGTCGACGTCCAGCGCGGCGATCGCGTCGGCCACCGCCCCGAGGTCGACGCGGCCGGTGCGCACGTCGCGGCAGTGCAGCAGGTTCCAGGTGGCGATCCTCACCGCGGTCCCGCCGTGCGGGGCTTTCGGGCGGGCGACCGGTTCCGGTTCACCGCACCAGCGCGTCGATCAGCGCGTCGACGGTGGTGTCGCCGTCGTAGAGCTCGCCGTTGACGAAGAACGTCGGGGTGCCGCGCACGCCGCTGCGCACGCCCGAGTTGAAGTCGGCCTCGACGCGGTCCTCGACGAAGCGGGTGGCCGGCCAGGTGACCTTCTCCGGCTTGGCCCCGATCTCCTCGGCGTAGCGGCGCAGGTCGTCCTGGGTGAGGTGCGGCTCGTCGCCGGAGAACAGCTTCTCGTGCATCGGCCAGAACAGCCCGTGCAGCGCCGCGCCCTCCGACGCCACCGCAGCCGACAGCGCGAACGGGTGCAGCTCGGCGAGCGGGAAGTGCCGGAAGACGAACACCAGGCGCTCGCCCAGCTTCTCGCGCACCTCGTTGACGACCGGCGCCGCGGCCCGGCAGTACGGGCACTCGAAGTCGCCGTACTCGACCAGGCTGTACTCGGCGCCCAGCACTCCGAGCAGGTGGTCGTAGGTCCCGATCCGTGGGTCGAGCGTGATCGCCGGCCTCCTCAGGCAGGATGACGTCCCGTGGCGATCACGACCCTAGCCGAGCGCGGCGAGCTCAGCCGCGCCGCGCGGACCTTCCTGCGCACCGAGTCCGGTTCGGCGGTGCTGCTGCTGGGCGCCGCGGTGATCGCACTGGTGTGGGCCAACCTCGACCTGGGCTACGAGGAGTTCTGGCACCTGGAGTTCCGCGTCGGCGTCGGCGGCCAGGACCTCGCGCTCGACCTGCGGCACTGGGTCAACGACGGGCTGATGGTGCTGTTCTTCTTCAGCGTCGGGCTGGAGATCAGTCGCGAGACCACGCTGGGGGAGCTGCGCGGCGCGCGGGCCATCGCCGCGCCCGCGCTGGCCGCGCTGGGCGGGTTGACCGTGCCGGCCGCGTTGTTCCTGCTGTTCAACGCGGGCGGGCCGGCTGCGGGGGCGTGGGGGATCGCGATCTCCACCGACACCGCGGTCGTGATCGGGGTGCTCGCGCTGGTCGGGCCGCGCTGCCCCGACCAGCTGCGGGTGTTCCTGCTCGCGCTGGCCATCGTCGACGACATCGGCGCCGTCGGCGCGATCGCCCTCTTCTACACCGACGACGTCGACGTCACCGCGCTGCTCATGGCCGTCGGGCTGTTCGCGGCGCTGCTGGCGCTGCGCTTCGTCCGGTTCTGGCGGACCCCGATCTACGTGCTGATCGGCGCGGTCATGTGGCTGGCCGTGCTGGCCTCGGGGGTGCACCCGAGCGTGGTCGGGGTGGTGCTGGGCCTGCTGGTCAACGCCTACGCGCCGCGCCCCCGCGACATCGCCCGCGCGCAGGTCGTCGGCAGCAGCTTCATGCTCGACCCGAGCCCCGCGCGCGCGTTGGCCGCGCAGTCGGCGGTCGGCGAGGCGGTGTCGCCGAACGAGCGGCTGCAGCTGCGCATCCAGCCGTGGAGCAGCTACGTGATCGTGCCGCTGTTCGTGCTGGCGAACGCGGGCGTCCAGCTCACCGGCCAGAGCCTGCTGGCCGCCGCCACGTCGCCGCTGACCTGGGGGATCGTCGTCGGGCTCACGGCGGGCAAGCTCATCGGCGTCACCGCGGGCACCTGGTTCGCGCTGCGCACCCGGCTGGGCACCGTGCCCGACACGCTGCGCTGGGGGCAGCTCGTCGGCGGGGCGGGGCTGGCCGGGATCGGGTTCACGGTGGCGCTGTTCGTCACCGAGCTGGCCCTCGACGACGAGGAGCTGGTCAACGACGCCAAGATCGGCATCCTGGTCGGCTCGATCCTGGCCGCGGTGATCGGCTGGCTGATCTTCCGGGTGGCCGGCGAGCGCGGCGGCCAGTGCGCGCCGTCGGGCCTGCCGGTGCTGCCGCCCCGCCCCTGGCGCCCGCCGGCCTGACCCCTCGGTCAGGTCAAGCTGGCCAGGGGATCCGCCCGGGTGAGGGCGGCGTCGTCGGCGGCGAAGGTGCGGGCGCGGCCGGGGCCCGTGGAGCGGGTCTCGAAGCGGACGGTCACCCGGCCGTGCCCGGCGCCCTGCACCCAGCCGTGGCCGTGCTCGGGGTGGTGGACGTCGTCGCCGGGGCGCCAGGGCCGGTCCGGCGCGGTGCCGTCCGCGGTGCCGTCCGCGGCGGGCTCCGCGGTCTCGGTGGCGTCGGGCTCCGGGGCGGGGCCGGTGTCGACGGCCGCCTCGAACAGCGCCGGCGGCGGGTCGTCGACGAGGCCGGCGAGCGAGACGCCGATCAGCCGCACCCCGTCGGCCGGGACGGCGTTGCGGGCCAGGCGCTGGGCGACCGCCGTCAGCGCGGTGAGGTCGGTGGTGCCGGAGGCGGCCGTCTCCGAGCGGGTGACGGTGGTGAAGGCGGCGCTGCGGACCTTGACGGTGACCGTGCGGGCCGCACGGCCCGACGCGACCAGCCTGCGGTGGGCGCTGCCGGTGATGCGGGCGACGGCCTCGTGCACCGCGGTCATCGCCGTGAGGTCGGTCTCGAAGGTCGTCTCCGCGCTGACCTGCTTGGCCGCCCCGCGCGGGGCGACCGGGCGGTCGTCGACGCCGTGCGCGAGGCGGTGCAGCTCGGTGCCGATCGCGGTGCCGAGCAGGCCGTTGAGCTCGCGGGTGTCCATCGCGGCCAGCTCGCCGATGGTGCGGATGCCCAGCTTGGACAGGGCGGCCTCGCTGACCGGGCCCACGCCCCACAGCGCCCGGACCGGCAGCGCGGCGAGCACCTCGCGCTGCTCGCCGGGGCCCACCACCCGCAGCCCGTCGGGCTTGGCCAGCTCGGAGGCGATCTTGGCGAGCTGCTTGCCGGAGCCGGCGCCCACCGAGGCGGGCAGGCCCGTCGCGGCGCGGACGTCGGCGCGCAGGCGGACGGCGAACCGCTCCACCTCGGCGGGCTCGGCCCCGGCGAGGTCGGGCGGCTCCAGGAACGCCTCGTCGACCGAGACCGGCTCCAGCACCGGCGCCGCTTCGGCCAGCACGCCCATGACCCGCTCGGAGAGCGCCTGGTAGAGGGGGAACCGCGGCGGCAGGACCACGGCGCCCGGGCACAGCCTGCGCGCCTGGCCCATCGGCATCGCCGAGCGGGCGCCGTGCACGCGGGCCTGGTAGCTGGCCCCGGCGACCACCGCCCGCGGCCCGAGCCCACCGACCAGCACCGGGCGCTCGCGCAGGGTGGGGCGGGTGAGCTGCTCGGCGGAGGCGAAGAACGCGTCCATGTCCAGGTGCAGCACCCACCTCCCGCTCACCCCGCCATCGTCCTCCCCACCCCCGACGGTCCCGCCCGACCGCCGTCAGGGGGTGGGGGAGCGCAGGACGGCGTCCCCGTCGGACTCCCGCACGGCGACGGGCCCGGGGCCCAGGCCGGCGACGGCGGCCGGGTAGCCGGCGGCGGGGCGCAGGTCGCGCAGCCACACCGGGCCGGTGGGCGCGGCGGCGCCCGTCCAGGCCAGGACGCCGGTCGGGCCGAGGGTGATCGCGCTCATCGGCGCGGACAGGCCCTCGCCGGTCGCCTTGAGCAGGGCCTCCTTGCGCGTCCACAGGGTGAAGAAAGCCGAGTCGTCGGCGACGGTCTCGTCGGGCGAGCTGACGTGCGCGGCCATCGCGGCGAGGTCGGCGAGGGGGCGGGCGTGCTCGACGTCGAGGCCGACCGGGCCGTCGTGCACGGCCACGCCGACCAGGTCGCCGGCGTGGGTGAGGGAGAAGCCGGGGCCGCCGGGCAGGGTGGGTTTGCCGTGCTGCTCGCCGCAGCGGCAGCTGCGGTCGAAGCGCAGCTCGGCGGGCGCCGCGCCGACGGCGCCGGCCAGCACGATGCGGGTCAGCGCGTGCGCGGCCAGGTAGCGGGCGCGGTCGGCGGGGAGGCGGAACCGGGGCAGCCGCGCGCGCTCGGCGTCGTCGAGCAGGCCCACCAGGCCGGGTGCGGTGTCCGGGTCGACCGGGCGGGCCCACCAGACCTCGCACATGCCGCTCACCGGCCCATCGTCACACGCGCCGCCGCGGGCGGGCCAGCGGATGCGGCGGCGCCGCCGTCCCGTGGACGCGGGACGGCGGCGCCGGGGCGTGGTCGGGTCCGGCGGCCGGCGTGTGCCGCGGGTGCCCCCGGCCACGCCGGGTGGGTCAACCCGCGCGACGCACCGGGTTGACCCGGCGGCCCTGCGCCGCGCGGGGTCGGGCCGGGAAGCCGGTCCGGACGGCTCCCCGGTCGCCCTGACCCTTCGCGCGGCCGCGACGGGCCGCCCTGTTCGCCGGCACCGGTGCGGTGCCGGCCGGGCTGTCGGACTCGGGACTCTGGTCGGTGCCGGGGACCGGCTGGTCCGCGGGCGGTGCCACGGGAAGTGACGAGGACAGCGGAGAGGGCGGATGGGCACGCATGCGGGTACCTCCTGCAACGAAGACCGGGAAGGGCGCCACGGGCGCGGGTCGTCGAGGCCCGCGCGAGGACTGGTCGGTGCCGGTGCGACCGTCCGGGCGGTGCCGGGGCGGCGTGGACGCTGCGCGGGCCGGGACGGCGGACCGCGGGTCGCTGGAGCGACCTTCGTTACAGGCGCATGGGAGGAACCCTAGAGCGGTCGCGGCGCCCGTGCGAGCGAATTAACGGCGACGGGCCGCGTACGCCGCGCGCGGCTACCGTGGAGATCCATGGTCGAGACAGCGGACGTGGTCGTGATCGGCGGCGGCATCGCCGGGGCTTCGGTGGGCTACGAGCTCGCCGCCACCCGGCGCGTCGTGCTGCTGGAGGCCGACCGGGCCCTCGCCCGCCACTCCACGGCCCGCTCCGCGGCGACCTACATCCCCGGCCACGGCGTGCCCGAGGTCCGCGCGCTGATCGCGGCCAGCGGCCCGCGGTTCGCCGCGCTGGCCGCCGAGCTGGGGGCGCCGCCGCTGCTGAGCCGCCGCGCGGTCCTGCACGTGGCCCTCGACGCCGAGGGTGAGCGCGTGCTCGCCGCCGACCTGGCCGAGCAGGCGGGGGAGCCGGCCGCTCCGCGGCCGCTGGAGCCGGGGGAGGCCGAGCGGCGCTGCCCGGCGCTGGCCCCGGGCGCGGTGCGCGCGGCGGCCGTCGTCGAGGAGGCCGCCGACATCGACACCGAGGCGCTGCACCAGGCCTACGTGCGCGGGCTGCGCGCCCGCGGCGGCCGCGTGCGCTCGGCGGCGCCGGTGCGCGCCGTCGACCGGACCGCCGACGGGTGGCGGGTGCGGGCCGGCGCCGACCTCGTCGTCGACTGCGCCGAGGTCGTCGACGCGGCGGGCGCGTGGGCCGACGAGGTGGCCGGGCTGGCCGGTGTGCCGCGGGTGGGGCTGCGCCCGCTGCGCCGCACGATCGCGGTGGTCGCGGTGCCCGACCCCGCCCGCCTGCGCGGCCCCGACCCGGTGCTGCCGATGGTCTGCGAGGCCGCCGAGCGGTTCTACTTCAAGGCCGAGACGACCGCGGCCGGGCCGGCGCTGCTGTGCAGCCCGGGCGACGAGACGCCGGTCGACCCCCACGACGCGCGCCCCGACGAGCTGGACGTGGCCACGGCCCTGGAGCGGGTGGAGGCCGCGACCGGTCTGGGTCTGCGCTCGGTGCGCACCAGCTGGGCCGGGCTGCGCTCCTTCGTGGCCGACCGCAGGCCCGTCGTCGGGGCGTGGGGCGAGCACCCGGGGTTCTGGTTCTTCGCGGCCCAGGGCGGGTTCGGCATCGAGTCGTCCCCGGCGCTGGCCGCGTTCGGCGCCGCGGTGATCACCGGGGCGCCGGTGCCCGTCGACGTCCCGGTCGCGGCGTCCGCGCTGCTGCCCGACCGGCTCGCGCGCGCGGCGCGGCCGGCCCCCCGCACGTAAGCTCGCGCTTACAGAACTGATCACGAAGGAGCACGGTGACCGCCACCACACTGGAACTCTTCGAGGGCGCCTTCTGGCGCGACCCCTACCCCGCCTACGCCGGGCTGCTCGCCGAGCACCCCGTGCGCAAGGTGCGGATGGGCGACGGCGAGGTCTGGTTCATCAGCCGCCACGCCGACGTGCGGGCCGCGCTCGCCGACCCGCGGCTGAGCAAGGACTGGCGCTACACGCTGCCCCCCGAGCAGCGGGCCGAGCACCCGGCCACCCCGATCCCGATGATGATCCTGATGGACCCGCCGGAGCACACCCGGCTGCGCAAGCTCGTCTCGCGCTCGTTCACCCTGCGCCGGATGGAGGCGCTGCGCCCGCGGGTCGCCGAGATCGCCCGCCGGCTCATCGACGACCTGCCGGCCGACGGCCCGGTCGACGTGATGTCGCGCTACGCGTTCATGCTGCCGGTGCTGGTGATCTGCGAGCTGCTCGGCGTGCCCGCCGAGGACCGCGACGACTTCGCGGCCTGGTCCAACGACATGGTCGACTCCGCCGACCGCTCCGAGGGCATGGCGAACGACTCCTCGGCGAAGCTCTACGGGTACCTGTCCGAGCTGATCGCGGCCAAGCGGGAGAACCCCGACGACGCGCTCATCTCGGCGCTGATCGAGGTGGCCGACGACGACGGCGACCGGCTCTCCGAGCCCGAGCTCGTCGCGATGGCGATGATGCTGCTGATCGCCGGCCACGAGACCACGGTCAACCTCATCGGCAACGGGCTGCTGGCCCTGCTCACCCACCCCGACCAGCGGGCCCTGCTGCGCGAGCGGCCCGAGCTGATCGGCTCGGCGGTCGAGGAGTTCCTGCGCTGGGACTCCCCGGTGCACACCACGCCCGCCCGGTTCGCCGTCGAGGACGTCGAGTACAGCGGGGTGACCATCCCCGCGGGTTCGGTGGTGGTGCTCTCGCTGGCCGCGGCCAACCGCGACGAGCGGCGCACCGCGGACGCCGCCGAGCTGCGCATCGACCGCGACGCCTCCGGGCACGTGGCGTTCGGCCACGGCCTGCACCACTGCCTCGGCGCGCAGCTGGCCCGCATCGAGGGCCAGGAGGCGATCGGCGCGCTGATCGCCCGCCGCCCCGACCTCGCGCTGGCCGTCGACCCGGACGAGTTGGTCTACCGGCGAAGCACCCTCGTGCGCGGGCTCAAGCAGATGCCCGTCGTGCTCGGGGCCGACGTCGGGGAGCCCCCACCCTCGGCGTGATCTTCCGTTCGTCCGGCCGGGCTTCCGACGATCATCGGTACCCGGTTGCTCCGGCCGGACGGCCGCGATCGCCCGCGTACGGTGACGCCCCATGAGCAGCGCCCTCCTCGATCCACTGTTCGGGGCCGACCGGGTCACCGCCCGGCTCGACGACGCCGCATGGGTGGCCGCGCTGGTGGCGGTGGAGGTCGCGCTGGCCCACGCCGCGGCCGAGCACGGCGTCATCCCGGCGGTCGACGCCGAGCGGATCGAGGCGGCCGCGGCGGCGCTGGACGTCGACACCGCCGAGCTCGGCCGGCAGGCGGTCGAGGGCGGCAACCCGGTGATCCCGCTGGTCCGGATGCTGCGCGCGGCGGCCGGTGCCGCCGGGTCCTCTGTGCACCCCGGCGCCACCAGCCAGGACGTGATGGACACCGCGGCCGTGCTGCTCACCGGGTGGGCGGGGGAGGTCGTGCTGGACGACCTGCTCGGCGCGGCCGACGCCGCCGCCGCGCTGGCCGCCGCCCACCGCGACACCCCGATGATCGCCCGCACGCTCGGCCAGCAGGCGGTGCCGACCACGTTCGGGCTGGTCGCCGCGGGCTGGGCGGCCGGCCTCGACCGGGCCCGGCTCGGCCTGGCCACCGTGCTGGCCGGGCTGCCCGCGCAGTGCGGGGGAGCCGCGGGCACGCTGGCCGCGCTGCACCCGCACGGGCCGGCCGTGGCGGCCTCACTGGCCCGCAGGCTGGCCCTGGCCGAGGCGGCGCTGCCGTGGCACACCGAGCGCAGCCGGATCGGCGAGCTGGCCGGGGCGCTCGCCGTCGCCGCGGGGGCGTGCGCGAAGCCGGCCACCGACGTCGTGCTGCTCGCCGGCACCGAGCTGGGCGAGGTGTCCGAGGCGGCGCCGGGCGACTCGTCGTCGATGCCGCACAAGCGCAACCCGATCGCCGCGGTCACGGCCAGGGCCGCGGCCCGGCGGACGCCCGGCCTGGCCGCGACGCTGCTCGCCGCGGCCGACCACGAGCACCAGCGCGCGGCAGGCGCGTGGCACGCCGAGTGGCAGACGCTGTCCGACCTGCTCGCGGCCACCGGTGGCGCGGCGTCGCGGCTGCGGACGTCGCTGACCGGGCTGGAGGTGCACCCGGAGCGGATGGCGGCCAACCTCCCGCGCCGGCGCAAGCCGGCGGCCGGGCTCTTCGAGTCGCCGTCGGACGACACCGGCCCCGTGCTCGACGGACCGGAGGGCACCGGGCACGCTGGCGAGCTGGTCGACCGGTTCCTGGCCGACCGGACGGGCTTCGCCCCGCCGGAGCCCGACGTCAGCGGGTGAGCCCCAGCCCCATTGCGGACCGGAAGTGACCGCTGAGGGTCCTAGCGTGGGGCCATGGCTGATGACGTGGACCGGTACCCGCACGGCGTCCCCTGCTGGATCGACACCACCCACCCGGATGTGCCGGGCGCGGCGCGCTTCTACCGGGGCCTGTTCGGCTGGGACGTCCGCGAGACCCCGGCGGGACTCGTGGCCCGCATCGACGGGCACGACGTGGCCGGCATCGGCGGGCCGCCGGGCGGGCCGGCGGAGCCCGGCTGGACCACCTACATCCGGGTCGACGGCGCGGACGACGCCGTGGCCGCCGTGCGCCGGGCCGGCGGGCGCGTGCTGGCCGAGCCCTCCGACGTCGAGGGCGCCGGTCGGACCGCGACCGTCGCCGACCCGTCCGGCGCGGTGTTCCGGCTGTGGGAGGCCCGGGGCAGGCGCGGGGCCGAGGTGGTGAACGACGGGGCCGACGGCGCCTGGAACTGGAGCAACCTGCAGACCCCCGACCCGGCCGGCGCCCAGGCCTTCTACGCCGCCGTGTTCGGCTGGCGGGCGGTCCCGCTCGGACCGTCGTCGATGTGGGTGCTCCCCGGCTACCGCGAGGTCCTGGAGCGGTTCTACCCGGGCCTGCGCGAGCGCCACGAGGCGCAGGGCGTCCCGGACGACTTCTCCAACAGCGTGGGCTGGGTGCTCGAGGGCGCGGACGCGCGCTGGACGGTCACCTTCGCCGTCGCCGACACCGACCGGACGGTGGAGCGGGCCGTGGCCCTCGGCGCGACCGTGCGCGTGGCGCCCCACACGGTGGACCCGGTGCGCACGGCCGAGCTGACCGACCCGCAGGGCGTCGCGTTCACCGTCAACACCTACCAGCCGGGTCGTGGGTGAGTGTCGGGGTCAGGGCCGGATCCACTCACGACCCCTACAGCCAGCCGCGGTCGCGGGCCAGGCGCGCCGCCTCGATGCGGTTGCGCACCCCGAGCTTGGTGATCGCGGTCGACAGGTAGTTGCGCACGGTGCCCTCGGCCAGGTGCAGACGCGCGGCGATCTCGCCGTTGGGCAGGCCGTCGGCGGCCAGCCGCAGGACGTCGCGCTCGCGGTCGGTCATCGGGTCGGCGGAGTCCCACGCGGCCATGGCCAGCTGCGGGTCGACCACGCGCTCGCCGGCGTGCACCCGGCGGACCACCCCGACCAGCTGGTCGATCGGGGCGTCCTTGAGCACGTAGCCGGCCACCCCGCTGTCCATCGCCCGGCGCAGGTAGCCCGACCTGGCGAAGGTCGTGACGATCACGACGCGGGCCCGGTGGCCGTCGCGGCGCAGCGCGGCGGCCACGTCCAGCCCGCTAATCCCGGGCATCTCCACGTCGGTGACCAGCACGTCCGGGTCGTGCTCCAGGACGGCGGCCAGCGCCTTGTGCCCGTCGGTCGCGGTGGCCACCACGTCCAGGTCGGGCTCCAGGCGCAGCAGCGCGGCGAACGCGCCCAGCACCATGCCCTGGTCCTCGGCCAGCACGACGGAGATCGTCACGTGGCGACCGACCGGGGCAGGGTGACCAGCAGCGCGGTGCCGCCGTGCAGGGAGCGCCGGACCTCGCCGCCGAGCGCGGCGATCCGCTCCCGCATGCCGGTCAGGCCGTTGCCGTCGCGGCCGCCGCCGACGCCGTCGTCGGTGACCTCCAGGGACACCTCCCCGCCCTCGCCGCGCAGGCTGACCACGCACCGGGTGGCCCCGGCGTGGCGCACCACGTTGGTCACCGCCTCGCGCAGCGCCAGCCCGAGCGCCGACTCCGCGGACGGGGTGAGGACCAGGTCGGGGTCGCGGGTGCTGGCCAGCTCGACGCCGGCCGCGGTCAGGGCCTCGCGGGCGGCCTCCAGCTCGGCGCCGAAGTCGACCTGGCGCCAGCCGCTGACGGTGGCCCGCACCTCGGTCAGCGCCTCCCGGGCGGCCTTCTCGACGGCGGCCATCTCGGCGACGCCGGCGTCCGGATCGGCCGCCACGAGCCGCTGGGCCAGCTGGGAGCGCACCACGATCCCGGTCAGCGTGTGGCCGAGCAGGTCGTGCAGGTCGCGCGAGATGCGCTCGCGCTCCGCCACCGTGGCCAGGTGCTCGACCTGGGCGTTGCGGATGCTGGTGGCCCGGCCCTCGGCGTTGGCCTCGATGCAGATCAGCCCGATCACCCAGATCAGCACGGCCGACGGCCCGAAGGCCCAGAACCGCCAGGGCAACGGGATCGGCGAGAGCGCGAAGAACGCCGCAACCAACGCGGTCAGGGCGACCAACCAGCGCATCGCGACCCGGCGCGAGCGGTGGTTGCCGGCGATCCCCCCGGCGTACACGAGCAGGATGGCGCCGCCCGGGTTGAACGGCGTGACCAGCAGGGCCAGCCCGGTGGTGAGCCACTCGCCGTACTCGCGCAGCGGGCCCGGGCGCAGGTCGACGGCCAGGTAGAACGGGACGTAGACCGCCATCGCCAGCGCGCCGATCACGAACACCACCGGCTGCGGGGTGGGGTCGAACAGCGGCACGTAGAGCAGCGTGACCGTCCAGAACAGCGTGAAGAAGGTGGTCGGCGACCACCGCTTGGGCGAGCCGTCCCACCAGGCGCGCAGGGCCGCGGCGCCCCACCGCGTGGTGGGGCGCCGCAGCTGCTCCGCCGGGCCGGTCACACCCGCAGGTTACGGTAGGCGAGGCCGGCCAGAGCGGCCGCGACCACCGTGCTGACCAGCAGCGCGACCAGATGACCGAGCCCCCCGGCCCCGGTCATCTGGGCCTGCGCCAGCTGGGAGAGGTGGTAGGTCGGCAGCAGCGGGGCGATCGCCTGGACGAAGCCGGGCAGGAGCCCCGGCGGCAACCACAGCCCGGAGGCGATCGTCATCGGGAACAGGATCGCGTTCAGGATCGCCACGGTCGCGTTCGACGAGGCCACGAACCCGACGGCCAGGCTGAGCAGCGCGAACGGCAGGCTGCCCAGCAGCAGCACGCCGACCACCCGCAACCAGGTGCCCACGTCGAGCACCGGCCCGGAGATCGCCAGCGACATCGCCGAGATCGCCAGCAGGGACAGCAGGGCGTAGGGCAGCGCGGCGATCACCTTGGCCGCGACGGAGACGGCGATCGGGGTCCCGGAGACCTTCTTGACCCGCAGCCAGCCCCGGGTGCGGTCGTCGGCGACCGTCACCCCCGGGTTGACCATCATCACCGTGGCGACGGCGAAGGTCCCGTAGGTCGCCAGCATCGTCGCGGCGACCGGCAGACCGCTCGGCGAGGTGTAGCCGCCGAAGATGCCGGCGAACAGCGCGAAGAACAGCACCGGCATCAGCACCGCGAAGAACAGCGCGACCGGCTCGCGCAGGATCGCCCGCAGCCCCTCGGCGACCTCCACCCCGAGCACGCGCGCGTCGAACCCCTCGCGACGCTCCACGACCCGCTCCGTCACCGCGGTCATGCCGGCACCCCCACCATCTCGTCGTCCCGCTGGTCCTGCTGGTCGTCCGCGGTGAGGGCGAACAGGGCCTGCTCCAGGCCGGCGCCCTCCACCCGCAGGTCGGTCAGCGCGTCGTCGAGCGGGAGCCAGGCGCGCAGCACCCGCTCCGGCTCGGCGCTGGTCACCCGCACGCGCTCGCCGTCGCGCTCGGCGGTGAGCACCCCGGGCAGGGCGCGCAGCACGTCGAGGTCCACGCCGCTGCGGGCGGTGACGGTGCGGTCGGCGAGCCGCGCGGTCAGCCCGGTCGGGCTGTCCTCGGCCACGACCCGGCCGCGGTGCAGCACCACGACGCGGTCGGCCATCGACGCGGCCTCCTCCAGGATGTGCGTGGTCAGCACGATGCCGACCCCGGCGTCCCGGTGGCGGGCCAGCACCTGCCAGAACGTCCGCCGCGACGCCACGTCCAGCCCGGTGGTGGGCTCGTCGAGCAGCAGCAGCTCGGGGTCGCCGACCAGGGCCATGGCCAGCGCGACCCGCTGGCGCTGCCCGCCGGACAGCTTCGCGGACCGGCGCCGGGCCAGCTCGGTGATGCCGACCTCGGCCATCACCGGCCCGGCGGCCGCGGCCGGCCGCCCGGCCCGCACCGCCGCCCCGCGCACCAACTCGGCCACCGTGAGCGTCGTCGGGAAGCCCATCGACTGCTGCACGACGCCGAGGTGGCGGCGGGTGGCGGCCGAGCGCGGGTCGCCCCCGCGGACCCGCACCCGGCCCCGCTGGGCGATCAGCAACCCGGTGGCCAGCCCGATCAGCGTGGTCTTGCCGGCGCCGTTGGGTCCCAGCAGCGCGACGCACTCCCCGGCGGCGACGTGCAGGCCGACCCCGTCGAGCGCGGTCAGCGCGCCGTAGCGGTGCCGCAGCCCGTCCATCTCCAGTACCCGAGCGCTTCCCCGATCCATGCCGGGAACGATGCCGTCCGGCCGCGGTCGCGGGCAGTGGCCGGGATCAGGGGTTGCGGCTGACGAATGTCACGGTTGTCGGTGCCGGCGGGCAGACTGCGCGGCGTGGGCAAGCGGACACCGGCCGGGCCGACCCTGACCGTCGCGCAGCTGAACCGGGCCGTGCTGGCCCGCCAGCTGCTGCTCGACCGCGCCGAGCTGTCGCTGCCCGACGCCATCCAGCGCACCGCGGGCCTGCAGACGCAGTACGCGCCCTCGGGCTACGTGGGCCTGTGGTCGCGGGTGCGCGGGTTCCGCCGCGAGCAGCTCACCGCCGCCCTGCTGGCCGGGGAGGTCGTGCAGGGCTGGGTGATGCGCTGCACCATCCACATGGTCTCCGCGGCCGACTACCCGCCCTTCACCGAGGCCGTGCGGGAGCCGCGCAGGCGGTGGTGGCTGCACAACGCCGGCGCCGCCGCCGAGGTCGACATGGACGCGGTCGCCGACCTGGTCCGCGGCTACCTGGCCGACGGCCCGCTCAAGCAGGCCGAGATCCAGCAGCGCCTCGTCGCCGACGGGCTGCCCCGCGAGGTCTGGCAGGCCGTGCAGCTGTGGGTCGACCTCGTCCGGCACCCGTCGGCGGGCACCTGGGAGCGCCCGCGCGCCCACGTCTACGCCCTGGCCGGGCCCGACCTCGCCCCCGACCCGCCGCTCGACGTCGCCGCCTCGCGCGACCTGCTGGCCCGCCGCTACCTCGGCGCGTTCGGCCCCGCCTCGGCCAAGGACGTGGCGAGCTTCTGCGGCTGGTCGATCACCGAGGCCCGCGAGGTGCTCGCCCGCCTGGAGCTGCGCCGCTTCGCCGACGAGGCGGGCGGCGAGCTGGTCGACGTGCCCGACGCGCCCCTGCCCCCGCCCGACGCGCCCGCCCCGGTCCGCTTCCTGGGGCAGTGGGAGGCGGTCCTGCTCGCGCACGCCCGCCGCGCCCAGGTCCTGCCCGACGAGCACCGGGCCAAGGTCTTCCACACCCGCATGCCGCAGTCGGTCCGCACCTTCCTGGTCGACGGGCGGGTGGCCGGCACGTGGACGGTCGAGGGGGGCGTGCGGTGGGAGCCGTTCGAGCCGCTGGACCCGGCGCACCGCGCGGCCGTCGAGGAGGAGGCCGAGCGGCTGGTCGCGTTCCACGAGGCGCCCCTCTGAGCGGCTACACCTCCGAGCGGCTACACCTCCGCGGGCTCGGCCTCCGCCTCCTGCGCGTCATGCTGGCCCACCCGCTCGCGCAGCTCGGCCAGCGGCAGCGGACGGCTGCGGGTGACCGTCGCCGCCGCGGCCACCGGCAGCGCGACGAACGGGTAGACCCGGTCGAGCCGGCTGATCCCCGCGCACGCCTCCTCGCAGAACCGCAGCACCCGCTCCGGCGCCCAGGACGGCAGCACGGCCAGGAAGTCCTCCTCGCCCAGGCGCACCAGCCGGTCGCCCTCGCCGAGCAGGTCCTGCACGCAGCCGGTCACCCCGGCCAGCGCGTCGGTCGCGGCGCGCAGCCCGAACTGCTCCCGCAGCCCGGCCAGGCCGGAGATCCGCAGCAGGGCCAGGCCGACCGGCAGGCTGCCGCCGAGACCGGCGGTCCAGCGGTGCAGGAACCGCTCGGTGTACAGGCCGGTGCGGGGGTCGCGCTCGGTGGGGTCGGTGCCCGCGGCGGCCAGCGTCGAGGCGAGGTGGGTGCGCTCGTCGACGGCCATCGCGGTGCGACCGGCCAGGAAGCGCAGCGGGACGTCCCACCAGTCCTGGTTGGGGGGCTCGGGCTCGGAGACCACGGCGTGCAGGACCTCGTCGATCCGGTCGCGCAGGTCGGGGGTCGGCCGCAGCGCCCGGCGCAGGCGCAGGACCTCGCCGTAGGCGTCGGCGCGGCGGAACGACCAGCCCGCGCGGAACCGCCTGCCCTCCTCCAGGGTGGTCGCGCCCGGGTCGACCGACTCCAGGTCGGTGGCGACCAGGGTCGCCCCGCCGCGCGGGCCGAGCACGGTGACGCTCCACTCGCGGGCCAGCTCGTCCGTGCTCGGGAACAGGCAGTGCCGCACGCCGGGCGGCAGCCGCGGCGGGAGGTCCTCGGCCAGCCCGACGACGGTGACCGCGCCGCGCGCGGCGATGTCGCGGTAGACGGCCTCCTCGCGGGCGAAGTAGGACGCCTTCTGGAACATCGCCACGACCACCAGCGGGTCGCCGGGCCGGGCGGCGAGCGCGAACTGCTCGATGGCGTGCGAGAGCTCCACGAGCACCCGCTTGCCGAACAGGTTCTGACCGGAGGTCTCCACGGGCCCACAGGCTAGCGGCCGATCGTCGCGGTCCCGGACGGCCGAACGGTCGTGCCGCGGGTGATCGCCGGAGCGTGACGACTCGTCAAATGACTGACGGCCGTCCGGGTGGCGGGGACGTAGGGTTGTCCGCACCGGAGGGTGCCGGCGGTCAACGGACGACCGGAGCGGGGCACTCCCGGCGCCGGTCCACCACCCGGCGCCGTCCCGCCGAGCACCCAGGACGCGGTCGACCCGAACCGGCCGCGACGAGGAGGGCACATGCAGCAGGGCAACACCGGTGGCGATCGCCGACGGGTCGCGGTGATCGGAGCCGGGCCGTCCGGCCTCTACGCGGCAGCCGCCCTGCTGGCCTCGGGCGAGCCGGTGAGCGTGGAGGTGCTCGACCGGCTGCCCGCCCCGTACGGCCTGGTCCGCTACGGCGTGGCGCCCGACCACGTGAAGATGAAGTCGGTCATCCGGGTGCTGCAGCGCCCGTTCGACCCGGCCGAGGTGGAGTTCCTCGGTGGCGTGCGGATCGGCGAGGGCGGGGTGCCGCTGGACGTCCTGCGCGAGCACTTCCACGCCGTCGTGCACGCCACCGGCAGCTCGCTGGACCGCGACCTCGCCATCCCGGGGGAGGACCTGCCCGGCTCCTACGGCTCGGGCCCGTTCGTCAGCTGGTACTGCGGCCACCCCGACCACGTCGGGCTGGCGCCGCGGCTGGACCACCCCGGGGTGGCGGTGGTGGGTGCGGGCAACGTGGCGCTGGACGTGGCCAGGGTGCTCGCCCGCGACCCCGAGGAGATGGCCGCCACCGACGTCCCCGACCCGGTGCTCGACGTCCTGCGCGCCAGCGCCGTGCGCGACGTGCACGTGCTGATCCGGCGCGCCCCCCAGCACGTCCGGTTCACCCCCGCCGAGCTGCGCCAGATCGGCGAGCTGTCCGACGTCGACGTCCTGGTGCACGACGACGGCGTGCTCGCCGCGGGCGTCCCCGAGCCCGAGGACCGCCGCCAGCGCCAGAACCTCGACATCCTGCGCCGGTGGGCGGCCGAGCCGAGCACCGGTGGCAGCCGCCGCATCCACCTGCGCTTCCTGCGCAGCCCCGTGCGCCTGGAGGGCGAGGACCGGGTCCGTGCCGTGGTCGCCGAGCGCAACACCGTCTCGGCCGACGACCGGATCAGCGCGACCGGCGAGCTGGAGTCGTTCGACGTCGGGGTGGTGGTGCGGGCGATCGGCTACCGCGCCGAACCGGTGCCCGGCCTGCCGTTCGACGAGCGCACCGGCACCGTGCCCAACGAGGGCGGGCGCGTCGTGCGCGACGGGCAGCGGGTGCCCGGCGCCTACGTGACCGGCTGGATCAAGCGCGGGCCCACCGGGGTGATCGGCACCAACAAGTCCGACGCGACCGAGACGGTCGCCGCGGTGCTGGCGGACCTGCCCTCGCTGCCGGCCCCGGCGCACCCCGAGCCGGAGGCGCTGCGGGCCACCCTGGCCGCGCACGGCCTGCGGCCGGTGGACTGGACGGGCTGGCTGCGGCTGGACTCCGAGGAGGTCCGCCGGGGCGGCCTGCGCGCGGCGGAGCGGGTGAAGGTCGCGGACATGGCCGAGATGCTCGAGCACGCCCGCGGCGTGCCCGCGCGGTGATCGACCCGGGCGGGTGGCCCGCCCGGGTCGCGACGATCAGTACGGGCCGACCGAGACGACGGCCGGGAGGGCGCCGATGCGCTCGGTGAAGGTCTCCGACTCGTCGGCGGTGACCGAGACGGTGCAGAGCACCGAGCTGTACGGGACGCCGTCGTGGACCTCGACGGTGAAGTCGCGGACCGGGTATCCGCACTCGCGGAGTGCGTCGCCGACGCAGAGGACGCCGTCCATGCCGCCGGTCGTCACGATCTCGTGGCGGCGCTGCAGGCGGGGGGCGTAGGTCGAGCGGGGAGAATCGTCGAGAACAGTCATGATCGGCTCCATGGGCGGGGTGCTGCTGCGGTGTGCAGTGACCCGAGCCAGGCCTCGGTGGTGGTGGGGGATGCGCGCGCCGACGGCCTGGCTCAGCCGACGCGCGGCGGTACCGCCGCGGCGAGAGCGAGGGCGATGCGCATGCCGATCACTGTAGCGCGGGTCACGGTGGCCGCACACCCGGGCTAGCCGGAGGCAGGGGTTTCCCCTGGGTGGAGCCGAGCACCCCCACGGGTGACCCGTGGTACTGACCAGGGGTGGACGCACCGCGCCCCGCGGAGCCGGACGGCTCCGCGGGGCGCGGGGAGGTGCTTCGGCGCGGGCTGTCAGCGGCGGACCCGGCGCCGGGTGCCGACCCCGGCGAGGTGCAGGCCCACGCAGAGCAGGCCGGCCAGCATGAGGACGTCCCAGGTGATGACGTCCAGGGCGACACCGGCCAGACGGAAGATGAGGGCCAGGCCGAACAGCACCGCAGCGACGATCGCGACCATTGTCGTGTCCTCTCGAGAATCCGATTCTGCTCGGATGTGCTCGGGCGTGTTCCCGATCGAGGAACTGGTTCCCGATCGAGTGGACCTCCCAAACCGGTCGTAATCCACTCGTTGCCGGGTGCACCTGTTCGACCTGATCCACTACTCCGTTCGGCGACGAAAGCGGCGGGTTCACGCCTCCCGCAGCGCCCGGACGGCCGCTGCGAAGAGGTCCTCGCCGTGCCGGTACGGCGCGTAGAAGGAGAACCGGTCGACCGCATCGCCCCAGCGCTCCAGCACCGCCGCGCCGAGGGCGTCGGGCTCGGCGGTCACCGCGAAGGCGTCGAGCACCTCGTCGTCGACGAGCTCGCCCATCTTGCGCCAGCGCTCCGGGTCGGAGCCCTTGGAGATCCGGTTCAGCTCGGTCTGCAGCTCGCCCCAGCCGTGCAGCTCGAGCACCGCGCGGTAGGCGGGCGTGCTGCCGTAGAAGGCGATCTGCTGCTTGGTGGCCCGGGCCGCCTCGGCCATCTCCTCCTCGTTCGTCCCGGAGACGACGAACCCGCCGAAGCTGATGGAGAAGTCCGCCGGCTTGCGACCCGACGCGGCGAGGCCCTCGTGCACGATCGGCAGCGTCACCTCCCGCAGGTAGCGGGCCGTGGTGAAACCGTGCGGCTGCAGGCCGTCGCACACCTCGCCCGCGGTGCGCGTCATCAGCTCGCCGACGGCGGCCAGGTAGACCTTCGGCGGGCCCCACGGGCTCGGCTCCGGCGTGAAGAACGGCGTCATCAGCGTGTGCTGGTAGAAGTCGCCGCGGAAGTCGAGCTTCTCCCCGTCGTTCCAGGACGCCCAGATCGCGCGCATCGCCGAGACGAACTCGCGCATCCGCTTGGCCGGGCTGCTCCACGGCATGCTGAAGCGGCGCTCGATGTGCGGCTTGATCTGGCTACCCAGGCCGAGCAGGAACCGGCCCTTCGACAGCACCTGCAGGTCGTGCGCGGTACTGGCCACCGTCATCGGGCTGCGCCCGAACGCCACGGCGATGCCGGTGCCCATCGCCACCCGCTCGGTGTGCTCGGCGATCAGCATGTGCGGCAGGAACGGGTCGTGCGAGGTCTCCGCGGTCCACAGCCCGTCGTAGCCCGCCTCCTCGCGCCCGCGGACCTCGGCGGCCAGCTCGGCCAGCCCGGTGCTGCGCACCCCGATGTCGACCTTCATCGGCCGCTCCTCCTCGCCGTCGAATTCGGTGTCCTCTTGATGATGCGCGACGCGCACGCGGGGCGACAGGGGCGCGCCGGTAGCGTCGCGGGCCGTGATGAGCACAGGGGTGCAGCGGCGTGCGACGCGCCCGCGGAGGGCCCTCGGGATCGCTGTGGGCGCGGCGGCAGTGGCGCTGCTCGGGCACGCGGTGGTGCTGGCGATCTGGCCGGACGCCCACACCCTGCTGATCGACCTGGAGGTATACCGGGCGGGCGGGCGGTACCTGCTCGACGGGCGCCCCCTCTACGAGCACGGCGTCGTGCTCGACCTGCTGCCCTTCGTCTACCCGCCGGTCGCCGCGGTCCTGTTCGCCCCGCTGGCCCTGCTGCCGCTGGCCGTGCTGAAGGTCCTCTGGACCGCGCTCGGGCTGGGGCTGCTGGCTCGGGTCGCCCACCGGTGCGCGCGGGCCGTCGGGGTGCCGTCCGGGGCGCCGGCCGCGGCCGTCGTCGTGCTGGTGACGGCCGCGACGACCTGGCTCGACCCGGTGCGCACCACGCTCTACCTCGGCCAGATCAACATCGTGCTGCTCGCCCTGGTGGTCCTCGACCTGCTGGGCAGGCGGGAGAGCCGGTGGCGCGGCGTCGGCCTCGGCCTGGCCGCCGCGGTGAAGCTCACCCCGTTGCTGTTCGTCGCCTACCTGCTGCTGCGCGGGCGGTACCGGGCCGCGGCGACGGCCGTGGGCACGTTCGCCGCCGCCGGGGCCGTCGGGTTCGCGCTCGCCCCCGCCGACTCGGTCACGTACTGGCTGCGCGGCACCTTCGCCGCCGCCGACCGCATCGCCGCCGTCGACGGCGACGCCAACCACTCGGTGAACGGCCTGGTGGCCCGCCTGCTCGGGCCCGGCCCGGTGGCCACGGTCGTCTACCTGGCCTGCGCGGCCCTCCTCGTGGCGGCGACCCTGGCGCTGGCCGTGTGGCTGGCCGCACGGGGCGAGGAACTGCTCGCGGTGAGCCTGTGCGGGCTCTGCTCGGCCGCCGCGGCGCCGTTCGCGTGGTCGCACCACTGGGTGTGGGTGGTGCCGCTGCTGGTGGCGCTGGCGGCGCGGCGGGAGTGGGTCGGGCTCGGCGTGGTCACCGGGACGACGCTGGCGGTGATCACGGCGCTGCCGGGGCCGCTGGTGGGGCCGATCCCCAGCACGGGGGTGATCTCGTTCTTCCCGGACGCCTACCTGGTGCTCTTCGTCGCGGTGCTCGGGCTGGTGGGGGTGCGGAGCGGGGCCGGCCGGGGGCCGGGAACGCGGGAGGGCCCCGCCGCGAACGGCGGAGCCCTCCCGGCGAGCAGTGCCTGATCAGTCGGTCAGGTCCTTCGGTCGCCCGGCGTCCGGACGGCCGGCGAGGGCCTGGCGCTCCTCGACCCGGCCCACGCGGTTGGCGTCGCCGTCGTCGCCGCGGTTGCGGGCGGCCTCGAGGGCCTCCTCCTCGCGGCGCGCCTGCTCCAGGGCCGCCGTCTGCTCCGGCGGGTCCGGGGTGAGCAGCGAGCCAGGGACCGGCGCCCCGCCCATGCCCAGCTGGTTCATCCGCTTGGGCACCGGGGCGCCCTGGTACTCCAGCGGGATGGCGTGGCCGTGGTCGTCGACGCCGGCCAGCGGCTGGTGCACCTCGATGAACTCGCCGTGCGGGAGCCGCTTGATGATGCCGGTCTCGATGCCGTGCTCGAGCACCGCGCGGTCGCCGCGCTGCAGGCCCAGGCAGATCCGGTAGGTCACCCAGTAGGCGATCGGCGGGACCACCAGCAGCCCGATCCGACCCATCCACGTCGTGGCGTTGAGCGACACGTCGAAGAAGTAGGCGAACCAGTCGTTGGCCGAGGAGACCAGCAGCACGAAGTAGAACGCGATGGCCATGACGCCCAGCGACGTCCGGACCGGCACGTCCCGCGGCCGCTGCAGCAGGTTGTGCAGGGCGTTGTCCTTGGTGAAGCGCCGCTCGATGGACGGGTAGGCCCCGGCCAGGACGAAGATGACGGGCAGGAAGCCCGCCGTCGGGATGAACGTCGCCGGGATCGTGTAGTCCCCGATCGTGAACTCCCACGCGGGCCAGAGCCGGGCCATGCCGTCGGACCAGCCCATGTAGAAGTCGGGCTGGGAGCCCGCGGAGACCTGCGACGGGTTGTAGGGCCCGATGTTCCAGATCGGGTTGATCTGGAACAGGCCCGCCATGAGGCCCATGACACCGACCGAGACGGCGAAGAAGGCGCCGCCCTTGGCCGCGAACGCCGGCAGGATGCGGACGCCGACGACGTTCTTCTCGGTGCGGCCGGGGCCGGGGAACTGGGTGTGCTTCTGGTACCAGACCAGGCCCACGTGCGCGGCGATGAGGGCCAGCAGGATGCCCGGCAGCAGCAGCACGTGCACGATGTAGAGCCGCGGGATGATCTCGGTGCCGGGGAACTCGCTGCCGAACAGGATCCAGTTCGTCCAGGTGCCGATCACCGGGACCGAGAGCGTGATGCCGGAGGCGATCCGCAGCCCCGTGCCGGAGAGCAGGTCGTCGGGCAGGGAGTAGCCGGAGAAGCCCTCGAAGGTGCCGATGAAGATCAGCAGGATGCCGATGATCCAGTTGGCCTCGCGCGGCTTGCGGAACGCGCCGGTGAAGAACGTCCGGAACATGTGGGCGAACATCGAGGCCATGAACAGCAGCGCGGACCAGTGGTGGATCTGGCGGACGAACAGCCCGCCCCGGTACTCGAACGAGATCTCCAGCGCGCTCTCGTACGCGCGGCTCATGTGCACGCCGCGGAGGTTGTCGAACGGGCCGTTGTAGGTGACCTCGACCATCGACGGGTCGAAGAACAATCCCAGGTAGGTGCCCGACAGCAGCAGCACGATGAAGCTGTACAGCGCGATCTCACCGAGCATGAACGACCAGTGCGTGGGGAAGACCTTGTTGAACTGCTTCCGCAGGCCGGCCGCCGGGTGGTAGCGCTGGTCCAGCTCGTCGAGGGAGGAGGCGGCCCTGGCCTTCAGGCCGCCGCTGGAGGTGGTGGGTGTCGTTATTGAGCTCATGACCCGTGGATCTCCCAGAAGGACGGCCCGATGGCCTCGGGGAAGTCCCCCGTGGCTACGAGGTAACCCTCGTCATTCACTGTAATGGGCAGTTGGGGGAGCGGGCGCGCCGCCGGACCGAAGACCGGCTTGGCGTACTCGGTGGCGATGAACTGCGACTGGTGGCACGGGCAGAGGATCCGCTGGGTCTGCGACTCGTAGAGCGAGGTCGGGCAGCCCAGGTGCGTGCAGATCTTGGAGAAGGCGTAGTAGTCGCCGTAGTGGAAGTCCTCCTGGCCCTCCCGCAGCACCACCGGCGTGCCCGGGCGCAGGCGGATCAGCATGACCGGGTTGTCCGCCCGGCGCAGCGCCCGGATCAGCGCCTCCTCGTCGCCGCGCTCGGACTCGCGGAACGGGAACACCGTCATCATCGAGCCCGGGTCCTGGTCCTCGGGGCGGACCAGGGCGATCTCGTGCGGGTCGCCGGTGTCGTAGCGCAGGTAGACCGTCTCACCGTTGACCGGCTTCCATCCGGTCACCCACAGCGCCGCCTCCTCGCGGCCCTTCCACGGGTCGCGGACGAGCGGGGCGACCGCGGCCAGGCCCAGCCCGAGGCCGAAGACGCCCGCCGCGAGACCGGCGGTGCGCTTGATCAGCGAGCGGCGGGCGATGTCGGTGTCCTTGCCCGCCTTGGCCAGCTGGGCCATGACCGTGCGGCGGGCGACCTCATCGGACGCGCCGTCGTGGCGCTGCTGCACCGAGACCTCGTCCGGGAAGAACTTCTTCACGTACGAGATGACGCCGATGCCCAGGGCCAGCACGGCCATGCCGAAGGTGAAGCCGACCAGCGGCGTGTAGTACGAGTACAGCGCGTAGCCGGGGTCGCCGGGGGCCTTGTACTCGAACGGCCAGAACAGGAAGACCCCGATGAAGGCGACCGCGCTCAGCGCCGAGATCAGGAACCACATCGCCACCGCGCGCTCGGCGCGCTTCTCGGCGCGGGTGCCCGGGATCGGGAACTTGCGCTGGTTGTGGACGATCTCGACGTCGTCGAGGTTGGCCGCGAGGGTCGCCAGCTGCTCCTGGTCCATGTCGGCCAGCTCGGCGGCGGACGGCGTGCGCGGCGGGTGCGGGTTCTCCGCGCCCAGCGGTGGTGGGTCGTGGCGCGAGGTGGTCATGACTTGGCTCCCAGCCAGAGTGCGAAGCCGATCATGCCGGCGAGGCCGACGATGAAGGCGATCAGGCCCTCGGAGACGGGGCCGATACCGCCCAGCGGGTTGCCGCCGGGGTTGTTGTTCTCGCCCCGGACGGACTCGACGTAGGCGATGATGTCCATCTTCTCCTCCCGCGTGAGCTGGCGGTCGGAGAACTTGGGCATGTTCTGCGGGCCGGTGAGCATGGCCGCGTAGATGATGTCCGGCTCGGCCGGGTCGAGCGACGGGGCGTACTTGCCCGACGACAGCGCACCGCCGCGGCCGGTGAAGTTGTGGCAGGACGCGCAGTTGAGGCGGAACAGCTCGCCCCCGCGGGCGGGGTTCTCGCCGATCAGCTGCTCGCCCTCCCTGGTGGGCAGGGTCGGGCCGCCGCCGTTGGCCTGGATGTAGGCGCCCAGCGCCTCCAGGTTCGCGGCGCCCTCCTCGGTGTTCGGGTCGAACTGCGGGACCGGGGGCTTGCGGTGCGCCTGGGCCTCCTGGCGGGCCAGCGGCATCCGGCCGGTGGAGACCTGGAACCAGACCGCGGCGTCGCCGACGCCGATCAGGCTCGGACCACGGTCCTGCACGCCCTGCAGGTTGCCGCCGTGGCAGGTGATGCAGGCGTTGTTGTAGAGCTGCTGACCCTGTGCGATGAGCGCGGTGTCCTCGCTCTGCGCCTGCGCCACGTTGGCGGCCGGGGTGAGCGCCACGTACGCGCCACCCGCGACGAGCAGCCCGATGCCCAGCGCGGCCGCGCCGGCGATCCGCCGGCGGAACCGGGTGCGGGGCCCTCTGCCGGCACTGGGCTGCGGCGTCGGGGGAGGGGGTGTGGTGGTGGTCATCGGTGCGTCTTCTCGCCCTCGACGGTCAGCGGATGAAGTAGATGACGGCGAACAGGCCGATCCAGACGACGTCGACGAAGTGCCAGTAGTACGACACGACGATCGCCGCGGTGGCCTGCTGCGGGGTGAACTTGCTGAGCTTGGTGCGGATCATCAGGTAGACGAACGCGACCAGCCCGCCGGTGACGTGCAGACCGTGGAAGCCGGTGGCGAGGTAGAAGACCGTGCCGTAGGCCCCGGACGAGATCGTGGTGCCCTCGTGGACCAGCTGGACGTACTCGTACACCTGCCCCAGCACGAAGAACGTGCCCATCGCCAGGGTGATCATGTACCAGCGGCGCAGCCCGAACACGTCGCCGCGCTCCGCCGCGAACACGCCGAACTGGCAGGTGAACGACGAGGCCACCAGGACGATCGTCACCGCCAGCGCGTACGGCACGTTGAGGTGGGTGGGCTCCGGCGGCCAGCCCTCGGTCGGGGCCACCTGCGCGCGCGCGGTGAAGTAGATCGCGAAGAGCCCGGCGAAGAACATCAGCTCGCTGGACAGCCAGACGATCGTGCCAACGCTGACCAGGTTCGGGCGATTCAGCGAGTGGATGCGCGCGCTGATCGTGGGGGCGGCTGTCGTCACCGGGGCATTATGACCCCCGGCCAACTTCTACGGCCTGTCGGGGACGGTGTTTCTTCTACAACATGTCGGGGGTGGCGTGCCGCCCTGTGCCGCCGGGTGCCGACGGCCGGGGACCCGGCCCGGTTCCCGGGCGTGCGGTCTAGAGTTCGGGCCGTGAGCAGCCCCGTCGCCCGCCCTGGCCTGACCGTGCTGGTGTTCAGCCACCGACCCGAGGTCAGGGAGGCCATCACCACGGCCGTCGGCCGTCGGCCGGCGGCCGACCTGGGCCGCGTCAGCTTCCTGGAGGCGAGCGGGATCGCCGAGGTGCTGGCCGCCGCCGACGCCGGCCGCATCGACCTGGCCATCCTCGACGGCGAAGCGCAGCCCACCGGGGGGATGGGGATCTCGCGGCAGCTGAAGAACGAGATCGACGACTGCCCGCCCATCATCGTCACCGCCCGCCGCCGCGACGACCGCTGGCTGGCCACGTGGTCGCAGGCCGACGCGGTGCTGGTGCACCCGCTCGACCCGCTGACCGCCGCCGAGACCGTCGCCGACGTGCTGCGCCGCGCCGGCAGCGGCGCCGACGCCGCCCTGCGCGGCTGACCGGACCGTGGGCGACGCGCTGAGCTGGCCGGGGCTGCTGCGGCGGCTGCTGAGCGGCGAGAACCTGTCCACCGAGGACACGGCCTGGGTGATGGACCGGGTGCTGTCCGACGAGGCGAGCCCGGTGCAGCTGGCCGGGTTCCTGGTCGCGCTGCGGGCCAAGGGGGAGACCCCCGACGAGGTCGCCGGGCTGGCCGCGGCGATGCTGCAGCACGCCCGGCGCGTGGACGTGCCGGTGCGCGCGGTCGACGTCGTCGGCACCGGCGGCGACCAGGCCAACACCGTCAACATCTCGTCGATGGCCGCCGTCGTGGTGGCGGCCGCCGGGGTGCCGGTGGTCAAGCACGGCAACCGGGCGGCGTCGTCGGCCACGGGCACGGCCGACGTCCTGGAGGCGCTCGGGATCGCGATCGACCTGCCGTCGGACGGCGTCGCGGCCTGCGTGGCCGAGGTCGGCATCGGGTTCTGCTTCGCCCGGGTGTTCCACCCGGCCATGCGCCACGCCGGCCCGGTGCGCGCCGAGCTCGGCGTGCCGACCGCGATGAACCTGCTCGGTCCGCTGACCAACCCGGCGCAACCGGCCGCGGGCCTGGTGGGCTGCGCCGACTCCCGGCTGGCCCCGGTGATCGCCGAGGTGTTCGCGTCGCGCGGCGCGTCGGCGCTGGTCGTGCGCGGCGACGACGGCCTCGACGAGCTGACCACCACCACGACGAGCACTGTCCGGGTGGTGGGCGACGGCGAGGTCCGCACGTTCTCGCTCGACCCGAGCGCCTTCGGGATCGCCCCGGCCACCCGCGAGGACCTCCGCGGTGGCGACGCCGCGGCCAACGCCCGGGCCTTCCGCGACGTCCTCGCCGGCGGCCCCGGCCCGGTGCGCGACGCCGTGCTGCTGAACGCGGCCGGCGCGGTGGTGGCCTTCGACGGGCCGCACGCCGACCCGCTGGCCGCCTTCCCCGCCGCGCTCGACCGGGTGGCGGCGGCCGTCGACTCCGGTGCGGCCACCCGGCTGCTCGCCCGGTGGGCCGAGTTCTCGACCGCCCGTCGCAGGTGACCTGCATCACCTGACGGCGCAGTGGGTGGTCCGACAGGGTGAACCGCCGGAGTCACCGGCTGTGACCCTACGGTTTCGGCGCCGACGGGTCGCCCACGACGGGAGCTGCCGCGTGTCCGAGGACCACCGGGTGGATCTGCGCACCGACGTGCCACACGGTGCCCGCATCTGGAACTACTGGCTGGGCGGCAAGGACAACTTCGCGGCCGACCGCGCGGTGGGCGACGCCGTGAAGGCGGCCGCCCCCGCCGTCGCCGACTACGCCGTCCGGTCGCGTGGCTTCCTCGCCCGCGCGGTGCGCTGTCTGGCCGAGTCCGGCGTGCGCCAGTACCTCGACATCGGCACCGGCCTGCCGACCGCGCAGAACACCCACGAGGTGGCCCAGTCCGTCGCGCCCGACGCGAAGGTCGTCTACGTGGACAACGACCCGCTCGTGCTCGCGCACGCGCGGGCCCTCCTGCGCAGCACCAGCGCCGAGGGCGACACCCTCTACGTCGACGCCGACTACCGGCGCCCCGACGAGATCATCGAGGGCGCCGCAGAGCTGCTCGACCTCGACCGCCCCGTCGCCGTGCTCTTCATGGGCGTCCTCGGCTACCTCGACGACGCCGACGAGGCCCACTCCGTCGTCCACCGGGTGCTGGAGGCGGTGCCGCCGGGCAGCTACCTCGCCCTGTGGGACGGCACCGACACCAGCCCGATGATCCGCGCGGCCGCCGCCGTCCAGGCCGGCATGGGCTCGCCGTACCGGCTGCGCCGCGTCGACCAGATCGAGCGCTGGTTCGACGGCCTGGAGCTGGTCGAACCTGGGCTGGTGCCGATCACCAGCTGGCGGCCGGCCGACCCCGCCGACGGGCCGGTCGGGCCCATCGACGCCTACGGCGGGGTCGCCCGCAAGCCGGCCTAGTCCAGCCCGACGGAGAACGCGGCCTCGGTGTCGCGCTGGCTGTAGGACCGGAACGCGATGTGGGTGTCGGTGCTGCGCACGCCGTCCACCTTGCTCAGCCCGCCGGCGATCACGTCGGCCAGCTGCTCGTGCTCGCGGACCCGGACGATCGCCACCAGGTCGACGTCACCCGCGCAGGAGTAGACCTCGGAGACGCCGTCGAGGTCGGCGATGGCCTGGGCGGTCTCCGGGATGCGGTCGGCAGCGGTGTGCACCAGGACGAACGCGGTGATCACGGACGGCTCCTCTGGTCGTGCGGCGGGGTACGGGCGAACGCTAGTGCCCGCGGGCGCCGATGTCCGACCCTCCGGCCACCCCGGGCTGGTGTCGATCATGTTCCGGTGGTCCTCAGGCCCGGAGCGGGCCGGAGCGGGCTAGTCGAGCCCCGCCTCCTCGGGATGACCCCGCACCGGTCGCGCCCGCTCGGCCCACGGCAGCCACGACGCGGCCCCGCGGGCGGGCTCTCCCCACGCCGGGTCGGCCCGGACGAGCCGGGTGCCGCCGGTGGTGAGCCAGCGGTGCAGCAGGTGCACCTCATCGGCGGGGGCGCCGCGCAGCGGGCCGTCGCCGGGCAGGACGGTCTGCGCGCCCAGGCACAGGGCGTCGATCACCGGCATGGGGGGCACGCCGCGGCGGGCGACGCCGGCGGCGGCCAGGCGGCCGTGGCGCACGACGGCGACCTCCCAGCCGCCCGCGCCGTCGGGTCGGGCGCCCACCAGCTCGGTGATGGCGGCCAGCGCGGCCAGCCGCTGGGAGCGGTGCAGGCCCAGGATCAGGCCGGTCAGCTGGTCGCGGTGGGTGGCGGCCTTCTCGAAGCGGCCGCGCTCGCCGAGGTCGTGGACTCGGTCGGCGAGCCT
Source organism: Pseudonocardia humida (assembly GCF_023898865.1). Taxonomy (GTDB): domain Bacteria; phylum Actinomycetota; class Actinomycetes; order Mycobacteriales; family Pseudonocardiaceae; genus Pseudonocardia; species Pseudonocardia humida. The sequence continues at coordinate 139,507 of NZ_JAGSOV010000024.1, forward strand.
GCGCAGGGCGGTGTCGTCGGCGCCGCCGGTGAGCTCGCGCAGGGCGCGCACGCCGGGTTCGTACTCCTGGGGCGTCTGCAGGCCGGCGCACGGCGCCGCGCAGCGCCCGATCTCGTGCAGCGCGCACGGCGTCGCGGCGGCGCCGCGGGCCGGGATCCGCTGGGTGCACGGGCGCAGCGGCACCGCGTCGAGCAGGGTGTCGACCGCGGAGGCGGCGGCCTGGCGGGAGCGGAACGGGCCCATCGCGCCGTCGCGGGCGGTGGTGACGACCGACAGCCGGGGGAACGCCTCGCTGGTGGGCACGACCCACCAGCCCCGGTGGGGCCGGCGCGAGCGGCGGTTGTAGCGCGGCTGGTGGGCGGCGATGAGGCGCAGCTCGCGCACCCCGGCCTCCAGCGCGTGCGCGCAGACGACGGTGTCGACGCGCTCGGCGAGCGCGACCATGTCGCGGATGCGGCGGCGGCGCTCGCCTGCGGTGAAGTAGCTGCGCACGCGGCGGTGCAGGTCGCCGCTGGTGCCGACGTAGAGCACCTCGTCGCGCGGCCCGCGGAACAGGTACACGCCCGGCGCCGACGGCACGTCGCGGGCCAGCTCGCGCTTGCGCCGCTGCCCCGACGTCGGCCGGTGCGGGGCCGACTCGCGGGTCAGCGCGAGCAGCTCCTCGAGGCTCTGCACCCCGAGGTTGCCGACCCGCTCCAGCAGCCGGTGCAGCACCTCGACGGTGGCGCGGGCGTCGGCCAGCGCCCGGTGGGTGGGGGTGGTCTCGGTGCCGAACAGCCGGGCCAGCGCCCCGAGCCGGACGCTGGGGGCCTCGTCGTGGGGCAGCACGGCGCGGGCGAGGCGGGCCGTGCACAGCACCGGCGGCCGGGGCCAGACCTGGCCGTGGCGCTCGCAGGCCGCGCGCAGGAAGCCGGAGTCGAACGGGGCGTTGTGCGCCACCAGCACGGCGCCGCGCAGGAACTCCAGCACGTCCGGCAGCACGGCGGGCAGCCGCGGCGCACCGGAGATCATGGCGGTGGTGATGCCGGTGAGCGCGACGATGTGGGGGGCGAGCCCGGTGCCCGGGTCGACCAGGGTGGCCAACTCGCCGATCCGCTCGCCGCCGCGCACCTTGACCGCGCCGATCTCGGTGATCGCGTCGGTGCGGTTGGAGCCGCCCGTGGTCTCCAGGTCGAGCACGACGAAGGTCACCTCGCGCAGCGGGGTGCCGAGCTCGTCGAAGGAGAGTTGGGGAGCGCCGCGGTTCGTTCCTTCGGGCACGGGCGCGGACGCTAACCGGCCGCACCGACAGAACCCCGACGGGCGTCGGAGCGCCCTGGATCGATCAGCCTGCCGCGCGTCATCTGTGGACCGGCCCTTACCCAAGTAACCTGGGCTGATGTCGAGCGCGGAAAGCACCCCACCCCCCGGGGTAAGGGACGTGCGCCCGACCGACGACGAGGCCGGTCCGGCCGGCCCCGAGCCCACCGACGCCCCCACCGACGCCCCCGTCGGCGCCGATGCGACCCCGGTCGACTGGGACCGCCTCCCCGACGCCGTGCGCTCCCGGCTCGCCGAGCTGGCCGCCACCGCCGTCGCGGGCATCCCACCCGCGCAGCTGCCCGTCCCGCTGCGGAGGGTGGCCCGGTTCCACCCGGCCAAGCGGGCCAAGCTCGGCGGTGCGGCGCTGGTCGCCGAGCTGTCGTGCTCGGCGGCGTTCCGGGCCGACGTGGTGGCCTGGTGGGACGAGCACCGCCCGGGCGAGCTGGCGGCCGAGCTGGCCTCCGACGCCGACGACCCGCTCACCGCGGCCGCCGCCGCGGTCCTGGTCGGCGCCCCGTCCGCGGCCCACGTCGTGTCGGCCGCCGCCCGCCGCGGCGAGGTCGGCGAGCTGCGCGCCGAGCTCGACGCCGCGCTGTCGCGGGTCGACAAGCTGACCCTCGAGCTGGAGCGGCTGCGCGGTGAGCTGGGCGAGTCGCGCAGTCGCGAGCGCTCGGCGGGCGCCCAGCGCGAGCACGAGTACCAGCAGCTGCGCAGGCGCGTGTCCGAGCAGGGCGCCCGGCTCCGTTCCGCGCTCGACGCCCGCGCCCAGGCCGAGCGGACCGTCGAAGAGGTGCGGCGCGCGGCCGGCGCCGAGCTGTCCGAGGTGCGGTCCCAGCTGGAGCGCGAGCGCGAGCGCGCCGCCGCCGAGCGGCGCCGCGCCGACCGGGCCGCGGCCGAGGTGGCAGCGGCCCGGCAGGCCGCGAGGGAGGCCCGCAAGGCCGACGAGGTGCGGCTGTCGCTGCTGCTCGACACGCTCGGCGGGGCCGTCACCGGGCTGCGCCGCGAGCTGGCGATCGGCGGCGGCGGGCCGCGCCCGGCCGACCTCGTGGCCGGGGCGACGACCGGGCGCGCCGGCGGCGCGGCCGACACCCTCGCCGCCCTGGACGCCGTGCTCAGCGTGCCGTCGGTGCACCTGATCGTCGACGGCTACAACGTCAGCAAGACCGGCTACCCCGAGCTGCCGCTGGCCGACCAGCGCGCCCGCCTCGCCGGCCAGCTGGCCGCGCTGGCCGCGCGCACCGGGGTGGAGATCACCGTCGTCTTCGACGGCGCGGGCGTGGTCACCGCGCCCACCCGCGGCGCCCGGGGCGTGCGCGTGCTGTTCAGCGACGCCGGCGTGCTGGCCGACGACGTCATCCGCGACCTCGTCGCCGCCGAGCCGCAGGGCCGTCCGGTCCTGGTGGCCACGTCCGACCGCGCCGTCGTCGACTCGGTCCGCCAGTGCGGCGCGCACACGGTGCCCTCGGCGGTCCTGCTGGGCCGGCTCGTCCGCTCCTGAGCCGCCGATCGGCACCCGCTGATCGACCGGGTGTTCGAGTCGGGCTACGAAAACTGTCGGTGGTCGGTCCTAACGTTCGGCATCGTCAACGTCACCGGACGTCGAGGAGCCGAGAATGATCATCGATTGCGACAGATGCCAGGTCCGCGGCGCGGCCTGCGGCGACTGCGTGATCGGGGTGCTGATGGGGGTCCCCGCGGTCGCGTCCGAGGAGCCGGAGGCGCCGTCCGGCGCGCCGATGGTGCAGCTCGACGCACCGGAACGCCGGGCCATCGCCGTGCTCGCAGATCAAGGCCTCATCCCGAGATTGCGACTGGTGGCCCCCGAGGCGCGCCGAGCGAGCGCCGCGGACGACTCATCGGAGTCGATGCGCGACGCAGGGTGAGATAGGGCCGGACGGCCGCGCTCGTCGTCCGCCCTTCGCCTCCGTCGGGTGACCGCTCGCCCCCGATGGGGACCCGGGGCGCCGTTGGACGCCTCGAACACCTCTCCGTAATCTCCGCCAGGCTTCGCGGTTGGTCGCTATTCGAAACGCGGGTAGCGCTGCGAGGTCACGCATATTGCCCCGATCGGACTACCCCGATATTCCGATCGAGGGGTTATGTGGGCGATGCGGAGGGAGACTCATCCGCGTGGTGTCGCTACGGCGTAGCCCGTCCGAGCGCAGGCGGCTGTCCCGTCGGATCGCTTCGGTCGTCACCGTCTCCCTGGCCGCACTACTGGCCGTGACGCTGAGCAGCGCGCCGGCCCTCGCCCAGCCCCTGCAGCCGCCACCGGACAACGCCGAGGACGCCCGGACGCAGCTGCAGCAGGTGCAGCGCGAGGCGGAGGCGCTCACCGAGGAGTGGCACAACGCCAAGGACGAGTTCGAGATCCGCCGCGGCGAGGCCGACACGCTGCGCGCGGCCGTCGAACCGGCCCGCGTCGCCGCCGACATCGCCCGCGCCGACCAGGAGCGCTTCCGCGTCGAGGTCGACCAGCTGGCCATGTCGACGTTCGAGAGCGGCACCCTCGACCAGTTCAACGCCCTGCTGGCCAGCGACTCGCCCCAGGAGTTCCTGGACCAGATGTCGGCGCTGGAGACGCTCTCCGCCGACTACCGCAGCGCGCTGACCGAGCTCACCGCGATCGTCGACCGCGCCGCCGCCGCCCAGTCCGACGCGGACGCCGCCGCCGCCCGCGCGCAGGCCGCCGCCGACGAGGCCGGTCGCGCCGAGCAGGAGATCGCGGTCCGCAAGAAGGCCGCCGAGGAGCGCATCGACCAGGCCTACGCGCTGCTGCAGCGGCTCAGCCCGCAGGAGCGCCGCGAGGCCAACGGGCCCGAGGTGGCCCCGCCGATCGGCCCGGTCCGCGGGTCCGGGGCCGGCGTGCAGGCCATCAAGTTCGCCCAGACCAAGATCGGCCAGCCCTACCTCTACGGCGGCAACGGTCCCGAGCGCTTCGACTGCTCCGGCCTGACGTCCTGGTCGTTCAAGCAGATCGGCATCTCCCTGCCGCGGGCGAGCCGCCAGCAGGCCACCGTCGGCACCCCCGTGTCGTTCGAGCAGCTGCAACCGGGCGACCTGGTGTTCTTCTACCAGCCGATCAGCCACGTCGGCATCTACGTCGGCGACGGCAAGATGATCAACGCCCCGCAGACCGGCGACGTCGTCAAGTACGCCAACGTCAACCGCGGCAACTTCACCACGGCCAGGCGCATCTAGCAGGGAACTGTCCGCTCCCCCGGGGAGGGCGGCGGCCGGCCGCGAGGCCGGGCCGCCGCCCGATCCCCGGCCCGGTCCACCCACCCGCGCGGGCCCGCCCTACCGTCCGCGGGTGGACCGGACGCTCCTGGTGACCAACGACTTCCCCCCGCGCGCCGGGGGGATCCAGAACTACCTGCTGGAGCTGGCCGACCGGCTGCCCGCCGGCGAGCTGGCCGTCTACGCCCCGTCCTGGCCCGGCGCCGAGGAGTTCGACCGGCAGCGGGCCTACCCGGTGCACCGGCACCCGACGTCGCTGATGCTGCCCGTCGCCGGGGTCGCGCGACGGGCGGCCGCGCTGGCCCGCGAGCACGGCGCGCGGACCGTGTGGTTCGGCGCGTCCGCCCCGCTGGCACTGCTCGGCCCGCACCTGCGCGGGCGCGCCGGCATCTCCCGCGTGGTCGCCAGCACGCACGGCCACGAGGTCGGCTGGTCGATGCTGCCCGGCGCCCGCCGGGTCCTGCGCCGGATCGGCCGCGACGCCGACGCGGTGAGCACCGTCTCGGCCTACACCCGCCGCCGAGTGAGCGCCGCCTTCGGTCCGACCGCCGCCCTGGAGCTGCTGCCGCCCGCCGTCGACGCCGACGTGTTCCGGCCCGACCCCGCCGCCCGGGCGGCGCTGCGGCGGCGCTACGGCCTGGGGGAGGCGCCGGTGGTCGTGTGCGTGTCCCGGCTGGTCGCGCGCAAGGGCCAGGACGTGCTGGTGCGGGCCCTGCGCGACGTCCGCTCGGCCGTCGGGGGCACGCGGCTGCTGCTGGTCGGCGACGGGCCCGACCGGTCCCGCCTGCAGCGCCTGGCCGCCGCCCACGGCGTGGCCGAGCACGTGGTGTTCACCGGCGCCGTCCCGGCCGCGGAACTCCCGGCCCACCACGCCGTCGGCGACGTCTTCGCGCTGCCCTGCCGGACCCGCGGCGGCGGCCTGGACGTCGAGGGCCTGGGGATCGTGTCGCTGGAGGCGGCGGCCAGCGGGCTGCCGGTGGTGGTGGGCCGGTCGGGCGGGGCGCCGGAGGCCGTCCGGGACGGCGAGACGGGCCACGTCGTCGACGCCCGCACCCCCGCCGCCCCCACGGCCGCCCTCGTCGCCCTCCTGGCCGACCCCGACCGCGCCGCCGCGATGGGCGCCGCCGGCCGCAGGTGGATGCGGGAGGCCTGGACCTGGCCGGACCGGGCGCGGACGCTGTCGACCCTGCTCGGCGGTACGCGGGCGGGGTGGGACGAGAGCGTCGAGGACGGCGCCGACGATCAACAGCGCCCGGGCTGATCCCGGGCGCCGTCCTCGACGGGGTCAGTCGCGTGCCGCGTCGCGCTTCGTGCCGGCGTAGATGCCGGAGATCTCCTCGGCGTAGAGCTTGGCCACGACCGCGCGCTTCACCTTCAGCGTCGGGGTCATCTCCCCGCCCTCCTCGCTGAAGTCGTTGGGCAGCACGCGGAACTCGCGGATCTGCTCGGCCCGCGAGACCGCCTTGTTGGCGTCCTCCACCGCGGCCGCGATCTCGGCGCGCAGGTCGGCGTCGTCGACCAGGTCGGCGACGCCGTCGCCGGCCGGCTTGCCGTTGCGCTCGCGCCAGCCGGGCAGGGCCTCCGGGTCGACGGTGACCAGGGCGGCGACGAAGGGCTGCCCGTCGCCGACGACCATGCACTGGCTGACCAGCGCGTTCGCCCGCAGCCGGTCCTCGAGGACGGCGGGGGCGACGTTCTTGCCCCCGGCCGTCACGATGATCTCCTTCTTGCGGCCGGTGATGGTCAGGAAGCCGCCGTCGTCCAGCTCGCCGATGTCGCCGCTGTGGAACCAGCCGTCCTCGATGGCCTCGGCCGTCGCCGCCTCGTTCTTCCAGTAGCCGCGGAACACGATCGGTCCGCTGAGCAGGATCTCGCCGTCCTCCGCGATGCGGACGCCGTGGCCGGGGACGGGCCGCCCGACGCTCCCGACGCGCTGCGCGGCGAGGGTGTTGAGGGTGATGCCCGCGGAGGTCTCGGTGAGGCCGTAGCCCTCGAGCACGGGCAGCCCGACGCCGCGGAAGAAGTGCCCGAGGCGGGCGCCGAGGGGGGCGCTGCCCGACACCGCGGCCACCACCTCGCCGCCGACGGCGGCCCGCAGCTTGCCGTAGACGAGCCGGTCGAACACGGCGTGCTTGAGGCGCAGACCGAGCGACGGACCGCCGCTGTCCTTGGCCTGCGACCAGCTGATGGCCGTGTCGGCGGCGGCGTCGAAGATCTTGCCCTTGCCGTCGTTGTGGGCGCGCTGGCGTGCGGAGTTGTAGACCTTCTCGAACACGCGCGGCACGGCCAGCAGGAAGGTGGGCTTGAAGGTCTGCAGGTCGCCGAGCAGGTCGGAGACGTCGGAGGTGTGCCCGACGACCGTGCGGCTGTAGAGCGCGCCGCACTGGATGACCTTGCCGAAGACGTGGGCCAGCGGCAGGAACAGCAGCACCGAGCCGCTGAAGGTCAGCAGCTCGGGCAGCATCCCGACCACGGCCTTGACCTCGGTGAGCAGGTTGCGGTGGGTCAGCTCGCAGCCCTTGGGTCGGCCCGTCGTGCCCGAGGTGTAGATCAGGGTGGCCAGGTCGTCGGCGCGCACGGCCGCGCGCCGGGCCTCGACCTCCGACGCGGGGGTGTCGGCGCCCAGCGCCACCAGCTCGCCGACTGCGCCGGGCCCGCCGGGGGCGCCGTCCGGCGGGTCGATCTGCCAGATCCGGCGCAGGCCGGGGATGCCGTCGGAGACCGACTCGACGACCCCGCGGTGCTTGCCCGACTCGACGACGATCGCGACCGCCTCGGAGTCGTTCAGGATCCAGCTCACCTGCTCGGCCGAGGACGTCTCGTAGATCGGCACGGTGACCCCACCGACGGCGAGGATCGCGTAGTCGAACAGGGTCCACTCGTAGCGGGTGCGCGAGAGCAGGGCGACCCGGTCGCCCGCGCCGACCCCCGCCGCGATGAGGCCCCTGGCCACCGCGGTGACGTCGTCGGCGAACGCGGCGGCGGTGACGTCGGTCCACGCGCCGCCGTCCCCGCGCCTGCGGTAGACGGTCGAGTCGGAGTGCGCGGCCGCGTTCTCGAACACGGCGTCGACGAGGCTCTCGCCGTCCTCGACACGCACGGTGGCAGGAACGCTGTACTCGCGCACTGGACCTCCTGGCCGGCACTGGCTGTGGTTCAGCGCAACCTACCCGTCGGTTGCGCTCCGTGTCAGGGCCTGAGCGGGGTCCGATTCGTCCGATCCGCCGGGCCGGGACGCCGCGCGGCGGGCGAACGGCCGCCGCGGGCGGACCGTAGGCTGATCACATGCGCGTGCACGTGGTCTCCGACGTGCACGGCGCCGCCGACGCGCTGGCCCGCGCGGGCGAGGGCGCGGACGCGCTGGTCGTGCTCGGCGACCTGATCGACTTCATCGACTACGCCGACCCCGCGGGCGGGATCGTCGGGCGGGTGCTCGGGCCCGCGGTGAGCGCCCGGTTCGCGCTGCTGCGCCGTTCGGGCGCCCGCGGTGAGCTCCTCGCCTACGCGCGCGAGGCCTGGGCGGCCGTGCCGGACGCCGAGGCCGTGATCGACGAGGCCCTCCGCGAGCAGTACGACCGGCTGTTCGCCGCCATGACCACCCCGACCTGGGCGATCCCCGGCAACGTCGACGTGGCCCGGCTGTGGCCCGGGTACCGCAGGCCCGGCCTGTGCCAGCCCGACGGCCAGGTCGTCGAGATCGGCGGGCTGCGGTTCGGCTTCGCGGGTGGGGCGCCGCTGCCGCCGGGGCGCCGTCCGGGCTCCGTGCCCAGCGCGTGGACGCCCGACCTGCGCCCGCAGGCGGAGTACGACGCCGCCGTCCGCGCGCTGGTCGACGTCGACGTGCTGTGCAGCCACGTGCCGCCCGCCGTCGCCGAGCTGGCCTACGACGTGGTCACCCGCAGGCCGGAGACGTCCTCGGTGGCGTTGCGCGAGGTCGTCGCCCGCGACCGGCCCCGGGCGGCGCTGTTCGGGCACGTCCACCAGCCGCTCGCCGCGCGCGTGCGCGTCGACCGCACCGAGTGCGTCAACGTCGGCTACTTCCGCCGCACCGGTGCCCCGTACGTGCTGCGGTGGTGACGCCCCGCCCGCCACGACAGGGCAGGACGCCGACCCCCCGGTAACCTCCGGCGCATGGCCGACGCAACCTCCTCCTCCATCGTCATCGCCGCCGGCGCCGAGCGCGTGATGGCGGTCATCGCCGACTTCGAGGCCTACCCGGAGTGGGCGGACCAGGTGACGAGCGCCGAGGTGCTCAGCGAGGACGCCGCCGGCCGCGCCGAGCGCGTGAAGTTCGCCATGGACGCCGGGCCGATCAAGGACAACTACACGCTCGACTACACCTGGGCGCCCGACGGCCGCTCGGTGAGCTGGACGCTGGTCAAGGGCCAGATCCAGAAGGCGCAGAAGGGCTCCTACGTGCTCGAAGGCGGCGCCGACGAGACCACCGTGACGTACTCGCTGGCCGTCGACCTGAACATCCCCATGATCGGCATGCTGCGGCGCAAGGCGGAGAAGGTCATCATCGACACCGCGCTGAAGGGCCTCAAGCGCCGGGTCGAGGGCGGGTCCGCCAGCCGACCCGCCTGAGACCTGCGGCTACCCTCTGCCCCGTGCGCGTCGTGCTGTTCACCGGCAAGGGGGGTGTCGGCAAGACGACCCTGGCCGCGGCCACCGCGGCCCGGCTCGCCCGCGGCGGGCGCAAGGCGCTGGTGGTCTCCACCGACCCGGCCCACTCGCTCGGCGACGCCCTGGAGGCCGACCTCGGCCACGAGCCGGTCGAGCTGGAGGCGGGGCTGTTCGCCGCGCACGTCGACACCCACGCCCTGCTCGACGAGTCGTGGGCCCGCATGCAGGGCCACCTGCGCACGGTGCTGGCCGGCGCGGGCGTCGACGAGCTGGTGGCCGACGAGCTCACCGTGCTGCCCGGCGTGGAGGACCTGCTCGCGCTGGGGGAGGTGCGCCGGGCCGCCGAGAGCGGGCCGTGGGAGGTCGTGGTCGTCGACTGCGGGCCGACCGCCGAGACGCTGCGCCTGCTGGGGCTGCCCGAGGCCATCTCCGGCTACCTGGAGCGCCTCTTCCCCGCACACCGGCGGGCCGTGCGCGGGCTGCTGGCCGGCCTGGCCGGCGCCGGCCGCGACGCGGCCCCGGCCTGGGACGGCACCATCGACGCGCTGGACGCGCTGGCCGAGCAGCTCAGCGGGCTGCGCGCCATGCTCGCCGACCACGAGCGCACCTCGATCCGGCTGGTGCTCACCCCGGAGCGGGTCGTCGCCGCGGAGACCCGCCGCACGCTGACCGCGCTCGCGCTGCACGGCCTGCGCGTCGACGGGCTGGTGGCCAACCGGGTGGTCCCGGGGCCGCCCGCGTCGCTGCGCGGACCGGCCGCCCGGTGGCTGCGCCAGCGCCACGGCGAGCAGCAGGCCGTGCTGGTCGAGCTGGCCGGGCTGGCCGTGCCGCTGCACACCGCCGAGCACGCCGCGGGCGAACCGACCGGCGTCCCGGCGCTGCTGGAGCTCGCCGACTCGCTCTACGGCGACACCGACCCGATGGCCGCGGGCGTCCCCGGACCGCCGCTGCTCGCCGTGCGGCGCACCGCGGGCGCCGGCACCTCGACCGACTCGCGCTTCGAGCTGGTGCTGCGCCTGCCCGGCGCCGACGCGGGCCCGCTGGACCTCACCCGCGTCGGCGACGAGCTGGCCGTGACGGCCGGCGCCACCCGGCGGATGGTCGCCCTGCCCGCCGCGCTGCGCCGCTGCCAGGTGACCTCCGCCCGGCTGGAGGGCGACGACCTGTGCGTGGTGTTCGTCCCGGATCCGGCGCTGTGGATACGGTGAGTGGTCGCCCAGGCGGGTACTGGCCCATGACGGGCACGACGGGTGCGCGGTGACGAGAGGCCGGGGTTGAGGACGCAGGAGGGCTGTGCCGGGCACGCCGGGCTGGGTGCCGAGGTGCGGGCCGTCGCGGTGGACGTGCTGGACCGGCTCGAACCCGCGCTCGAACGGGTCCGCGACGGCGTGGACGAACCGGGCACGGCCTGCGGGGCCTGCCCGGTGTGCGCGGTGGTCGCGGCCGTGCGCCGCGACCACCCCGAGCTGGCCGCGCGGGTCGCCGAGCAGGCCGCCGGGATGCTGGCCGCGCTGCGCGCCGCGCTCGAGGAGGGCGACCCGCCCCCGCGCCCGGCCGAGCCGCCCGAGCCGCCCACCCCGCAACCGACCCGGCAGGTGCAGCGCATCCACGTCGAGCGGCCCCGGGCGGCGCGGTGAAGCTGACCGTCGGCGTCGACGTCGGGGGCACGAGCGTGCGGGCCGGGGTCGTCGACGCCGACGGCACCATCCTCGACACCGCCCGCACCCCCACCCCCCGCAGTGACGGCGCCCTGGAGGCCGCGCTGGCCCGGGTCGTCGGCGAGCTCGCCGAGCGGTACCCGGTCGGCGCCGTCGGGCTCGCACTGGCCGGCTTCATCACCCCCGACCGGCGGGGGGTGCGGTTCGCGCCGCACCTGTCCTGGCGCGACGCCCCGGTCGCCGACCGCATCGCCGACCTCGTCGGGCTGCCCGTCGTCGTCGAGCACGACGCCAACGCCGCCGCCCTCGCCGAGCGGCACTTCGGCGCCGCCGCAGGCGCGGCGACGGTCGTCTTCATCGCCATCGGCACCGGCATCGGCTCGGCCCTGCTGCTCGACGGGCAGGTCTACCGGGGCGCCTTCGGCGTCGCCCCCGAACTGGGGCACCTCCCCGTCGTCCCCGAGGGCCGGCCGTGCCCGTGCGGCAAGAACGGGTGCTGGGAGCGCTACTGCAGCGGCACCGCCCTCGCCGCCACGGCCGTCGAACTGCTGGCCCGCAACGGCCGCCGCTCCCCGGTGCTGCGCAGGCTCGTGCGCTCGGACCCCGGCCTGGTCACCGGCCAGCGCGTCGCCGCCGCGGCCCGCGAGGGCGACACGGTCGCCTGCGAGGCGATGGACGAGCTCGCCCGTTGGCTCGGCACCGGGCTGGCGCTGGTGGCCGACGTGTTCGACCCCGAGCTGGTGGTGATCGGCGGCGGGGTGTCGGAGTCCGCGCCGCTGTTCCTCGACGAGGCCCGGGAGCACTACGCCAGGATGGTGACCGGCGCCGGGCGGCGGCCGCTGTTCCGGATCCGCACCGCGCAGCTGGGGGACTCGGCGGCGGTGGTGGGGGCGGCGCGGTTGGCGCGGGAGGCGCTCACGGAGTGAGGCTCCCCGGTTGGGCTGGGGCCGGCTCGGGTTCGGGTGCGTTCGGCAGGGCCTTCGTGGTGGGTTCGGCTCGGGCTCGGGTGGCTGGTTCGGGGGTCTTCGGCAGGGCGTTCGCAGCGTCCTGGCTTCGCTTCGGGTGGGCTGGTCGGGGCCTCCGGCGGCGCCTGCGCGGCGGGCGACCTCTGAGCAGGGGTCGCCCCCTACCGTCCCGTCGGCCCCTGAGGGCAGCACGAAAGTCCTGGCCCCCGCCAGCTTGGTGCGGCTGGGCGCGTTGGGTGGGGGTGGCGGGGGCCAGCACTTTCGTGCCGGCGCTGCGCGCGCCGACGTGACGGCAGGGGGCTGGGGGGAGGACCCTGGGTGGAGGTCCGGTGGGGGTGCTCAGGTTGGGTTCTGTCGCGAGATCGACGTGGTCGGGCTAGGCGGCGTCTCGGAGCCCGATGGGGTCGATCTCGCGCGAATGGATCACCCCGGATGTCGGGGGCTGGGCGAGTTGGGGGACATTCGCCGCTCCAGTGCGGCTCATGTCCCCCAACTGGTGATCATGGGCTGGTGGGGAGCCGCTCAGGTCGCTCCCGACCGTGTTGATCTCCCGCGGCGGGGCCCTCAGCCACGTCGCAGGGTCTGTGGGGTCTTCGCAGATGCCGTGCGCCCTGCGAGGACCAGGCCGGGTCTGCGAAGACGGCCGGCTGGCCTCGGGACCGCCCCGGGCCCGGTCGTGGGCGCGCCGGAGGCGCCGGACCAGCCCACCCGAGGGCGGGCGCGACCGTCAGATGACGGCGCCGTCGTCGTCGCCGTCCCGCGGGGGAGTGGGTGGGTCGGGCCAGAGGCGCAGGACCAGCCAGCCGAGGCCGGCGGCCAGGGTGAGCAGGCCGAGGGGTAGGCCGTAGGCCGGCCCCACCCCGAGCCAGCCGGGGACCAGGACCAGCAGCAGGCCCAGCCCCAGCAGCACCAGCCCCACGATGGCCGGGGGGCCGAGGCGGGGCAGAGGGGGTGGCTCCGGGGGGATGTAGTGCTCGTCCTCGGGGCGGGTGGGCGGGGAGTGGTCGCGCGGGCCGCTCGGCGGCGGGACGGGGCCGGTGGCCGCCGCGGGGGTGGGCGCGGTGGGGGTGTCGAGGTCGGGACCGGTCTCCTTGTCGGCGGCGGGCGCCGACTCGGCGAACAGGTCGTCGTCGGGCCAGACCGGGACGGGGCCCTCCCGGCGCCAGGCCGCCACGATGGCGTCGAACTCGTCGGGAGCCCGCCCGCCGCCGCTCGGCTGCGGGCGCTCGTCGGAACCGGAGTTCACGCTGCCCTCCTGGCATGTCGTCCACGACCGGCGCCGCGCACTGGCCGTCGCGTCGGGGAGCGGCGCGACCCACCCCCATCCTTTCACGGTCCAGGCTCCAGCAGGAGGGGTTGCGCGCGACCGGAGGTAGCAATCACCGATCCGGCTCGCCGTTGTCCGGTCGGTGGACCCTCCGTAGGCTGTCGCCGTCGATCTGGAGGGGGCACGCCCGGGTGCTGTACTGGTGGTCCAAGTTCGTGCTCCTCGGTCCGCTGCTCCGGCTGTTCTTCCGGCCGACCATCGAGGGCCTCGAGCACATCCCGGAGCGTGGTGGCGCCATCCTGGCCAGCAACCACCTGGCCGTGGCCGACTCGTTCTTCCTGCCGCTGCTGGTGCCGCGGCGCATCACGTTCCTGGCCAAGCGCGAGTACTTCACGCAGCCGGGGCTGGTCGGGTGGTTCAAGAAGCTGTTCTTCTCCGGGGTCGGGCAGGTCCCGATCGACCGGGCCAGCGGGTCGGCGGCGCAGGCCGCGATGGACACGGCCGTGCGGCTGCTGCGCGAGGACAAGCTGCTGGGCATCTACCCGGAGGGCACCCGCTCGCCCGACGGGCGGCTCTACAAGGGAAAGACCGGGGTGGCCCGGATGTGCCTGGAGGCCGGGGTGCCGGTCGTGCCGGTGGCGATGATCGGCACCGACAAGGTCAACCCCATCGGGTCGCGGATGTGGCGCCCGCGCAAGGTGCACATCCGGGTGGGTCGACCCCTCGACTTCTCCCGCTACGCCGGGATGGCGGGCGACCGGTTCATCGAGCGCTCGATGACCGACGAGATCATGTACGCGCTCATGGAGCTGACCGGCCAGACCTACGTCGACATGTACGCGGCGTCGGTCAAGGAGCGCGCGGCGAAGGCGGCCCGGCAGGACGCCCGCGAGGGCGTGCGGAAGGACCTGGAAGCGGGCTCCGCGCAGGACGTCGGGAAGGGCGCGCCGGAGGCGCCCAAGAGTCCGGCCACCGGAACCTGATCGAGTGATTATGCTGGTCTGAACGGGTGATATGGACCCCGAGTTGGTAACGCGGTTACCCGTGGGTTAGACATTCCCACGTGGTTCGACGGTATGACTCCCCATCATCCGGCGATGTCCCCACCACGATCGTGCCAGCGGTTACCGAGCGGTCCACCCGGCCTTCCCCGAGCCGGTCGAGCAGCAGCTTCCTGACGAGGCTCGCTCCGTGGGCGGTGTTCGCGGTAGTCGCCGGGATCGTGCTGGGTGCGACATCGGCCTGGTCGGCGTCCCTGCGCGGCGTCGAGGCCCCCTCCCTGCCCGCGTCGTCGTTGAGCCTGCCGGTGCTGCCGCCGCGCCCCTCGGCGACGCTGGTGGCCTCCCCGACGGCGACGCCCGAGATCGAGAAGGCGGAGGTCACGACGAAGCCGCCGGTGGTGGTGCGGCGCACGACGGTGCCGCCTCCGCCGCCACCCCCTCCGCCACCCCCGCCGCCGGCTCCGGTGGTCGTTCCGCCTCCCGCTCCGGTCCAGCAGCCGGTCGAGGAGGAGGAAGAGGAGGACGAGGAGGAGCCGCCGGCCAACGGTGGTGGTGGTCAGAACGGCGGGAACAACGCCCCTGACGACGAGGAAGACGAAGACGACGACGGGGGCGAGAACGACGACGAGAACACGCCCGGCGGCGGGATCAGGCCCGGCAACGGGACCGTCGACGAGACCCTCGGCACCGACAACTGAGCTCACCGCGTGCTGCTGGTCCCCGGTCCTGGACCGGTGCCGGTGGCCCGCACCCCCGGCCCGCTGCACCCGGTCGGCACGCCGTCTACGGTCACCAGTGGCCCGACTCCGATCCCGGAGCCGGGCCACTGGGCTGACCTGCGAAACAGGACGGGTATGCGGTTCTTCTACGATTGCGAGTTCATCGAGGACGGCGTGACGATCGACCTGGTGTCGATCGGCGTGGTCGGCGAGGACGGCCGGGAGTTCTACGCCGTGTCGACGGAGTTCGACCCGGAGCGGGCCGGACCGTGGGTGCGGGCCAACGTGCTGCCGAAGCTGCCCGCGCACGCCGACCAGGCCTGGCGCTCCCGCCAGCGGCTGCGCGCCGACCTGCTGGAGTTCCTCACCTCGGCGCCGGGGGACATCGAGTTGTGGGCCTGGATCGCGGCCTACGACCACGTGGCGCTGTGCCAGCTGTGGGGGGCGATGCCTGCGCTCCCGCGCCCGCTCCCGCGGTTCACCCGCGAGCTGCGGCAGCGCTGGGAGGACGCGGGGCGCCCGCCGCTGCCGCCGCCCACCCCCGACGCGCACGACGCGCTGGCGGACGCCCGGCTCAACCTGCGCCGGTGGGAGGCGATCGAGTCGGCGGTGGCCGCGCGGT
>NZ_JAGSOV010000025.1 GCF_023898865.1 Pseudonocardia humida
GCGCCCCCCCGGGGGGGGGGGGGGGGGCCGCGGGGGGGGGGGGGCCGCGGCGCCCCCCCCCCCCCCCCCGCCCCGGTCACGTGAAGATGCTCACCCCGCCGGGGCCGACCAGCAGGCCGACGACGATCAGCACGATGCCCCAGAGCAGCTGCTTGCGCAGGATCGCGAAGATGCCCGCGATGACGAGGACGACGGCCAGGATCCACAACAGGGTTGCCATGTCGAGCGAGTGCCCGGAACCGTCCCCTGTGGAATCAGTCCGATCGGGTGATATTGCCGTGGGGCGACGGCACAATGTCGAATGCTCGTGACCGTGCGTAGTTTTGTGCGCATTCGGGACCGGTCGACCGGCCACGGCGCACTTCCGCGCACCGCTTATCGTTGGGACCTGTGAACTGGACGGTCGACGCCCCGGTCGAAGAACTGCCGACCCTGCCCCCGCTCCCACCGGACCTGCGGGCCCGGCTCGACGACGCCCTCGCCCGTCCGGCCGCCCAGCAACCGGACTGGCCCGACCCGGAGCACGTGGCGCACGTCCGGACGGTCCTGGAGAGCGTGCCGCCGGTGGTGCTGCCGCCGGAGATCGACCGGTTGCACGAGCGGCTGGCGTCGGTGGCCAACGGCGAGGCCTTCCTGCTGCAGGGCGGCGACTGCGCGGAGACCTTCCAGGACAACACCGAGCCGCACATCCGGGCCACCATCCGCACCCTGCTGCAGATGGCCATCGTGCTGACCTACGGGGCGTCGCTGCCGGTGGTGAAGGTGGGGCGGATCGCCGGGCAGTACGCCAAGCCGCGCAGCGCGCCCGTCGACGCCCTGGGGCTGCCGTCCTACCGCGGTGACATCGTCAACTCGATCACCCCGGACCCGAGGGCCCGCATCCCCGACCCCTCGCGCATGGTGCGCGCGTACGCCAACGCCAGCGCCGCGATGAACCTGGTCCGCGCGCTCACCGCCACCGGCGAGGCCGACCTGACGATGGTGCACGACTGGAACAAGGACTTCGTGCGCAACTCGCGGGCGGGGGAGCGGTTCGAGGCGATCGCCGCCGAGATCGAGCGGGCGCTGCGGTTCATGGACGCCTGCGGCGTGGACGACCACAACCTGCACAACGTGGAGTTCTACGCCAGCCACGAGGCCCTCCTGCTCGACTACGAGCGGGCGCTGCTGCGCCTGGACACCCGCTCCGGGCCGGCGCTCTACGACCTCTCGGCGCACTTCGTCTGGATCGGCGAGCGCACCCGCCAGCTCGACGGCGCGCACATCGCCTTCGCCGAGCTGCTGTCCAACCCGATCGGCCTCAAGATCGGCCCGAGCACCACCCCGGAGCAGGCCGTCGAGTACGTCGAGCGGCTCGACCCGCACGGCAGGCCGGGCCGGTTGACGATGATCAGCCGGATGGGCAGCGGCAAGGTCCGCGACCTGCTGCCGCCGATCGTGGAGAAGGTCGAGGCCTCCGGGCACAAGGTCATCTGGCAGTGCGACCCGATGCACGGCAACACCGTGGAGTCGGCCAGCGGCTACAAGACCCGCCACTTCGACCGGGTCGTCGACGAGGTCCAGGGCTTCTTCGAGGTGCACCACGGCCTGGGCTCGCACCCCGGCGGCATCCACGTCGAGGTCACCGGCGAGGACGTGACCGAGTGCATGGGCGGGGCGCAGGAGATCTCCGACGCCGACCTGTCCGGCCGCTACGAGACGGCGTGCGACCCGCGGCTGAACACCCAGCAGTCGCTGGAGCTGGCGTTCCTCATCGCGGAGATGCTGCGGGGCTGACGGCGCCGGTCTGGAAGGGCGGCTGGAAGGGCCGGCTAGAAGGGCAGGGTGTCCAGGACGACCGTGGTGCCGATCTCGACCATCGAGCCGGCGCCCTGGTCCTGGCCGACCACCAGCCCGCCGCCGCCGAAGACGCCGCCGATGCGGGGCCGCTCCTCGGCCTCCAGCCCGACCTCCTGGAGCCGGGCCTCGGCCTCGGCGTAGGACCGGCCCGTCACGAAGGGCACCCGGACCTGCTCGGGCCGCTCGCCCCGGCTGAGCACCAGCTCGACGGCGCTGCCCGAGTCGACCCGGGACCCGCCGGAGGGCTGGCTGCGCGTGACCGTGCCCTCGGGGGCCGAGTCGCTGTACTCGGTGGCGCCGCTCGAGCGGGGTTCCAGGCCGGCGTCGCGGATGAGGGCCTCGGCCTCGGCGACCGTGGTGCCGGGCGCGATGGTCGGGACGCGGGGCTTGCCGGTCGAGACGGTGATGGTCACCGTGCTGCCGCGCAGCACGTCGGAGTCGGGCGGGCGGTCGGCGGCGGCGACGAGGCCCTCGGCGACGCCGTCGTCGGGCTTCTCGACCGTCACCGCGACCAGGTCGGCGTCCTCCAGGAGGCGCTGGGCGACCGTCTCCTCCACCCCGACCAGGGACGGCACCGCCGTCCACCGGCCGCTGCCCAGCCACCAGGCCGACACCCCGATCGCCGCGGCCAGCACCAGCACCACCATCAGCCAGGCGGCGAAGACGCGCCGGCTGCGGCGGCGCGCGCGCAGGTGCGGGGGCGGCTCGGCGGCCGCGGCGGCCGGGGCCTCCTCGACGGGGCGGGGCAGCGCGCGGGTGCCCCGCGGGCCGGCGGGCGCGGCACCGGCGCCGGGCCGCCCGCCGGGCACGACGGGGTTCGGGCGGGTCGCCTCGCCGGGGGCGTCGGGGTGGCGCTGCCGCGGGGCCGTGTCGACGTCCTCCGGCGGCGGGGCGGGCGGCACCGGGACCGCCACCCTCGGCACCTCCAGCTGCTCCGCGAGGGTGCGTAGCTCGTGCAGCAGCCGGGCGGCGTCGGCCGGACGGCCCTGCGGGTCGCGGTGGGTGGCGCGCTGGATGAGCTGGTCGAACTCGGGCGGCACGTCGCCCGCGACGTCCGACGGCGCCGGCACGTCGGAGTTCACGTGGCGGTAGGCCACCGAGATGGCCGTCTCGCCGCGGTAGGGCGGCTCGCCGGTGAGCAGCTCGTAGAACAGGATCCCGGCGGCGTAGACGTCGCTGCGGGCGTCGGCCCGGCCCGTGACGACCTGCTCCGGGGACAGGTACGCCACCGTCCCCATGATCATGCCGGCGTGGCTGGCGCCGGCCTCGGCGGCCGCCACGACCAGCCCGAAGTCGGCCACCTTGACCTCGCCCGACGTGCTGATCAGCACGTTCTCCGGCTTGACGTCGCGGTGCACCAGGCCCAGCCGGTGGGCCTCGGCCAGCCCGGCGAGCACCCGGTCCATCACGGTGACCGCGGCGGGCACGCCGAGCGCGCCGCGCAGCCGCAGCACGTCGCGCAGGGTGCCGCCCTCGACCAGCTCCATCACCAGGAACAGGGCCGGGCCGTCGGGGCCGTGGTGGTTGCCCTGGTCGAACACGTCGACGACGGCGGGGTGGTCGATCCGGGCGGCGGAGCGCGCCTCGCGCACGAACCGGGTGCGGAAGGCCGGATCGGCCGCCATCCGGCCGTCCATGATCTTGATCGCGACCGGCCGGTCGAGCCGGGTGTCCAGGCCCCGGTAGACGGTGGACATCCCGCCCCTGGCGATCATCGACCCGACCCGGTATCGCGCGTCGATCAGCGCGGCGGATGGGGCGTTCACGGGAAAACGGTACCGCCCGTGAGGGCGGTGCCGGAGCCGGCGCCGCTGTGGCAGAGTGTCCCAGCCGTGCTGGATGGTCCCGCCCCCGGTGAGGGGGCGGTCCGGAGGGAACAGGGGATCGTTGCGTGAACGAGGTGTTCGAGCTGTCCGGCGACGTGGTCACGCTGCCGGTGGCCGAAGTCGGCGCGATGCTGGGCGTTCCCCCCTCGCGCGTCCAGCAGATGGTCCGCGACGGCCAGTTGCTGTCCTTCCGGCGCGAGGGTGAGGTCGTCGTACCGGCCGACTTCTTCGTCGACGGGGAGGTCGTGAAGGGGCTCTCCGGCACGATCATCCTGCTGCGCGACGGCGGCTACACCGATCCCGACATCCTGCGCTGGCTGTTCTCCGACGACGACACGCTGCCCAGCACGCCGCTGGCGTCGCTGCGGGCCGGTCGCCACCGCGAGGTCAAGCGCCGGGCGCAGCTGATGGCCTTCTGACCGGTCTCCCGAGCGGCGCAGGCGACCGCCGCGCGCGGGCTGTGAGGGCCCTGGCGAGACCGGGGATTGCCACGGCGGCCCGTCGCGACGGGGACACCGCCACCCGGCGGTGCAGCACGTCGTAGTCGGCCGCCGCGATCTCGTCGAGGATGTCGCGGTAGAGGCGGAAGGCGCAGCGCACGCAGGCCCGGGAGACCGGCTCCAGCATGGCCAGACCGGCCTCGGCCCTGCGGTACACGGCCTGAGTGTGGGCGACCAGGTGGGCCAGCGCGCGCCGCACCCGCGGGTCGGGGCGGCGGGTGCGCCGGCACCAGAGCAGCAGCTCCCGGTCGACGCCGAACGCGGCCAGCTCCTCGGTGGGCAGGTACACGCGGCCGCGGTCGAGGTCCTCGCCCACGTCGCGCAGGAAGTTGGTCAGCTGGAAGGCGACCCCGAGCGCGGCCGCGGGCCCCTCGGCCTCGGCGACCGGCACGACGGTGCCCAGCACCGGCAGCATCTGCAGGCCGATCACCGCGGCCGACCCGTGCACGTAGACGCCCAGCTCGTCGAAGGTGGCGTACTCGGTGACCTCGGTGTCCATCCGCATGGATGTCATGAAGTCGGTGAAGTGCGCCGTGGGGATGCGGTAGCGGCCCGCCGTGTCGGCGAGGGCGATCAGCACCGGCTCCTCGGGCGGCTCGCCGGCCAGCGCCCCGGCCAGCGCGGCGTCGAGGGCGTCGAGGCGGGTGGCGCGCTCGGCGACCGGGCTGTCGTCGTCCAGGTCGTCGACGATCTCGTCGGCGTAGCGGGCGAAGCCGTACAGGGCGTGCACGGCGGGCCGGCGCGCCGCCGGGAGCAGCCGGGTGGCGAGGAAGTACGTGCGGCCGTACCGGGCGTTCAGCCCGCGGCAGGTGGTGTAGGCGGCCCGGAGGGCGGGGTCGGTGATCCCCGCCGCGTCGAGCTCAGCCGGCCCGCTGCTCGGCACCGGCCGAGGCCCCGGCGGGGGAGGGGGAGGTCGTCGTCCCGGTGGGCGGGGCGGCGGTGGTGGCCGGACCGGCGTCGGCGGCGTCCGGGGTGGACGGCGGCTGCTCGGCCGGGAGCGGCTCGGTGGCGCGGGCCGCGGTCTGCGCCTCGGCGGTGGTGCCGCGCTCGCCCACCACGGGCCGCGGGGCTGCCGGGGTCCGCCCGCTGCGCGCCCCGGCGGCCAGCCGGAGCGGGTCGGGGCGGTACAGCGACACCGCGGCCAGCGCCGCGACCAGCGCGCAGCCCAGCAGGTAGGGCCAGTTGTAGAGGGCGTCCTCGCCGTTGGGGTAGTAGACGATGATCAGCATCAGCGAGACGAAGACCATCGCCGTCAGGCCCCGCCGCGACCACGGCACCATCGCCAGCAGCGCCATGCCCCAGCTGAGGTACCAGGGCAGCGTGGCCGGCGAGAGCACCGCCACCAGCAGCAGCGCGGTGCCCGCGCGGTGCACCGCGAGGGGCTGGTCGTCGCGGGCCCGCCACCACAGCCGGCAGATGATCCAGACCAGCAGGATGGCGCCCAGGGCCCGGGCGACGTCGATGAACGGCTGCTTGCCCACGTCGACGAAGATCGACGTCAGCATGTGCAGGAACTCGCCGACCGCGGTCGGGATCGACATCCAGTTGACGATCATCGACGGCGCGCTGAGCGCGGGCAGCCAGCCCAGGCTGACGCCCGCCGCGAACGTGCACGCGGCGAACACCACCACGAAGACGCCGACGCCGTAGGCGATGCCGCGGACCAGCCGGGAGCGCGGCGAGCCGGTCAGCTGCGCGGCCCACACCAGCACCAGGAACGGCAGTGCGATGCCGGCGCTGGCCTTGACCGCCATCGCCGCGGACACGATCGCGATGCCGCTGGCAGGGGCGCCGCGCAGCGCGATGAGCGCACCGGCCGCCAGCATGCCCACGACGATCAGGTCGTTGTGCCCGCCGCCGATCATGTGGATGACCATCACCGGGTTGGCCACGGCGATCCACATCGCCAGCGGCACCCGGCCGCCGAGGCGGCGGGTCAGCTCGGGCAGCGCCCAGATCAGCAGGGCCAGGCCGGGCAGCATGGTCAGCCGCATCAGCACCACGCCGAGGATCACGTTGTCGCCCACCAGCGCGGTGACCGACTTGGCGATCAGGATGAACAGCGGGCCGTAGGGCGCCGGCGTGTTCTGCCAGAAGTAGTGCACGTTCTCGGTGAAGACGCCCGGCATGACCTCCGGGCCCACCTCGTACGGGTCGAACCCGGCCAGCGGCAGCCCGCCCTGGGCCAGGTAGCTGAACACGTCGCGGGTGAACAGCGGCGGCGAGAACAGCATCGGCACCGACCACACCAGCGCCGTGGTCAGCACCGCGCGCCCGCCGACCCGCCGGGCCAGCACGTCGCGGCCGAGCTGGACCCACGCCCAGGCCATCAGCGCGACCCCGCTGTAGATCATGATGGCGGCGAGCTGGCTGCCGTGGCCGTAGCGCCAGAAGCCCAGCGGCGAGTTGGTCAGCACGGGGTCGTGGACCAGCACCCCGCCGGCGCCGAAGCCGCCCACGACCATCAGCAGGGACGCGGCCAGCCCCAGCAGCAAGGGGCGCCGCGGTGGGCTGCCGAAACGGCTGCCCGACCGGGTGCGGACCGGTGCCGCGGCGCGCTCCGACGGGGCGGGGTCGGGGGCCGCGTCCGGCCCTGCCGGCCGGTCGTCCGATGGTGGTGAGTCCATGACGCGATCCATGCTCGCACGCCCGGTGTCAGCCGGTTGTGGGTACCCTGCGCCCCCGCGCCCGGGCGCGGGACGGGCCGCATATCCGCTGGGCCGCGAGCCGGCCGGAGATCAGCACCGGCGGGATCCCGACACCGGGCGTGGTGCCGCAGCCGGCCAGCACCGCGTTCTCCAGCCCGCGCACCAGGTTCCGCGGCCGGAACGGGCCGGTCTGGGCGAACGTGTGCGCCACCGAGAACGGCGTGCCCGCGGCCATGCCCTGAGCGGCCCAGTCGGCCGGCGTGACCAGCCGGGAGATCTCGATGTCGCCGGCCAGCCCGGTGAGCCCGGGGTGGGCGCGGCGGTCGAGCTCGGCCAGCAGCTCGTCGCGGTAGGCGGGGCCGACCCTGGCCCAGTCGATCGGGCCGCGCTCGGTGTTGGGGCACGGGGCCAGCACGAACGCCAGGTCGCGGCCCGGGGGAGCGAGCCCCGGGTCGGTCGCGGTCGGTCGGGTGATCAGCAGCGACGGGTCGCTCATCAACCGGCCGTCGGTGATGATCTCGCGGAACGTGGAGCGCCACGCCCGGCCGAACGAGATCGTGTGGTGGGCGGCCTCCGGGTGGGGCGAGGACAGTCCGGCGTGCAGCACGACGGCGCTCGGGGAGTACCGCAACCGGATCGGGCGCCGCGGCGCGCGGCCGAGCAGCTCGTGGACCACCGGGAGCTCGGGCGTGAGGACGATCGCGTCGCACTCGAGGCGCTCGGTCGGGTCGGCCGGGTCGCCGGTGGCGCGGTGGCGCACGGCGACCACCCGGCCGCCGCGGCGCTCCAGGCCGGTCACCGTGCGGTCGTAGACGATCTCGGAGCCGGCCGCGGTCGCCGCGTCCGCCAGCGCCGCACCGACCTGCCGCATCCCCCCGCGCGGGAAGTGCACGCCGCCGATGGTGTCCATGTAGGCGATCACGCCGTAGGCGCCGAGGGCGCGGTGCGGCGGGATGCCTGCGTACAGCGCCTGGAAGGAGAAGATCCGCTGCAGGCGCTCGTCGGACACCATGCTGGCCACCTGCGGGCCGAGCCGGCCGAACCCGCCCAGCGCGGCCAGCCGGGCCAGGTCGGGGCCCACGAGGTTGAACGGGCTGTCCATGTTGGCGCCGATGAACGAGTCGATCTCGGCCCGGTAGAGGTCGGTGAGCCAGCGGCGCAGCGTGCGGTAGCCGTCCGCGGCGCCCGGCCCGCAGACCCGCCGGACCTCGGCCTCCATCGCCGCGGCGTCGGTGTGCACGTCGATCGTGGAGCCGTCGGCGAAGTGGGTGCGGTAGGCCGGGTCGAGCTCGACCAGGTCGAGCCGGTCGGCGGCCTTCTCCCCGACCGCGGCGAGCGCCTCGTCCAGCAGCGACGGCATGGTGAGCACGGTCGGACCCGGGTCGACCAGGTAGTCGCCGTGCTCGGTGCGCAGGTCGAGCCGGCCGGCCCGGCCGCCCGGATGGTCGGCCCGCTCCAGCAGCGTCACCCGGCGACCGGCGCCGAGCAGGTGCAGCGTGGTGGCCAGCCCGGCCAGCCCGGCCCCCACGACGACCACGTGGTCGGTGGGTCCGGGGATGCGGCGCGTCATCGTGCCGCGCCCGTCGCGGGGCGTGCGGCGTGCTCGTTCATCGGCGGTCAGCTCTGCCGACGGGTGGCCTGGTCGGCCAGGCCGACGAGCGCGGCCCGCGCCACGTCGGTGATCCGGGCCGCGTCGAGCGCGTCGAGCGCGGAGCCGGTCAGCGCGGTGATCCGCTTCTCGACCTCGTCGTGGGCGCCCAGGTCGAGGATCAGCCCGCGCACGCGGTCGACGCCCTCGTCGTCGAGGTCGGGGTCGCCGACGGCGGCCTCGATGGCCGTCGCCGCCGCCTCGCTGCCCCGCTCCGCGGCGCGCTGCAGCGCGATGGCCAGCAGGAGCGTGCGCTTGCCCTCGCGCAGGTCGTCGCCTGCGGGCTTGCCGGTGACCGCCGGGTCGCCGAACACGCCCAGCAGGTCGTCGCGCAGCTGGAAGGCCACCCCGATGTCGGCGCCGAAGCGCCGGAACGCCGCCACGAGGTCGGCGTCGGCGCCGGCGAGCGCGGCCCCGAGGTGCAGCGGGCGCTCGACGGTGTACGCGGCGGTCTTGAACCGGTCGATCTGCAGCGCGGCACGCGGCGACGGGTCGCCGGCGGCCTGGTAGAGCACGTCGAGGAACTGTCCGCCGAGCACCTCGGTGCGCATCGCCTCCCACGGCACCAAGGCCCGGGCCATGGCCTCGGGCGGCAGCCCGGCGGCGCGCAGCATGTCGTCGGCCCAGGCCAGTGCCAGGTCGCCGAGCAGGATGGCGGCGGCGGCGCCGAACCGGGCGGGCATGCCCCGCCAGCCGGCGTCGACGTGGCGGCGGGCGAAGTCGACGTGCACCGTCGGGCGGCCGCGACGGGTGGCCGAGGCGTCCATGAGGTCGTCGTGGATCAGGGCGCAGCCCTGGATCAGCTCCAGCGCGCTGATCGCCCGCACGACGGCGGGCGCCTCGGCGGACTCCGGGTGCCCGCCCGCGCCCCGCCAGCCCCACCACGCGAAGGTGGGGCGCAGCCGCTTGCCGCCGGACAGCACGAACCCGCTCAGGGCCTGGCCGGCCTCGGCGAACACCGGGTCGATGGCGGCGGCGTCCGCGGCGCGACGGGCCAGGTAGGCGGCGAGTTCGGCCTCAACGGCCCCGGCGAGGCCGTCGTCGGGGAGGCCCGGGGCGTCCGGGAGGCCCGGGGCGACCTCCTGGGCCGACGGGGGGATGAGGTCGACACCGGCCGGGCGGCTCATCGCCGGCTCCGGACGGGCCGCTGACCGGGGGGCGAGGGGAGCGAAACGGACACCGATCGAGGGTATCGGCGTCGGCCGGAACCGGCGCGTCGACGAGCGGGACCCGATCCGGGGTACCGGGGACCTTCGCGGTGGTCGGTCATCGCGGAACGGTATCGCCGCATGTCGCGGGGTGAGCGCGACATTCGTCGAACTGCCGGATCGGCCGAGCGGGGCTACTGCCTAAGCTGGGGGTGTGCTGGATACCGGAGAAGGTGACGCGTGGTGCATGCCCGGTGACCGTGCTGACAGGGTGGCGCAGTGAAGATCACCCAGCGGATCAGCACCGATCGACCGGTCTTCTCGGTGGAGTTCTTCCCCCCGAAGGACGAACCGGGCGAGGTCGAGCTGTGGAAGGCGATCCGCCGCCTGGAGGCGCTCGACCCGGCCTTCGTCTCGGTCACCTACGGCGCGGGCGGCTCCAGCCGCGACCGGACCATCCGCACCACGGCCCGCATCGCCACCGACACCACCCTGGTCCCGATGGCGCACCTCACTGCCGTCTCGCACTCGGTCGCCGAGCTGCGCCAGGTGGTGGGCGCCTACGCCGCCGCGGGCATCCGCAACGTGCTGGCCGTGCGCGGCGACCCCCCCGGCGACCCGCTGGGCGAGTGGGTCGCCCACCCGGAGGGCCTGACCTACGCCGACGACCTGGTCCGGTTGGTGCGCAGGCTGGGCGACTTCTGCGTGGGCGTGGCGGCCTTCCCCTACGGCCACCCGCGCTCGGCCGACGTCGACAGCGACTTCGCCCGGCTGCTGGCCAAGATCCGGGCCGGCGCCGACTTCGCCATCAGCCAGCTGTTCCTGGAGCCGGAGGGCTTCCTGCGGCTGCGCGACCGGCTCGTCGCCGCGGGCTGCGACGTCCCGCTGCTGCCCGGGATCATGCCGCTGACCACCGTGCGGACGTTCCACCGCGGCCCGGAGCTGTCCGGCGCGCCGCTGCCGCCCGCGCTGGTCGAGCGGCTCGACCGCTACGCCGACGACCCGGCGGCCTTCCGCGCGGCCGGCATGGACGCCACCGCCGAGCTCTGCGCGCGGCTGCTCGACGAGGGCGTCTGCGGCCTGCACTTCTACACGTTGAACCGGTCGACCGCGACGGTGGAGCTGGTCAACCGGCTCGGGCTGGCCGGGGCGCGCTCGGTGGCGCTCAGCGGCGTGGGCTGACCGGGGGGTTGCGGGTCCGCCGCGCCATCACCACGACGGCGGCGGCGGTCAGCACCACGATGGCCGACAACCCGAGCGTCCAGTTCAGCGCGGACGGGGCGTTCGGGTCGTCGAACGCGGCGATGGCGTTGATGTCGCCGACGTCGCCCGGGGTGAACGTCCAGCTCACGGTGCCCGAGTCGGCCTCGCCGTTGGTCTCGGTCACCTCGCCCGGGAAGCTGATCTTGAGCTGGAAGTCGGCCTTGTCGACCGGGACCCTGGTCAGGTCGATCGAGCCGGTCACGATCACCCGGTTGCCCTGCCTGCGCAGCTCGAGGACGGTGCCGGTGCCGGCCTCGCCCACCACCCGGTTGAGCTGGCCGACCTGCTCGAAGGTCAGGTCGGAGAAGCGCAGCAGCGACCCGACGTAGCCGTCCTGGCGGTACTCGCTCACGTCGACGGCGTCGGCGAGCTCGGGCGGGACCGTGACCTTGGGCCCCTTGTCCTCCGGGTTCTGCTCCGGCGTGGCCAGCACGACCTCGCCGGCCACCGTGTCGTCGGGCTGCACGGCGAGCGCGGTGCGCACCCGGGCGCAGCCGCCGACGAGCAGGCCCAGCACGAGCACGGCGAGCAGCAGCGGCAGCGCCCGGCCGCGCGAGCGGCGGACGGGGCGGGGTCGAACGGTGGTCGTGGGCCGGCTCGGCGGTCGGGGCACGACCGTCATCGTGCCACCGGCGGGTCGAGCGGCAGCGGGCGGCCGAGCACCGCGAAGGGGCGGGAGTCGCCGGTGAAGCGGTGGTCGCGCAGCACGTCGCGGAAGCCGGTCCGGCGGTAGAGCTGCCAGGCCTTGCCCGGCTGGTTGTCGCGGTACTCCGGCGTCGACAGCAGCACGGTGGACCGGTTGGTGCCGGCCAGCAGCGCCCGCAGCAGCCCCTCGCCGAGGCCGCGGCCCTGCGCGTCGGGGCGGACGTGCAGCTCGGTCAGCTCGAAGTAGTCGGTGAGCCAGCCGTCCGGGTCGCCGCCGGCGCCGAGCAGGCCCCGGCGCACCTCCTCGAACCACCACTGCCCGGGCGCGCCCGCGTAGCCGTAGGCGATGCCCTGCAGGTCGCCGCCTGCGCCGATCCAGCCGACCGCCCGCCACCCCGGCCTGCGCATGTGGTCGAGCCACAGCGCGCGCCGCTGGCGGGCCGTGCTCGGGGGATAGCCCATGGCGCTGACGTACACCTGCAGGGCCTCGCTGAGCCGATCGGTGAGCTCGCCCGCCCCGAACTGGACGAGCTGGCGGGCGGGCGCGGCGGTCACCGACCCATCTCACCACGTCCGGGAATGTCGGTGCGGTGCGGTGCACTCCGACTTGACGCGAGGGCCGGTACGGGCTGTACTGGTCGTGGTCGAACATCTGTTCGATCCCGTCGACCCGGTGGCTGGGGTGGGGGAAGCGCCCCACCACCGGGTGGGCGGGTGCGGTGGAGTCTTCAGGGAGCGCTCATGAGCCCGTTCGGACGTCGGTTCGGACGCCAGCCGACGCCGATCCAGGTCCGCTGGCAGGACGGCGAACCGATCGAGTTCGAGCGCCGCCCCATGCGCAAGGGCGCCCGCTACCTGGTCACGGACGTGCGCGAGCGGTGGATCGAGGAGTCGCCGTGGCCGTTCCCGTCGCCGATGCCCGTCGGCGGCGACCGGCTGCGCTGCTGGCGGGTGATGGCCCGCTCGGCGACCGAGCCCGACGCCCCGGCCATCGAGATCGTGCTGCGCATGCGCGCGGGGCCCGGCGTGTGGGACCTCGTGCGGGTGGCCGACTGACCACTCCCACCCGGCACTTCGACCGACGACAGGACGACGAGAGGAGGCGGCTACCGATGACCGCGATGATGAGCGAGTCCGCGATGACCTTCGACCTGCCGGACGGCCGGGGTCCCGGCCGGCGGGGCGCCCCCGGGGCGCGTCGCTTCACGGCCCCGGTCCCGCCCCCGGCGCCGACCCCGCGCGCGGCCCTGTCCCTGCTGCGCCAGGCGGCCGACGGCCTCGCCGAGGCCCACCGCACCGACGACCCCCTCCTGCGCTACCCGGCCGCCTACCTCGCCGCCCTCCGCGCCGGCGCGGCCGTGCTGGCCGTCCGGGCCCGCCCGGAGCCCAAGCGCCGGGGCAGCCGCAACGTCTGGCACCTGCTCGCCGAGGTCGCCCCGGAGTTCGCCGAATGGGCGGCGTTCTTCGCCTCCTGCTCGGACACCAGGGCCGCCGCGGAGGCCGGGATCAGGCGCCTGGTGGGCCGCCGGGAGGCCGACGACCTGCTCCGGCAGGCCGAGCAGTTCGTGACGCTGGTGACCGGCTCCATCCCCCTCCGCTGAGGTCGGCACCGCGCACGAGGGCGGCTCTCGTTCCATGAGGTGGGGCGAGAGCCGCTTTCGTGGTCGCGGGGCGAGGCGGCGCTCCGGGCGGCGCCCGGGGAGAACCAGGGGTCCCGGCCGGGAGGTCCCGGCCGGGGGAGTCAGTTGGGTGCGGGCGGTGCGGTGGCGACGCGCGGGGTGCGGCGGGGGCGCTCGGAACGCAGCACCCGACCGAGCAGCAGGGTGAAGACGGTCGACGCCTCGCGGGCGCCGGGGGTGTCCCAGCGCTGGATGGGCATGCAGGCGCCCTGGGCCTGCTGGATGGCCGAGCGGTCGGGCAGGACCCCGGGCAGCACCAGTGGCCCGAAGAGCTCGCGCAGCTCGGCGATGCGGAAGTCGTGCTCGGCGTTGCGGGGGCGCACCCGGTTGATCAGCACCCCGAGCGGCTGCAGGTCGGGGTTGGAGCGCTGGCGCTCGGTCTGCACGGCGTCGAAGGCGCGCTGGACGCCGGAGACGGCGAACATCGTGGGGTCGGTCACCAGGACGGCCCGGTCGGCGGCGGCCAGTGCGCTGCGGGTCAGCTGGCCCAGCGAGGGCGGGCAGTCGACGACCACGAGGCGGTAGGGATCGGGAGCCTCGTCGTCGAGGCCGTCGACGCTGTCGGCGTCGAGGCGGTCGAGGCGCTGCAGCGCCCGGCGCAGCCTGCCCACCTGGGCAGGCCCGGGTTCGGGGTGGTTGTGCCGCTCGGCCTGCTCGGCGCCCACCATCACGTCGAGGCCCTCGCCCCACGCGCTCGGGGCGATCGCGGCGCGCAGCACCGAAAGGCGGGGCTCGTCGAGGACGTCGGCGACGGTCGCGCTGGTCGGGCCGACGTCCAGGGCGATGGTGGCGTTCGCCTGCGGGTCGAGGTCGACGACCAGGGTGCGCAGACCGTGCTGCTGGGCGGCTCCGGCGAGGCCGAGCGCCACGGTGGTCTTGCCCACTCCGCCCTTCAAGCTCAACGAGGCGACGACCTGCACGGCGTGGAACCTACCCGGTCGGGGTGAGCACTACTGTGCTGCCGTGGAGTTGGGGTCAGCGGTGGACGACACCGGGAACGGCGTGCGGCGCCCGGCCGATGCGGGGGAGCCCGCGGGCGGTGGGCCCGTGCACCGGGCCCTGCTGGCGGAGGTCGACGCCTTGCGCGCCCGCCACCACGGCCGCGCCCCCCGGGTGCTGGACGTGGGCGGCGGCAGCGGGGCGTGGGCGGTGCCGCTGGCCCGGCTGGGCTGCGCGGTGACGGTGGTCGACAACAGCCCCAACGCGCTGGCCGCGTTGCACCGGCGGGCCCGGGAGGCCGGGGTCGACGGGTTGGTCGACGCGGTGCAGGGCGACGTCGACGCGCTCGCCGACGTCGCCCCGGTCGGCGGGGCCGACCTGGTCCTCGGCCACGGCCTGCTGGAGGTCGTCGACGACGCCGGGGCCGCGGTGGACGCACTGGCCCGGGCCGCGGCGCCGGGGTCGGCCGTGTCGGTGCTCGTCGCCGGGCGCTACGCGGCCGTGCTCGCCCGGACCCTGAGCGGCCGCCTCGCCGAGGCCAGGGCGCTGCTGACCGACCCGCACGGCCGCTTCGGGCCCGACGACGCCCTGCGCCGCCGCCTCGACGCCACCGGCCTGCGGGCGCTGCTGGAGGGCGGCGGGCTGCGGGTGGAGCTGCTGCAGGGCGACGGCGTGCTGGACGCGTGGGTGCCCGGCTCGGTGCGCGACGGCGGCCCGGCCGCCGCGCGGTCGGTCGCGGAGCTGGAGGCCCTCGCCGCGGCGGCGGCCCCGCTGCGGGAGGTCGCCGCCCGGCTGCACGCGCTGGCGCGTCTGCCCTGACCCTGTCACCCGTCCGGTCGGCGGAAACTCGCCAGGCCCGAAAATCCGGACAAACAGGGCGAACAGCCTGCCCGCTCACCCGTGCGGGCCGTCCCGAACGGCGCCGCGCGACCCGATCGGCGGAGTCGAACGGGGGTCCGGACGTCGGGTGTGCCACTCGATGCGGCCGCTCGACGAGTCCGGGTGGTCGCGGCGGCCTCGGACTCGTATCCTCCTGGGTAGACGCCCACCCCAGGGCGCTCGTCGCGTCGCTCCGGCACCATGGAAGATGACCCGACAGGATGACCAGTGCCGGAGGTGAAGCCGTGCCCCTCTCCGAGCACGAGCAGCGGCTGCTCGACCAGATCGAGCGCGCTCTCTACGCCGAGGACCCCAAGTTCGTGTCCACCGTTCGCGGTGGACGTCTGCGCAAGCCCACCCGCAGGCGCCGCCTGCAAGGGGTTGCGCTGTTCCTCCTCGGGCTGGTGCTGCTCGTCGTCGGCCTCGCCGTCCGACAGCTCTACTTGGCCGAGGTCTTCCCCGTGGTGAGCATCCTCGGGTTCCTGGTGATGCTGGGCGGCGCGTGGCTCGCCGTCAGCTCGTCGGGTTCCGGTGGTGCCCCCAGCCCCCAGGCCAAGAGCGCCGAACCCGACCGCAACGGGTTCACCGGCCGGATGGAAGAGCGCTTCCGCCGCCGGTTCGAGCAGGAGTAGGTGGCAGGCGGGTAGGAGCGGGTCGGGGTCGTCCCGGTCCGCTGGGACCACCGGCCCCATCCGATCCATGAGCGCGGTGCGCGCCTGTGGGCGCGACGCCGCGCAGGCACGTCCCGATCGATCGCCTGATCCAGGTCCGATGCCGTCCGCACCCGTGCGGGCGGCATCGTCGTGTCGGCGTCCGGACGGTCGGCGTGTCCGGCGCGGGTCAGCGCCCGGGTGCGCTGCCGACCGGCTCGGCGGGCTCGGCGGTGGCCGCCCGCGACAGCGCGCCGCGCCGCACCACCGAGTGCGGCAGCAGCCGCTGGCGCAGCGTCAGCCCCGACCCGGCGGCGATGCCCGCGGCCACCGCCCGCACGGCCCCGTCCAGGGCGCCCGGCGCCGGGTGGTCGCCGCCGTACCAGCTCGCCTCCACCGCCGTCACGATCGCCCGCAGCGCCTGCTGGGCGCCCTCGTCGAGGCGGTGCTCGCGGACCAGCCGCCGGGCCGCGCCGCGGACGGTGTCGGTGTCGGGGATCGGGACGTGCCGGTCGAGCGACTCGGCCAGCAGCTCGCTCCACGCCGCCGCGGCCGCGCCGGGACCGCCGGCACGCACCGCGGCCATCCGCGTGCGCCGGTGCAGGACCCGCAGCCCGGCCGGGGCCCCGACGACGGCGACGACCAGCAGCGCCACGGCGAACGGCCACAGCGGCAGCCCGCCGTTCTCGTCCTCGAGCGCCGTCGGCGGCGGGGTCGCGGGTGCGGCCTGCTCCTCGAGCTCCTGCTGCGGCGACGCCTGCGGGTCGATGTCGTCCTCGGGGGACAGCTCGTCGGGGAGGTCGGAGGCCTCCTCGCCGGCTGCCTGGCCCTGGGCCTGCTCGACGTAGGGAGGGGTGATGGCGCGCCCGTCGGTGAGCGGCGTCGGGTCGAAGGTGGTCCAGCCGATGCCGGGGAACCACGCCTCGACCCAGGCGTGCGCGTCCTTGGTGGTGATCGAGCGGTAGTCGGCGATCTCGGTGCCGCCGGTGAACCCGACGGCCACCCGCGAGGGCACGCCGACGGTGCGCAGCATCGTGGCCATCGCCGAGGCGAACTGCTCGCAGTAGCCGGTGCGCCCGATGGTCAGGAACTCCACCAGCGCGTCGTCGCCGTTGCCCGGCGCGGTCTGCAGGCTGTAGCGGAACGGGCTGGCCGGTCCGGCGAAGAAGTCCTGCAGCGCGATGGCCTTGTCGAAGCCGCCGGCGGAGGCCGAGGTGGCCTGCGCGGCGATCGCGGCCACGCGGTCGTCGACGTTGGTGGTGTCGAGGTACTCCGGGCCCACGCCGTCCACGCCCCGGGCGGCCCGCAGGTCGTCGGCGGTGGGCGCGGGCAGCAGCGCGCGCTGCTGCCAGCCCTCCTCCGCGCGCGGTCGGATCGTGTAGCCGGTGCCGGCGCTGGAGTCGTACTGCCACTGGTCCTCGGGCAGGCCGGCCACCTCGAGGGGTTCGCCGTAGAGGGGCAGCCAGTAGTCCCGGAACGCCACGTTCTCGATGTCGATGTCGGCCTGGTCGCCCGGAGCGAGGGACTCGCCGGGCAGCGCGCCCGGCAGCCGGGCGCCCGGCGCGGGCGGGCTGGCCTGCCAGCCGATGCCGGGCACGTACTCGCGCAGGGTCAGCGCCCGCAGGTAGACCGGCCGGTCGAGGCCGCGCACCCGGAACAGCTCGACCGGCGCGCTCTGGTCGAGCTGGCCGCGCAGCGCGGTGAACGGGCTCAGCCCGATCGAGTTGGTCGAGTCGCCGCCGGCGCCGTTGCCCTCGAAGCGGCCCGCCGTGCCGACGAACCCGGCGCCCGCTCCGACGGCCAGCGCGGCCAGCACCGCCACGCCCACGACGATGCCGCCGGTCCCGGTCCGCCGCCGCCCCGCGGCGGCCCCGGTGACCAGCAGCAGCCCGAAGCCCGCCGTCGCGGCCACCATCGCCCACCAGGGCAGCAGGTCGTCGGCCAGCGCGGCGGGCACCGCGAACACGGCCAGCAGCGGGACCCCGGCGGCCGCGGGCGCGGACGTGCTGACCGCCGCGGCGTACACGCCGATGGCCAGCAGCCCGAACGCCCCGGTGACCAGGAAGCGGATCTCCGGGGTGGGCATCACCGGGGCGGTGCTGGTGTCGATCTGCTCGCCGGCGCGCTGCAGCAGCGCGCCGAACTCGCCGAGCGCGGCCGGCCCGGGCAGGAACCCCAGCAGGCCGCCCTCGGTGAACAGCACGGTCAGCAGGGCCAGGACGGTCAGCAGCTGGCCGACCACCACGGCCGCGGTGCCCAGGCGGTGCAGCAGCAGCCCGACCACGACCACCGGGATGATGGCCACGGCCGCCTGCACCGGCCACACCGAGCCCTGCACGATCGCGGTCACCGGGGCGCCGGCCAGCAGCACGGCCAGGCCGGCGGCGCTCGCGGTGTCCCACGGCAACGGCGGCCGGGTGGGGGTGGGCGGGCGGGTCGGTCGACGCCCGGTCGGGGCGGGCCCGGCCGGGCCCGCGTTCCGCTCGACGGTCGTGGTCACCGGGCTCCTCCGTCCGTCGGCGGTCGGTCGGTCGCCCGCGGGACCGCGGGGCGGGCGGTCATCGGACCTGCACCCGCGCGGCCGCGGCGGCGACGAGCTCGTCCCAGGCGCGGACGGGTGAGGTGGACGCGGTCGCGACGACGACGCCCCAGCCGGCCCCGCGCAGCGCGGCCGCGGTGGCCTGCGCGCCGGGTCCGCTGCCGGCCTTGCCCGCGGCGTCCCAGGTGGCCGTGTCGAGCAGGACGGCGTAGCCGCCGCCGGGCCTGCGGGCCTGCAGCGACTCCAGCTGGCCCGGCCCCAGCTCGCCGAGCACGGCCAGCACGTCGGCGTTGGCGGAGAGCTCGGGGCCGCCCAGGTCGGCGCGGGCGGACGAGCGCAGCTGGGCGAGCACGTCGAGCATCGCCTCGGTGCCGTGGGACGCGCCGGGCGCGGCCAGCTCGGTGCCGTCCTCGGCGACCATCGTGATCGGCTCGCCGCGCGCCACCAGGTGGGCGTAGATGCTCGCGGCCATGCTGATGCCGTACTCCAGGCTGGAGCCCGCGCCCCGGCCGCGGTGGGCGGAGTCGCGGCGGTCGAGCAGCAGGGTCGTGCCACCGCGCCACGGCCGCTCCTCCAGGCGCACCATCAGCTCGTCGTAGCGGGCGGTGCTGCGCCAGTGCACCCGGCGCAGCTCGTCGCCCACCCGGTAGGGGCGCACGAGCACGTCCGACGAGCCCTGGCCCTGGTGGGCGAGCGCGGCGCCGGGCGTGCCCTCGCCCGCGCCGAGCGCCGGGGGCACCCCGACGAGCCCGACCACCCGCGGCACCACCAGCAGCGTGGTGGCCGGGGCCAGCGTCTGCTCGAACTGGGCCAGGCCCAGCGGGTCGGTGCTGCTCGCGGTGAGCGGCCCGATGCGGTGCGCGCCGCGCAGCGCGGGGCGCAGTCGGTAGGTGATGGCGGCCGAGCGCCCGGCGGTGCCCGCGCTGCGCCCGAGGCTGTGCACGGTGAACCGGGGCGGCGTGTCGGCCTGCGGGCCCGCGGCGTCGGGCACCGCGTCGGTCAGCCGCAGCGTGCTGAGCAGGCGCCCCCCGCGCAGCAGCAGGTCGACCCGCAGGCCGCCGCCGACGGCGAGCCGGGCCGGGCGCAGGGTGCGCTCGGCGGCCACCGAGCGCCGGGTGCGCCGGGCCACCAGCAGGGCCAGCAGCGGCAGCAGCGCCACGAAGGCGCCGATGCGCAGCAGGTCGCGTTCGTCGAGCAGGACGGCGCAGCCGGCCGTGGCCAGCCCGCCGGCCAGCATGCAGCGGCCCCGGGTGGTGAGTCCCGACAGCCGCCCGCCCACGTCCGCGCCCCGCGGGCTCAGGGCCCGGGCCGGCTGGGCGCCGGTACGGCCTGCCGGCCCAGCAGGCCGCGGACGATGTCGACGGCGGAGCGCCGGGAGGCGACCGCCTCGGGGGAGAGCAGCAGCCGGTGCGCCAGCACCGGCACCGCGACGGCCTGCACGTCGTCGGGGACGACGAAGCCGCGCCCGGCCAGCGCGGCCTGCGCCTTCGCCGCCCGGACCAGCTGCAGCGTCGAGCGGGGGGAGGCGCCCAGCCGCAGGTCGGGCAGCCGGCGGGTGGCGCTCACCAGCTCCACGCAGTACTGGCGCACCTCGGGCGCGACGTGGGTGCGGCGCACGGCGTCGATGACGCTGGCGACCCAGCGGGCGTCGGTCACCGGGCGCAGCTGCTCGAGCGGATCGGCGGCGGCGTGCTCGTCGACCATGGCCAGCTCGGCCGCCATGTCCGGGTAGCCGACGCTCACCCGCGCGGTGAACCGGTCGCGCTGGGCCTCGGGCAGCGGGTAGGTGCCGTCCATCTCGATCGGGTTCTGGGTGGCCACCACCATGAACGGCTGGGCCAGCGGGTAGGTGGCGCCGTCGACGGTGACCTGGTGCTCGGCCATGCACTCCAGCAGCGCGGACTGGGTCTTCGGCGAGGCGCGGTTGATCTCGTCGGCGATCACCAGGTTGGCGAACACCGGGCCGGGGCGGAACTCGAACTCCGAGGACTGCCGGTTGAACACCGACATGCCGGTGATGTCGCCGGGCAGCAGGTCGGGGGTGAACTGGACGCGGCTGACCGAGCAGTCGATCGACCGGGCCAGCGCCTTGGCCAGCGAGGTCTTGCCGACGCCGGGGACGTCCTCGACGAGCAGGTGGCCCTCGGCGAGCAGGGTGACCAGCGCGACCCGCACCACCTCGGGCTTGCCCACGATGACGCGCTGGACGTTGCCGGCGATCCGGTTGCACAGGTCGGCCACCTCGGCCAGCCCGACCGCACCGTCGCCGTCGACACGGGCCCGGCTGCTCGTCGTCGTCACCCGATCTCCTCACGTCCCGCGTCGGTCACTACGAGACTGCGCTCCAGTCTGTCAAACGGGGGCGAAGCCCGTCGCCCGATGGTCACCCCAAGATTCACCGGAGACCCACCGCAGTGTGCCCGAGCGCCGCCGACGCAGTCTGCCCGAGAGCCTCCGGCCGCCGTCGGGGGCCGTGGGTGGCCGGACCGCGGGGCCCTTGCGCGGCGTGTCGCGCGCGACGCGCCGGTGGTGGCGCGCGCGGACCGACTCCGCACCACCGTCCCCCACCCGGCGCCCCGCCGTCGCCCGGCCGTCCCCCACCGTGCCCCACTTCGCCACCTCGGGTACCCGATCGAGTAGTGATCGTCACCGACAGCGAAGCAACCCCCACCCGTTCGTCACCCACCGTGATGCGGCCCACCTCGGCGGCGGGTGTCGGGATCGGTCACCGGCCCGCGGGCCGGTTCCCGACCCCCACCTGTCCCCACCGCGTTGACCTGCGTATTCGTCCGTCCTCGGAGGGCTGGGGCGGCTCGGTTCCGGTTGACGGTGGGGGGAAGTGGGGTAATGTGGTGATCGCTGGGGCACACAGGGCCGCAGGTGGAGGTGGGGCCGGTGTTCCTCGGCACCTACACCCCCAAGCTGGACGACAAGGGGCGGCTCACGTTGCCCGCGAAATTCCGCGACGAGCTGCGAGGCGGCCTGATGATCACGAAGGGGCAGGACCACTGCCTGTACGTGTTCACCCGCGAGGCCTTCACCGAGCTCGCGAAGAAGGTGGCGTCCGCGCCGCTGACCAGCGAGGCGGCCCGCGTCTTCCAGCGCAACCTCTTCTCCGGCACCGACGAGCAGAACCCCGACGGCCAGGGTCGGATCGTGATCACCCCCGAGTTGCGGCGCTACGCCGGGCTGACCAAGGACTGCGTGGTGATCGGCGCGTTCACCCGCGCCGAGATCTGGGACGCGCGGGCCTGGCAGCGCTACCAGGACGAGCACGAGAACACCTACGCCCAAGCGCAGGAGGAGGTGCTCCCCGGCTTGCTGTAGGTGGATCTGCAGGAGTCGGAACCGGGGGCGAGATGGACCCGGCGGTGTCCCCACCCGGCAGCCCTGGCGCACCTTCCCCGGTGCCAGGTCTGCCGGGTGGAGGCATCGCCGGCGGCCCGGCTGGGAGCCCGGGCCACGGGCTCGGTGACGCGGGGCGGGAGGTGGGGGTTGTGGGGAACCCGGAGTTCGGGGACGGGCCGGCTGGGGCCAGGCACGTCCCCGTCGCCCTGTCCCGCGTCGCCGAGTTGCTCGCGCCCGCGCTGGCCGGGCGCCCCGCGGTGCTGGTCGACGCCACCCTCGGGCTGGGTGGGCACGCGGCCGCGCTGCTGGCCGCGCACCCGCGGCTCACCCTGGTCGGGCTCGACCGCGACCGCGAGGCGCTGGACCTCGCCGGGCGCAGGCTGGCCGCCTACGCCGACCGCACCCACCTGGTGCACGCCGTCTACGACCGGATCGCCGACGTCCTCGACGACCTGGGCCTCACCGGAGTCGACGGCGTGCTGTTCGACCTCGGGGTGTCCTCGCTGCAGCTCGACGCCGATGCGCGCGGCTTCTCCTACTCCCGCGACTCCGACCTCGACATGCGCATGGACCCGAGCACCGGCCCGACCGCGGCCGACGTGCTGAACACCTACCCGGTGCCGCAGCTGGCCAAGGTCCTGCGCGAGTACGGCGAGGAGCGCTTCGCCGGGCGGATCGCCGCGGCGATCGGCAGGCGCCGGCAGAGCTCGCCGCTGCGGCGCAGCACCGAGCTGGTCGAGCTGCTGTACGAGGCGGTGCCCGCGGCGTCGCGGCGCACCGGGGGCCACCCCGCCAAGCGCACGTTCCAGGCGCTGCGCATCGAGGTCAACGGCGAGCTGGACGCGCTGCGCGCGGCGCTCCCGGCGGCCATCGACGCGCTCACCGTCGGCGGCCGGCTCGTCGTGCTGTCCTACCACTCTCTCGAGGACCGGATCGTCAAGCGCGAGCTGGCGGCCAGGGCGAGCTCCACCACCCCGCTCGACCTGCCGGTGGAGCTGCCGGGCCACGGACCGGAGCTCCGCCTGCTGGTGCGGGGGTCCGAGCAGGCGAGCGAGGACGAGATCAGTGACAACCCGCGGGCGGCCTCGGTCCGCCTGCGGGCCGCGGAACGCATCCGGGAGGTGGCGGCGTGAACGAGCTCGGGGATTCACCATCCAACACAGCAGCGTCGATCGCGCCCCCGCAGAGCGTCGGCGAGGAGGGGTCATGAGCGTTCGGACACCGAGCCGGGAGCGGGTGCGCACCGGCTCGACCGCCGGGCGCACCACCGCCCGCGGTCGCACGCCGGCCCTGCCCGCCCAGCGCGAGGCGGCGCCGACGCGCGCCCGCGCCGCGACCACGGCCACCGAGACCGCCACGCCGACGGCGTCCCAGCGCGCCTACGCCCGCCGCGAGGAGCGGCTGCGTCGGCTGGTCGGCGCCGCCCGCCCGGCCCGCCCGGGCGCGGTGTCGACGGGGCGGGCCAAGTTCGTCCTGCTGATCATGCTGCTGCTGATCGGCGGGCTGGTGGCCACGCTGTGGCTGTCCACCTCCGCCTCGGCCGACTCCTACCGCCTGCAGGACGCCAAGTCCGACGCGGCGGCCCTCAGCCAGCGCAGCGAGCAGCTGCGCCGCGAGGTCGCCCAGCTGGCCTCGGCGCCCGAGCTGGCCCGCCGGGCCGAGGAGATGGGCATGGTCCGGGTCCAGGACCCGGCCCGGCTCGTCGTCGGTCCCGACGGCGCGGTGACCGTGGTCGGCGAGCCGCAGGCGGCTCCCGCCCCGGCCCCGCCGGTCGTCTCGGCCGCCCCGCCCGCCGGTGCCCAGGTGGGCGTGCAGCCCGGCGCCTCCGGCCCGGGCACGCCCCTCGCCGGTGCCCCCGGCGCCGGTACCCCCGAGGCGGCCACCTCCGAGGAGGCCACCCAGGGCGACGGGGCCGCGGGCGCCGCAGGCGAGGACGCGGACGAGACCTCCGACCCGACCCCGGGCACCCCGGCCGGCGCCGACGGCGGGGACGCCCCGGGGGGCACCGACTGATGCCGGCGGCCCCGCCCCGGCCCCGGCCAGCGGGCGCGGTCCGCACGTCGTCGGCCGTCCCGCGCCGGCCGTCGGGGTACCGCCGCACACCGCTGGGCGGCCCCTACCGCAAGCGGCTGGTGCTCGGCCGGATCCTGCTGGTCATCGCGCTCGGACTGGCCATGGTGAAGCTCGTGGTCGTCCAGACGGTGCAGGCCGGTGACCTGACCGCGGCCTCGGCCAGGCAGGCCACCACACCCATCCCGCTGCCCGCCGCCCGCGGCGCGATCCTCGACCGCGACGGCAACACGCTCGCGTTCAGCATCGACTCCCGCCAGCTGGTCACCAGCCCCCGCACCATCGCCAGGACCCACGGCGCCGACGCGCCGCGGTACGTCGCGGAGATGACCACGGTGGTCGCCGCGGCCACGGGCGGCGACCCGGTCGAGATCGGTGAGCAGCTCAGCAGCGACAAGCGCTACGTCAAGCTGGGCAAGCCGGTCGAGCCCGCGGTGGCCGACCGGGTCCGCGAGCAGTTCCCGGAGATCGCCGAGGAGCGGCGCGAGGAGCGCGCGTACCCGGCGGGCACCACCGGAGCGAGCGTGATCGGCGCGGCGGCGTGGGGCATCGACGACAAGAAGGTCATCGGCCGGGAAGGCCTGGAGTCCACCGAGGACAACACCCTCGCCGGCTCCGACGGCCTGCGCGTCGTCGACACGGCCGAGGGCAGCAACGCCGTCATCCCCGGCAGCACCCGGTTCGAGCGCGCCGCCGTGCAGGGCTCGGACATCCAGCTCACGCTCGACTCCGACGCCCAGTACACGGTGCAGCGGCTGCTCGAGGAGAAGGTCGCCGAGACCGGCGCCAAGCCGAACTCGTCGGTGGTGGTGCTGGACGCGCGCACCGCGCAGGTCCTGGCCATGGCCAACGGCCAGTCCTACGACCCGGCGAACTTCACCAAGGCGACCGATGCGCAGCGGTCCAACCCCGCGGTGCAGAACCCGTTCGAGCCCGGCTCGGTCAACAAGGTCGTGACGATGGCCGCGGCGCTGGAGTTCGGCGTCGCCGAGCCCGACGACGTGCTGAGCGTGCCCGGCAGCATCAAGGTCGCCGACCGCACGGTCAACGACGCCTGGAACCACGGCACCGAGCAGTACACGCTGACCGGCGTGCTGGCGAAGTCGTCCAACGTCGGCACGCTGATGACCGCGCAGAAGGTCGGCGAGGAGCGCTGGCTGGAGATGCTGGGCCGGTTCGGCGTCGGCACCCGGACCGGGGTCGAGCTGCCCAGCGAGAGCCGCGGGTCGGTGCCGCCCCGGGAGACCTGGTCCGGCTCCACCTTCGGCAACCTGCCGATCGGGCAGGGCCTGTCGATGACCACCCTGCAGATGGCCGGCATCTACCAGGCGGTCGCCAACGACGGCGTGCGCATCCCGCCGCGCATCATCCAGGCGACCATCGGCCCCGACGACGTGCGCGCACCGGCCCCGGCGCCGGAGGGCGTGCGGGTGGTGTCCCCGGAGACCGCCGCGGCGCTGCGGACCATGCTCACCGCGGTCACCCAGGACGCGCAGGGCCAGCGCGGCACCGGATACCTCGCCGCGGTGCCCGGCTACGAGGTGGCCGGCAAGACCGGCACCGCCCAGCAGGTCGACCCGGACTGCGCCTGCTACACCTCGGCCAGCCACACCATCACCTTCGCCGGCATGCTCCCCGCCGACCAGCCGCGCTACGTCATCGCGATCATGCTCGACGCCCCGGCCGCGGGCACCAGCGCGGCGCCGCTGTTCCACGACATCGCCAGCTACCTGGCCCAGCGCGACGGGCTGCCGGTGAGCACCGAGCCGCCGCCGGTGCAGACGCTGGTGGCG
The DNA here is from genome assembly GCF_023898865.1 of Pseudonocardia humida. GTDB lineage: Bacteria > Actinomycetota > Actinomycetes > Mycobacteriales > Pseudonocardiaceae > Pseudonocardia > Pseudonocardia humida. The sequence continues at coordinate 25,415 of NZ_JAGSOV010000025.1, forward strand.
CCCTGACCGACCGCCGCGGCGTGCGGCGGGCGGTGCCGCGGGCTCGGCGGGCGGAGGCGGCCCGGGAGCAGCGGTCGACGGGCCCGCCCGGGGCGCGTGGCGCCCCCGACGGCGCTCGATCGCGGTCGATCATCGGGGGAGCGGGGTCGGCGAACTGTCGGCGGGCCGCGCCGTCGCCCGTCCGGTGCGCCGACAGGCCCAGCGGGAGCGGCGGGCGGCGGAGCCCCGCCGGTAGCGCGGTGGTGCGCGGACGTGCCCGGATCGACCCGACGGTAGCCTTCCGCGTCGTGCCGACCGTCAGCTCAGCCACGACCGGGACGGCCGTGAGCCCGCCCCGACCGGGATCGTCGCGGCCGGTCGCGCTCGCCGACATCGCCGCGGCGGTGCACGCCGTCCCGCGCGGTCCCGCGGGCGACACCGCGGCCCCGGTGGCGGTGCCCGCCGTCGAGGTCGGCGGGGTCACCCTGCGCGCGGCGGAGGTCCGCCCCGGCGACCTGTTCGCCGCCCTGTCCGGGGCCAGGGCGCACGGCGCCGACTTCGCCGACGTCGCCGTCGCGGCCGGCTGCGCCGCCGTGCTCACCGATCCCGCGGGGGCCACCCGACCGGCGCTGGCCGGCGTCCCGGTGCTGGTGCACCCCGACCCGCGGGCCGTGGTCGGCGCGGTCGCCGCGCTCGTCTACGGCGACCCGACCGCCCGGCTGTCGGTGCTCGGCGTCACCGGCACCAGCGGCAAGACGACCGTCGCCCACCTGCTGGAGGCCGGGCTGGTCGCGGCAGGCCGGCGCACCGGCCTGCTGGGCACGGTCGGCACCCGCATCGGCGGCGAGCGGCTGCCCAGCGCCTTCACCACGCCAGAGGCGCCCGACCTGCAGGCCCTGTTCGCGGTGATGGAGGAGGCCGGGGTGAGCGACGTGGCGATGGAGGTCTCCAGCCACGCGCTGGCCCTGGGCCGGGTCGCGGGCACCCGGTTCGCGGTGGCCGCCTTCACCAACCTGTCGCAGGACCACCTCGACTTCCACCGCGACATGGACGACTACTTCGAGGCCAAGGCCCGGCTGTTCGACGGCCGCGCCCGCCACGGCGTCGTCTGCGTTGACGACGAGTGGGGCGAGCGGCTGGCCGCCCGCCACCCGGAGGCGGTCACCGTGACCACCGGGCCCGGCCCGGCGGCGTGGCGGGTGCGCGAGGCCCGCACCGACGCCGACGGCGCGCAGTCGTTCACCGCGCTCGGGCCGGACGGGGCGGCGGTACCGGTGCGCCTGGCCCTGCCCGGCGCGTTCAACGTGGCCAACGCGCTGGTCGCGCTGGCCTGCCTGGACGCGGTCGGGGTCGCGCCCGCGGTGGCCGCGGAGGGCTTCGCCGCCCTGGCGGTCCCCGGCCGGATGCAGCGCGTGGACGCCGGGCAGCCGTGGCTGGCGGTGGTCGACTACGCGCACAAGCCCGCCGCCGTCGCCGCGCTGCTGGACACCCTGCGCGCGCAGGTCAGCGGCCGGATCGCGGTCGTGCTGGGCTGCGGCGGCGACCGCGACCGGGGCAAGCGCCCGCTGATGGGTGCCGCGGCCGCGGCCCGGGCCGAGCTGCTCGTGGTCACCGACGACAACCCCCGCTCGGAGGACCCGTCCGCGATCCGGGCGGCGATGCTGGACGGCGCGCTGGCCGAGCCGGCGCACCACGAGGTCCGGGAGGTCGGCGACCGCCGGGCGGCCATCGCGGCCGCCGTCGCCTGGGCCCGCCCCGGCGACGCCGTCGTCGTCGCGGGCAAGGGCCACGAGACCGGCCAGGAGGTCGACGGCGTCAAGCACCCCTTCGACGACGCCGCCGAGCTGGCCGCGGCGATCGCCGCGGGCCGCGCCGGGCCGGTGTGACCGGCCGGGACGGGACAGAGCATGATCGGGCACCGCCGATGACCCGCTCCACCCACCCCTGCTGTCCCCCCACCAGTAGCGGAGCTTGAGCATGATCGAGATGCGGCTGGCCGACGTCGCCGCCGTGACCGGTGGGCGGTTGCACCGCGCCACCGGCGAGGAGCGCGTCGCCTCCGTCGAGTTCGACTCCCGGGCCGTCGGCCCGGGCGCGCTGTTCCTCGCCCTGCCCGGTGAGCGCGCCGACGGGCACGCTTTCGCCGCCGCGGCGGTGGCGGCGGGAGCGTCCGGTGTGCTGGCGGGCCGCGAGGTCGACGCGCCCGCCGTCGTCGTGCCCCCGGCCCCGCCGGGCGGCCACTTCGCCCGCACCTACCTGGCCGCCAACGACCCGGACGGCTCCGGGGCCGCGGTGCTGGCCGCGCTGGCCGCGCTGGCCGCGCACGCGGTGCGCTCGCTGCCGGCCACCGCCGTCGTCGGGGTGACCGGGAGCTCGGGCAAGACCACGACCAAGGACCTGCTGGCCGCCGTGCTCGCCCCGCTGGGGCCGACGGTGGCCCCGCCCGGATCGTTCAACAACGAGCTCGGCCTGCCCTGGACCGCGCTGCGCGCCGGCGCCGACACCCGCCACCTGGTGCTGGAGTTCTCCGCCCGCGGACCCGGCCACATCGCCGCGCTGGCCGCCGCGGTGCCGCCGCGGGTCGCCGCCGTGCTCAACGTGGGCTCGGCCCACCTCGGCGAGTTCGGCAGCAGGGCGGCGGTGGCGCGGGCCAAGGGCGAGCTGGTCGAGGCCCTCCCGGCCGACGGTGTGGCCGTGCTGAACGCCGACGACCCCGCGGTGGCGGCCATGGCCGAGCGCACCGCGGCCCGCGTGGTGCGGTTCGGGCTGGGCACGGGCACCGGGCCCGACCCGGTGGTGCGCGCCGAGGACGTCGAGCTGCACGCCGGACGGGCCCGGTTCACCCTGGTCGCCCCGACCGGATCGGCGCCGGTGGCGCTGCGCCTGGTCGGCGCCCACCAGGTGGGCAACGCGCTCGCCGCGGCGGCCGTGGCGCTGGAGCTCGGCGGCGACCCGGCCGGTGTGGCCGCGGCGCTGTCCGCGGCCGAACCGGGCTCGCGCTGGCGCATGGAGGTCACCGACCGCCCCGACGGCGTCACCGTCGTCAACGACGCCTACAACGCCAACCCGGAGTCGATGCGCGCCGCGCTGTCCGCGCTGGTGGCCATCGCCGGGCCGCGGCGCAGCTGGGCGGTCCTCGGCACGATGGCGGAGCTCGGGGCCGACGCCGCCGCCGCGCACGCCGACATCGCCCGGGCCGCCCGCGACCTCGGCGTCGACCGGCTGGTCGAGGTCGGTGCCGCCGGCTACGCCGGCGCCCACCGCGTCGACGACGCGGCCGCGGCGATCGCGCTGCTGCGCGCCGAGCTGGAGGAGGGCGACGTGGTGCTGGTCAAGGCGTCGCGCGCGGTCGGGCTGGACCGGGTCGCCACCGCCCTGCTCGAACCGGGCCGACTCGACACCCGGGGGGTGGCGGCCAGGTGAGGGGTGTCTTCATCGCCGCGGGCGTCGCGCTCGCGGTGTCGATCCTGGCCACGCCGTACCTGATCCGGTTCTTCGCCCGGCAGGGCTTCGGCCAGGAGATCCGGGCCGAGGGCCCGTCCAGCCACCAGGCCAAGCGGGGCACCCCGACCATGGGCGGGGTGGCCATCGTGGTGGCCATCTGGGTCGGCTACGTCGTCTCGCACGCGCTCACCGGCGAGCCGATGACCCCGTCGGCGCTGCTGGTGCTGTTCCTGACCACCGCGCTGGGCGTGGTCGGCTTCCTCGACGACTACATCAAGCTCCGCCAGGCCCGCAACCTCGGCCTGAACAAGACCGGGAAGCTGGTCGGCCAGGTGCTGGTGGCCACGGTCTTCGCGATCCTGGCCCTGCGCTTCGCCAACGCCGACGGGCTCACCCCGGCCTCGGAGAGCCTCTCGTTCGTCCGCGACATCACGGTGCTGTCCTTCGGCGCCGTCGGCTTCGTCGTGCTGGCCAACCTGATCGTGGCCACCTGGTCGAACGCGGTGAACATGACCGACGGCCTCGACGGCCTGGCCGCCGGGACCGCGGCCATGGTCTTCGCCACCTACACGATCATCGGGTTCTGGCAGTTCCGCAACAACTGCGTGATCGCCGCGGCGGCCGGCTGCTACCAGGTCCCCGACCCGCTGGACGTGGCGCTGGTCGCGGCCGCGGCGATGGGCGGCTGCATCGGGTTCCTCTGGTGGAACGCCGCCCCGGCGCGCATCTTCATGGGCGACACCGGCTCGCTGGCCCTGGGCGGGCTGGTCGCCGGGCTGTCCATCGTGACCCGCACCGAGCTGCTGCTGGTGGTGATCGGCGGGGTGTTCGTGGTCGAGGTGCTGTCGGTGGCCGTGCAGATCGCGGTGTTCCGCACGACCCGGCGCCGGGTGTTCCGGATGGCGCCGTTCCACCACCACTTCGAGCTGGCCGGGTGGGCCGAGACCACGGTCATCATCCGGTTCTGGTTGCTCGCCGCGATGTGCGCGGCACTCGGGCTCGGCCTGTTCTACCAGGAGTGGCTCACCGCGTCGGCGGGCCCGTGATGGACGTGCGCGCGCTGGCCGGCGCCCCGGTGCTGGTCGCCGGGGCCGGGATCTCCGGCCTCGCCGCGGCGTCCGCGCTGGTCGAGCTGGGGGCCCGGGTCACCGTCACCGACGCCGTCCCGGCCCGGCTCGCCGACCTGCCCGACGGCGCGCGCCCCGGCTCGGAGTCCGACCCGCTGCCGCCCGGCACCGCGCTCGTCGTCACCGGCCCCGGCCGCCGCCCGGACAACGCGCTGGTCACCGCGGCCGCCGCGGCCGGGGTGCCGGTCGTCGGGGAGCCCGAGCTGGCCTGGTGGATGGGGTCGGCCCGGCCCGAGCCCCCGCAGTGGCTGGCGGTGACCGGCACCAACGGCAAGACCACCGCGACCGGGATGCTGGCCGCGATCCTGCGCGCGGCCGGCCGCGACGCGGTCGCCTGCGGCAACATCGGCTACCCCGTCGTCGACGCGGTCCGCGCCGGGCACCGGGTGCTGGCCGTGGAGCTGTCCAGCTTCCAGCTGCACTGGTCGCCGTCGGTGCGCCCGGCCGCGGGCTGCGTGCTCAACGTCGCCGAGGACCACCTCGACTGGCACGGTTCGATGGGCGCCTACGCCGCGGCCAAGGCCCGGGCCCTGCTGGGGCCGGTCGCGGTGGCCGGCGTCGACGACCCGATCGCCGCGTCGCTGCTGGCGGCCTGCCCGGCACCGCGCCGGGTCGGGGTCACCCTCGGCGAGCCCACCGCCGACCAGCTCGGCGTGGTCGACGGCGTGCTGGTCGATCGGGCCTTCGACGGCGGCGCGCTCATCGAGGCCGCCGCCGTCGCACCCCCCGGCCCGCCGGGCGTCACCGACGCGCTGGCCGCGGCCGCGCTGGCCAGGGCGGTCGGCGTCGGACCCGACGCGGTGCGCTCCGGGCTGGTCGACTTCCGCCCCGGCCCGCACCGGGCCGCCACCGTGGCCACCGTCGACGCCGTCCGTTACGTCGACGACTCGAAGGCCACCAACCCGCACGCCGCCGCCGCGTCGCTGGCCGCCGCGCTGTCCGGGGCCCCGGCCGGGGCCCGGATCGTCTGGGTCGTCGGCGGGCTGCTCAAGGGCGCCTCGGTGGACGCGCTCGTCGCGGCGCACGCGCACCGGTTGCGCGCGGCCGTCGTCATCGGCACCGACCGCGTCGAGATCGTCGCCGCGCTCGCGCGACACGCGCCCGATCTCCCCGTCACCGAAGTGGTGGCGGGCGACGATGGGCCGATGAGCGGTGTGATGGACCGGGCCGTGCGATCCGCGCGCACCCTCGCCCGACCGGGCGACGTCGTGCTGCTGGCCCCGGCCGCCGCGTCGATGGACCAGTTCGCCGACTACGCCGAGCGCGGCAGCGCGTTCGCCGGGGCGGTGCGGGCCCTGGACGGCGCTGCGGCCGGTGGCGGGGCGCTGTGACGCCCGCGGAGGGCACCGCGCGCAGCACCGAGCGGTCCGCCCGCGAGGGGTCCGGCGGCGACGCCCGCGAGGACGCCCGGGGTGAGGCCGCGGCGCGCGTCCCGGCCGGGCGTGCGTCCGGTCCGCGGGCCGCGATCGGGCGCGCCGCCAACGCGGTCGGCGAGTGGCTGCGCAGCCCGCTGACCTCCCTGCACCTCGTGCTCGCCGTGTTCGGGCTGCTGACCGTCTTCGGGCTGGTCATGGTCCTGTCCGCGTCGGCGGTCCAGTCCTTCACCGCCGACGGCTCCAGCTACTCGGTCTTCACCCGGCAGCTGATGTTCTGCGGGCCGGGGCTGGCGCTGTTCTGGCTGGGCCTGCGCATCCCGCCGCGACGGCTGCGGGCGCTCGCCCCGGTCGGGCTCGCGGTCGGCGTGCTCGCCCTGATCGCGGTGCTGATCGTCGGCTCGGTGCGCAACGGCTCGCGGGCCTGGTTCGCCATCGGCAGCTTCTCGCTGCAGCCCTCCGAGGCGGTGAAGGTCGCGCTCACGCTGTGGGGCGCGCACGTGCTGGTGGCCCGCCGCCGGGTCATGCACCGCTGGAAGCAGGCGCTCTCCCCGGTCGTACCGGTGACCGCGCTGCTGATGACCCTGCTGGTGCTCCAGCCCGACCTGGGCATGACAGTCTCGCTGGGCATCGTGCTGGTCGCGCTGCTGTTCTACGCGGGCGCGCCGATGCGGCTGATGCTCACCCTCACCGGGGCCGCGCTGGGCGGCGCGATCGTGCTCGCGCTCACCGCCGACTACCGGCTGGCCCGGGTCACCGCGTTCCTGTCGGGCAACAGCGCCGACCCGCTCGGCGCCCAGTGGCAGGCCAACCAGGCGCTGTACTCGCTGGCCGACGGCGGGCTGTTCGGGGTCGGCCTCGGCCAGGGCCGGGCCAAGTGGGACTATCTGCCGAACGCGCACAACGACTTCATCTTCGCCATCATCGGTGAGGAGCTGGGGTTCCTCGGGGCGTTCGCGGTGCTCGCGCTGTTCGCGACGCTCGCCTACGTCGGCATCCGGATCGCCGACCGCAACAGCGACCCCTGGCTCAAGCTGGTGGTCGCGACCTCCACCAGCTGGCTGGTCGCCCAGGCCGCCATCAACATCGGCTACGTGGTCGGCCTGCTGCCGGTGACCGGGCTGCAGCTGCCGCTGATCTCGTCGGGAGGCACCTCGCTCGTGGTCACCATGTTCGTCTTCGGCGTGCTGGCCAACGCGGCCCGGCACGAGCCGGAGGCCGTCGCCGCGCTGCAGCAGCACGGGCAGGGCACCATCGCCCGGCTGCTGGGCCTGAAGCTGCCCGAGCCCTACCGGGCCCCGGTCAGCCGCCCGGCCGCGCAGCGGGGGCCGCTGCGATGAGCGAGCGTGCAAGCGGATCATCCAGTACAGCGCCCGCGCAGCGCCGACCGAGCGTCAGCGAGGGAGAGCGATGAGCGAGCTTGCGAGCGACTTGTCAGTACGGCACTGCGTGACTGTTCGACACTGCATGACTGTTCGACCTAGCCTCAGCGGGGGAGTGTGGTGAACCAGCCCGGGATGAACCGGCCGGGGATGCCCGAGCCGGCGATGAACGAGCTGACCCAGCGGTTCGACGTCGGGAGCCGGGCTCCCGGCAAGAGCGCTCGCGGTCCGTCGGTGGTGATCGCCGGCGGCGGCAGCGCCGGGCACATCGAGCCCGCGCTGGCCTTCGCCGACGCGGTCGTCCGGCTGGTGCCCGGGGCGCGGATCACCGCGCTGGGCACCGAACGCGGGCTGGACACCACGCTGATCCCGGCCCGCGGCTACCCCCTGGAGCTGATCCCGCCGGTGCCGCTGCCCCGCAGGCCCAGCGGCGACCTGCTCAAGCTGCCCGGCCGGGTGCGCGGGGCCGTCGGGCGGGTCCGCGAGGTGCTCGCCGCGGTCGACGCCGACCTGGTCGTCGGGTTCGGCGGCTACGTGGCGCTGCCGGCCTACCTGGGCGCCCGCGGTCGGGTGCCGATCGTCGTGCACGAGGCCAACGCGCGCGCCGGGCTGGCCAACAAGGTCGGGGCGCGGTTCGCCGACCGGGTCGCCGCCGCCGTCCCGGGCAGCGGGCTGTCGGCCGCCGAGGTCGTCGGCATCCCGCTGCGCCGCTCGGTCACCACGCTGGACCGCCCCGGTCTGCGGCTGCGCGCCCGGCACCTGTTCGGGCTGCCCCGCGGCGAGCCGGTGCTGCTGGTCTTCGGCGGCAGCCAGGGCGCCCGGACGCTGAACACGGCGCTGGCCGCCGCGCTGCCCCGGCTGCGCCGCGCCGGCATCGCGGTGCTGCACGCCTACGGCAAGAACGGCACGCCCGCCGACCCGATGCCGGGCTACGTCGGGCTGCCCTACATCGACCAGATGCACATGGCCTACGCCGCCGCGGACGCGGTGCTCGGGCGGGCGGGCGCGATGACGGTGGCCGAGGTGTCGGCCGTCGGGCTGCCCGCGGTCTACGTGCCGCTGCCGCACGGCAACGGCGAGCAGGCCCTCAACGCCCAGCCCGTGGTCGACGCGGGCGGCGGGCTGCTCGTCCCGGACGACCAGCTCACCGGGGAGCGGGTCGTCGACGAGCTGGCCCCCCTGCTGACCAACCCCGCTCGGCTGCTGGCCATGGGCCGCGCGGCGCGGGCGTCCGGGCACGCCGACGCCGACGAGCGACTGGCCCGGATGGCCCTCGACGTGCTGGCGGTGCGCGCATGAACCCCACGACCGAATCGCCTGCGCCCTCCTCGGCGGAGCGGTCCGCGGCCGCCCAGCCGGGCCTCGGCGCGGGCAGCAGGGTCCACCTGATCGGGATCGGCGGTGCGGGCATGAGCGGGATCGCCCGGATCCTGCTGGCCAGGGGAGCGGCGGTGTCCGGGTCCGACGCCAAGGAGTCGGGCACGGTGCTCGCCCTGCGCGCGCTCGGGGCCCGCATCGAGATCGGTCACGACCCCGCCCACCTGCCGCCCGACGAGCCCGGCGCGGCCCCGGCGACGGTGGTCGTGTCCAGCGCCATCCGGGAGGGCAACCCCGAGCTGGCCGCGGCCCGCGGCCGCGGGCTGGCGGTGCTGCACCGGTCGCGGGCGCTGGCCGCGCTGACCGCGGGGCGCAGGCTCGCCGCGGTCACCGGTACGGCGGGCAAGACCTCGACCACCTCGATGCTGACCGTGGCCCTGCAGCACTGCGGGCTCGACCCGTCCTTCGCCATCGGCGGCGACCTGGCCACCTCCGGTTCGGGGGCGCACGAGGGCACCGGCGACGTGTTCGTCGCCGAGGCCGACGAGAGCGACGCGTCGTTCCTGGCGTTCTCGCCCGCGGTGGCGGTGGTCACCAACGTCGAGCCCGACCACCTGGACCACTACGGCACCGCCGAGGCCTACGAGGCGGCGTTCCGCGAGTTCCTCGACCGGATCGTGCCCGGCGGCGTCCTGGTGACCTGCACCGACGACCCCGGCGCCGCGGCGCTGGCCGCCGACGCGCAGGCCCGCGGCGTGCGGGTGCTCGCCTACGGCCGCGGCCCCGGGTGCCACGCCCGGCTGGTCGACTTCCGGCCCGACGGCACCGGCGCCCGGGTGGTGCTGCGCCACGCGGGCGTCGAGCACCTGCTGCGGCTGTCGGTGCCCGGCGAGCACATGGCGCTCAACGCGCTGGCCGCCCTGCTGGCCGCGGTCGAGCTGGGCGCGGACGCCGAGGGCGTGCTGGCCGGGTTGGCGGCGTTCGACGGGGTGCGGCGCCGGTTCGAGTTCCGCGGCCGGGTCGCGGGCGTCGCGGTCTACGACGACTACGCCCACCACCCGGCGAAGGTCGCGGCCCAGCTGCGCGCGGCCCGCGACGTGGCCGGCCCGCTGGGCCGGGTCGTGGTGGCGTTCCAGCCCCACCTGTACTCGCGCACCCGCGACTTCGCCGCCGCGTTCGGCGCCGCGCTCGGGCTGGCCGACGAGGTCGTCGTGCTGGAGGTCTACGGCGCGCGGGAGGACCCCGAGCCCGGGGTCAGCGGCGCGCTCATCGCCGACGCCGTGCCGCTGCCGCCCGATCGGGTGCGGTTCGTCCCCCGGTGGTCGGACGTCCCGGCCGTGGTGGCCGGGCTGGCCACCACCGGCGACCTGGTGGTCACCATGGGGGCGGGTGACGTCACCGTGCTGGCCCCGGAGATCCTGCTGGAGCTGGAGCGGCGGGAGCGAGGGTGACCCGGCCGGGGACGCGGCGGGCGGTCCGGCCCGATCGGGCCGACCGCGGCGAGCGCCCCGCCCGGCCACCGCTGCCCGACGTCTACCGCCGCCGGCGCCGCCTGGCCGGGGTGCTGGTCGGCGCCGTGGTTCTGGTCGGGCTCGGGCTGACCGCCCGGCTGCTGCTCTACGACGCCGGTCTGGCCGACGTCGACCAGGTCGAGGTGGTGCTGACGACGCCGGCCGGCACCCCGGTCGGCGGCGCCGGTCCGGACGCGCCGATGCTCTCCGAGCAGCAGGTCCTCGCCGCCGCCGGGGTGGAGCCGGGCGGCCCGCTGATCGAGGTCGACGTCGACGCGGTGGCCGCCCGGGTGGCCGCGCTGCCCGCCGTCGCCTCGGTCGAGGTGCGCCGAGACTGGCCGCACACCGTCTCCGTACGGGTCGTGCAGCGCACGCCGATCGCCGTCGTGCGGACCGGGGGCGGGCCGGCCCTGGTCGATGGGACGGGCTCGGTGTTCCCCGGTCCCCCGGTGGTCGGGCTGCCCGACCTGGCGGTGTCCGCGCCGGGGCCCGCCGACCCGGCGACACTGGCCGCGGTGGGGGTGCTGGCCGCGCTCCCGGGCGACGTCCGGGTCGATGTGCTGACGGTCACCGGGTCGGTCGACCCGGCAGGCGGGCCGGCTCAGGTCGCGCTCGGGCTCACCGACCAGCGCGAGGTGAGCTGGGGGTCCGCCGAGCGCTCCGCGGACAAGGCGGCGGTGCTCGGCCCGCTGCTCACCCAACCCGGCCGCCTCTACGATGTGACCAGTCCCGACCTGCCCACGATCGAGCGGTGAGCACCCGGTACCGGGGGAGGATCCCGGCCGGGACGTCGGAATGAACCCGGACGGGGGGTTGCCGCTGCGCGGCGCGCCTGCTGGACCGGGAGGGAAGCGCGACCTAGCGTCGTAGACGAAGGCCCGGACCCCCGGGGTCGGACCCGAGCTTGACTGGAAGGTGCGCCATGACGCCCCCCCACAACTACCTGGCCGTCATCAAGGTCGTCGGCATCGGTGGCGGCGGCGTCAACGCCGTCAACCGGATGATCGAGGTCGGCCTCAAGGGCGTCGAGTTCATCGCGGTGAACACCGATGCGCAGGCGCTGCTGATGTCGGACGCCGACGTCAAGCTCGACATCGGCCGCGAGCTCACCCGCGGCCTGGGCGCCGGGGCGAACCCCGAGGTGGGGCGCAAGGCCGCCGAGGACCACAGCGAGGAGATCGAGGAGGTCCTCAAGGGGGCCGACATGGTCTTCGTGACCGCAGGGGAGGGCGGCGGCACCGGCACCGGTGGCGCCCCGGTCGTCGCCTCGATCGCCCGCAAGCTCGGCGCGCTGACCATCGGCGTCGTCACCCGGCCGTTCACCTTCGAGGGTCGCCGCCGGGCCGGGCAGGCCGAAGAGGGCATCACGGCGATGCGCCAGGAGTGCGACACCCTCATCGTCATCCCGAACGACCGGCTGCTGCAGCTCGGCGACGTCGGCGTCTCGCTGATGGACGCCTTCCGCTCGGCCGACGAGGTGCTGCTCTCCGGTGTCCAGGGCATCACCAACCTGATCACCACCCCCGGCCTGATCAACCTGGACTTCGCCGACGTGAAGTCGGTGATGTCCGGGGCGGGCAGCGCGCTGATGGGCATCGGGTCCTCGCGCGGTGAGGGCCGGGCCATCCAGGCCGCGGGCAAGGCGATCAACTCGCCGCTGCTGGAGGCCTCCATGGACGGCGCCCAGGGCGTGCTGCTGTCGATCGCGGGCGGCTCCGACCTCGGCCTGTTCGAGATCAACGAGGCCGCGTCGCTGGTCCAGGAGGCCGCCCACCCCGAGGCGAACATCATCTTCGGAACGGTGATCGACGACTCGCTCGGCGACGAGGTCCGGGTGACCGTGATCGCGGCCGGGTTCGAGGCGGGCGGTCCCACCCACAAGAAGCTCGAGCCCACGGCGTTCCGCTCGACCGAGCGTTCCGACCACGGCGACGGGGCCTCCGGCACGGGCGGCTCCACGGCGCCCGCGCCCGACCCGCCGCGCCAGCCCGCCCAGCAGCCGCCGTCGAACCCGGGCCCGTCCTGGTCGGCCGGTGGCACCTCCACCGCACCGGCGGCCCCGTCCGCGCAGTCCCAGGGGTCAGCGCCGGCGTCCGGCGGCGGCCTCGTCGGCTACGTCGGCCCGGCCAACGGCCACACCGGTCGCGGCTACCCCGCGGGCAACGGCACCGCGGGCCAGGGTGCCCACGGCGGCGCCCACCAGACCGGCACCCTGCCGCCGGCGGCCCCGAGCGACCCGTACTCCCCGCCGCAGCACCGGCGCAGCGACTCCCGCACCGACGGCGCCGACACCGGGCCGCACCCGGTCGCGCCGTCCCAGCCCGCGTTCACCCGCCAGGTCGAGACCCACGACGACCTGGACGACGACGTGGACGTGCCGCCCTTCATGAAGCGCTGAGCCGCCGTGCGGATCACCCGGTGACCGCGCGCGTCCGACGCGTCGTCACGACCCGTGCGGGCGGTCGCTCGACCGGTTCGTACAGCTCGTTCAACCTGTCCGCAGGCGTCGGCGACGACCCGGGCGCGGTGACCGCGAACCGCGCCCGGCTGGCCCGAGAGCTGGGCGCGCCGGTGGTGTTCCTGGAGCAGGTGCACGGCACGACCGTCGCCGTCGTGGACGCGCCGCCACGGCCGGGGGAGCCGGACCGCCCGGCGACCGACGCCGTGGTGACCGCGCTGCCCGGGGTCGCGGTGGCCGTGCTGTCGGCCGACTGCGTCCCGGTGCTGCTGGCCGACCCGGGCGCCGGCGTGGTCGGCGCCGCGCACGCCGGGCGGGTCGGCGCGGCCGCCGGGGTCGTCCCGGCCGTCGTGCGGGCGATGACGGACCTGGGCGCCCGGGTGGGCGCGATCGAGGTGCTGCTCGGCCCCGCGATCTGCGGGGGCTGCTACGAGGTGCCGGCGCCGATGCGGGCCCAGGTCGACGCCCGCCTGCCGGGCAGCGCGGTGCGCACCCGCCGCGGCACACCCGGCCTCGACCTGCGCGCCGGCCTCTACCACCAGCTCACCGGGCTCGGGGTCGCCCGCATCGGCGGCGACCCGCGCTGCACCTTCGAGGACCGCGACCTCTACAGCCACCGCCGTCAGCCCGGCACCGGGCGGCTGGCCGCCGTCACCTGGCTGGATCCGTCGTGAGCGCGCCCGGCGCCGGTGCGGCCCGGGCGGAGGAGTTCGCCACCCGGCTGGCCGCGGTGCGGACGCGGATCGCCGAGGCCTGCCGGGCGGCCGGCCGCGACCCCGCGGAGGTCGAGCTGGTCGCGGTGACCAAGACCGTGCCCGCCGAGGACGTCGCCCTGCTGCTCGACCTCGGGCTGGAGACCTTCGGGGAGAACCGGGTGCAGGAGGCCGGGGCCAAGGTCGAGCGGGTCGCCGAGCTGCGCCCGGCCGCCCGCCCCCGCTGGAGCCTGGTCGGCGGGCTGCAGCGGAACAAGGCGGCCGCGGCCGCCCGTTGGGCCGACCGGGTGGAATCCGTGGACTCGATCAGGGTGGCCGACGCCCTCGACCGCGCCGTCCGCCGCCTGCTGGAGACCGGCGGGCGCGCGGCGCCGCTGCCCGTGCTGCTCCAGTTCAGCGTCGACGGCGACCCCCGTCGGGGCGGCGTCCCCGCCGCCGACCTCGAACCGCTCGCCGAACACGTCGCCCGGTGCGGTGGATTGCAGCTTCGGGGGGTTATGGCGGTGGCACCACTGGGTATGGAGCAGGACCGGGCATTCTCGGCCGTCGCGACGGCGGCCAACCGCGTCCGAACGCGGTTTCCGCAGGCCAACACCTTGTCGGCGGGGATGAGCGGGGACTTCGAGTCCGCCATCAGGCATGGTTCGGACGTGGTGCGTGTCGGTACGGCCCTGGTGGGCGATCGACCGTTAGCCTCGCCGTGACGGCCGTTCGTGGGGGCTCGCCGGCCGTCGAGTGACGAGGATTGGGAGCGCGGATGGGCACGATGTACCGGCTCAAGGCCTACTTCGGCATGGTGCCCGCCGAGGAGCTGACCGAGTACGTGGACGAGCCGCTCGACCGCTACCCGGCTCCGCGCCGCTCGCGGGACGACGAGGACCGCTGGGCCGAGCGCAGGCGCCCTGACCAGCACCGCTCCGACCCGCGCCGCGACGACCCGCGCTGGGAGGACAAGCGCTGGGCCGAGCCCGGCTGGGACGAGCGCCGCCGCGACTCCGCCACCTGGGACGACGGCCACTGGGACGACGACCGGTACCCGGACGACGACCACGGGTCGGAGCCGACCCGATCCGACGACCCCCGTCGCGGTGATCTCCCGCGCGACGAGCGGGGCCCGCGGCGCCCGTCCCGCCCGTCGGTGGTCCCGGACCGCAGGCGGCCGGTGAGCGCGGCGTCCTCGCCGGTCAGGGGCGCGCTGGCGATCGACACCGACACCGTGGCCGTCCCCGAGCCGGTCCGGGCGGTGGTGCCGGTCGCCGCGGTGCCCGGTCCGGTCGGCGCGGCCGAGGCACGCGATCGGGTGGCCACGCTGGCCCGCATCACCACGCTGTCACCGCGCAGCTACAAGGAGGCGCGCACGATCGGTGAGCGGTACCGCGACGGCCAGCCGGTGATCATGAACCTCACCGAGCTGGACGCCGCGGACGCCAAGCGCCTGGTCGACTTCGCCGCCGGCCTGGCCTTCGCCCTGCGCGGCGGGTTCGACAAGATCGCCACCCGGGTGTTCCTGCTCACCCCCGCCGACGTGGAGGTTTCCGCCGACGACGCCCGGAAACTCGCAGAACGCGGTCTCTTCCGCCAGGATTGAGCCCGTGTCCCTCGCCATCCAGTTCGTGCTCTACTACCTGCTGTTCTTCTTCTGGCTCCTGCTCATCGGCCGGATCGTGGTGGAGCTCGTACGCAGCTTCGCCCGCCAGTGGGTGCCGGCCGGCCCGAGCGCGGTCGCGCTGGAGTTGATCTTCACGGCGACCGACCCTCCGGTGAAGCTGTTGCGGAGAGTGATCCCGGTCGTGCGGATCGGCGGCGTGGGACTAGACCTGTCGATTATGGTTCTGCTGCTGGTGGTGTTCATACTGATGAACGTTGCCCAGCCGACGCCGCTGTGAGCCCCAGTCACAGGGTGCCGCCGCCGAGGAACTGCATGAGGTGATCCGATGCCGCTGACGCCCGCCGACGTCCACAACGTCGCGTTCAGCAAGCCCCCGATAGGGAAAAGGGGGTACAACGAGGACGAGGTCGACGCGTTCCTCGATCTTGTCGAGGCCGAGCTGGCCCGACTGATCGAGGAGAACGAAGACCTCCGCGAGCAGATGTCCCAGCTCGAGCAGCGCCTCGGCAACGCCCAGGCCGACCTGGAGGACGCCCGTTCGCGTCCACCGGCGGCCGGGATGGGAGGGCAGGGCGTCGCCCCGCCCACCCAGCAGATCCAGCGCCAGGTCGAGCCACCACCCATGCGCATGGAGCAGACACGCGCGATGGGTGGGCCCGGGATGGGCGACATGGGCGGTGACGGCGGTGGCGACAGCCACATGCAGGTCGCCAAGGTCCTCAGCATGGCCCAGGAGATGGCCGAGCGGCTCACCGCCGAGGCCAAGTCCGAGGCCGACACGATGCTGAGCGACGCCCGGTCGAAGTCCGAGCAGCTGCTGTCCGAGGCCCGGAGCAAGTCCGACGGCCTGGTCAACGACGCCCGCTCGCGCGCGGAGACGATGCTCAACGACGCCCGCACGCGGGCCGAGACCCTCGAGCGCCAGTCCCGCGACAAGGCCGCCACGCTGGTCGGCGACGCCGAGCGCAAGCAGGCCGAGATCATCGGCACGATCACCCGCGACAAGTCGGTCCTCGAGAAGAAGATCGACGAGCTGCGGACGTTCGAACGCGAGTACCGCACCCGGTTGAAGACCTACCTCGAGACCCAGCTCAGGGACCTCGGGGACCGGGCGTCCGCCGCTCCGTCAGACAGCAGGGGCAGCGCCAACGGGGGGTACGCGTCCACCGGCTACGGTCAACGCGCCGACGCCGGCAGCTGAGTCTCGCGAACGATCTCGCGGCGGTGCCGGTGTCCGCACCGGTGTCCGCCGTCCACGGAGTAGAACGTGCTGCTGCTGGTCCTGATCCTCATCCTGATCGCCTTCGGGTTGCTCGTGGTCGCGCTGCTCACCGGCAGCGTGCTGTGGGCCTGGGTGTCCGTGGCGGTGAGCGCCGTCGCGGCACTGGTCCTGGTGGTCGACGCCCTCCAGCGGCGGGCGGCGCTGCGGGCCGGTGCCCAGGCGGAGGCGTCGTCGCAGGACCGGTCCGTGCGCCAGCGGTCGTACCCGGCCCCGGATCCGGCCGTGCCGGAGCCGGTCACCGAGATCCTCCCGGTGGTCCCGCCGGGAGGCGGTCGGTCCGTGCGCGGCGAGGCGCCCGTGCCGGAGGTCGAACCGCAGGTGGTCCCGCCGGCCCCACCCCAGCGGGAACCCGTGTCCGAGCAGGCCGCGGCCAGCCAGCGAACGCAGGTGATGGGTCCGGTTCAACCGCCCGGCTCTGAAGCGCGACCGCCCGGCGCTGCCGGCCCACCGGCTCCTCCGGGACATAGCGCATCACCGAGCGTGACCGGATCCGGGGCCGAAGAGGCCCGGGAGGCGGTCGCGGCGAAGCTCGACAAGCCCACCGGTGCGTCCAGCGGCGACACCCCGGACGAACCCGCGGCGGGCGCCCCACCGTCCGGCGAGGGTGGTGCCTCGGGGGCCGCGGGCGGCGGTGCGGGCAACGAGCCGACGGTCGTCGTGCGCGCACACGGCAGCACCAAGGGCTCCGCATCCACGCAGGGCCCCGCGTCCGCCCAGCCCGCCGAGGAGTCCGAGGGCGACAGCGGCGGCGGTGGCGACGACGCCACCTCCGAGCCGGCGAGCGGGGCCACCGCGGTCGCGGGGTCCGGCCCCGCGGCGGCCGGCGCCGAGGCGGCCCCACCCGCCGACGGCGCCGCGACGTCGTCCGGGCCCACCGAGCAGGCAGGCACCCCGGCGGAGCAGCCGGCCGGTGAGCCCCCGGCCGACAGCGACCCTCCCGAGGAGACCCGCGAGCCCGCCGTCTCGGCGGTGGTCGCGCTGCTGCCCGACGAGGTCCTGGTCGTCGACGAGCAGCCCCGCTACCACGTGAGCGGCTGCCGGGCCCTGGCCGCCAGGCCCACCATCCCGCTGCCCGCGCGGGAGGCCGTGGAACTGGGCTTCACGCCGTGCGGTTGGTGCAGTCCCGACCGCACGCTGGCCGAGCGCCACCCCGCCCGCGCCCAGTAGCCGTCCCACCGGGGTCCCGTCGGCCGTCCCAGCGGTCGGCGGGGACGCCCGGCGCAATCCGGTGGCGCGCCGCGGCTATCCTGGTGTGCACAGGCACCGATCCGGCCATCACCGGGGAGCCTCCGGAAGAAACGGGCCCACCCGCGCGGGGCGGCCCGGAGTAGAACCGGACGGGTACGGCCCGTCACAGCCGCCGAACGAGAGGCCGTCCGCGAGCCGCACCACGTGCGGGGACGGCAAGCGGGGTGGTACCGCGGCGCGCGAGCGTCGTCCCCGTGCGCACCGATCAGGCACGCACGAGGAGCACCACCGATGACCGCGAGCCCAGAGACCAGCCCGGCGACCAGCGGCGGGTCCGGCTACCCCGCCGTCCCGGCGCACCCGTCGTTCCCGGCGCTGGAGCAGGAGGTCCTGGCCTCCTGGGAGACCGACCGCACCTTCCAGGCCTCGGTCGAGGCCCGGCCGGCCGGGGAGAACGGCGGCAACGAGTTCGTCTTCTACGACGGCCCGCCCTTCGCCAACGGCCTGCCGCACTACGGCCACCTGCTGACCGGCTACGTCAAGGACGTCGTCCCGCGGTACCAGACCATGCGGGGCAAGCACGTCGAGCGCCGGTTCGGCTGGGACACCCACGGCATGCCCGCCGAGACCGAGACCGAGAAGCAGCTCGGCCTCAAGGACAAGTCCGAGATCGACGCCATGGGCGTGGCCGCGTTCAACGAGGCCTGCCGCGAGTCGGTCCTGCGCTACACCGACGAGTGGCGCGCGTACGTCACCCGCCAGGCCCGCTGGGTCGACTTCGACAACGACTACAAGACGCTCGACCTGGACTACATGGAAAGCGTCATGTGGGCCTTCAAGACCCTGTGGGACAAGGGCCTGGTCTACCAGGGCTTCCGCGTCCTCTGGTACTGCTGGCACGACGGCACGCCGCTGTCGGCCACCGAGACCAAGATGGACGACGTCTACCAGCCGCGCCAGGACCCGGCGGTCACCGTCGGGCTGCGGCTGCGGGCCCCCGGCACCGACCTGGACGGCGTGCTCGCGCTGATCTGGACGACCACCCCGTGGACGCTGCCGTCCAACCTGGCCATGGCCGTGCACCCGGACGTGGAGTACGCCCTGGTCGAGGCGACGGGCGGCGACAACGCCGGCACGCGCTACCTGCTGGCCTCGGCCCGGGTCGGCGCCTACGCCCGCGAGCTGGGCGAGGAGCCGACCGTGCTGCGCACCTACACGGGCGCCGAGCTGGTCGGCACCGCCTACACCCCGCCGTTCGACTTCTTCGCCGGCTGGGAGAACGCCCACCGGGTGCTCACCGCGCCCTACGTCACCACCGAGGACGGCACCGGCATCGTGCACATCGCGCCGGCCTTCGGTGAGGAGGACAAGGTCGTCACCGACGCCGCCGGGATCGAGGCGGTCGTGCCGGTCGACACCCGCGGCGAGTTCGACTCCCGCGTGCCCCCGTACGAGGGGATGCAGGTCTTCGACGCCAACCCGCACATCATCGCCGACCTCAAGCGCGGCGCCGGGCACGCGCACGGCGTGCTGCTGCGCCACGAGACCTACGACCACCCGTACCCGCACTGCTGGCGGTGCGGCAACCCGCTCATCCAGCGTGCGGTCGACTCGTGGTTCGTGCAGGTCACGGCGTTCCGCGAGCGGATGGTCGAGCTGAACAAGCAGATCACCTGGGTGCCAGAGCACATCCGCGACGGCCAGTTCGGCAAGTGGCTGGAGGGCGCGATCGACTGGTCGATCTCGCGCAACCGGTACTGGGGGAGCCCGATCCCGGTGTGGGTCTCCGACGACCCCGCGTACCCGCGGACGGACGTGTACGGCTCGCTCGACGAGCTGGAGCGCGACTTCGGCGTGCGCCCGACCGACCTGCACCGGCCCTACGTCGACGACCTCACCCGGCCCAACCCGGACGACCCGACCGGGAAGTCCACCATGCGCCGGGTGCCGGAGGTGCTCGACTGCTGGTTCGAGTCGGGCTCGATGCCGTTCGCCCAGGTGCACTACCCGTTCGAGAACCGCGACTGGTTCGACCACCACTACCCGGGCGACTTCATCGTCGAGTACAACGGGCAGACCCGCGGCTGGTTCTACACGCTGCACGTGCTGGCCACGGCGCTGTTCGACCGGCCGTCGTTCCGGTCCTGCGTGGCGCACGGCATCGTGCTGGGCGACGACGGGCTCAAGATGAGCAAGTCGCGCAAGAACTACCCGGACGTCGACGAGGTCTTCTCGCGCGACGGCTCGGACGCCATGCGCTGGTTCCTGATGGCCTCGCCGATCCTGCGCGGGGGCAACCTGGTCGTCACCGAGCAGGGCATCCGGGAGGGCGTGCGGCAGGCGATCCTGCCGCTGTGGAACACCTGGTACTTCCTGTCGCTGTACGCCAGGGCGGCCGGGCGCTCCGGGGAGTTCCGCACCGACTCGGCGCACGTGCTCGACCGGTACGTGCTGGCCCGCACGGCGGCGCTGGTCGACGACGTCACCGCGGCGATGGACGTGTACGACATCGCCGGGGCGTGCGAGCGGGTGCGCGACCACGCCGAGGCGCTCACCAACTGGTACGTGCGCCGCTCCCGGGAGCGGTTCTGGGGCGGCGACGCCGACGCGATCGACACCCTGCACACCGTGCTGGAGGTCACCGCGCGGGTCGCGGCCCCGCTGCTGCCGCTGACGATGGAGCGGGTCTGGCAGGGGCTCACCGGCGACCGCTCGGTGCACCTGGCCGACTGGCCGGCGGGCGACCTGCTGCCGCACGACGCCGACCTGGTCGCGGCCATGGACCGGGTCCGCCAGGTGGCCTCCACCGCGCTGTCGCTGCGCAAGTCGGCCGGGCTGCGGGTGCGGCTGCCGCTGGCCGCCCTGACCGTGGCCGCCGCGGACGTCGAGTCGCTGCGCCCGTTCACCGACATCCTGCGCGACGAGGTCAACGTCAAGGAGGTCGTGCTGACCACCGACGTGGCCGCGCACGGCCGGTTCGAGGTGGCGGTCAACGCCCGGGCGTGCGGCCCGCGCCTGGGCGGCGACACCCAGAAGGTGATCCGGGCGGTCAAGGCGGGCGAGTGGACGGCCAACCCCGACGGCACGGTCACCGCGGGTGGCATCGACCTGCTGGCGGGGGAGTTCACCGAGCGGCTGGTGCCCGCCGAGGGTGGTGCCGGATCGAAGGGGGCCACGGCGGCCCTGCCCGGCTCCACCGGCCTGGTGGTGCTGGACACCGACGTCACCCCGGAGCTGGCCGCGGAGGGCACCGCGAAGGACGCCGTCCGGCTGGTCCAGCAGGCCCGCCGCGACGCCGGCCTGGACGTGTCCGACCGCATCCGGCTCACCCTGCACGCCGCCGACGCGGTGCTCGACGCCGTGCGCACCCACCAGGCGTTCCTGACGGGGGAGGTGCTCGCCACCGACGTCGTGCTGGCGGAGGTGGCCGCGCCCACCCTGGTCGGCTCGGTCACCGACCCGGCGGGCAGGTCCGCCGACCTCCGGGTGCTGGTCGAGCGCGCCTGACCCGGGACCGGGCACCGGTGCGGATCGCCGTCCGGGTGCGGCCCGGCGCGGCCGCCGACCGGGTCGGCGGCCGCTGGGACGGCCCCCGCGGGCCCGCACTGCTCGTCGCGGTGCGGGCCCGCGCGGTCGAGGGGGCGGCGAACGCGGCGGTGGTGGCCGCGCTCGCCGCCGCCTTCGCCCTGCCCCGCTCCGCGGTGGCGATCGCCGTCGGGGGGCGGGGCCGCGACAAGCTCGTCCACCTCGACGGCGACCCGGAGGCCCTGGCCGCGCGGCTCACCGCGCTGCTGGCCACGAGCCACGGGTGACCGACGGGGCCGGCTGCGGTCGTCCGCCGGCCGGCGCGCCCCCGGGCACGTCGGGGGTCCCCGCTACCCCGCCCGACCGCGGGCCTCCAGCGCGGCCAGCCGGATCTCCAGCCGGTCGACCTGGCCGCGCAGCATCGCGACCTGGGCCTCCAGGCTGATCTCCCGCTCGGCCCGGCGGCGGATCCGGGCCGAGCGCTCGGCCCGGTCGAGCACGGCCTCCAGCGGCACCAGCCGCTGCGGTCCGTGCGGTCCGTCGACCAGCCGGGAGCTGATCTCCCCGCCGCGGTACCACGACCGCAGCGCGGACCGGGACACGCCGGCCTGCCGCTCCGCCTCGGCGAGCGGCACCCAGGTGGTGCCGGTCGCCCTGGCCAGCAGGTCGAGCTCGGCGCGCCAGGCCTCGAGCCGGGCCTCCCATTCGCCCTCCACGGCGGACCTCCCTGTCACAGCACCCCTTACCCTATCAATAGCATGGTATTGACAGGGTCAGGAGCATAGAAGCATGTTCGAACGGTTCACGGGCGAGGCCCGTCAGGTCGTCGTACTGGCCCAGGAGAAGGCTCGGGAGCTGAGCCACCACCACATCGGCACCGAGCACGTGCTGCTCGCGCTCCTGGCCCAGGAGTCCTCGCCGGTCCGGCAAGGACTCCTGGGCCTGGGGCTGAGCCCGGACACCGCGCTCAAGTTCGTCCTGGAGAACGTCCCGCGGGGCGCCACCCCGCCGCCCGGGCACATCCCGTTCACCCCGCGGGCCAAGAAGGTCATGGAGCTGTCGCTGCGGGAGGCGCTCAACCGCCACGACGAGCACATCGGCCCCGAGCACCTGCTGCTCGGGCTGGTGGCCGAGGGCAGGGGCGTCGCCGGCCACATCCTGCTGAGCGACGGGCGCACGGCCGACCAGATCCGCCAGGCCGTCGCCCCGAGCCGGAGCGCCTCCGCCGCCTCGTCCCCGCCCCGCCACACCCCGGCCGCCGACGAGGTACTGGCCCGCGCCGAGGCGCTCGCCGTCGGAGCGCCGGTCGGCACCCAGCACCTGCTGGAGGCGCTGATGAGGACCTCGACCGGGGTGGCCGGCCAGGTGCTGGCCGACCTGGGGGTCACCGATGAGTCCCTCAGCACCCTGATCGACGACCTGGACGTCGCGGGCACCGGCGACAGCACCCCGGAACTGGCCGCCGCGGCGGCCATGACGCTCACCGTGGACGGCGGCACCGCCGTCCTCACCACCACCGAGCCGGACGCGGTCGCCCGGATCGCCGCCCTGGTCGAGCAGGCCGGCGGCCCCCTCACCGGAGAGGGCCCGCTGGCCGGCCCGTTCATCGGGCTGCACCAGGCACTGGAGACCGTGTCCGGCGCGCTCGAGGCGGTGCTCAACGCGCCGGAGCCGGCCGCCGACGAGCCGCCGCCCACCCCGAGCCTGCGCGACCGGCTGCGCCGGCGGCGGACGGGCTAGTGGCCCGTCCAGCAAGGTTGGTGGGGATATCGGTGGATCCAGGTGTTCGCTGGCAAGGCGCCGGTCGGCCCTCGTACCTGGCTGTACTCGGGTCGGCCGGCAACGCAGCCAGCGGGCACCTGGGCCGCCGAGATACCCGGCGAACCTTGCTGGACGGGCCACAAGCTAGGCGCGTGCGCCTCAGCGGCGATCGGTGGAAGGGTGACGGCGTGGGGGACGCGGCGGAGACCTGGGCGCGGCTGCAGCGCGGGCGGGGCATCCCGCCGGAGATCCTGGCCGGGGCGCGGGCGAACCCGTGGCACCACGACCCGGCGCACTTCCAGCCGCCCGACGTGCCTGCCGACACCCCCTCCCGGCGGGCCGCGCTCGACCTGCTCGGGACGGGCGGCAGCGTGCTCGACGTCGGCTGCGGGGGCGGCGACGCCGCGCTCGCGCTGGCCGGGGTGGCGACCGAGGTGGTGGGCGTCGACCAGCAGGCCGACATGCTCGCGGTCTTCGCGACCGCGGCGGCGGCCAGGGGGTTGGCCTTCCGGACGGTCGGGGGCCGCTGGCCCGACGTGGCGGCGGAGGCCGGGACGGCCGACGTCGTGGTGTCGCACCACGTGCTGCACAACGTCGTCGACCTGCCGCCGTTCCTGCTGGCCATGGGGGCCGCCGCGCGGCGCGGGGTCGTCGTGGAGATGCTCGACCGGCACCCGATGGCCTGGCTCGACCCGCTCTGGGAGCGGTTCCACGGCCTGCGCCGACCCCGGCCCGCCACCACCGACGACGCCCTCGCCGTGCTGGCCGAGCTGGGCGTCTCGCCCACCGTCGAGCGCTGGGAGCGCACCGCCCCGCCCCGGCAGGACACCGCCGTGGTCACCCAGCGGCTGTGCCTGCCGCCGGAGCGGGAGCCCGAGGTCGACGCCGCGCTCGACGAGCTCGTTCGGCCCCGGGTGGCGGCCACCCTGAGCTGGCTCAGCCCCCGTTGACCAGCACCGGCTCCGGCGGCACCGGCGGGTCTGGCGGCCGCGGCGGCACCGGGGCGGGCCCGTCGCCGCGGGGGTCGGGCAGGACCAGCGGCCCGGGGAAGGGGTAGGACGTGCGGACCAGGACGTCGCCGCCACCGCTGGTCGCGGTGATCGCGTGCGCCGACGAGGCATCGGTGCGCACGCCGATCCGGGTCTCGCCGTCGATGGCCCAGGAGTCCACCCGGTAGCGCTCGGCGCCGGGGACCCCGACGACGACGTCGCCGCGCTCGGACCACAGCCGCACGTCGCTCGGGGCGGTGTCCATGTCCAGGAAGATGTTGCCGTCGGTCCGCTCGACCACCACCGCGTCGCTGTCGATCTGCACGGCGTTCACGTCGCCGGAATCGCCCCGCACGGTCAGCGGACCGCTCAGGTCCGACAGGAACGTGTCGCCGGAGCGCGCGGTCAGCGCGAGCGCACCGCTCAGCCCGTGCGCGGCCACGTCGCCGGAGCCGACCTCGACCCGCACGGCGAAGTCGCGCGGCACCTCGATCTCGTAGTCGACCCGGCACTCGATCGCCAGCAGGTCCTCGCAGCGCGCGGACAGCAGCACGCCGGCCGCGGTCGACTCGGCGGTCAGCGCGGGCGGCTCCAGGCCGTGCTCGGCGTAGGTGCGCACGTGGACGAGGTCGTCGGGGCTCGCCACCAGCTCGACGTCGCCGACGCCGTTGCGCACGGTCAGCATCGCGACGTCGGAGGCCAGCGAGGTGGTCTGCTCGGTCGTCGACCGGTACCCCTGGGCGATCAGGCTGACCGCCCCCGGCACGACCGCCAGCAGCACGAACACCACCGCGAGCAGCACCAGCGCGCGGCGCGGACGGGTGGGCGCGGGGGCGGTCACGACGCGCTCGCGAGGTAGGCGAGCACGGCCAGCACCCGGCGGTGGTCGGTGGCCGCCACGGGCAGCGCGAACTTGCCGAAGATGGCGCTGACGTGCTTCTCCACGGCGCCCTCCCCGACCCTCAGCGCCTCGGCGATCCCGCTGTTGGAGCGGCCCTCGGCCATCAGCGCCAGCACCTCCCGCTCGCGCGGGGTGAGCCCGGCCAGCGGCTGCGGGCGGCGCGCGCGGGCGAACAGCTGGGACACCACCTCCGGGTCGAGCGCGGTGCCGCCGCCGATCACCCGGCGCAGCGCCTCGACGAAGCTGCCGACGTCGACGACCCGGTCCTTGAGCAGGTAGCCGACGCCGCGGGTGTCGCCGGCGAGCAGCTCGGTGGCGTAGCGCTCCTCGACGTACTGCGACAGCACCAGCACCGCCACCTCCGGCCACCGGGCCCGGATGACCAGGGCGGCGCGCAGGCCCTCGTCGGTGTGCGTCGGCGGCATGCGCACGTCGGCGACCACCACGTCGGGGCGTTCCGCGTCGAGCGCGCGCAGCAGCTCGTCGCCGTCACCGACGGCCGCGGCGACCTCGAAGCCGGTCTCGGCCAGCAGCCGGCACAGGCCCTCGCGCAGCAGGACCGAGTCCTCGGCGACCACGACCCTCGGCGGGCTCGTCGGAGGCGCGTTCACCGCACGGCCTCGCAGGACTCGGCCGGCGCTCCACGGAGGCGCTGTGTCGATGATTCGCTCGCAAGCTCGCTCATCGCACGTCGCAGGGCAGCTCGACGGTGAGCACGGTCGGCCCGCCGACCGGCGAGTCCACGCTCAGCTGACCGTCCACGGCGGAGACGCGGTCGGTCAGCCCGCGCAGGCCGGTGCCGCGGTCGGGGTCGGCGCCGCCCCGGCCGTCGTCGGTGACGGTGACCCAGACCGGCCCGTCGTCCTCGCGGCGCACCCGCACGACCGCGGAGGCGGCGCCGGAATGCCGGGCGACGTTGGTGAGGGCCTCGGCGACCACGAAGTAGCCGATGGCCTCCACGGTGGCCGGCGGGCGCCGCTCGATCTCCACGGTCAGCTCGACCGGCACCGGGCAGCGCACGGCGATCGCGGACAGCGCGGCGTCGAGCCCACGGTCGGCCAGCACCGGGGGGTGCAGCCCGCGGATGAGCAGGCGCAGGTCGGTGACCGCGTCCTTGGCCTGCTGGTGGGCGTCGTCGAGCAGCTCGCCGATGGAGCCGGGGTCGGCGGCGTAGCGGGCCTTGGCCCGGCCCAGCGTCATGCCCAGCGCGACGAGCTGCTGCTGGGTGCCGTCGTGCAGGTCGCGCTCGATGCGCCTGCGCTCGGTCTCCCCGGCGTCGACGACGCGGGCCCGGCTGCGCTCCAGCTCGTGCACGCGCCGCGCCAGCACCTCCGGCGGCGGGCCGAGCAGCGCGCGGGCCACCGACACGTCCAGCGCCACCAACCCGCGCACCAGCATCGGGGCCGCCAGCACCAGCAGCAGCCCGGCCGCGCCCAGCAGCATCTGCCCGGTCGGGGTGTCCGACAGCGGCAGCCCGAGCACGTGCCGGTCGACCGAGCCGTCGGCCATCGCGGGCGGGAACAGGATGGCGATCGCCACCGAACCCAGCAGCGCCAGCGCCCCGGCCAGCGTCGCCCACACCAGCCCGGCGGTCACCAGCCCCAGCGGCATGGCGACCAGCTGGTGCAGGGCGCGCCTGCGCACGCCGCCGTCGCGCCACAGCGCCCCGGCGTAGCGCAGCGGGTTGACCTCGGCGGGCGGCATCGGCACCGGGGCGATCCGCACGTCGAGCAGCAGCCGGTAGCGGGCCCGCTCGATCCCGGCCATCATCCGCGACAGCCAGGCGGTCACGATCCACACCGGGACGCCCACCAGCGCCAGCGGCAGCAGCACGACGGTCATCGCCAGCCCGGTGACCAGTACCGTGGTGTACGCCGTGCCCAGCAGGGCGTCGAGCAGCAGGTGCGCGGCGCCGAGCCAGGTGCTGGGGGCGACGAGCGCGCGGATCGGGTCGGGCCGCGCCCGCTCCGCCGCGCCGACCTCCCTGTCGCGGGCCGTGTCCGGCGGTGCGCCGACCGTCATGGGGACCATGCCGGTCAGGCTAGGGAGCCGGACCGCTCCGGCACCATCCTGCGGGTCCCCGGGCTGTGGTGGGGGTAGCCGTAGGGTCCTGCAGCGGGGGGTGGCATGCCGAGCCTTGAGATCCTGCTGGGCGCGGGGGCGGGCATCGTGCTGCTCGGAGTGCTCGCCGTGCGGGTGTCGGTGCGGCTCGGCCTGCCGTCGCTGCTGATCTACCTGGGCATGGGGGTCCTGCTCGGGGAGTCGGTGCTGGGCATCCCGTTCTCCGACGCCGCGCTCACCGAGGCGCTCGGGCTGGCCGCGCTGGTGCTGATCCTGATCGAGGGCGGCATCACCACCAGCTGGCCCGCGGTACGCCCGTCGCTGGGCCTCGGGATCGCGCTGGCGACGGTGTCGGTCGCGGTCAGCATCGGCGTCGTCGGGGTGTCGCTGCACCTGCTGCTCGGGCTGGAGTGGCGCACGGCGTTCCTGTGGGCCGCGGTGCTCTCGTCCACCGATGCGGCCGCCGTGTTCAGCGTGCTGCGCGGCGTCGGGGTGATGCGCAGGCTGGCCGGCGCACTGGAGCTGGAGTCCGGGCTCAACGACGCCCCGGTGGTGCTGGCGGTCGTCCTGCTCGCCTCCAGCGAGGAGCTGACCTGGCAGACGCCCCTGCTGGTGGTCTACGAGCTGGTCGTGGGGGCCCTACTGGGCTGGCTGTTCGGTCGCGGCGGGGCGAGGGCGCTGCGCCGGGCGGCGCTGCCCTCGACCGGGCTCTACCCGCTGGCGACGGTGGCGGTGTGCGTGCTGGCCTACTCCACCGGGCAGCTGGCGCACGCGTCCGGGCTGCTGGCGACCTACGTGGCCGCGCTCGTGCTGGGCAACTCCGACCTGCCGCACCGCGGCGACGTCCGCTCCTTCGCGGAGGGCACCGGCTGGCTGGCCCAGATCGGGCTGTTCGTGCTGCTGGGGCTCTACGCCTCGCCTGCCCGGCTGCCCGAGGCGGTGGTCCCGGCGCTGGTGGCCGGGGTGGTGCTGGTGGTGGCGGGGCGGCCGCTGTCGGTGCTGGCCGCGGCGCTGCCGTTCCGCGTGCCCTGGCGCGAGCAGGCGTTCCTGTCCTGGTCGGGGCTGCGGGGCGCGGTGCCGATCGTGCTCGCGCTGATCGCGCTGACCGAGGGCGCGCCGAGTGCCACCGAGCTGGTCGACGTGGTGTTCGTGCTGGTCGTGGTGCTCACGATCGTGCAGGGCACCACGCTGCCGGTGGTGGCCCGCACGCTCGGGGTGGCCAGCCCGGCCGAGCCGACGGAGATCGAGGTCGACGCCGCCCCGCTCGACGAGCTGGGCGCCGACCTGCTGCAGGTGCGGGTGCCGGTCGGCTCGAAGCTGCGCGGGGTCTACATCGGCGAGCTGCGGCTGCCCCGCGGGGCCACGGTCAGCCTCGTCGTGCGCGACGGCGAGGGCTTCACCCCGTCCCGCGACACCCGCCTGCGCGAGCTCGACCAGCTGCTGGTCGTGGCCACGGCGGGGGCGCGGCCGGCGACCGAGCAGCGCATCCGGGCGGTCGACGAGCACGGCCGCCTGGCCCGCTGGCGCGCCGCGAGCCCGGACGACGGCCCCCGCCGCCCGCGCGGTCCCGGGCCGCGCTGACCCCCGGCCGGCGGGGGGCCTCCTCCGGGTGGGGGATGATGGTCGGGTGAGTCCCCCCAGCACCGCAGCCGGCCCGAAGATCCGGTTGCTCTCCCTGATCGCCGCGGCGGTGCTGGCCGTCGACGTCGTGACCAAGGTCCTGGCGGTCGCCGAGCTGGAGGGCCGCGAGCCGGTCGAGCTGTTCGGCGGGCTGGTCCACCTCGTCCTGGTGCGCAACCCGGGCGCGGCCTGGTCGCTGGCCACCGGCTACACCTGGGTGCTCAGCCTGATCGCGATCACCGTGGTCATCGTGCTGATCCGGGTGGCCAGGCGGCTGCGCTCCACCGGCTGGGCCATCGCGCTGGGCCTGGTGCTGGGCGGCGCGCTGGGCAACCTCGTCGACCGCATCTTCCGCTCGCCGGGCCCGCTGCGCGGGCACGTCGTCGACATGGTCTCGCTGCTGCGCCCGGACGGCACCTTCTTCCCGGTGTTCAACGCGGCCGACTCGGCGGTCTGCTGCGGCGGCGTGCTGCTGGTCCTGCTCGCGCTGACCGGCCGCGAGCTGGACGGCACCCGCAGCCCCACGCGCCGCTCGCGGGACGGCGGCGGTGACGGCGCCGACAGCGCCGACAGCGCCGACAGCGACGACGGCCCACCGGACGACACCCCGCGCACGG
The DNA here is from genome assembly GCF_023898865.1 of Pseudonocardia humida. Taxonomy (GTDB): domain Bacteria; phylum Actinomycetota; class Actinomycetes; order Mycobacteriales; family Pseudonocardiaceae; genus Pseudonocardia; species Pseudonocardia humida. The sequence goes on from NZ_JAGSOV010000025.1 coordinate 54,272, forward strand.
GCGACACCACACCCGCCCGCCACGCCGACGGCGGCCCGGAGCGGTCGACCGCCGACACCTCCGGTTCCGACTCGAGCGGCTCCGGCGGCTCCGACAGCAGCAGCGGAGGCTCCGGTGACTGACACCCGCCAGCTCCCCGTCCCCGACGGCCTGGACGGCATGCGCGTCGACGCCGGGCTCTCGCGCCTGCTCGGGCTGTCCCGCACCGTCGTCGCCGCGCTCGCCGAGGACGGCCGCGTCGCCGTCGACGGGCGCACCGCCGGCAAGTCCGACCGGCTCACCGCGGGCTCGTGGCTCGAGGTCGCGCTGCCCGAGCCGGAGGCGCCCGCGTCGATCAGCGGCCCGGCCGAGGTCGTCGCCGGGCTGACCGTGCTGCACGCCGACGACGACCTCATCGTGATCGACAAGCCGGTCGGCGTGGCCGCGCACCCCAGCCCCGGCTGGACCGGGCCGACGGTCGTCGGCGGCCTCGCCGCGCTGGGCTACCGGCTGTCCACGTCGGGCGCCGCCGAGCGCCAGGGCATCGTGCACCGCCTCGACGTCGGCACCACCGGCGTGATGGTGGTGGCCGCCTCCGAGCGGGCGTACACGACGCTGAAGCGGGCGTTCAAGGAGCGCACGGTCGACAAGCGCTACCACGCCGTCTGCCAGGGCCACCCCGACCCGTCCAGCGGCACCATCGACGCCCCCATCGACCGCCACCCCCGCCACGACCACAGGTACGCCGTCGTCGCCGGTGGCCGCCCGAGCGTCACCCACTACGACACGGTCGAGGCGTTCCGCGCGGCGTCGCTGCTGGACATCCGGCTGGAGACGGGCCGGACCCACCAGATCCGGGTGCACCTCTCTGCGGTGCGCCACCCGTGCGTCGGCGACCTGATCTACGGCGCCGACCCCACCCTGTCCCAGCGCCTCGGCCTGACCCGCCAGTGGCTGCACGCCCGCGCGCTGGCCTTCGACCACCCCGCCGACGGCCGGTGGGTCGAGTTCGTCAGCCCGTACCCGGCCGACCTGGAGCGCGCCCTCGACCGCCTCCGCGAGCCGTGAGCGCGGGGCGCCCACCCCGCCCCGAGCACGCCGAGGACGACACCGACGACGACGCCCACGACGACACCGACAGCGGGGCGGGCGGGGGCCTGACCTGGCGCGGACGGCTCGTCGTCCTCGGCGTCTGCGTCGCCGTCGCCCTGCTGACCGCCTGGTACGCCGGGTCGCGGTTCACCCCGACCGCGCCCGGGCCGCCGGTCGGCAGCATCCGGCTCGGCCCCGACGCCGGCCAGCCCGTCGCCGACTACCTGGCCCTGCTCCCCGAGCGGCTGCCCCCACCCGGGCAGGCCGCGCCCGCGCTCGTGCAGCTGGCCGCCGAGGCGACCACCGGGCAGGCGGCGGCCCTCGTCGGCGGCCCGGCCGCGGCCACCGTCGCGGTGTTCCGGGTGCCGCTGACCCGCGTGCAGACCGCCCTGCGGTTCGAGGCGCTCGACCCCGGGCTGCCGGCGGCCGCCGCGCTCGACTCCGCCCGCCTGCGCGCGCAGCGGGCCGCCGCCGCCGACGCGGCCCGGCTGGCCGACCGGCCCCGCGACGTGGCCGCGGCCGAGGCGGCCGCGCTGGGCGAACCGGCCTGCGCCTGCGTGCTGGCCCTGGTCGTGCGGGCCGACCGGGTCGCGCTGGAGGCGCTGGCCGCGGCGCAGGGGGTGCGCGCGGTCGACGCCGCGCCGGTCGGCGCGACCGAGCCGGAGCTGGCGCTGTCGCCGCTGCTCCCCGGGCAGGTCGAGCGGGTCGACGCGCCCCCGGACGACGGCCCCGTGCCGCCGGCATGACCGGTGCGCCGGTCCGGGCGGCGACCGCGCCCGCGGCCCGGACCCGGGGTTTTCCCTCGCCCCGGTTCCGGGCATGGGGTTTTCCCCCGGTAGGACTGGGTGGAGTTCCTGATGTCCGTCTCAGCGTCCGGCTGGCACGGTGATCCCCATGGTGAGCAGCGGGGGGACCGGGCAGGGGCCCGGGGCGGAGGGTGCCGGGGAGGTGGCGGCCAGGGCGACCTGGCCGGTCGTCGCCTGCGTGGGGGTCGCGGTGACGGCGCTGGTGGCGCTGCACGTCGACGGAGTGGGGACCGTCGACCCGATCGTGCAGACGCTCAGCGATTACGTGGCCCTCCCCGGCGGGTACGCCCTGCTCGGCGTGGCCGCGCTCGCGCTGGCGGCGGCCGTCTGGATGCTGGGCGCCGGGCTGCGCGGCTGGGGCCTGACGGCCCCGGCCGCACCGGCCGCGCTGCTGTCCGTGGCGAGCGGTGGGTTCGTGGCCGCGGCCGTGTTCCCGACCAACGACCCGGGCACGGCCGCCGGACCGGTCGCCGACCTGCACCGGGTCGCGGGCGGGATCGTGCTGCTGGCCCTGCCGCTGGCGGCCTGGATGGTGGCCAGGCGGGCCGTCGAGAGCCCGGCCTGGCGGGCCGCCGCCCCCGCGCTCACCCGGCTGAGCGTCGCCGTGGCGGCCCTCAGCGTCCTGTTCCTGCTCAGCAATGTCCCGATCGTTATCTCCGGTTCACCGATCTTTGCCGTTCTCGGTGTTCTTCAACGTGTTCTCTACGCAGTGATGCTCGTCCTGCTGCTGGTGATCGCGCGCGCGGCCCGCGCCACGGCCGTCGCCGCCCGGACCGCGGTCGACCTCCCGGTCGCCGCGGCGGTGCAGGCGACGATCGAGGGTCCGCTCGACGAACGGCTGGGGAGGACGGCATGAGCGACCTGCTCAGCGGCACCGCCGGAGCCATCTCGCTGGCCGTGCTCGGCGCGTTCTGCTTCGCCGGGGCCGCGGTCCTGCAGCACGGGGCGGTGTCCGCCGAGTCCGACGCCGAGGGCGGGCGGGGCTCGGGGGAATCGCTGACGCTGCGCGGCCTGCGCGCCGTCGCCCGCAGGCCGGGCTGGCTCACCGGGCTGGCCCTGGCCGGCAGCGGCACCGCGCTGCACGCGCTGGCGCTGATCCTGGCGCCGCTGTCGGTGGTCCAGCCGATCGGCGTGCTCGCCGTCCCGGTGGCGGTCCTGCTGACCTCGCTGCACGCCCGCCGCGCGCCGGACGGCGCGATCGTCGGCTGGGTGGCGCTCAGCGTGGCGGGCGTGGCGGTCTTCGTCGTCACCGCCGCGCGCACCGCGGTCTCCAGCGAGCCGCAACCCGGCGCCACCCTGATCGCCGGGCTGGTCGTCGCCTGCGTCGTCGCGCTGCTGGCCTGCCTCGGCCTCGCGCGCTCGGGCTGGGTGCGCTGCATCGCCTGCGCGACCGCGGGCGCGGTCGCTTTCGGGCTGGTCTCCGGGCTGGTGCGGGCGGTGTCGCAGTCCATGAGCCCCGGTCTGGCCGGGCTGCTGGACCCGGCGGTCGCCGGTGCCGGCGCGGCCATCGGCGCCGCCATCGTCGTCGGCGGCTGGCTGGTCCAGCAGGCGTTCGCCTCCGGCCCGCCCGAGGTCGTCATCGCCTGCCTGACCGTCGTCGACCCGATCGTCGCGGTGATCCTCGGCGCGGTGCTGCTCGGCGAGGGTGCCGCCACCCCGCCGGTCGTCTTCCTGCTGCTCACCGCGGCGGCCACGGCGGCCGCGATCGGCGTGGTCGGGCTGGCCAAGCACCACCCGGACGCCGCGGCCCACGCCGCCGCCCACCCCACCCACAACCGCCTCGACCCGTCGTGGCCCGAGCACTCCCTACGCCGGTGACCCCAGCACCGGCCGTCGGACGACCCACCCCGAGAGGACGCTTTGCCGTGAACCCGCTCCGGATCCTGATCGGCGCCGAGACGTACCCGCCCGACGTGAACGGCGCCGCCCGCTTCGCCGAGCGGCTGGCGACCGGCCTGGCCAAGCGCGGCCACGACGTGCACGTCGCCGCGCCGTCGCAGACCGGCCGGCCGACCCGCGAGGTCCGCGGCGGGGTCACCGTGCACGGGCTGCGCTCCCACCGCTACTACAGCCACGAGCGCTTCCAGTTCTGCCTGCCGTGGGAGGCCTTCCCGGACTCCGCCGAGCTCATGGAGCGGATCGACCCGGACGTCGTGCACACCCAGGGGCACATGGTGCTGGGCCGCGGCGTCGTGCGCGCCGCGCACCGCACCGGCCGGCCGCTGGTGGCCACCAACCACCTCATGCCGGAGAACCTGCTGGCCTACTCGCCCATCCCGCGGGTGCTGCGCGGGCTGGCCGCGACGATCGGCTGGAAGGACCTGGGCCGGATCTTCGGCAAGGCCGACGCCGTCACCGCGCCGACGCCGCGCGCGGTCGAGCTGCTGGTCCGCCGGGCCGGGCTCACCGAGGCGTTCCCGGTGTCCTGCGGCATCGACGCCGACCGCTACCGGGCCACCCCGAAGGTGCCCGGCGCGGTGCCGACGGTGCTGTTCGTCGGCCGGCTCGACCAGGAGAAGCGGGTCGACGAGCTGATCAGGGCGTTCGCCGCGCTGCCTGCCGGGCTGGCGGCCCAGCTGGAGATCATCGGCGACGGCGGCAGGCGCGACGAGTGGACCGCGCTGGCCGACGAGGTCGGGCTGGGCGAGCGGGTCCGGTTCCGCGGGTTCGTCTCCGAGGAGGAGCTGGTCGAGGCCTACGCCCGGGCGGCGGTGTTCTGCATGCCCAGCATCGCGGAGCTGCAGAGCCTGGCCACCCTGGAGTCGATGGCCGCGGGCACGCCGGTCGTCGCGGCGGACGCGATGGCCCTGCCCCACCTGGTCCGCCCCGGCCGCAACGGCTTCCTGTACCAGCCGGGCGCGGTCGGCGAGCTCACCACCCGGCTGACCGCCCTGCTCGGCGACGCCGGGCTGCGCAGGCGGATGGGCGCGGCGAGCCGGGAGATCGTCGCCGAGCACGCCATCGACGCCACCCTGGCCACGTTCGAGAGCGTCTACCTGCGCCTGCTGGGCCGCGCCGAGGCCCCGCTGCGCCGCGCCGCCTAATGGGACCTGCCGGGTCTGGATAGGGAAGGCTCGGTGCCGGTAGCCGCCGGTGGGTGAGCACTCGCGCCGCCTGGACGCAGGTGAGTCCTAGGGTCAGACCGTGCCCCCACTGGTGGTCGGGAGCCCAGACCGCTGATGGGATGACGTGCCCGCCGAGATGAGTGGCGCGAGCACTGGACCATTAGGCCGCGGCTAGCTCCCGCAGGCTGCCGGCAGTGAACGGGTTCGGGCAGGTGGAGGCGCTGGCGTGCTGTTCGTGGGCAATGACTGGGCAGAAGATCATCATGATGTGGAGGTGCAGGACCAGACCGGGCGCCGGCTCGGGAGGGCTCGCCTGCCCGAGGGTGTCGTCGGGATCGCGCGGCTGCACGAGTTGATCGCCGGGTTCGCCGGTGAGGACACCGGTGCTGAGCAAGTGCTGGTGGGGATCGAGACCGACCGGGGGCCGTGGGTGACGGCGTTGGTCGCAGCCGGGTACTCGGTGTTCGCGATCAACCCTCGCCAGGTCGCCCGGTTCCGGGAACGCCACGGCACCTCCGGGGCCAAGAGCGATGTCGGGGACGCGCACGTGCTCGCCGACATGGTCCGCACCGACGCCCACCAACTACGTGCCGTGGCCGGGGACTCCGCCCTGGTCGAGGGCATCAAGATGGTGGCGCGGGCGCACCAGAACCTGGTCTGGGACCGGCACCGGCAGGTGCTGCGGCTGCGCGCGAGCCTGCGGGAGTACTACCCCGCGGCATTGGAAGCGTTCGACGACCTGGCTGCCGCTGATGCGCTGGACCTGCTCGGGGCGGCCCCGGACCCCCAGCGCGGCGCCCGGTTGTCGCGCTCGCGGATCGCCGGAGCCCTCAAACGAGCCCGCCGCCGTGACGTGGAGGCCAAGGCCGAGAAGATCCAGACGATCCTGCGCGGCGAGCAGTTGACCCAGCCACCGGAACTGGTCGCGGCCCACGCCGCGGCCACCGCGGCCACTGTCGCGGTGATCGTCGCGTTCACCGCTCAGATCACGGTGTTGCAGGGGCAGGTGGAGGCCCATTTTGGCCGCCACCCGGACGTTGAGATCTACCGCAGCCAACCCGGCCTCGGTGACATCCTCGGCGCCCGGGTGCTCGGCGAGTTCGGTGACGACCCCACGCGCTACGACGGCGCTCGAGCCCGCAAGAACTACGCCGGCAACTCCCCGATCACCCGCGCCTCGGGCAAGAAGACCGTGGTCCTGGCGCGGTTCGTGCGCAACCAACGCCTCGCCGACGCCCTGCACCAGCAAGCGTTCTGCGCGTTACGCGCCTCGCCCGGCGCCCGGGCCTACTACGACCAGCTCCGTGCCCGCGGAACCGGCCACCACGCCGCGCTGCGTCAGCTCAGCAACCGCCTGGTCGGGATCCTGCACGGCTGCCTACGCACCCGAACCCTCTACAGCGAGACCACTGCCTGGGCCCACCACCAACAACATCAACCAGCTGCTGCTTGACACCCGAGATCATGGGATGTCTGACCCCTCCCGACTCGGGGGAGCGGCAGGCCGGGGCCGGTCAGCGGGCGCGGGCCACGCGCTCCAGCAGCGCCAGCAGCACCCGGGCCGAGGCCTCCCAGCTGTATCGGGCGGCGCGCTCCCGGCTCGCCGCCGACCGCGCCGCCCACACGTCCGGGTCGTCCAGCTCGCGCACCGCCCGCACGAAGCCCGCGACGTCGTCGGGCGCCACGTAGGCCGCCGCGTCGCCGCCGACCTCCCGGAACACCGGGATGTCGCTGACCACCACCGGCGTGCCCAGCCCCATCGCCTCCACCAGCGGGATCCCGAAGCCCTCGTCGCGGGACGCGCTGACCAGCGCCGTCGCCGCGCGCAGCGCCCCGTGGTACTCCTCGTCGGACACGCCGTCGTGGAACACCAGCCGGCCGCCGTGGGCCAGGGCGGTCAGCCGGGCCCGCTCGGCGTCGCCGACCCGGCTCATCAGGTGCAGCTCGTGGTCGGGCAGCGAGCCCATCGCGGCGGCCAGGGTGGCCACGTTCTTGTAGGGCATGAACGAGCCCATGTAGACCAGCGCGGGCGTCCGGTCGTGGCGCGGGAGGTCGGGCAGCGGGTCGGGGGCGTTCGGGACCACCGTCACCGGCCTGCGGGTCAGCCGGTGCTCGGCGATCAGGCCCGCGGTCGTCTCCGAGACCGTGACGACGGCGTCGGCGCGGTTGAGCAGCGCCCGCTGGGGCCACCACGCCAGGTGGAACAGCCGCCACAGCGCCCGGATCGGCAGCGCGAACTCCGGGGGAGGGGTGCGGTTGCGGTAGTAGATGAGGTCGTGCAGCGTCAGGACCAGCGGGTACGTCCGCCCCCAGCTGCCCATCGTCTGCATCGGCGAGAACACGACGTCCGGGGCCAGCGCCCGCACCTGGCGGGCCACGAGCGGCTCGCGCGCGCTGGTCGGGGCGCTCACCCGGTGCGAGGGCAGGTCGGGCAGGTGCGCCAGCTGCCCCGGCTCGCTCACCAGCAGGACCAGCTCGTGCCCGTCCGCGACCTTCGCCAGGGCGCCGACCAGGCCCACCGTGTAGCGGCTGATGCCGTCGTGCCGGTCGACGCGGACGTAGCGGCAGTCGAGCGCGATCCTCACCGGGCGGACCCGGTCGCGGATCCCACGAACTCCGCGATCGCCGCGGCCACCTCGCGCGGGGCCTCGTAGTGCGCCAGGTGCCCGGTCCCGGGCACCACGACGAGCCGGGCGTCGGGGAAGCGGGGCCGCAACGCCTCCTGGGCGGCCCGCGGGGCGATGTCGTCCAGCTCGGCGGCCACCAGCAGCGTCGGCACGGGCACGTCCGCGGCGAACTCGGCGACGTCGTGGGAGACCGAGGCGTGGAAGGACTCCAGCAGGTTGCGCCGCCCGGCGAAGCCGCCGAAGTAGCGGTCGTGCTCGGCGTGGATCCACCGGCGCAGCCCGCGGTCGCGGGTCGTCACCATCGCGACGCTGGCGATCCGGGTGACCAGGCGGTTGCGCAGCAGCCAGGTGCCCGCGCGTTCGGGCAGCGCCGCGGCGAGCCGGTGGTGCAGCACGGTCAGCTTCGTCAGCACCCGGTGCGGACCGGCCAGCGCGGAGGTGGCGATCGGGTTGACCAGCACGAGGGCCCGCGGCCGCGCCCCGCCGGCCACCGCGGCGGCCGCGACGATCGAGCCGAACGAGTGCCCGGCCAGCACCGCGTCGCCGCCCGGGTCCACCGCGGCCAGCAGTTCCCGCGTCCAGGCCGCGTACCCGGCGATGTCGTGGCGGTCGGCGGGCATCGGCGCGGCCGCCCCGAACCCGGGCAGCTCGGGCACGACCACCTCGAGCGCGCCCAGGTGCGCCACGATCGGCTCCAGGCCGTGGTGGTCGCCCCGCAGCCCGTGCAGGAACACGACCCGGTGCCGGGCGCCCGCGGGGCCGTAGGTCCGCACCGGGGTGACCGTGCCGCGCACCGCCACCTCCTGGACCCGCACCGGGACGCGCGCGATCCGCTCGGCGTAGGGGGAGGGAAGGGCCGTGGTCGCCATCGGCGCGAAGTCTAGGTGGGCGGGGATCGGCGGTGCGCCGGGCTCGGTGCGGCGTCGGAACGGGCCGAGCAGCGCCTTCCCGGCGCACCGCCCCGGGTGTCGGGAAGTGTCGGGGGCCGGGGCTAACCTGCTCTCGGACCAGGTCCCGTCCGCGCCCCGCCCGGCGCGTCCGGCGGTCGGGTCCGGCAGTCGATCGAGCGCAGCCCCCGGGCCGCGCCAGGAGGGAGCAGTCCACCCCGATGGCCAGCCCGAAGGACAGCTTCGTCCACCTGCACACCCACACCGAGTTCTCCATGCTCGACGGGGCCGCCCGGCTGGACGACCTGTTCAAAGAGGCCGCGCGGATGGAGATGCCCGCGCTGGCGATGACCGATCACGGCAACGTGTTCGGCGCCTACGAGTTCTGGCGCAAGGCCAACGCCAACGGGGTCAAGCCGATCATCGGCATGGAGGGCTACCTGTCGCCCGGCTCCCGGCACGAGCGCAAGCGCGCCACCCTGGGCGGCCAGCAGATCAGCGACGACAACCCGGGTGAGATGTACACCCACATGACGCTGCTGGCCGAGAACACCGAGGGGATGCACAACCTCTTCCGGCTCTCGTCCCTGGCCTCCCTGGAGGGCTACTACTACAAGCCCCGCATGGACCGCGAGCTGCTCGAGACCTACGGCAAGGGGATCATCGCCACCACCGGCTGCCCCTCCGGCGAGGTCCAGCGGCTGCTCCAGCAGGACCGTTACGCCGACGCCTGCCAGGCCGCCAGTGACTACCGCGACATCTTCGGCAAGGACAACTTCTTCTGCGAGCTGATGGACCACGGCATCAGCATCGAGAAGCAGGTCCAGGAGGACCTCTTCCGGCTGAAGAAGGAGCTCGACCTCCCCGGCCTGGCCACCAACGACCTGCACTACACCTACGCCGAGGACGCCCGGCCGCACGAGGTGCTGCTGTGCGTGCAGACCGGCAAGACCCTCGCCGACCCGAACAGGTTCAAGTTCGACGCCCAGGACTTCTACCTCAAGTCCCCGGCCGAGATGCGCGCCCAGTGGGACGACCAGTTCCCGGAGTCCTGCGACAACACGCTGCTGATCGCCGAGCGGGTGGACGTCGGCTTCACCGAGGGCCAGGACCTGATGCCCCGCGCCCCCGTCCCGGAGGGGGAGAACGAGGAGTCCTGGCTGGTCAAGGAGGTCGAGCGGGGGCTGCACATGCGGTTCCCGAACGGCGTCACCGACCAGTACCGCAAGCAGGCCGAGTACGAGCTGTCGGTCATCATCCAGATGGGCTTCCCCGGCTACTTCCTGGTCACCGCCGACCTCATCCAGCACGCCAAGAAGGTCGGCATCCGGTGCGGGCCCGGCCGCGGGTCGGCGGCGGGCTCGCTGGTCGCCTACGTCCTGGGGATCACCGACCTCGACCCGATCAAGCACAAGCTGATCTTCGAGCGGTTCCTCAACCCCGAGCGCATATCGATGCCCGACATCGACATGGACTTCGACGAGCGCCGGCGCGGCGAGATGATCCGCTACACCACCGAGAAGTACGGCGAGGACCGGATCGCCCAGATCATCACCTACTCCACCATCAAGGCCAAAGCGGCCATCAAGGACTCGGCCAGGGTGCTGTTCGGCCAGCCCGGCTACGCGGTGGCCGACCGGATCACCAAGGCGATGCCACCGGCGATCATGGGCAAGGACATCCCGCTGTCCGGGGTGTTCGACCCGTCCCACAAGCGCTACTCCGAGGCCACCGAGGTCCGCGCCCTCTACGAGGTCGACCCGCAGGTCAAGGAGATCATCGACACCGCCCGCGGCCTGGAGGGCCTCAAGCGCCAGTGGGGCGTGCACGCGGCCGGTGTGATCATGTCGTCGAAGCCGCTGATCGACGTCATCCCGATCCAGCGCCGCGAGGCCGACGGCGCCATCATCACGCAGTTCGACATGGGCGCCTGCGAGACGCTCGGGCTGCTCAAGATGGACTTCCTCGGCCTGCGCAACCTGACGATCATCGACGACGCGCTGGAGAACATCGAGCTCAACGGCAAGCCCAAGCTGGAGATCGAGTCCGTCGAGCTCGACGACAAGAAGACCTACGACCTGCTGGCCCGCGGCGAGACGCTCGGGGTGTTCCAGCTCGACGGCGGTCCGATGCGCGACCTGCTGCGCCGGATGGCCCCCACCGAGTTCGACGACATCTCCGCCGTCGGCGCGCTGTACCGGCCGGGTCCGATGGGCGCCAACGCCCACAACGACTACGCCGACCGCAAGAACGGCCGGCAAGAGGTCACCCCGATCCACCCGGAGCTGGCCGAACCCCTCAAGGACATCCTCGGCGAGACCTACGGCCTGATCGTCTACCAGGAACAGGTCATGGCGATCGCGCAGAAGCTGGCCGGCTACACGCTCGGCAAGGCCGACCTGCTGCGCCGCGCGATGGGCAAGAAGAAGAAGGAGATCCTGGACAAGGAGTACGCCGGCTTCGCCCAGGGGATGAAGGACCACGGCTACTCCGAGGCCGCGGTCAAGACCCTCTGGGACATCCTGCTCCCGTTCTCCGACTACGCGTTCAACCGCGCCCACTCCGCCGCGTACGGCCTGGTCTCCTACTGGACGGCCTACCTCAAGGCCAACTACCCGGCCGAGTACATGTCCGGCGTGCTCACCAGCGTCCGCGACGACAAGGACAAGGCCGCGGTCTACCTGGCCGAGTGCCGCCGGATGGGCATCACGGTGCTGCCCCCGGACGTCAACGAGTCGGTGCGCAACTTCGCCCCCGTCGGCAACGACATCCGCTTCGGCCTTGGCGGCATCCGCAACGTCGGCGTCAACGTCGTCGACTCGATCGTGGCGGCCCGCAAGGAGAAGGGCGCGTTCACCGACTTCAGCGATTTCCTGCGCAAGGTCGACGCCGTCGTCTGCAACAAGAAGGTCATCGAGTCGCTGATCAAGTCCGGTGCCTTCGACTCGCTCGGCCACCCCCGCAAGGGCCTGCTGCTGGTGCACGCCGACGCCATCGACGCGGTCATGAGCACCAAGAAGGCCGCCTCGATGGGCCAGTTCGACCTGTTCGGCTCCATGGACGGCTCGGGCGGCTCCGAGCTCGACTCGGTCTTCGACGTCAAGGTCCCCGACGACCAGTGGGACCCGAAGCACCAGCTCGCCGTCGAGCGCGAGATGCTCGGCCTCTACGTCTCCGGCCACCCGCTGCACGGCGTGGAGCAGGTGCTGTCGGCCAAGTCCGACATGCCCATCTCCACGATCCTGGAGGGCACCGTCCCCGACGGCCACCAGGTCACCATCGGCGGCATCCTGGCCAACGTGAACCGCCGGGTCAACAAGAACGGCGAGCCCTGGGCGTCCGCCCAGCTGGAGGACCTGGCCGGCGGCATCGAGGTCCTGTTCTTCCCCCGCTGCTACCAGGTCGTCGGCGTCGACGTCGCCGAAGACGCGATCGTCCTGGTCAAGGCCCGCGTCAACCGCCGCGACGACCGCGTCTCACTCATCGTCAACGACCTCGCCGTCCCCGACCTCACCAGCGCCAACGGCGGTCCCGGCGCCCCCGTGAAGGTCAGCATGCGCACGGAGCTGGTGACCCCCCAGCGGGTGTCCAAGCTCAAGGAGGTGCTGAGCAACCACCCGGGAACGTCCGAAGTGCACCTGAGCCTGATCAACGGGTCGCGCACGACGATGCTCAAACTGGACGACTCGTTGAAGGTGACGCACTCGGGGGCGTTGATGGGCGACCTGAAAGCCCTGCTGGGGCCGGGGTGCCTGGGCTGAGCGGCGGGTAGCGGCAGACGCTCGGGGACGGGCCTTGTCGCCCCCGACCGCCCGTTGGCTCAGCGGGCCAGTTGCACCGGTTTGAGCCGACGCCTGCTCCGATGGTCATACCCCGGGAGGGCGCTCGTCTGGCCCACGACGGTCTACCGGGTGTCCGACCTGGCCGCCGCGCACGCGGACGCCCGCACGGCCTGGCCCGACCGGCCCGGCTGCCGCGCCGCCGCCCGCTCGACCCTGCCGATCGTCGTGCCGACCGACGACCGCTGCCTGGTGCTGCCGGTCACCCGGCTGCGGGCCGCCCTGGCCGAGGCCAGGGCCGACTACCTGCTCGTGGCCGACCAGCCGCTGCGTTCGGACCTGGATCTGGCCAGCTGAGGGGTTGCGTCCCCGGTCCGGGCCCGCCGGACCGGGGACGCTCCCGTCACACCTTCAGACGGACCGTCGACTCGACGTCGACGCCGGCCGGACGCGGTCCGGGGCCGGCGGCGGGGCCGAAGTCGAGCTGGTTGGACTTGATGCCGCGGACGAAGTCCGCCCACTCGTGCGCGTTGAACACGACCCCTGGTGCGGCCTGGTTCTTCAGGTCCCGCAGCGCGACCGATCCGTCCTCGAGCCGGGTCACCTCGACCGAGCCGACGCGGGTGCCGGCTCCGCCTCGGCGGGGGATGTCGCCTGGTCCTGCCATTGCCTACCTCGCCCGTCCTCTGCTCGCGATCCTGGACTGGCCGGCCCCGCGTGATCGGGCCGGCACCGCACCCTAACGCGCTGCCGTCGGCGGGCGGTCGGGCCGACCGGCGCGGGTGCGGTCGGCGGCGTGCCGCTGTCGGTGGCGGGTCCTACGGTGGGTCCGGTACCGAGGACCAGCGCGTCGGGAGGGACCCATGACCACGCTCGACAACCGGCCGAACACTGCCGTGCTCGTCGTCGACGTCCAGAACGGCGTCGTCTCCGGCGCCCACGAGCGCGACGGCGTCGTGGCCAACATCGCCCGCCTGGTCGAGAAGGCGCGGGGCAGCGACGTCCCGGTCGTCTGGGTGCAGCAGACCAACGAGGAGTTCCCCCGCGGCAGCGACGGCTGGCGCATCGTGCCCGAGCTCGTCCCGGGCGAGTCCGAGCCCGCGGTGGAGAAGGAGCACGGCGACTCCTTCGAGGCCACCAGCCTCGAGCAGGTCCTGTCCGCGCTGGGTGTCGGGCGGCTGTACGTGGCCGGCGCGCAGACCGACGCGTGCATCCGGGCCACCCTGCACGGCGCGTTCGTCCGCGGGTACGACACGACGCTGGTCACCGACGCCCACACCACCGAGGACCTCACCCAGTGGGGCGCGCCGCCGCCTGCCCAGGTCATCGCCCACACCAACCTGTACTGGGGCTTCCAGACCGGTCCCGGGCGGACGGCGGCCACGGTCACCACCGAGGAGGTCGACTTCCGGGTCACCACCGACGCGTAGGCCGGCCCCGGCACGGGTCGACGACGCCCCGCCGCGCGCGATCACCCTTCGACGGCGGGTGGGTGCGGGTCGGCGTCGGCGACGAGCTCGTCCCACTCCTGCTGGGCCTGCTCGGCCCAGCAGGAGTGCAGCTGGTCGAACACGGCGGCCGCGCGGGCGCCCGCCCAGCGGGCGGGCAGCAGCTCGGCGGGCAGCTTGGGGTCCAGGAACGGGAAGCGCCGCCACGCGTGCACCAGGTGGATCTGGTTGCTCAGGGTGCCGCCGGTCGGGTCGGCGGTGGCCGCGGCGAAGGTCTCCAGGAAGCCCTCGTAGGCCTCCTCGACCTCGGCCAGGTCCCAGGCCTGGGCCACCAGGTCGCGCTCGAAGCCGATGGTGCCGAAGGGGCCGACGAACGAGCTGCTGACGGCGGTCAGCTCCAGGTCGGCGAGGACCTTGGCCACCTCGTCCTGCTTGTCCGGGTCGGGGCTGAGCCAGACGCCGGGGGCGGGGGAGCCGAGGCCGACCCAGGCCAGCCGGGTGCGCAGGCGGTGGCGCAGCTGGCGGCGCACCTCGGGCACGCTGACCAGCAGCACCAGCCACCGTCCCGCCCACGGGCGGGCCGGGGCGCCGAAGCCGTAGATGCGGGTGGCGCCGTCGGTGAGCAGGCTGCGGCCCTGCTCGGTCAGCGACCAGCGCACCCGGCGCCCGGCCCGGTCGGACTCGAGCAGGCCCTCGGCCGCGGTGCGGGCGAGGGCCTGGCGGGCCGACTTGTGCTCGACGCCGAGCCGGCCCAGCACATCGATCAGCACCTGCGTCCAGACGGCGTCGTCGCGCGGCAGCACGAACTCGCCCAGCACCGTGAGCAGCAGCGACCGCGCGCTGGTCGCGCCGAGCTCCCGCCGGCGGGAGAGTGCGGGGTGCTCCGCACCGGCCGCCGCGACGCCGGACGCGGCCGTGGACGAGAGGGTCGACATGGCCCCGTCAGGGTAACCGGGCGCACCGGCGGTGGCCGAGGCGCTGGTCCGTTCGCCTGCCCGCGCGGCGGGGAGGCGGCCCGAGTGGGGTGCACGGGCGGCGATCAGGACCTACCGTCGCTGCACGTGATCGCCCTCGCCCTGCCGCTCGCGCTGCGCCACCGACCCCTGCGTCCCTCCGACGCGGCCACCTGGGCCGAGCTGCTCGCCGCCGCCGAGGCCGTCGACCGCCTCGGCCGGCACTACGACGCCCAGGACTGCGCCCTCGAGCTCGCCGACCCCGACCTCGACCACGAGCGCGACGCGGTCCTCGTCCTCGACGGCGACCGGCCGGTGGCGTGCCAGGTGCTGTGGGTGCGCGGTCCGGTCGGGGAGCAGGTCGTGGAGGCCGACGGCGTGGTGCACCCGGACCACCGCGGGCGCGGCATCGGGACGGCCCTCGTCGGGGTGGCCCGGGACCGAGCGGTCGAGCTGGGGGCGCGGTTGGACGTGCGGGTGGCGGAGTCGATGCCCGCGGCGGTGGCGATGGCCGAGCGGTCCGGCCTGGTGCCGGTGCGGTGGTGGTCGGAACTGCGCCGCGACCTCGCCGCGCCGGTCGTCGCACCGCCCGTGCCCGAGGGGGTCGAGTTGCACATGCTGGGTCCGGACTACGACGGAGCCCGCTGGGACAGGGCGCTCTGCACCGCCCGCAACGCCTCCTTCGCCGACCACTTCGGCTCGGTCCCCGACGAGCTGGAGACCTTCGTGCACCACCGCACGGCCAACCGCAACTTCCGCTCGGAGTGCTCGATCGCCGCGCGCACCCCCGACGGCGTGGTCGTGGGGTTCGTGCTCTGCGAGGAGTTCGCGGCGGCTACCGCGCGCACCGGGCGGCGCGACCTCTACGTCGACACCGTCGGCACGGTCCCGTCGTGGCGCGGCCGGGGCCTGGCCGCCGCGCTGCTCGCGCGGGTCCTCGGGCGGGCGCGCGAGCTCGGCTACGCGTCCTCGTCGCTGACGGTGGACGCGACCAACCCGACCGGCGCGCTCGGCGTCTACGGCCGCGCCGGCTACGTCCTGCACCGCCGCGACGTCACCTACGCGCTCCCGCAGGCCGGGTGAGCGCCGTGGACTGGTCGCTGACCTGGGAGGACGACCTCGACGCCGGGGCGCACGCCGAGCTGGCCGGGCTGCTGCGCCGGTGCTTCCCGCGCTCGCGCCGCCTCGACGGGTCGCGCAGCTGGGCCAGTGCCCGGCCGGAGGTGCGGCTGGTGGGGCGGCGGGACGGGCGGGCCGTCGCGCACATCGCCGTGCTGCGCCGGTACCTGCGGGTCGCGGGCGACGACCGCGACCTGCTGGTCGGCGACGTCGGCCTGGTCGGGGTCGACCCCGACCAGCAGGGGCGGGGCACTGGCCGGCTGCTGCTGGTCGAGCTCGCCGGCGTGCTGGACGGCTGGGCGCTGCCGTTCGGGTTCCTGACCACCTCCGACGACCTCACCGGCTTCTACGCCGCAGGCGGCTGGGCGCGGGTGCCCGCCCGCACCCGGATGATCGAGCCGGACGGGCGGGTCGAGGTGTACGGGGGACCGTCGATGGTGCTGCCGGTGCGCTCCCCGATGGCCGACTGGCCGGCGGCCGACGTCGTCGACCGCAACGGCTACGAGGTCTGAGCAGAGCCTGGAGATCGGGTCGGGCATGCTGGTCCGATGGCCGACTGGGGGAAGGCGCTGCGGCAGGCGGCGCGCATCGGGATGGACCTGCTGAAGTACGGGCAGCGTCGGAGCGCCCCCGCGCCCACGGCCGACCCGCGGCGCAGCGGCGCGCGCCAGGCCCCGACCGCGGACCGCGCCGACAAGATCGTCTACGCGCCGAACCCCGACGGCGCCGCGGACCCCGGCGAGGTCGTCTGGGCCTGGGTGCCGTTCGAGGAGGGCGACGGTCGCGGCAAGGACCGCCCGCTGCTCGTCGTCGGCCGCCGGGGCGGGGAGCTGGCCGCCCTGATGCTGTCCAGCCGGCACGACCGCCAGGGCGACCGGGACTGGGTGTCGATCGGTTCCGGGGCGTGGGACCGGCAGGGCCGGGAGTCCTTCGCCCGGCTCGACCGGGTGCTGGAGGTCGGCGAGCAGGACATCCGCCGCGAGGGCGCCGTGCTCGACCGCGCCCGCTTCGACCGCGTCGCCGACCAGCTCCGCACCCGCTTCGGCTGGCGCTGACGGAGGCCGGGGGTCAGTTGAAGGAGTGCTCCACCGCGAAGGTGGTCATGGGGGCCGGGACGGCGCGCAGCTGCGAGAGCAGACCGGTCTCCCGGGCCATCAGCGCGCGCACCATCCGCAGGCGCTCGGTGGGCGAGGTCTGCTCCAGCAGCTGCTGCCGGTCGCCGATCGGCAGCAGGCAGTCGGCGGCCAGCACGTGCGGCAGGGTCCCCGGCTCGACGTCGGCCTCCGGCTCGGACCAGTCGTCGGACTTCCACGCCGTGGCGCAGTAGCGGCGGTGCGCGTCGCGCGCGGAGCTGATCAGCATCCGGGTCAGGTCGCCCGCGTCGGCAGGCGTCTCGACGTCGGGCAGGTGCTCCACGGTGCCCATCAGGTAGGGCTTGGTGTCGGCGTCGATGTCGAGCAGTCGGAAGCGGCGCGATCCGCGGGTGACGATGTCGAACCGGCCGTCGGGCAGTCGGCGCACGTCGCGCAGCTCGGCCGTGCACCCGACGTGGTGGACGCCCTCCATGCCGTGGTCGTCGGGGGTCCAGCCCTCCCGAACGGCCACCACCCCGAACAGCTTGCCGGGCACGGCGCCCGTCACGAGATCGACGGTGAGCTGGCGGTAGCGCGGCTCGAAGACGTGCAGCGGCAGGGACGCTCCGGGGAGCAGGACCGTACCCAGGGGGAACAGCGGAAGGGTCTCGGTCACCCGGATCACGGTACGGCCGACCGCGCGACCTCGCCCGGCGGCCGCAGCACGGCGAAGGCGTCGGTCACGCGCAGCGACCGGTCGGTGAACCGGAAGCGTCCTGCCGGCCGACCTCCGGACGGCCCTGGCGGCGCGATCGCGCCGGTCGGTTGGAGCAGCCCGCGCCGGGTCAGCACGCGCTGCAGGTTGGTCGCCGAGACGGGGTGCCCGAGCGCGCCGACATATAACGCGCGCAGTTCCGAGATCGTGAACTCGTGCGGGGCCAGCGCGAAGCCCAGGTTCGTGTAGGACAGCTTGGCCCGCAGCCGCTCGCGGGCGTCGCGGACGATCAGGGCGTGGTCGAAGGCCGTCGGCGGCAGGTCGGCGAGCCGGTGCCACGCCGTGTCGGCGGGCAGGGCGGGGTCGGCGTCGGAGGGGACGAGCCCGAAGAACGCGGTGGCCACGGTGCGCGGGCCGGGGACCCGGTCGGGGTCGCTGAACACGGCCAGCTGCTCGACGTGGGCGATCTCCCGGACGTCGACCTTCTCGGCGAGCTGGCGGCGCACCGAGGCCTCGACGTCCTCGTCGTCGCGCAGCCGCCCGCCCGGCAGCGCCCACCGCCCGGCGTCGGGTTCGCGGGCGCGCTGCCAGGCCAGCACCTGGAGGTGGCCGTCGCGGATCTGCAGCACGGCGGCCAGCACCTCGTGCGCGGTTGGCCGGCTCATGGGCGCAGATCGTAGGCGTGGCCGTCCGACCGGCCGTCGCGGTGAACGGATCGTTGCCGGTAGGTGAGGCGCGGGTCACGGGACGGGTGCGGACCGGGCCCCTCGGAGCTACAGTAGCGCACGTTTACGACTCATAGTCGAAAACAGAGGAGGCACCGTGTCGCTCACCGACACCGTCGCAAGGCCCCAGGTCGGCCCCGGTACCGACCCCGTCGCCGACCCCGGCCCCGACTGGGCCGCGGAGGTCCGCGAGCTGGCCGGGCGGCGTGGTGCCGTCCTGCTGGCGCACAACTACCAGCTGCCGGCCATCCAGGACGTGGCCGACCACGTCGGCGACTCGCTCGGGCTGTCCCGGATCGCGGCCGCCGCCGAGGCGGAGACGATCGTCTTCTGCGGCGTGCACTTCATGGCCGAGACGGCCAAGATCCTGGCCCCGGACAAGACGGTGCTGATCCCGGACGCGGCCGCCGGCTGCTCCCTGGCCGACTCGATCACCGCCGACCAGCTGCGCGCCTGGAAGGCCGAGCACCCGGGCGCGGTCGTGGTCAGCTACGTCAACACCACCGCCGAGGTGAAGGCCGAGACCGACGTCTGCTGCACCTCGTCGAACGCGGTGGAGGTCGTGGAGTCGATCCCGGCCGACCGCGAGGTGCTGTTCCTGCCCGACCAGTTCCTGGGCGCGCACGTCCGGCGGGTCACCGGGCGGGAGAACATCCACGTCTGGGCGGGCGAGTGCCACGTGCACGCCGGCATCAACGGCGCCACGCTCAGCGCGAAGGCCGCCGAGGACCCGGACGCCGAGCTGTTCGTGCACCCCGAGTGCGGCTGCGCCACGTCGGCGCTCTACCTGGCCGGCTCCGGGGCCGTCCCGGCCGACCGGGTCAAGATCCTTTCCACCGGCGGCATGCTCGACGCCGCGCGGGCGTCCACGGCGGCCTCGGTGCTCGTCGCGACCGAGATCGGGATGCTGCACCAGCTGCGCCGGGCCGCCCCTGAGATCGACTTCCGGGCGGTGAACGACCGGGCGTCCTGCCCCTACATGAAGATGATCACCCCGGAGAAGCTGCTGCGGGCGCTGCGCGAGGGCCGCGACGAGGTCCACGTGGCCCCGGACCTGGCCGCCCGTGGTCGCGCCGCGGTCCAGCGCATGATCGAGATCGGGCAGCCGGGCGGCGGCGAATGAGCGAGCTTGCGAGCGAATCATCGACACGGTGCCTGCGCGAAGCGCCGAGCTCGCGCAGCGAGGGAGAGCGATGAGCGGCTGGGAGGCGGCGGCCGACCTGGTCGTCGTCGGGTCCGGGGTGGCCGGGCTGACCGCCGCCCTTGACGCCGCCGAGGCCGGCCTGCGGGTCGTCGTGGTGACCAAGGACAGCGCCGATGCGGGGTCCACCGGCTGGGCCCAGGGCGGCGTCGCGGTCGTGCTCGGCGACGTCGCCGGCGACAGCGTGGCCGCGCACGTCGAGGACACCCTGGCCGCCGGGGGCGGGCTGTGCGACCCGGCCGCGGTCCGCGCCATCCTGGCCGACGGCCCGGCCGCGGTGGCCCGGCTGCGGGCCCGCGGGGCCCGCTTCGACGGCCCGGACGCCCGTCCCGACCGCACCCGCGAGGGCGGGCACAGCGCGTTCCGGGTGGTGCACGCGGGCGGCGACGCCACCGGGGCCGAGGTGGAGCGGGCGCTGGTCGCCGCGGCGGGTGACCGGCGGCTGCCGCTGCTCACCGGGCACGTGGCCGTCGACGCCCTGCTGGACGCCCGCGGCACGCTCGCCGGCCTCGCGGTGCTCGACGACGCCGGCCGCCCCGGTGTCCTGCGCACCCCGGCCGTGCTGCTGGCCACCGGCGGGTACGGCCAGCTCTACGCCTCGACCACCAACCCGGAGACGGCCACCGGCGACGGCGTCGCCCTCGCCCTGCGCGCCGGGGCCACCGCGGCCGACCTGGAGTTCGTGCAGTTCCACCCGACCGTGCTCTACACCGGTCCGGCCGTGGGGCGCCGACCGCTGGTCACCGAGGCGGTGCGCGGGGAGGGTGCGGTGCTGCGCGACCGCACCGGCCGCGCGTTCATGGCCGGGGTGCACCCGCTGGCCGACCTCGCGCCGCGGGACGTGGTCTCCGCGGCGATCAGCCGCACGCTGGCCGAGTCCGGCGCCGTCTGCGTCTTCCTGGACGCCACCGCCCTGCCCGGGTTCGGGCGCCGGTTCCCGACCGTCACCGCGGCCTGCCGGGCGGCCGGGGTCGACCCCACCACCGAGCCCATCCCGGTGACGCCCGCGGCGCACTACTCGTGCGGCGGCGTCGTCACCGACCTGCACGGGCGCACCGGCGTCCCCGGCCTCTACGCGGCCGGGGAGGTGGCCCGCACCGGGCTGCACGGTGCCAACCGGCTCGCCTCCAACAGCCTGCTGGAGGGGCTGGTGATGGGGGAGCGGGTGGTCGCGGCCGTGCTGGGCGACCGGGCCGCCGGGCGCCCCGCGCCGGGTCCGGCCGTCGCCCCGCCGCCCGCGGTGCCGATCGCCCCGCGCGGCGTGGTGCAGCGGGCGATGACCGCGGCCGCCGGGATCGGCCGCTCGGCGTCGGGGCTGGCCGCGGCCTCGGACGTCGTCGAGGCGGCCACCGCGCTGTCGGTCCCCTGCGACCGGGCGGGCGTCGAGGACGCCGCGCTCACCCTGCTCGCCCAGGCGGTGCTCGCCGCCGCGGGCGGGCGCACCGAGAGCCGGGGCTGCCACCTGCGCACCGACTTCCCCGCCCGCGACGACACCTGGCAGCGCGAGAGCCTGCCCATCGGCCTGGACGCCACCGGCCGCGCGGTCGTGCTCCCCGCGCTCGCCACCACGAAGGGGAGCGCCGCATGACCGGCACGCTGATCGGACCCGACCTCGACGACCTGCACCGCGTCGTCGACACGGCGCTGGGCGAGGACCTGCGCTACGGCCCGGACGCCACGACCGCGGCCACCGTCGCGGCCGACGCCGTGGCCACCGCGGTGTTCGCCGCCCGGAAGCCGGGCGTGCTGGCCGGCGTGCCCGCCGTGCGGGCGGTGCTCGACCGGGTGCTCGGCGCCGACGGCTACCAGGTGCTCGACGCCATGGCCGACGGCGACCGCCTCGCCCCCGGCGACGCCGCGCTGACCGTCCGGGCGCCGGTGCGGGGCCTGCTCACCGCCGAGCGCACCGCCCTCAACCTGCTCTGCCACCTGTGCGGCGTGGCCACCGCCACCGCGGCCTGGGTGGACGCCGTGGCCGGCACGGGCGCCCGCATCCGCGACACCCGCAAGACGCTGCCGGGTCTGCGGCTGCTGGAGAAGTACGCGGTGCGCTGCGGCGGCGGGGAGAACCACCGGCTGGGGCTCGGCGACGCCGTCCTGATCAAGGACAACCACGTCGCCGCCGCGGGCTCGGTCGGGGCCGCGCTGGCCGCGGTGCGCGCGCACGCCCCCGACCTGCCGCGCGAGGTCGAGGTCGACACGCTGGAGCAGCTCGACGAGGTGCTGGCGCTGCGGGCCGAGCTGGTGCTGCTGGACAACTTCGACGTCGCCGCGACCCGGGAGGCGGTGCGGCGGCGGGGGACCTCGGCGACGCTGCTGGAGTCCTCCGGCGGGCTGACCCTGGCCGACGCGCGGGCCTACGCCGAGACCGGCGTGGACTACATCTCCGTCGGCGGCCTGACCCACTCGGTGACGGCGCTGGACCTCGGTCTGGACCTGCGTGGGGGCTGATCGGGTGTGAGCGCTCCCAATTCCGCTGGCGCTCCGTTTCGATTCAGTCACCGTCCGTGGTAGTTCGAGGTCCCCGGTTCGACCTTGTGGGTGGCGCGCACGGCCCGCTCATGGGTCGGGTGTGCAAAACCTCGGTCGGCCGGGCGTGGCGGGCTGGCGGTCGGTCGTAGGCTGGGTCGGTGCTCCGCCGACTCGACCTGCGCTCCGACCCGCTCCCCGGTACCGCCCGGCTCCGCGGCCTGCTCCCGCGGGCCGACGTCGACGTCGACGCGGCGGTGGAGCAGGTCAGGCCCGTCGTCGACGCGGTCCGCGAGCGCGGGGTCGAGGCGGCCCTGGAGTACGGCGAGCGGTTCGAGCGGGTCCGCCCCACCGCCGTGCGGGTGCCCGAGCAGACCCTGAAGGCGTCGCTGGCCGCGCTCGACCCGGCTGTGCGGGACGCGCTGGGGGTCTCCATCGCACGGGCCCGCACCGTGCACGCCGACCAGCGGCGCACCGACGTCGTCACGCAGGTCGCGGCGGGCGGGGTCGTCACGGAGCGTTTCGTCCCGGTGCGCCGGGTGGGGCTCTACGCGCCCGGCGGGCTGGCCGTCTACCCCTCCAGCGTCGTCATGAGCGTGGTCCCGGCCCAGGAGGCCGGGGTGGAGTCGCTGGTACTGGCCTCGCCCCCGCAGGCCGAGCACGGCGGCCTCCCGCACCCGACGGTGCTGAGCGCGGCCGCGCTGCTGGGTGTCGAGGAGGTGTGGGCGGTCGGTGGCGCGCAGGCCGTCGCGCTGCTCGCGCACGGCGGCACCGACACCGACGGCGCCGAGCTGGAGCCCGTCGACATGATCACCGGGCCGGGCAACATCTACGTCACCGCGGCCAAGCGGCTGGTCCGCGGGCTCGTCGGCATCGACGCCGAGGCGGGCACCACCGAGATCGCCGTGCTCGCCGACGCCACCGCCGACCCGGTGCACGTCGCCGCCGACCTGATCAGCCAGGCCGAGCACGACCCGAACGCCGCCTCGGTCCTGGTCACGACGTCCGCCGAGCTGGCCGCCGCGGTCGACGCCGAGCTCGCCCGCCAGGTCCCGGCGACCAAGCACACCGAGCGGATCTCCACCGCGCTGGCGGGCCCGCAGTCCGCGACGGTGCTGGTCGCCGACCTGGACGACGGCCTCACCGTGGTCGACGCCTACGCCGCCGAGCACCTGGAGATCCAGACCGCCGACGCTCGCGAGGTCGCGCTGCGGGTGCGCAACGCCGGGGCGATCTTCGTCGGGCCGTGGTCGCCGGTGTCGCTGGGCGACTACTGCGCCGGCTCCAACCACGTGCTGCCCACCGGCGGCTGCGCCCGCCACTCCGGCGGGCTGTCCGTGCAGACCTTCCTGCGCGGCATCCACCTCGTCGAGTACACCGAGCAGGCCCTCGCCGACGTCGCCGACTCGGTGCGCACGCTGGCCACCGCCGAGGACCTGCCCGCGCACGGCGAGGCCGTCACCGCCCGCTTCGGCCCGGCCCGGACCGCCCGGTGAGCGCCGACACCGCCACCGTCGGCGGGCAGGTCACCCTCGACGAGCTGCCCCTGCGCGACGACCTGCGCGGCAAGTCGCCCTACGGCGCCCCGCAGCTCGACGTCGCGGTGCGGCTCAACACCAACGAGAACCCGTACCCGCCGCCGCCGGAGCTGGTGGCCGACGTCGTCGAGGCGAGCCGGGTCGCCGCCGCCGAGCTGCACCGCTACCCCGACCGCAACGCCGTGGGCCTGCGCACCGACCTGGCCGACTACCTGACCACGGCCACCGGCGTCCCGCTGACCTGCGCGAACCTCTGGGCCGCGAACGGGTCCAACGAGGTCCTGCAGCAGATCCTGCAGGCCTTCGGCGGCCCCGGCCGGATCGCGGTCGGCTTCGAGCCGTCCTACTCGATGCACCCGATCATCGCCGCCGGCACGCGCACCGAGTGGCTGCCGGCGCCGCGCCGGTCCGACTTCTCCGTCGACGTGCACGCCGCCGCCGCCGTGCTCGCCGAGCACGCCCCCGACATCACGTTCCTGACCAGCCCGAACAACCCCACCGGGCAGTCGCTGGAGCCGGCCGAGCTGGCCGACCTGATCGACGCGGCCCCCGGCGTCGTGGTCGTCGACGAGGCCTACGTCGAGTTCTCCGACCGGCCCAGCGCGGTCGCCCTGCTCGCCACCCACGGCCACAAGCTGATCGTCAGCCGCACCATGAGCAAGGCGTTCGCGTTCGCCGGCGGGCGGCTGGGCTACCTCGCCGCCGCGCCCGCCGTCGTCGACGCCCTCCAGCTGGTCCGGCTGCCCTACCACCTCTCCGCGCTCACCCAGGCCGCCGCGCGGGCGGCGCTGCGCCACGCCGACGCCACCCTGGCCTCGGTGGCGCTGCTGCGGGCCGAGCGGGGCAGGGTGGTCTCCGAGCTGGCCGCGGCCGGCTACGACGTGGTTCCCAGCGACGCGAACTTCGTGCTGTTCGGACGCTTCGCCGACGCCCCCCGGGCGTGGCGGGCGTTCCTGGACCGGGGGGTGCTGATCCGCGACGTCGGGATCGCCGAGCACCTGCGGGTCACGGTCGGCACCCCCGAGGAGAACGACGCGTTCCTGCAGGTCGCAGTGGACGTCCTGGCGCTGGAGGAGCGTGCATGACCAGGATCGGCCGCGTCGAGCGGATCACCAAGGAGTCGAAGGTCCTGGTCGAGATCGATCTGGACGGCACCGGCCAGACCGAGATCACCACCGGCGTCCCCTTCTACGACCACATGCTCGACGCCCTGGGCAAGCACGCCGCCTTCGACCTCACGGTCGAGGCGTCCGGCGACGTCCAGATCGACGTGCACCACACCGTGGAGGACGTGGCGATCGTGCTGGGCCAGGCCCTGCGCCAGGCCCTCGGCGAGAAGAAGGGCATCCGCCGCTTCGGCGACGCCATGATCCCGATGGACGAGACGCTCGCCCAAGCCGTCGTCGACGTGTCGGGGCGGCCGTACACGGTGCACACCGGCGAACCCGACGTCATGCAGTCGTTCGTGGTCGGCGGGCACTACCCGACGGTGCTCAACCGGCACGTCTTCGAGTCCCTGGCCTTCCACGCCCAGATCAACCTGCACGTCCTGGTGCTGCACGGGCGCGACCCGCACCACATCACCGAGGCCCAGTTCAAGGCGATCGCTCGGGCGCTGCGCGCGGCCACCGAGTACGACGCCCGCATCACCGGCATCGCCTCCACCAAGGGCACCCTCTAGCCCTCCCCGCCCCGAGCGGAAGTGACCCTCGTCCAGCCTGGTCGGGCGAGAGTCACTTCGCTCAGGACGTGACACGGATCCGCGGCACCCCGCGGATGCGGCGCGCTCCCGCCGCGAGGCGGGGCTGCGGGGTGGGTGCCGAAGGCGTGAACCTCGGGGCCGCGAAGCGCCCACCCGCCTCGGGGAGGCCCCGGCCCCCTGTCCGGAATGGTTACCGGCCGGTGTGGGGGCATTCGCCGCGCTGGTGCGGCTCATGTCCCCGATTCGCGATGGCGGCGTCGGCCGGCGTGCGTGGCGGGTGTCCCCCGGCGCGAGTGGTGCATCAGCGGGCTCGCCGGACGGCAGGACTTTCGTTGCGCCCGACGGGACGAGAGCCACTCTCGTGGCGCCCGAAGGAGCGAGCGCGACTCTCGTCCCACCCGGCGAGCGAGTGGCGCGGTGGGCCGGCCTCGTTGGGAGAGGGCGCCACTCGCTCAACCAGGGCGGGAGGGGCCCGGTGGGCGAGTGGCGCGTTCGCCCAGCCTGGTTGGCCCAGCGCGCCGTTCGCTCGAAACGGGCGCGCGGGCGAGCCCGGGAGCGGGACGAGAGTGGCTCTCGTCCCGCCTGGTCGGACGAGAGCCACTCTCGTTCGGTTACTGATCATGGTGGGCGGCTGGGCCGGTCATGTCAGGGCGAACTGGTGGTCCTCGCGGATGCGGCCGTCGTCGTCCAGCCGCACGACCATCAGGCCGGTCCACGCGATGTCGCCGCCGCCGTCGGGGCGCATGACCGTGCGGAAGGTGACGGTGCCGTGGTGGCCGTGGGCGGGGCCGTCGCGGTGGAAGCGGAAGCCCTGGCCCGCGACGAGGTCGTCGTGGGCGGAGCGGACGCGCTCCTGCAGGGCGGCGTGGCCGCGGTGCTCGCGGGTCTCGGTGAACTCGACGGCGTCGGGGGCCCACAGCTCGTCGACGGTGGCCCGGCGGGTGGTGGGGTCGGGCTCGTTCCACACGGCGACGTAGCGGTCGGCGAAGGCCTGGATGTCGGTCATGTCGTGCTCCTGTCGATCGGTACGCCCGACGCTAGGAGCGCTCCACTGACAGGGAGCGTCAGCGGATCCCGGGGAGACTGTCGGGGGTGGCTGCGAGCATCCGGGGGTGCGTGCGAGCCGGCTGGTGGAGATCGTCCTGCTGCTGCAGACGCGGGGGAAGCTCACCGCGCAGCAGCTCGCCGACGCCCTCGAGGTGTCGGTGCGCACCGTCTACCGCGACATGGAGGCGCTGTCGGCGGCGGGTGTGCCGGTCTACGCCGGGGCCGGCCACTCCGGGGGCTACCAGCTCGTCGACGGCTACCGCACCCGGCTCACCGGGCTGACCACCGGCGAGGCCGAGTCGCTGTTCCTGGCCGGCCTGCCGGGCGCGGCCAGCGATCTCGGGCTGGGCGCGACGGCCGGTGCCGCCCGGCTGAAGCTGATGGCCGCGCTGCCCGAGCCGCTGCGGGGGCGGGCGGCCCGCACCGCGAGCCGCTTCCACCTCGACGCCCCGTCCTGGTACCGGGACGCGGAGGCCGCCCCGCACCTGACGGCCGTGGCCGATGCGGTGTGGAACCAGCGCCGCCTCCGGCTGCGCTACGAGCGGTGGGCAGAGCCCCGGCTGGTCGAGCCCACCGTCGAGCCCTACGGCCTGGTGCTCAAGGCGGGCCACTGGTACCTGGTGGCCGCCGAGGGCGGCAGGCACCGCACCTACCGGGTCGCCCGGATCCTCGACGCCGTCGCCGAGCCCGACCCGTTCGACCGCGACGAGTCCTTCGACCTGGCCGCGCACTGGGAGGCCTACCGGCGCGACTTCGACCAGCGGCGGCTGTCCGGACGGGCGGTGCTGCGGGTGAGCCCGGCGACGCTGGCCGCGCTGCCCGACCTCGTGGAGCCGGCCTTCCTCGCGGCCGCGCAGCGCACCGCGGTCGCGGAGGCCGACGGCTGGACGCGGGTCGAGGTCCCGGTGGAGGCGCCGGGTGCCGCCGTGGGTCAGCTGCTGCGCCTGGGGGCCGGGATCGAGGTGCTCGGGCCGCCGGAGCTGCGGGCGCGCATCGCCCGGACCGTCGCCGCGCTCGCCACCGCATACCAGGGCTCGGGCGCGGAAAACAGTGCTCCGGGCCCGTTTCCCGGGCCCGCCCCGGAGGGCACGCTGGGGGAGCCCGATCACCCCGTCGCCGTGGAGGAGCCGTGCCCACCGTCCGCGAGACCACTCATCAGCTCCTCCGCGACCGGGGGCTGACCACCGTCTTCGGCAACCCGGGGTCGAACGAGCTGCCGTTCCTGGACGGCTTCCCGGCCGACTTCCGCTACGTGCTGGGCCTGCACGAGGGCGCGGTGCTGGCGATGGCCGACGGCTACGCCCAGGCGAGCGGGCGCCCCGCGCTGGTCAACCTGCACTCGGCGGCGGGGCTGGGCAACGCGCTGGGCGTGCTGGCCAACAGCCGCGCGTCGGGGACGCCGCTGGTGGTCACCGCGGGCCAGCAGGCCCGGGCGATGGTCGGGCTCGGTTCGGTGCTGGCCGAGCCGGACATGGTCCGCGTGCCCGAGCCGCAGGTGAAGTGGGCCTACGAGCCGACCAGGGCGCAGGACGTGCCGCGGGCGCTGTCCGAGGCCGTGCACCGGGCGACGCTGCCGCCCACCGGGCCGGTGTTCGTCTCGCTGCCGCTGGACGACTGGGCCGCCGAGGTCGACCCGGACGAGGTCGCCGCGCTGCCCGCGCGGACGGTGCGCTGGGCCGGTGCGGCGTCCCCGGACCTCGTCGCCGAGTTGGTCGAGCGGCTGTCGGCGGCGGGCGCGCCGGCCGTCGTCGTCGGGCCGGAGGTCGACGACGAGCGCGCCTTCGACGTGGTCGTGCGGCTGGCCGAGCGGCTGCAGGCGCCGGTCTGGACGGCCCCGACCCCGCCGCGCTGCCCGTTCCCCACCCGCCACCCGCTCTGGCAGGGCGTGCTGCCGCCGAGCATCGCCGGGGTCGGCGAGCACCTGGCCGGCCACGACCTGGTGCTCGTCCTGGGCGCGCCGGTCTTCCGCTACCACGCCTACCGGCCCGGTCCGTGGCTGCCGGCCGGCACCGAACTGGTCGCCGTCACCTCCGACCCGGCGATCGCGGCCCGGCCGGCCTTCGGCGACGCCGTCGTGGGCGACGTCGCGGCGATCGCGGGCCAGTTGCTCGACGCGCTCGCCGGGATGCCGTCCCGGGAGCCGCGGCCGGCCCCGGCGCGCCCGGAGCCGCCCACCGCCGCCGGGTCGGCCCCGTTCCCCGCCGACACCGTGTTCGGGCTGCTCGCCGAGGCGCTGCCGGCGCACGCCCGGCTGGTCAACGAGTCGACGTCCAACACCGTCCAGTTCTGGCAGCACCTGCGGGTCGACCGCCCGCGCGGCCTGTTCTTCCCGGCCGCGGGCGGGCTCGGCTTCGGCCTGCCCGCCGCCGTCGGCGTGGCGCTGGCCGATCCCGGGCGACCGGTCGTCGCAGTGCTGGGCGACGGCGCCGTGCAGTACGGGGTGGCCGGGCTGTGGTCGGCGGTGCAGCTCGACCTGCCGGTCACCTTCCTGGTGCTGCGCAACGGCGGGTACGGCGCGCTGCGCGGCTTCCTCGCCCAGCTCGGCGTGGGCAGCGCCCCCGGCCTCGACCTGCCCGGGCTGGACGCCGTGGCCGTGGCGGCGGGGTACGGCATGCCCGCGCAGCGCATCGACACCGCCGAGGAGCTGGTCGCGGCCCTGCGCTGCACGGCGTCGACGCCCGGTCCGCGGCTGCTGGAGGTGGCGATCACCGCCGAGACCCGGGCCCTGGGCTGAGCCCGCCGGGCGCTGCGCTGAACGCGAAGGGGCCACGCGACGGATGACGTAGGTGTGAATGCGGCGGCCGGCCCACGACGCGGGCGGTCGTCGGTGCTTCAGTGATCGGGCGCAGTCGTGTCCTCCGGTGCCGAAGGAGTGCTGCCCGTGACCAGCCCGTCCGCCAAGCCGTCCGAGCCGGCCGGAACGACCGGGTCGACCGAACCGTCCAGCCCCTCCACCAGGGGCATCTTCGTCGCCAGCTTCATCGGCACGTCGATCGAGTGGTACGACTACTACATCTTCGGCACCGCCGCGGCGCTCGTCTTCGGCACCCTGTTCTACCCCGGCGCCGACCCGACCGCGGGCACCCTGGCCGCCTTCGCCACGTTCGCCGTCGGGTTCCTGGCCCGGCCGCTGGGCGCGGCGGTGATCGGGCACTTCGGCGACCGCCTCGGCCGCAAGTCGATGCTGGTGCTCACCCTGATGCTCACCGGCGGCGCGACCTTCCTCATCGGCGTGCTGCCGACCTACGCCGCGATCGGCATCGGGGCGCCCATCCTGCTGGTGGCCCTGCGACTGCTGCAGGGCTTCGGGGTCGGCGGCGAGTGGGGCGGCGCCGTGCTGATCGCCACCGAGCACGCCTCGCCGCGGCGCCGGGCCGTCTTCGGCAGCTTCGCGCAGTTCGGGGTGCCGATCGGCGTGCTCACGTCCAACCTGGCGTTCCTGGCGGTGTCCGGATTGTCCGAGGAGGACTTCCTGGCCTACGGCTGGCGCATCCCGTTCCTGATCAGCATCGTGCTGGTGGTGGTCGGGCTACTGGTGCGCAGCAGGCTGACCGACGCCCCGGAGTTCAGCCGGCTCAAGCAGGAGCAGACGGTCAGCAAGGTGCCGATCGCCGACCTGTTCCGCACGCGCCCGCTGCAGCTCGTGCTGGCCAGCCTGGCCTCCATCGCGCCGCCGGCGGTCGGCTACACCGTGATCGTCTACATGCTGAACTACGGCACCACCGTCGTCGGCTTCGCCCGCCCGACGCTGCTGACGCTCATCCTGGTCTCGACGCTGTTCTGGGTCGCGACCATCGCGGTCTCGGCGCTGGTCGCCGACCGGTACGGCGCCAAGCGCGTCTTCGTGATCGGCGCGGCCACCGCGGTGATCTGGCCGCTGCCGCTGTTCGCGCTGGTCAACACGGGCGACTGGCTGCTCGCGCTGATCGCCTTCATCGTGGCGGCCGTGGTGCAGGGGATCATGGCCGGGGCCCAGGGCGGGCTGTTCACCGAGCTCTTCGAGGTGCGCCTGCGCTACAGCGGGATCTCCATCGCCTACCAGCTGGGCGGCATGATCGGTGGGGCGGTCACCCCGATCGTGGCCACCGCGCTGTTCGGGGCCTACGGGTCGTCCATCCCGATCGCCGTCTACGTGACGGTGCTGTGCCTCGTCAGCCTGGTGTCGGTGATCGCCATCCAGGTGCACCCCACCGACTCGACCGGGGGCGCCCGTCCGGTGCCCGACGCGGCCACCGGCTGAGCGGGCGTCAGGCCCTGGCCCGGCCGGCCGCGAGCACGGCCAGGCCCGCGACCACGGCGGCGATCGCCGTCGTGGCCGCGAAGGCGACCGCCCCGGACCCGATGAGCGCGGCGAACACCGCGCCGGACACCGCCAGCACCACCGCGGAGAACAGCGCGTCGGCGATCTGCAGCGACGCGCTGTTCGTGCCCTGCTCCGCGGGAGCCGACAGCTCCAGCAGCAGCACGGACAGCGTCGGGTAGGCCATGCCCATGCCCAGCCCGGCGACCAGCCAGCCGAGCACGGCGACCGCCAGCGGCACCACCGGGACCAGCGCCGACCCGGTCAGCAGCACGCCGACGGCGATGGCCGCCGTGCCGCCGCGCAGCATCGTCGTCCGCGACGGGGCGCGGTCGCGGCCCTGCAGCCAGGAGCCCGCCGTCCAGCTGAGGGCGGCGCCGGTGAGCACCAGCCCGGCCAGTGTCGGGGACAGCCCGCGCTGCTGGGCCAGCAGCAGCGGCAGGAACGCCTCGGCGCCGAAGAACGCGGCCGCGCACAGCCCTCGCAGCGCGATCACCGCGGGCAGCCCGCGTCGGGCCAGCAGGGCCCCGGCGGGCAGCAGGCGCGGGCCGGCCAGCGCGACCGCGACCAGGGCCACCGCACCGACGACCCCCGCGAGGGCGCCGTCGAGCTGGCCGGCCTGGTGCAGCCCGGCGGCCCCGACCGCGGCCAGCAGCGCCCACAGCACCCGCCGGGCCGGGCGCGACGTCCGGTCGGGGGCCGGTCCGTCGTCGACGGCGTCGGCGCGCAGCCTGCGCAGCGCGGGCTCGACCATCGTCGCGGCCGGCACCGCCAGCACCGCGGCCAGTGCGAACACCCACCGCCAGCCGATCGTCTCGACCAGCAGCCCGGCCACCGGCGGCCCGACGACCGCGGGCAGCACCCACGCCGCCGCGAACGCCGCGAAGATCCGTGGGCGCAGCGCCGGGTGCACGGCCCGGGCCACGACGACGTAGAGGGCCACCGAGAACAGCCCGGAGCCCAACCCCTGCACGGCCCGCCCGGCGGCGAGCGCGGCCATGGTCGGGGCGGTCGAGGCGAGCAGTAGGCCGATCACGAACGCGGCCACCCCGACCCGCATCGGCGCGGCCGGTCCGTGTGCGTCCGACCACACCCCGGACAGCACCATCCCGACCACGCTGGTGGCCAGCGGCAGCCCGAACGCCAGCGCGTACCCGGAGATCCCGTCCAGCGCGGCGGCCGCCGTCGGCATCGCCGTCGCGACCGCCATCGCCTCGAACGCGGCCAGGCTGACCAGGGCGACCGAGCCGATCGTGAGGGTGCGCAGGGTGGGCGCGAGCAGCCCCCGGGGTGGGGTGGACGGGGGTGCGCCGGCGAGCTCGGTCATCGCACCAGCGTGCAACCTCGACCCGCGTCGAGGTCAATCCGGTAGCCGGCCGGGGCGCGCGGCGCGGCCGCGACCAAGATCGACCCGATCCGCCTCGGTTATCCTCGGGGTATGTCGCGGATCGTCGTGCTCGACTACGGGTCGGGCAACCTCCGCTCGGCGGAACGGGCGCTGCAGCGCGTCGGTGCCGACGTCACGGTCACCGCGGACCGCCACGCCGCACTGGAGGCCGACGGGCTGGTCGTGCCCGGCGTGGGCGCCTACGCGGCGTGCATGGCCGGGCTGCGCGCGGTGGACGGCCACCGCATCATCGAGCGCAGGCTGGCCGGCGGCCGTCCGGTGCTGGGCATCTGCGTGGGCATGCAGGTCCTGTTCGAGCTGGGCGTCGAGTGGGGGGAGCGCACCGAGGGCTGCGGCCAGTGGCCGGGCACGGTGGAGAAGCTCAAGGCCGACGTGCTGCCGCACATGGGCTGGAACACCCTGCGCGTCCCCACCGGCTCCACGCTGTTCGCCGGCCTCGACGCCGACACCCGGTTCTACTTCGTGCACTCCTTCGGCGTGCGGCACTGGACGCTCGAGGAGTCCGAGGTGCTGCGCCCGCCGCTGGTCACGTGGGCCCACCACGGCGAGGACTTCGTGGCGGCGGTGGAGAACGGGGCGCTGGCGGCCACGCAGTTCCACCCCGAGAAGTCCGGCGACGCCGGCGCCGCCGTGCTGCGCAACTGGCTGCGCGACGTCGTCGGCTGAGCGGTCCGGGCGCCGCTGAGCGCGTCCGGAACTCCTTGCTCGGCAGGTCGTAGCGCAGCTGAGCACCGCGACCGCCCCGCCGCGCCCGGGCCAGCCCATCGGCGCCTCCGTGTTCACGGCGAACAGGTGCTCGACGACGACGTCGTCGGTGCGCTCGGCCGGCCGAAGGCCGCGACGCCGATCGCCACCACCAGCAGGTCGAGCCCGCGCCGACGGCACGTCCGGGGCGGAAGGCTGACGCAGCGGTCAGCCGCCGATCGGGCTCGGTAGGCTCACTCACCGTGAGTTTCACCCTGCTGCCCGCCGTCGACGTCGCCGCCGGCCAGGCCGTGCGCCTGGTCCAGGGCGAGGCCGGCACCGAGACCGGATACGGCGAACCCCGCGAGGCCGCGCTGGCCTGGCAGCGCGACGGCGCCGAGTGGATCCACCTGGTCGACCTCGACGCCGCGTTCGGGCGCGGGTCCAACGCCGAACTGCTGGCCGGGGTCGTCGGCGAGCTGGACGTGAAGGTGGAGCTGTCCGGAGGCATCCGCGACGACGCCTCCCTGCAGCGCGCCCTGGCCACCGGCTGCGCCCGGGTCAACCTGGGCACGGCGGCGCTGGAGGACCCCGAGTGGTGCGCCCGCGCGATCGCCGAGCACGGCGAGCGCGTCGCCGTCGGGCTCGACGTGCGCATCACCGACCAGGGCCACCGGCTGGCCGCGCGCGGCTGGACCACCGACGGCGGCGACCTGTGGGAGACCCTGGAACGCCTCGACCGCGACGGCTGCGTCCGCTACGTCGTCACCGACGTCAGCAAGGACGGCACCCTGCGCGGTCCGAACGTCGAGCTGCTCACCGAGGTCGCCCGCCGCACCCCGGCGCCGGTGATCGCCTCCGGCGGCATCTCCCGGATCGCCGACCTGGTCGCGCTGGCCGAGGCCGCCGCGGGCGGGGCGAACATCGAGGGCTCGATCGTGGGCAAGGCGCTCTACGCCGGGCGGTTCACCCTGCCCGAGGCGCTGGAGGCCGTGCGCGCGGTCGACGTCGCGGCCGGACGGGCGGCCGGCTGATGGCCGTCGCGGTCCGGGTGATCCCCTGCCTGGACGTCGACGCCGGACGGGTGGTCAAGGGCGTCAACTTCACCGACCTGCGCGACGCGGGCGACCCGGTGGAGATGGCCAGGGTCTACGACGCCGAGGGCGCGGACGAGCTGACCTTCCTCGACGTCACGGCGTCCTCGAGCGGGCGCGACACCATGCTCGACGTGGTCCGGCGCACCGCCGACCAGGTGTTCATCCCGCTCACCGTGGGCGGCGGCATCCGCACCACCGACGACATCGACGCGCTGCTGCGCGCGGGCGCCGACAAGACCGGCATCAACACCGCCGCCATCGCCCGGCCCGAGCTGCTCGCCGAGGCCAGCCGCCGGTTCGGCTCGCAGTGCATCGTGCTGTCGGTCGACGCGCGCAAGGTGCCCGAGGGCGGCGAGCCCACGCCGTCGGGCTGGGAGGTCACCACCCACGGCGGCCGCCGCGGCACCGGCATCGACGCCGTCGAGTGGGCGGCGCGCGGCCAGGAGCTCGGGGCCGGGGAGATCCTGCTGAACTCGATGGACGCCGACGGCACCCAGGCCGGCTTCGACCTGGAGATGATCACGGCGGTGCGCGCCGTCGTGGACATCCCGGTGATCGCCAGCGGCGGGGCGGGCACGGTCGAGCACTTCCCGCCCGCGGTGCGGGCGGGGGCCGACGCGGTGCTCGCGGCCAGTGTGTTCCACTTCGGACTGATCCGGATCGGCGAGGTCAAGGCCGTCCTGCGGGACGCGCGGCTGGAGGTCAGATGAGCGCTCGCGTGGAGGTCTCGCAGCTGGACCCGCAGATCGCCGCGCGGCTGCGGCGCACGCCCGACGGGCTGGTGTGCGCGGTGACCCAGCAGCGCGGCACCGGTGAGGTCCTGATGGTCGCCTGGATGGACGACGAGGCCCTGCACCGCACGCTGACCAGCGGCCGGGCCACGTACTGGTCGCGCAGCCGCCAGGAGTACTGGGTCAAGGGCGACACCTCGGGCAACACGCAGGCGGTGCACGAGGTCCGGCTGGACTGCGACGGCGACGCCCTGCTCGTCGTGGTCGACCAGCAGGGCGCGGCCTGCCACACCGGCACCCGCACCTGCTTCGACGCCGACGTCCTGCTCGCCGCCCCCACCCCCTGACGCCCAACCCCTGGCACCCACCCCCTGGCACCCACCCTCCGTTCCCAGGTTCAGGAAGGCCACCTTCATGAACCCCGCGCGTCAGGAAGGTGGCTTTCCTGTCCTGTGGGGACCTGAAGGTGGCCTTCCTGAACCCCGGTCGGTGGGCGAGGGGACTCCCTCGCGCGGGGGAGCCGCGGGGCGGGCGGGTTTGCGACGATCGGGGCGTGCTCCGGTCGATCCTCGCCCCGCTGCGGGCCGGGCTGACCTACCGCCGGGCGGTGCACCTGCTGCTGGGGGCCGTGCTGCTGCTGCCCTACCTGGCGCTGGGCGTGCTGTTCGCCTCCGCGCTCGGGCAGGGCGGGGCCGATCCGGTGTCGTTGGGGCTGCTGATGGTGCTGGCGGTCGGGGCGGCGGTGGGGGTGGCGCTGGTGCCGGGGGTGCGGGCGCTGGAGATCACCGCGGCGCGGGCGCTGCTGGGGGCCGAGGTGCCCGAGCCCGACCCGGCCACCGAGGACGCCTGGCCCGCCCGCCGTCGGGCCGCGGCGTGGCTGCTGGTCAACATGGCGGTCGGCGGGGTGGCCGGGCTGCTGGTGTTCTTCGTCCTGCCGTCGACGGTGGGGCTGCTGCTCGCGCCGTGGCTCACGATGTCGCCGCTGCCCTCCGGGTGGGCCGTGGCGTGGGCGCCGTTCGTGGCGCTGGCGCTGCCGGTGCTGCTGCTGCACGCGGTGTCGGCGGGCGGGGCGGTGCTGGCCCGGCTGGCCCCGCGGCTGCTCGGGCCCTCCGAGGCCGAGCGGCTGGTCGTCGAGCTGGACCGGGTGCGGGCGGCCGAGCGGCGGATGGCCGAGCGCAACCGGCTCGCCCGCGAGCTGCACGACTCGGTCGGGCACGCGCTCACCGTGACGACCCTGCAGGCCGGCGCGGCGGCGCGGGTGCTCGACAGCGACCCGGCGTTCGTCGCCCGCGCGCTGGAGGCGATCGCCGAGGCCGGTCGCACCGCGCTGGACGAGCTCGACCACGTCCTCGCGCTGCTCCGCGACGGCGCCACCGAGGACACCCGCTCCCCGCAGCCCGACCTCGGCGACCTCGACGGCCTGCTCGAGGGCACCCGCTCGGCCGGGGTCGTGGTCACCGCGCGGGTGCGGGGCGACGTCTCGGCCGTGCCGGCCGTGGTGTCGCGCGAGGCGTTCCGGATCGTGCAGGAGGGCGTGACGAACGCGCTGCGCCACGCCGGGCGGGTGCCCGTCCAGGTGCGGGTCGACGTCGGGGCCGACCGGCTCGAGCTGGAGCTGACCAACCCGCTCGGCCCGGCGGCGCCGCGCGCGGGTCGCGGCGGGCGCGGCCTGGCCGGGATGCGCGAGCGGGTCGGGGTGCTGGGCGGCGAGCTCACCGCGGGACCGGAGGCCGACGGTTGGCGTGTCGCGGTGCGGCTGCCCCTCGGCGGCCCGCAATGATCGACGACGTGTTCGGGGAGCGGCTGTGTCCGGGGGATCGGCTGTGATCGGTGTGCTGCTGGTCGACGACGAGGAGCTGGTGCGCACCGGACTGCGGGCGATCATCGACGCGGAACCGGACATGCGGGTGCTCGGCGAGGCCGAGGACGGCGCCGAGGTACCCGGCCTGGTGCGCAGGCTGCGCCCGGACGTCGTGCTGATGGACGTGCGGATGCCCGACGTCGACGGCATCGCCACCACCCGGCACCTCACCACGGCGCTGGACGACCCGCCGCGCGTGCTGGTGCTGACCACCTTCGGCAACGACGGCTACGTCTACGACGCGCTGCAGGCGGGCGCGACCGGCTTCCTGCTCAAGCGGGCGCGGCCGGTCGAGATCGTGCGCGCGGTGCGCACGGTGGCCGTGGGCGACTCGCTGCTGTTCCCGGCCGCGGTGCGCGACCTGGTCTCGACGCGGGGGCAGCGGCGGGGCGACGCGCTGCGCGGGGCGGGGCTCACCGAGCGGGAGGGCGAGGTGCTGCGCTGGATGGCCCGCGGGCTGTCCAACGCCGAGATCGCCCGGGAGCTGGTGGTCGGGGTGGAGACGATCAAGACCCACGTGGGGAACGTGCTGGCCAAGCTCGGCGCGCGCGACCGCACCCAGGCCGTCGTCGCGGCCTACGAGTCGGGCTTCATCGACCCGGACCGCCCCGACCCCTGACCGTCGAGAACGAACTCGTCGCCGTTCTGGACCGGTCCAACCGACGACAGGTTCGTGCTCGACGGGGGCGGTCAGGGGGCGGGGGCGTCGAGATCGCCGGTGAGGTAGCGCTGCAGGTTCGGCGCGACGGCGGCGACGACGGTGGCGTGGTCGGCGGAGGCCAGCGGCTCGAGCCGCAGCACGTAGCGGACCATCCCGAGGCCGATGAGCTGGGTGCCGGCCAGCGCGGCCCGCAGCTCGTACCGGTCGGGGGCGACCTGCTCGACCACCCGTTTGAGGATCACCCGGGAGACGAACTCGCGCATCATCCGCGCCGCCGCCTCGTGCGCGGCGATGCTGCGCACGAGGGTGACCATCTGCCCCCCGCCCGAGGTGTCCCACAGCTGCAGGAAGCGCGGCACGATCCGCCAGGCGATGGCCTCCGGCGGGCCGGGCAGCACGTCGTTGATCAGCGCGGCCGGGTCGACCGGGATGTTCAGGGAGGCGGTGAACAGCGCCTCCTTGCCGCCGAACCAGTGGTTGACCATCGCCGCGTCGACGCCGGCCCGCTCGGCGATGGCCCGCACGGTGGCGCCGTCGAAGCCGCGCTCGGCGAACTCGGCGCGGGCCGCGTCGAGCAGCTGGGCGCGGGTGTCGGCACCGCCGGGTCGGCGTCCGCGGCGCCGACCCGGCCGGGACTGCTCGGGGGCGGCCATGGTCGTCATTGTCCCGCATCACCACGGTCCCGCAGCCGTGCCCCGACCGTGCGACGGGCGAGCTTGCGACAATGTCGCCATGACCGCCACCGCGCCTGCCGGCGCACTCGGAACGGTCGCCCCCAGTCGCGAGGAGTTCCGCGAGCTCGCCGCGGGGCACCGGGTGATCCCGGTGACCCGCAGGCTGCTCGCCGACGACGAGACCCCCGTCGGGGTCTACCGCAAGCTGGCCGGCGACCGGCACGGCACCTTCCTGTTGGAGTCGGCGGAGAACGGCCGGTCGTGGTCGCGCTGGTCGTTCGTGGGCGCCCGCAGCGCCGCCGCGCTGACCGCGGTGGACGGGCAGCTCACCTGGACCGGCGACGTGCCCGCCGGGTTGCCGACCGACGGCGACCCGCTGGCCGCGCTGCGCTTCTGCCTGCAGGAGCTGCACAGCGAGCCGCTGCCCGGGCTGCCCCCGCTGACCGGCGGCATGGTCGGCTACCTCGGCTACGACGTCGTGCGCAGGCTGGAGCGGCTGCCCGAGCTGGCCGCCGACGACCTGCGCCTGCCCGAGCTGATCATGCTGCTCGCCACCGACCTGGCCGCGGTCGACCACCACGAGGGCACCATCACGCTGATCGCCAACGCGATCAACTGGGACGCCAGCGACGAGCGCGTCGACGAGGCCTACGACGACGCGGTGGCCCGGCTCGACCGGATGACGGCCGAGCTGGCCGCGCCGGCGCCCGCCACGATCGCGGTCTACCGGCCCGCCGAGCCGCAGTTCACCCGCCGCCGCTCGTCGCCGGAGCACCACGCGGCGGTGGAGGCGGCCAAGGAGCAGATCCGCGCGGGCGAGGCCTTCCAGGTCGTGGTGTCGCAGCGGTTCGAGATGGAGTGCGACTCCGACCCGCTCGACGTCTACCGGGTCCTGCGGGCCACCAACCCCAGCCCGTACATGTACCTGCTGCGGCTGGAGCCCGCGGTGGGCGAGCGGTTCGCCATCGTCGGGTCGAGCCCGGAGGCGCTGGTCACCGTCCAGGACGGGGTAGTGACCACGCACCCGATCGCCGGGACGCGCTGGCGCGGGGCCACCGAGGAGGAGGACCTGCTGCTGGAGAAGGACCTGCGCACCGACGAGAAGGAGCGCGCCGAGCACGTCATGCTCGTCGACCTGGGGCGCAACGACCTCGGCCGGGTGTGCGAGCCGGGCACGGTCAAGGTGCACAACTTCTTCTCCGTCGAGCGCTACAGCCACGTGATGCACCTGGTCTCGACGGTCACCGGCGTGCTGCGCGCCGACCGCACCGCCTACGACGCGGTCACCGCCTGCTTCCCGGCCGGGACCCTGTCCGGGGCGCCGAAGCCGCGCGCCATGGAGATCATCGAGGAGCTCGAGCCCACCCGCCGCGGGCTCTACGGCGGCATCGTCGGCTACCTCGACTTCGCCGGCAACGCCGACACGGCCATCGCGATCCGCACCGCGCTCGTCCGCGGCGGCGTGGCGTACGTGCAAGCCGGTGGCGGCATCGTGGCCGACTCCGACCCGTGGGCCGAGGACGCCGAGTGCCTGAACAAGGCCCGCGCGGTGCTCTCGGCGGTGGCCACGGCGGCCACGCTGGACGTGCCCGCCGCCGCGGGCCGCCCCGCGCCGCCCTCGCTGTCGCCCGACGGGCACCAACGGGCGGGTGCCGTCGGGTCGCCGCCGGCGTGACCGCCCCGCCCTCACCCCGGGCGCTGGTCGCGGTCTGCGCGGCGCTGGCGCTGGCCGCGGCGGCGCTGGCCGGGTCCTCGGCGCTCACCTGGGCGGAGGTCAGCCCGCCCGGACGGGCGGCGGTGCCGCTGTCGGGGGGCATGCTGGCCCCGTCACTCACCGGGATGGCGCTGCTGGCGCTGGGCGGCATCGCCAGTGCGGTGGCGATGTCGGGTCTGCTGCGCCGGATCCTCGGGGTCCTGCTCGTCGGGGCGGCCGTCGTCGTCGGGCTGGCGGTGGTGCCGGTGCTCGTCGGCGACCCGGTGGCGGCGGCCGGTGGGGCGAGCCTGCCGGGCGGGGCGCCGGTCGCCGACCTGGCCGGGCTGCCCGTGACCGCGACGCCCGCTCCCGCGCTCGCCGCGGCCGGGGCGCTGCTGCTGGTGGGGGTCGGGATCTTCATACTGCTGCGGGAACCGCGGCTGCCCCGCTTCGGGGCCCGGTACGCCACGGGTGGACGAGCCGACCCGGCCCGCGACCCCGACCGGCGCGCCTGGGACGACCTCGACGAGGGCCGCGACCCCACGACCGGGGGCGGTCCCGCGGGCCGCACCGGCAGGGTGGACGATCCCTGAAGTGGGCCGACGTCTAGCATGGCTGCGGCCCGGCCCAATCGGAAAGGGGGACCAGCTGCCATGGAGAACGGCAGGGGCAGCGTCCTCGATTCCATCGTGGACGGTGTCAGGGCGGACCTCGCCGTGCGCGAGGCGGAGGTCGACTTCGCGGAGATCAAGCGCCGCGCCGCCGCGGCACCGCCGCCGAAGGACGTGATGGCGGCGCTGCGCGCCCCCGGCATCGGCGTGATCGCCGAGGTCAAGCGGCGCAGCCCGTCCAAGGGCGATCTCGCGCCGATCGCCGACCCGGCCCAGCTGGCGGCCACCTACGCCGAGGGCGGCGCCCGCGTCATCAGCGTGCTCACCGAGCAGCGCCGGTTCGGCGGGTCGCTGGCCGACCTCGCCGCCGTCCGCGCCGCGGTGGACGTGCCGGTGCTGCGCAAGGACTTCGTCGTCACCCCCTACCAGGTGCACGAGGCGCGCGCGTTCGGCGCCGACCTGGTGCTGCTGATCGTCGCGGCCCTGGAGCAGAACGTGCTGCTCGCGCTGCTCGACCGGGTCGAGTCGCTGGGGATGACGGCGCTGATCGAGGTGCACACCGAGGAGGAGTGCGACCGCGCCCTGGAGGCGGGCGCCCGGCTGATCGGGATCAACGCGCGCAACCTGCACACCCTGGAGGTCGACCGGAGCATCTTCGGTCGGATGGCCCCGGGCCTGCCCACCGACGTGCTGCGGGTGGCCGAGTCGGGCGTGCGCGGACCGGGCGACCTGCTCACCTACGCGGGGTGGGGGGCCGACGCCGTGCTCGTCGGCGAGGGCCTGGTCACCAGCGGCGACCCGAAGGCCGCGGTCCGCAGCCTGGTCGCGGCCGGTTTCCACCCGTCCTGCTCGCGGGCGGTCCGGTGAGCTCCGCCGTTCGTTGACACCGCGGGCGGCCGAATCGGATGGCGGCCCGCACGCGCACTACCCAGGATGGACTTGTGGACGTCAAGGCGAGCGACGGTGTCGCGCATCCCTCCGAGCACGACCCCGACGAGGGCGGCCACTTCGGCCGCTACGGGGGCCGGTTCGTCCCGGAGGCGCTGATCGCGGCGCTGGACGAGCTCACCGTCTTCTACCAGAAGGCGCGCGCCGACCCGGAGTTCCTCGACGAGCTCGACCGGCTGCACCGCGACTACACCGGGCGTCCGTCCCCGTTGACCGACGCGCCGAAGCTCGGTGAGCACGCCGGCGGCGCGCGGATCCTGCTCAAGCGGGAGGACCTCAACCACACCGGCTCGCACAAGATCAACAATGTGCTGGGCCAGGCGCTGCTGACCAAGCGCATGGGCAAGAAGCGGGTCATCGCCGAGACCGGCGCCGGCCAGCACGGCGTCGCCACCGCCACCGCCTGCGCCCTCATGGGCCTGGAGTGCGTGATCTACATGGGCGAGGTCGACACCGAGCGCCAGGCGCTCAACGTCGCCCGCATGCGGCTGCTCGGGGCCACCGTCATCCCGGTCAAGTCCGGCTCGCGCACCCTCAAGGACGCGATCAACGAGGCGCTGCGCGACTGGGTCACCAACGTCGACGAGACGCACTACCTGCTCGGCACCGTGGCCGGCCCGCACCCGTTCCCGGCCATGGTCCGCGACTTCCACCGGGTCATCGGGATGGAGGCGCGCGCCCAGGTGCTCGACCGGGTCGGCAGGCTGCCCGACGCGGTGGCCGCGTGCGTCGGCGGCGGGTCCAACGCGATCGGCATCTTCCACGCCTTCCTCGACGACCCCGGCGTGCGGCTGGTGGGATACGAGCCCGGCGGCGACGGCGTGGAGACCGGCCGCCACGGCGCCACCCTGTCCGAGGGCTCGCCCGGCGCCCTGCACGGCGCGATGTCCTACCTCCTGCAGGACGAGGACGGCCAGACCGCCGAGTCGCACTCGATCTCCGCGGGGCTGGACTACCCGGGCGTCGGCCCGGAGCACGCCCTGCTCAAGGACCTGGGCCGCGCCGAGTACTCGCCGGTCACCGACGCCGAGGCGATGGAGGCGTTCGCGCTGCTCTGCCGCACCGAGGGCATCATCCCGGCCATCGAGTCGGCGCACGCGATCGCCGGGGCGCTGCGGCTGGGCCGCGAGCTCGGGCCGGACGCGGTGATCCTGGTGAACCTCTCCGGGCGCGGCGACAAGGACGTCGACACGGCCGCCCGGTGGTTCGGGATGGTCGAGGGTGAGAGCGCCGCGGAGGCCAGCGGCACCGCGATCGCCGAGGCCGACCTGTCCGGCCGGTCCCCGGCCCAGGACGAGCCCTCCCCGGCCGGGGCCGACACGGGAGCGGTGCAGCGATGAGCGAGCTGGCGAGCGGATCATCGACACGGCGCCTGGGCGCAGCGGCGATCGAGCCCTGCGAGGGAGAGCGATGAGCGAGCTGGCGAGCGAATCATCGATACAGCGCCTGGGCGCAGCGCCGACCGAGCCCTGCGAGGGAGAGCGATGAGCCGGGTCGAGAAGATCTTCCAGGACTGCCGGGCGCAGGGTCGGGCGGCCCTGGTCGGCTACCTCCCCGCCGGCTACCCGACCGTGGACGGCTCGGTCGAGCTGCTGTCGGCGATGGTGGAGGGCGGGTGCGACCTGCTGGAGGTCGGCGTCCCGTACTCCGACCCGGTGATGGACGGCCCCACCATCCAGGCCGCGGCCGACACCGCGCTGCGCGCGGGCTTCCGGCTGCGCGACGTGTTCGCCGTCGTCGAGCGCGTGTCCGCGGCCGGCGGCCGGGCCGTGGTGATGACCTACTTCAACCCGGTGCTGCGCTACGGCGTCGACGCCTTCGCCCGCGACCTGGCCGCGGCGGGCGGGCTGGGCGTCATCACCCCCGACCTCATCCCGGACGAGGCCGGGGAGTGGATCGAGGCCTCCGACGCGCACGGCCTCGACCGGACCTTCCTGGTCGCGCCGTCGTCGTCGGAGGAGCGGATCGCCTCGACCGCGCGAGCCGCCCGCGGGTTCCTCTACGCCACCTCCACCATGGGCGTCACGGGTGCCCGCGACGCGGTGGCCTCCGCGGCCCCGGCGCTGGTCGAGCGCTGCCGGCGGCACACGTCGCTGCCCATCGGCGTGGGGCTGGGCGTGCGGTCGGCCGAGCAGGCGGCCGAGGTGGCCGCGTTCGCCGACGGGGTCATCGTCGGGTCGGCGTTCGTGACGGCGGCCGAGCGGGCCGGCGCCGACGGCGTCCGCGACCTGGCCGCCGAGCTGGCCGGTGGCGCGCGGCGCGGCGCCCCCGCGAGTGCCGCAACCGGGGCCTGAGGCCCCCGCGCTACCGTTGGCGACGTGAGCGCAGCGCTGGCCGCCAGCACCGTCCTGGCCTACATCCCGAGCCCGGACCGGGGGGTCTGGTACATCGGACCGGTCCCGATCCGGGCGTACGCGCTGTGCATCATCGCCGGCATCGTCATCGCGGTGGTCTGGGGTGA
Source organism: Pseudonocardia humida (assembly GCF_023898865.1). Taxonomy (GTDB): domain Bacteria; phylum Actinomycetota; class Actinomycetes; order Mycobacteriales; family Pseudonocardiaceae; genus Pseudonocardia; species Pseudonocardia humida. Next base: position 97,626 of record NZ_JAGSOV010000025.1, read on the forward strand.
GCGGCGGTTCGTCGCCCGCGGCGGCCCCGCCGGGACCGTCACCGACGTCGCCGTGTTCGCGGTGCCGTTCGGCCTGATCGGCGGCCGGCTCTACCACGTGGCCACCGACTGGCCGAAGTACTTCGGCCCCACCGGCGACCCGCTCGCCGCGCTGCGGATCTGGGAGGGCGGCCTGGGCATCTGGGGCGCCATCGCGCTCGGTGGCGTCGGGGCCTGGATCGGCTGCCGGCGCCGGGGGATCCCGCTGCCGTTCTTCGCCGACGCCGTCGCCCCGGGCATCGTGGTCGCGCAGGCCGTCGGGCGGCTGGGCAACTACTTCAACCAGGAGCTGTACGGCGCCCCCACCGACCTGCCGTGGGGCCTGGAGATCTACCGCAGGGTCGACCCGGCGACCGGCGCCGTCGACCCGCTGGGCGGCGTCGCGCTCGACAAAACGCCGATCGAGGTCGTGCACCCCACGTTCCTGTACGAGCTGCTGCTCAACCTGGCGGTGGCCGCCATCGTGGTGTGGGCCGACCGGCGGTTCCGGCTCGGGCACGGCCGGGCGTTCGCGATCTACGTGGCCGGCTACACCGCCGGGCGGTTCTTCATCGAGCAGATGCGCACCGACGAGGCCACCCGCGTCTTCGGCGACATCCGGATCAACGTGGTGGTGTCCGCCGTGGTGTTCGTGGCGGCCGTGCTCTACGTGGCGCTGGTCCGCAAGCCGCGCGAGGTGCTGGAGTGGTCCGACACCGACACCGACGCCGACGGCGCCGTCGACCCGGACGACGCGACCGACCCGGCCCCGAGCCTGCGCAAGGGCGGCGCGACCCGCGGTGGGGCCGGGGGCGGCGTCGCCGTCGCCGAGCCGAGCACCGAGGTCGCCGCCCGGACCGACGGGCCCGCCGAGGAGGCGCCCGCCGCCGCGGAGCCCGCGAAGCCGGCCGCGGAGCCGACCGAGGAGTCGACCGCGGCGTCGACCGAGAAGCCCTCCGCCGACGCGCCGGAGGCGGCGAGGCGGGAGCGCGAGGAGTGAGCTTCACCGGCTTCGGTGAGGACGCCGTCGAGTTCTACGACGGCCTGGCCGCGGACAACTCCAAGGCCTACTGGACCGACCACCGGGCCGTCTACGAGGAGCACGTGCGGGCGCCGATGCAGGCGCTGCTGGCCGACCTGGAGCCCGAGTTCGGCTCCGGCAAGATCTTCCGCCCCTACCGCGACCTGCGCTTTGCCAAGAACAAGACCCCGTACAAGGACCACTGCGGGGCCACCGCGGGCGCGTTCTACGTCCAGGTCGGCCCGGAGGGGCTGATGGCCGCCGGGGGCTACTACGGGATGGCCGCGGACCAGGTGGCGCGTTTCCGCACCGCGGTCGACGACGAGCGCCGCGGCGAGGACCTGGTCAAGCGGCTGGCCGCGCTGCGCGCCGAGGGGCTCACCGTGGCGGGGGAGACCCTGCGCACCCGCCCGCGCGGGTTCGACCCCGAGCACCCCCGCCTCGACCTGCTGCGGCACAAGGGCCTCTACGGCAGGCGCGACTGGGCGCCCGACGACGTGCTGCACGAGCCGGCCGCGCGCGACCGCGTGGTCCGCACCTGGCGCGCGGTGACCCCGCTCGTCGAGTGGCTCAACGACCACGTCGGGCCCTCCGAACAGCCCCGCCGCTGATCGAAGGGCCTCCGGTGCCCCCGTTCGCTCCTTCGGGTGATCCGAACGGGCTATCCGTACGTCGAGTCGTCGCACGCTCGTCGACCGGTCGCCCGATCAGCGGTGCCGTCCACCGGCATTTGTGCAGCCCTTAAGGATCTGCTTCCTGATCGTTCCAGTTCCCGCGCTAGACTCAAGAACGTGAGCCGTCGCACAAAAATCGTCTGCACCATCGGTCCGGCGACCGCGAGCCCGGAGCGCATCCGAGAGCTCGTGCAGGCCGGCATGGACGTCGCGCGGCTGAACTTCAGCCACGGCAACCGCGACGACCACAAGCGCGTCTACGAGATGGTCCGCACCACGGCCGACAGCGAGGGCCGTGCCGTCGGCATCCTGGCCGACCTGCAGGGCCCCAAGATCCGGCTCGGGCGCTTCGCCACCGGGCCCGTCGAGTGGCGCACCGGCGAGGAGGTGCGGATCACCGTCGAGGACGTGGCCGGCACCCACGACCGGGTCTCCACCACCTACTCCGGCCTCGCCGACGACGCCCGCCCCGACGACCGCCTCCTCGTCGACGACGGCAAGGTCGGGCTGCGGGTCATCGGCGTCGAGGGCCTCGACGTCATCTGCCGGGTCACCGAGGGCGGCCCGGTCAGCGACAACAAGGGCATCTCGCTGCCCGGCATGAACGTCTCGGTGCCCGCGCTGAGCGAGAAGGACATCGCCGACCTGGAGTTCGCCCTCGACCTGCGGGTCGACACGGTCGCCCTGTCGTTCGTGCGCAGCCCGGCCGACATCGACCTGGTCCACAAGATCATGGACAGCAAGGGCGGCCGGCTGCCGGTCGTGGCCAAGCTGGAGAAGCCGGAGGCCGTCGACAACCTCGAGGCCATCGTGCTGGCCTTCGACGCGGTCATGGTCGCCCGCGGCGACCTGGGCGTCGAGCTGCCGCTGGAGCACGTGCCGCTGGTGCAGAAGCGGGCCATCCAGATCGCCCGCGAGAACGCCAAGCCGGTCATCGTGGCCACCCAGATGCTCGAGTCCATGATCACCAACTCCCGCCCGACCCGGGCCGAGGCCTCCGACGTCGCCAACGCCGTGCTCGACGGCGCCGACGCGGTGATGCTGTCGGGGGAGACCGGCGTCGGCCGCTACCCGATCAAGACCGTGCGGACGATGGCGCAGATCGTCGAGGCCGTCGAGGCCGGTCCGGTCAACGTGCCGCCGCTCAACCACGTCCCGCGCACCAAGCGCGGCGTGCTGTCCTACGCCGCCCGCGACATCGGCGAGCGGCTCTCGGCCAGGGCGATCGTGGCGTTCACGCAGTCCGGCGACACGGTCCGCAGGCTGGCCCGGCTGCACACGCGCCTGCCGCTGCTGGCGTTCACCCCCACCCCGGAGGTGCGCAGCCAGCTGGCGATGACCTGGGGCGTGGAGACCTTCCTGGTCGACTACGTGGAGTCCACCGACGCCATGGTCCGCCAGGTCGACCACGCCATGCTGTCGATCGACCGGTTCCGCCGCGGCGACCTGGTGGTCATCGTGGCCGGTTCCCCGCCCGGGACCGCAGGCTCGACCAACCTCATCCGCGTGCACCGCCTCGGCGAGGACGACCTGGGCTGACGCCCGCCCCGGTCGACCGCGGGTCGGGGCCTGAGAGGATGCCCGCGTGACAGGTTCCCCCGCGACCAGCCCCGTGCCCGGCGCCGAGACCCCCCAGCCGGAGCTGGACTCGCTCGTCGAGCTGCTCGACCTCGAACAGCTCGACGTGAACCTGTTCCGCGGGTTCAGCCCGCCGCAGAGCCCGACCCGCGTCTTCGGCGGGCAGGTGGCGGGGCAGGCGCTGGTGGCGGCGGCCCGCACGGTGCCCGCCGACCGCCTCGTGCACTCGCTGCACGCGTACTTCATCCGCGCTGGCGACCCGAGCGTGCCGATCATCTACACCACCGAGCGGGTGCGCGACGGCCGCTCGTTCGCCACCCGACGGGTGCTCGCGGTGCAGCGCGGCGAGGCCATCTTCTCGCTGTCCGCGTCGTTCCAGGAGGAGCAGGAGGGCCTGGAGCACAGCGAGCCCGCGCCGGAGGGCGTCCCGGACCCGGAGAGCCTGCCCTCGATGGAGCAGCTGCGCCGCGACGGCAAGCTCGACTCCTGGTACGCCGCGCAGCAGCCGATCGACATGCGCTTCGTCGGGGTGCCCACCTGGTCGCGGGCCCGCACGGAGCCGACCGACGAGCCACTCCGCGTGTGGATGCGCGCCGCGGGCAGCCTCCCCGACGACCCGCAGCTGCACGTCTGCCTGCTGACCTACGCCAGCGACCTCACGCTGCTGGGCTCGGTATTCACCCGGCACGCCCCGGTGCGCGGCATGAGCTCGGCGAGCCTCGACCACGCCGTCTGGTTCCACCGCCGGTTCCGGGCCGACGAGTGGCTGCTCTACACCTGCTACTCGCCGACGGCCTCGGGCGCGCGCGGGCTGGCCACCGGCCGGTTCACCGACCGCGACGGCCGGATGATCGCCACCGTGGTCCAGGAGGGGCTGGTCCGGCTGCCCCGGACCTGATCGGCGGTAGTGTCCGCCGGGTGCAGACCGAGGTGACCCTCACCGGAGCCGGTGGTGTCCGCTACCCCGGCGTCCTGACCGTCCCCGACGAGCCCGGGGCCACGCCCCGCCCGGCGCTGCTGATGATCTACGAGGCGTTCGGGATGACCGACGAGATGAAGCGCGTCGCGCGCGACCTCGCCGCCGAAGGCTACGTCGTGCTGATCCCCGACCTGTTCGCCGCGGCCGGCCCCAAGCCGCTGTGCGTCCTGCGGACCATGCGCACGATGCTGCGCGGGGAGGGCCGCGCCCTGCACGACCTGGAGAACGCGCGCCGCTGGCTGGTCGCCCGCCCCGAGGTCGACGCCGAGCGCGTCGGCGCGATCGGCTTCTGCATGGGCGGCAGCTTCGCGCTGCTGCTGGCCCGCACCGGGCTGTACAAGGTGAGCGCGCCGTTCTACCCGCAGGCCGTCGACCTGCCCCGGGCGTGCCCGGTCGTCGCCAGCTTCGGCGGGCGCGACCGCACCACCCGCGGGTTCGCGGACAAGCTCCCGGCCCGCCTCGACGAGCTCGGCCAGCCGCACGACGTCAAGGTCTACCCCGATGCCGGGCACTCGTTCTTCACCCGCACCGACGGCCTGATGGGCCGCCTCGGCCCGCACCTGCCGCTGCGGGCGGAGTACCACGAGCCCAGCGCCCGCGACGCCCACCGCCGCATCCTCGACTTCTTCCGCGAGCACCTCGCCCCCACCCCCTGACCGTCGAGAACGAACTTGTCGTCGTTTGGACCGGTCCACACGACAACAGGTTCGTTCTCGACGGGGGGTTGTCGGGGTGCGCGGGTACACCTGACGAGTGGGTGAGCTGACGATCAGGCCGGTCACGTCGCAGCGGTGGGTCGATCTCGTGGCGCTGTTCGACGAGGGCGGTGAGCCGCGGCGCTGCTGGTGCACGTACTTCCGGATGCCCAAGCCGCGGTGGAACGCGATGCAGGTCGACGAGCGGCGGGGGGCGTTCGAGGAGATCGTGGCCTCCGGGGCGGAGCCGGGGCTGCTCGCCTACGACGACGAGGGGCCCGTCGGCTGGGTGTCCGTCGCGCCGCGCGAGGAGTTCCTGCCCCACCTGGAGCGCACCCGGGTGCTCAAGCCGGCGCCGGGGGAGGGCGTGTGGTCGGTGCTGTGCTTCGTCGTGTCGAAGCGGGCCCGCGGCCGGGGCGTGGCGCACGCGCTGCTGGCGGCCGCGGTCGAGCACGCCCGCGGGCGGGGGGCGGAGGCGGTGGAGGGCCACCCGCTCGACGAGTCCCGCCGCGAGCTGATCGCGATGGAGGCCTACGTCGGGGTCACCTCGATGTTCGAGGGGGCCGGGTTCACCGAGATCGACCGGCGCGGTGTGCGCCCGCTCTACCGGCTCACCATCGACGCCTGAGCCGGGGCAGGATGGCTTCATGAGCGAGCCTGCGAGCGAATCGTTCAACACAGCGCCTTTGCGCGAAGCGCCGAGCTCGCGCAGCGAGGGAGAGCGATGAGCGAGCGCAACTGGGGCTTCCGGACGCGGGCCGTGCACGCCGGGCACGTCCCGGACGCCACCACGGGGGCCCGGGCGGTGCCGATCTACCAGTCCACCAGCTTCGTCTTCGGCGACACCCAGGACGCGGCGAGCCTGTTCGCGCTGCAGAAGTACGGCCTCATCTACAGCCGCATCGCCAACCCCACCGTCTCGGTGCTGGAGGAGCGGCTGGCCAGCCTGGAGGGCGGCATCGGCGCGGTGTGCACGGCCAGCGGGCAGGCCGCGGAGTTCCTCACCTTCGCCACGCTCGCCGGCGCGGGCGACCACATCGTCGCGGCGGCCGGGCTCTACGGCGGCACGGTCACCCAACTCGACGTGACGCTGCGCCGGTTCGGGGTGGACACCACGTTCGTGCCGCACGCCGCGGGCGCCGACGGCATGGCCGCCGCGATCACCCCCCGTACCAAGCTGCTGTTCGCCGAGGTCGTGGCCAACCCCAGCGGCGACGTCACCGACATCGCCGCGCTGGCCGACGTCGCGCACGCCGCCGGGCTGCCGCTGGTCGTCGACGCCACGATGGCCACGCCGTACCTGTGCCGGCCGATCGAGCACGGCGCCGACGTCGTCATCCACTCGGCGACGAAGTTCCTCGGCGGCCACGGCACCACGCTGGGCGGGGTGGTGGTCGAGTCCGGCCGGTTCGACTGGGGCAACGGCAACTTCCCGCAGATGACCGAGCCCGTGCCCGCCTACGGCGGGCTGAGCTGGTGGGGCAACTTCGGCGAGCTCGGCTTCCTGACCAAGCTGCGCGCCGAGCAGCTGCGCGACATCGGGCCCGCGCTCTCCCCGCACAGCGCGTTCCTGCTGCTGCAGGGCGTGGAGACGCTGCCGCAGCGGATGGACGCGCACATGCGCAACACCCACGAGGTCGCGGGCTGGCTCGCCGCCGACCCGCGCATCGCGTACGTCCGCTGGGCGGGCCTGCCCGGCCACCCCGGCCACGAGCTGGCCCGGCGCTACCTGCCGCTGGGGCCCGGGGCGGTGTTCTCGTTCGGGGTGAAGGGCGGGCGGGAGGCGGGCCGGCGGTTCATCGAGTCGCTGCAGCTGTGCAGCCACCTGGCCAACATCGGCGACGCCCGCACCCTGGTCATCCACCCCGGCTCGACCACCCACCAGCAGCTCACCGACGACCAGCTGCGCGACGCCGGGGTACCGCCGGACCTGATCCGGATCAGCGTCGGCCTCGAGGACGCCGAGGACATCATCTGGGACCTCGACCGCGCCCTCGCCACGGCGACGGGCCCGGCCGTCCTGCCGGTCGCCGGGGGTGCGGCATGACCACGACCGCCTCCACCTGGCAGAACCCGAGCCCCGCCGAGCGGCTGCGCATCCTGCGCGAGACGCGCACGGTCGCGGTGGTCGGGGCGTCGGCCAACCCGGCCAGGGCCAGCAACTTCGTCTCCACGTACCTGCTGGCCAGCACGCGGTTCCGGGTGCTGATGGTCAACCCGAACGAGACGGAGATCCTCGGGCGGCCCTGCTACCCGAGCCTGGCCGAGCTGCCGGTCGTCCCGGACCTGGTCGACGTGTTCCGGCGCCGCTCCGACCTGCCCGCCGTGCTCGACGACGTGCTGGCGCTCCCGCCCGGCGTGCGCACCTTCTGGACCCAGTTCGGGCTGTTCGACGAGGCCGTGGCGCGGCGGGCGGAGGCGGCCGGGCTGCAGGTGGTGATGGACCGCTGCCTGAAGGTCGAGCACGCGCGGTTCCACGGCGGGCTGCACGTGGCGGGCTTCGACACCGGCGTCATCAGCGCCCGGCGGCGCTCGACCGACGGGGTCGATCCCGGGTGACGGCGCCCGCCGGGAGGGCGGTCGTCAGGCCGCGCCGAGCCGTGACGCCGTGGCCAGCAGCCGGATGGCGAAGTAGATCACGACCCCCACGATCGCGAGCAGCCAGAAGGGCCAGGCGCGCTTGCGGGCGATGAGCCACAGCACCAGCGAGCCGAGCGCGGTCGGCACGACCGTGCTGCCGACGACCGCACCGAACGCCGCGGACGACGGCGGCGGCCCGGCCAGGGCCAGCAGGATCACCAGCTGGAGGGCGGCGCCGATCGAGGTCGCGCCGAGCGCCAGCGGGTAGCTCGTGCGCGGGCCGGGTCGGCCCACGGGTGCCGGGTCCGGCTCGATGCCGGCCGGGTACGGCGGCGCGCCGGGCATCGGCGCGTGCGGGGGGAGCTCCTGGTGGGGCTGGTAGCCGGGCGCGCCCATCCAGGACGGTCGCTCCTCGTCGGGGCCGGGGCGCCACCCCGGTGGGGGACTCTGGGACATGGCTGAACGGTAGCCCCGCGGTACCGGCACCCGTGGCGGATCCCGACAACCGCCCGACTCGCGGGGCCGGTCAGCGCGACCCGTAGGTCAACCGGCGCAGCAGCGTCTCGGCCGGTCCCCGTGCGCCGAGCCGATCGGAGGCGGCGGCGGCGACCAGGATCACCAGCCAGACCCCGATCGCCACCAGCGCCGCCGCGCCGGGACCGAGCACCGCGCCCAGGCCGAGCGTCCACGCCGGCAGCAGGGCGGCGAACACCACCGACTGGGCCAGGTAGCACGACAGCGAGCGCTGCCCGCACGCCCGCACGGCCCGCGCCACGACGCCGGGGTCGCGCCCGGCGCGGCCCAGGGCGAGCAGCCCGAACAGCGCGGCGTAGCCGAGCCCGCCGGCGTAGCCGGTCAGGGCGTGCAGGGCGCCCGCCGCCGCCGTCACGGCGAAGGGCGCCGCCCAGACGCCACCGGCGATCAGCGCCAGCGGCAGGCCGCCGAGCACCGCGGCGCCCAGGCCGCCCACGGCCAGGCGCACCAGCAGGGGCCGGTGCGCCGCGGGGTCGTCGAGCAGGCCGCGCCGGGCGGTCCACGTGCCCAGCGCCACCGCCCCGAACACCCCGAGCACCGAGCCGATCAGACCGCCGCCGAGGTAGTCGACCGCGCGGGCGCCGAGCGCGGCCAGCGGATCGGCGAGGGCCGTGGACGGGAGCACGGCGGTGGTGCCGGGCCCGGGAGCGAGCGCCACCGCCGCGCCGACGACCGTGACCACCGTGGCGCCGCACCCGACCACGACCAGCAGGGCGCGGTCGCCCGCCGCGTGCACCAGCGCCCCGGCCAGCAGCACGGCCACCAGGCCGTAGGCGCCGACGACGTCGCCGGGGAACAGCAGCACCCCGTGCGCGACACCGATCAGCAGCAGCCACCAGCCCCGCCTGCGCACCAGGCGCACCACGGCGGGCGCGGGCACGCCCACCGCGGCCCGGCGCCGGGCCAGCTGCACGACGCCGTACCCGAACAGCAGCGCGAACAGCGGGTACGCCCGCCCGTCCACCAGCGCCAGCTGCGCGATCGTGACGACCTGGTCGACGCCCCGCGGGTCGGGCGGGTAGCCGCGCAGCCCGAGTGGGCGCCCGTGCGCCCAGAACACCACGTTGGCCAGCGCGATGAGCAGCAGCATCCCGCCGCGGGCGAGGTCGGGGGCCGGGATCCGGTCGCGCAGCGGGGTGGCGCCGGGGTCGAGCGACCCTCCGGACGGGGCGGGCATGGCGGGCAGCCTAGAGCGGCGGGTGCCGGCGATGTGTCACCGGACACCCGTCGCCGGTGCTCCCCGTCACGGCGGCTGCGCCGGGTGGGGGCTAGCCTGCCTGCGTGTCTGCGTCGACCACCGCACCTGTCAACGTCACCGTCACCGGAGCCGCCGGCCAGATCGGCTACGCGCTGCTGTTCCGGATCGCCTCCGGGCAGCTGCTGGGGCCCGACACCCCGGTCCGGCTGCGCCTGCTGGAGATCCCGCAGGCGGTGAAGGCAGCGGAGGGCACCGCGATGGAGCTCGACGACTGCGCGTTCCCGCTGCTGAGCGGCATCGACATCACCGACGACGCCACCGCCGCCTTCGACGGCGCCAACGTCGCGCTGCTGGTCGGTGCCCGCCCGCGGAGCAAGGGGATGGAGCGCGGCGACCTGCTCGAGGCCAACGGGGGGATCTTCGCCCCGCAGGGCCGGGCGATCAACGCCGGTGCGGCCGACGACATCCGCGTGCTGGTCGTGGGCAACCCGGCCAACACCAACGCGCTGATCGCCCAGGCCGCCGCGCCCGACGTGCCGGCCGCGCGGTTCACCGCGATGACCCGGCTCGACCACAACCGCGCCGTCGGCCAGCTGGCCAAGAAGCTGTCGGTGCCGGTCACCGAGATCACCAAGCTGACGATCTGGGGCAACCACTCGGCCACCCAGTACCCCGACCTCTACCACGCCGAGGTCAACGGCAAGGTCGCCGCCGAGCAGGTCGACGAGGCCTGGCTGCGCGACACCTTCATCCCCACCGTGGCCAAGCGCGGCGCGGCGATCATCGAGGCGCGCGGGGCGTCGTCGGCGGCCTCCGCGGCGAACGCGGCCATCGACCACGTGCACGACTGGGTGAACGGCACCCCGGCGGGCGACTGGACCTCCGCCGCCATCCCGTCCGACGGCTCCTACGGCGTGCCGGAGGGGCTCATCTCCAGCTTCCCCGTCGTCTCCCGGGGCGGCGCGTGGGAGATCGTGCAGGGCCTGGAGATCGACGAGTTCTCCCGCTCGCGGATCGACGCCTCGGTCGCCGAGCTGAACGAGGAGCGCGAGGCCGTCAAGGGCCTGGGCCTGCTCTGACCCGACCCGACCACGACGAAGCCCCGGCGCCGCCCTCCACGGGCGGGACCGGGGCTTCGTCGCGCCGCTACCGGTCGTCCCCGCGCTCGATCAGGCCGGTGATCAGTTCGACGATGCGCTGCTGACCGGCCGCGGCCTGGTCGAGCTTGGCGCGGACCTCGCCGAAGCCGCTGCGCACCTCGTTCTCCAACCGGTCGAACCGGGCGGCGGTCTGCACGCCGAGCGCGTTGACGGCCGAGCGGTTGGCGTCGACCTTGATGGCCAGGTCGGCGTAGTCGCGGTCGTTGGCGGCGGCGAGGTGGCGGGCGGCCGATGCGTCGGCCGCCACCTCCTCGATGCGCCGCTCCAGCGCGCTCACCCTCCTGCGGAGGTCACCGGGCTCGTCGGGGGAGGCGGACATGGACGCAGGGTACCGAGCCGACCCACCCGCGGGGCCGTTTCGGGAAGGACCCCGGATCACCCCAGCTGCACGATCGCGAACGCCTCCGGCGGCAGGGCGATCGCGTCCTCGTGGCCCTCGACGGGTTCGCTGGCCAGCAGGATGCGGGCGACGGTCCCGTTCATCGCCAGCGTGACCGGCTCGCCGCCCAGGTTGCAGGCCACCCGCAGCCTGCCCCGGTGCAGCACGACGGTGCGGGCCACCTCGTCGACGTCGACCTCGACCTCGTCCAGCCACGGGTCGGACAGCTCCGGCCAGGCCCGGCGCAGCGCGATCAGCTCGCGGTGCAGCCGCAGCAGGGTGGCGTGCGGCTCGCCGACCGGCTCGTCCCAGTCGAGCTTGGAGTCCAGGAACGTCGACTCGGCGTTCGGGTCGGGGACCTCCGCGTCGCCCCAGCCGTGCTCGGCGAACTCGGCGCGCCTGCCCTTGCGCACGGCGTCGCGCAGGCCCTCGTCGGGGAAGTAGGAGAAGAACTGCCAGGGCGTGCGGGCCCCCCACTCCTCGCCCATGAACAGCATCGGGGTGAACGGTGAGCCGAGCACCAGGGCCGCGCCGCAGGCCAGCAGGCCGGGGGAGAGGGTCTGGGTGAGCCGGTCGCCGGTGGCCCGGTTGCCGATCTGGTCGTGGTTCTGCAGGTAGGCCAGGAACCGGTGGCCGGGGATGCGCTTGGTGTCGACCGGGGCCCCGTGGTTGCGCTGGCGGAAGCTCGACCAGGTGCCCTCGTGCAGGAACGCGCGGGTGAACACGTGCTGCAGGCCGGTGAGCCCGGCGGTGGCGAAGTCGGCGTAGTAGCCCTGGCCCTCGCCGGTGAGCGTGGTGTGCAGGGTGTGGTGGATGTCGTCGGTCCACTGGCCGTGCAGGCCGTAGCCGCCCGCCTCGCGGGGGGTGACCATCCGCGGGTCGTTCAGGTCGGACTCCGCGATCAGCGAGAGCGGCCGGTTGAGGTGCGTTGACAGCGCCTCCACCTCGACGGCGAGCTGCTCGAGCAGGTGGGTGGCGCGGGTGTCGCGCAGCGCGTGCACGGCGTCGATGCGCAGGCCGTCGACGTGGAAGTCGCGCAGCCACATCTTCGCGTTGTCGATGACGAAGCGGCGCACGTGCTCGGAGTGCGCGCCGTCGAGGTTGAGCGATGGCCCCCAGATGTTGGAGCCGGCGAAGTACGGGCCGAAGCGGTCGAGGTAGGCCCCGGACGGCCCGAGGTGGTTGTAGACGACGTCGAGCAGCACGCCCATGCCGCGGGTGTGGCAGGCGTCGACGAACCGCTTGAAGGCGTCGGGGCCGCCGTAGTTCTCGGTGACGGCGTACCAGCCGACGCCGTCGTAGCCCCAGTTGCGCGGCCCGTCGACGGCGTTGACCGGCAGCACCTCGACCAGGTCGATCCCCAGGTGGGCCAGGTGGTCGAGGCGCTCGATCGCGGAGTCGAAGGTGCCCGCGGGGGTGAACGTGCCGATGTGCAGCTCGTAGACGACGCTGCCGGGCAGCTGGCGCCCGGTCCAGGACTGGTCGGTCCAGATGTGCCAGTCGCCGTCGTAGAGCCGGGAGGCGCCGTGCACGCCTGCGGGCTGCCACTGCGAGCGCGGATCGGGCAGCGGGGTCTCGTCGTCGCCGAGCAGGAACGCGTAGGCCGCGCCGGGCTGGGCGCCGCCGACGTCGGAGCGCCACCAGCCGGCGCCGTCCGGGGTCATCGGATGGGGGGTCCCGTCCACCAGGACGCGGACCCGGTCGTGCAGCGGCGCCCACACCGCGAAATCAGCCACGCGGGCATCCTTCCGGTTCGCCCCGGACCCCGCCCGGTGCAGGGGTGTGACGCTCCACCCCGAGCCACGACCCGTCGAGAACGAACCTGTCGTCGTTTTGGACCGGTCCCAAAGAACCCCGGGTGGTTTGCGGCGGGGGGCGA